>NZ_CP007029.1:3111883-3756729 GCF_000227685.2 Thioalkalivibrio paradoxus ARh 1 | reverse complement strand
TTTTGAATTTCGGAACCTCGCCATGAAGCGCACATTTCAGCCCAGTCGCCTCCATCGCGCCCGTACCCACGGGTTTCGCGCGCGCATGGCCACCCGTGCCGGCCGCCGGGTGATCAACGCCCGCCGCGCCAAGGGCCGCAAGCGCCTCTGCCCGTAACCGGCGCTGCCCGCTCGGCCGTGCACGCGGTGGGCGCGCCGTCGCCGGCCCCGGCGGAAGGATTTCCACGTAGCCTGCGCCTGCTGCACGGTCGGGCTTTCCAGCATGTGTTCGCCCGCGCCCGGCGCATCCCGGGCCGCCGCTTCATGCTTCTGTACCGGACCAGCGCGCCGCCGCTCGATCAGCCCAGACTCGGGCTGGCGATCTCGAAAAAACATGCGCGGCGCGCGGTGGATCGCAACCGCATCAAGCGCATCGCCCGCGAGGCCTTCCGGGTACGCCGCCGGTCGCTGGCCGCCGTGGATATCGTCGTCCTGTCCCGCGCCGGAATTGCGGCTGCAGACTCCCGGGAACTGAGGCTGGAACTCGACCAGCTGCTGGAGCACGTGAAATGATCCGGACTCTGATCCTGATGCCGATCCGGCTGTACCAGTACGCAATTTCGCCGTTCATGGCGCCGCATTGCCGGTATCATCCCAGCTGCTCCGAATACACCGCCCAGGCGGTTTCCCGCCATGGCGCGTTGCGCGGGCTTTGGCTGGGGGCCCGGCGGATCTCGCGCTGCCATCCCTGGGCGGAAGGCGGCTACGACCCTGTGCCGGAGACGACCCCGACCCACGATTCCCGGAAATAACCGACCTCATGGAAAACCTGCGCCCCATTCTCTGGCTGTCCCTGGCATTCGTCCTGTTCCTGATGTGGCAGGCCTGGAACCAGGACTATGGGGTTCGACCGGAACCCCCGCGCGCGGTCGATCCGACTGCCGAGGAGACCGAGCTGCCCCCGGAAGACGTTCCCGAAGCGCCGGTTGCCGAGGCGGATCCTGTCGATCCGAGCGCGATTCCGGAAGCTCTCCCGGAACCGACCCGGCGCCAGGTGACAGTGCGCACCGACCTGCTCGACCTCGCGATCGACACCCGCGGCGGCACCCTGGTGCGTGCGGACCTGCTGGATTTCCCGGTCGATCTGGGCGAGCCCTCGGTGCCGGTGCGCCTGTTCGACGAGCGCGTCCGTGGCTACGTCGCCCAGAGCGGCCTGACGCACGACCGCATTGCCGATATCGATGCCGCGACACGAGCGCCCTCGCATCACGCCGAGTTCCGCGTCGACGCCGACCGCTTCGAGATGGCCGACGGCGAGGACAGCTTGCGGGTGCCGATGACCTGGACCTCCGAAGACGGCACGGTCCGGGTGACCAAGACGTTCGTGTTCCAGCGCGGCACGCATCTGTTCGAAATCGAGCACCAGGTCGAGAACCTCAGCGACCAGCCCTGGATCGGCCGCCAGTACCGCCAGCTCCGTCATGGCCCCACTCCGTCGCGCGCGTCGTTCTTCCTCTATACCTTTACCGGTGCGGCCTACTTCGACGGGCGCTACAACAAGGAAAGCTTCGAGTCGCTGCGCGACTCGCCGATCCAGCAGCGCCTGCAGGGCGGATGGATATCGGTGATCGAGCACTATTTCATGTCGGCCTGGGTGCCCTTCGAGGACGAGGTCAACTCGATGTACGCGCGCGCGGTACCGGGCGCCACTGGCACCGAGTACCTGATCGGCCTGCATTCGGAACCGGTGACCATTGCGCCCGGCGAAGTTGGCGAGTTCACCAGCCGCATCTGGGTGGGACCGAAGACGCAGGCCGAGCTGCGCGAAATCTCGCAGGGGCTGGAACTGACCGTCGATTACGGCATCTTCACCTTCCTCGCGAAGCCGCTGTTCTGGCTGCTCCGGGTGATCCACGACTTCGTCGGGAACTGGGGCTGGTCCATCGTGTTCCTGACCATCCTGATCAAGCTGGCGTTTTTCCACCTGTCGGCGACCAGCTACCGCTCGATGGCCAAGATGCGCGCGGTGGCACCGAAGCTGCAGGCGCTGAAGGAGCGCTACAAGGACGATAAGCAGCGCATGAACACCGCGCTGATGGAGCTCTACAAGAAGGAGAAGATCAACCCGCTCGGCGGCTGTCTGCCGATCCTGGTCCAGATCCCGGTGTTCATCGCGCTGTACTGGGTACTGCTCGAGAGTGTCGAACTGCGCCAGGCGCCCTGGTGGCTCTGGATCCAGGATCTGTCGACGCGGGATCCGTACTTCATCTTGCCCATCCTGATGGGCCTGACGATGATCATCCAGTACAAGCTGAACCCGCCGCCGATGGATCCGATCCAGAGGAAGATCTTCATGGCGTTGCCGGTGGTGTTCACCGTGTTCTTCGCGTTCTTCCCGGCGGGGCTGGTGCTGTACTGGTTCACCAACAACCTGTTCTCGATCGGCCAGCAGTACGTGATCACCCGCAAGATCGACGCTGCCGGCGGCAAGAAGGACTGACCGCGTGGCCGGCGGCGCGGACACCATCGTCGCCGTCGCCACCCCGCCGGGAGTCGGCGGCATCGGCGTGTTGCGCCTGTCGGGTCCGCGGGCGCGTGTCGTGGCCGAGGCCATCGCCGGGCCGCGGCTCCCGGTGCGCTGCGCCAGCCACCGCCGCTTGCGCAGCGCCGACGGGACGCTGGTCGACGACGGTCTCGTGCTGTTCTTTCCCGAACCCGCGTCCTACACCGGCGAGGATGTCGTCGAACTGCAGGGCCACGGCAGCCCGGTGCTGCTGCAGCAGCTCCAGGACGCGGCATTGCAGCTCGGCGCACGCCTGGCCCGTCCCGGGGAGTTCACCGAACGCGCCTTTCTGAACGACCGGATGGACCTGGCCCAGGCCGAAGCGGTGGCCGATCTGATCCATGCGCAAACCGCGGCCGCGGCACGGCTCGCGCGCAGCAGCCTCGACGGCGCGCTCGCGCGCGAACTCGAGCCGGTGGGTGCCGAGATCCGCGCGCTGCGCGTGCTGATCGAGGCCGAGATCGATTTCGGCGAAACCGACCTCGAATCCACCGCCGCCGTCGAGGTGGCTACACGCGCGGCCGAGCTCGCGGCCTCGATCGACGACCTGGTCGCGCGGCTGCGCCCGGCGCGCGTGTTCAGTACCGGGCTGCGGCTTGCGCTGGTCGGGGCCCCGAACGTGGGCAAGTCCAGCCTGATGAATCGCCTCGCCGATGCCGAGGTCGCGATCGTGACCGAGATCCCCGGCACGACCCGCGACGTATTGCGCGCCCCGATCGCGATCGACGGCATTCCGGTGGAACTGATCGATACCGCCGGCCTGCGCGAGAGCGACGATGCGGTCGAGCGCATCGGCATCGAGCGTGCGCGCAGCGCCGCGGCATCCGCCGACATCATCGTCGAGGTGCTCGACCTGACCCGGCCCGAAGCACGGGCGCCGCTCCCGGACCTGCCCGGGATTCCCGTGCTGCAGGTCTGGAACAAGGTCGACCTGATGCCCGGCGGCGGTGCGCAGGCTCTGCGAGTGTCCGCGTTCTCCGGCGAGGGGATCGACAGACTGCGTGCAGCGATTCGCGCGGAGATCGGTTTGGGCGATCCCGGCGAGCAGCGCTTCAGCGTCCGCAGCCGTCACCTCGAAGGCCTGTCGGCCGCAGCGGCCTGCCTGCGCCGCATCGATGTCGGCCTCGCGCCGGATCTGATCGCCGAGGAACTGCGCCTGGCCGAACGCTCGCTGGAAGCATTGCTCGGCCGTGGCGATCCCGAGGAACTGCTCGGCGCGATCTTCGCCGGATTCTGCATCGGCAAGTAACCGCCAGGCCGGATGCTGCTTCGAATCCGATGGGAATCCATCGGCACGGAAGCGCCCGGCCGCCGGACTGCCCTTCGGCTGCAGCACGCAGTCCGACGCGCTATCCTCACGAGCGTCCATCTGCACCCTCGACCCCAGCTGCCGAGTGGATCGATAGTTGGGAAAATTCTGGACGTCTTATGAGGCTGCGAGTACCATCGAACCTGCGTCCAGGACTTGAACTGGCACCGGTCGGGTCCGGGCGCAGGTGCTCGTGCCGGACCTGGTCAGGCAGGGCACCCGGGGTCCGCCCGGTGCCGCAGAGCACAGCCTGAGGACTGGCAATGGACGACACGCTGCAACGCCTGCTCGATGCCGAAACGAAGGCGGAAGGCATCGCGAAGGAGGCCGAGGAGGCGCACGAGCGGAGCGTCCAGGAGGCCATCGACGAGGCGCGCGAGCGCGACGAAGCGTTCGCAGCCCGCATCCCCGATCTTCAGCAGGCGTGGATCCGTCGCGCGGAAGAGCGGGCAGCGAAAACCATCGCCGAGGTCGAGCGCCGCTACGATGAACGCCACGAGCAACTGCGCGACATGGCGGAGGATCGTGAGGACGACGCGCTGGCGGCCGCCTTCCAGGTACTGATGGATCCCCGGCTCTGATGCCGCGCCCTGATGCCTTTCGCGGCCTGACCAGGTCTTATCTCCGATGAATGGCAACGCGCACGACGCCTATCTGAATACGCGGGTTTCGGGTAAGGCGACGCAGCTGTACCAGCCAGGTGATCTGCAGCGCTTCACCCAGCTCGGGCTGCCGGAGCTCGCCCAGGAGTTCGGGCTGACGGCGCTGTTCGAAGAGCAGCGCAGCGTACGTGGCCGCAGCCGTGCGGTGGAACAGACGTTGATGCAGGCGCTGATGGACGATGTGACCGTGTTGGTCCGGTCGATGAACGCCGAGGAGCGCGGACTGGTGCTGGCCTGGGCCCGGCAGTTCGCATTGTTCAACCTGAAAACCCTGCTGCGGGGCAAGATCCGCCAGCTCGATCAGCAGGAAATCCGCGAAAATCTGTACGATCTGCCGCCGCGCGTCCGGCTCGCGAACGAGGATCTGTTCCGGACCGAGAACGCGGTCGAACTGCTGCGCTGCCTTGAAGACGGCCCGCTGAGTCTGCTCGCGCGGCAAGCGCGCGAGATTTACGAGAAACGCCAGGAATCCTTCGCACTCGAGGCGGCGATCGACCAGCGCTATTACACGGACCTCGCACGCCGCGTCACCCGGCTCGAGGACAGCGTCGCCCGGCGCCAGATGCGCAGGCTGGTGGGTGCGTTGGTCGATCGCGCCAACGTTCTGTGGCTGTTGCGTTTCCGATTCGGCTACCGGTTGTCGTCTTCGGAGACCTTCTACCAGCTCGTGCCGTCCCCCCACCTGCTGCACCGCGAACGCCTGCTCGCACTGGTGGGTCTGGACGCCGAGGCCAAGATCCTGGCCGCGTTGCCCGAGCCGCTGCATTCGCGCCTGGCCGATGCCGGGAACCTGATGGAGATCCAACGGCGACTCGGCCACTACTGCGCCGAAGTGGCGTGGTTGGTGCTGCGCGGGGGGCAATCCGGCGTCGCGCGTGCGCTGGCGTATCTGATCCTGCGGGAGTTCGATTTGCGCCTTGCATTCACGTTGTTCCAGGGTCGCCTGCTGAAGCTCCCGGAGCCCTATGTCGAACTTGCACTCGGCCTGAGTCCCGCGATCTGCGTCCATCAATGGCGGGAGGCCGCATGAATCGCTCTCGTTGCCGTCGCCAGTCCGGCCCCGCCGTCCGTCCGCAGCGCGAGGTGTCCCGATGCTGATGAAACCCCAGCCGATGCGCCATGTCCGGCTGCTGGTCCTGGCCGAGGATCTGCCGCAGGCATCGCTGACCCTCGCGGAAACCGAAAGCTTCCATCCCGATCCGCGCGCCCCCCAGGAGCAGCAGCTCACTCCCCTGGAGGACTGCCGTTATCAGCAAGTCCACCAGCAGGCGCGCTCGCGTCTCGACAAGATCCGGCAGATGATCCCGGTGCCGGAGCCAGATCTCGGCGAGATCCGCGTGGTGGAACTCGACGAGCTGACGCAGACCAATACCATCCTCGGCGAGGCCTGGTCTTCGTGCCTGCGCCTGCAGGAATCGTTCCGCGAACTGGACGAGCGCGCGCGCCTGCTGGACGAGGAAGCGGCGGCGCTGGCGAACTTTGCCGAACTCCAGGTCGATCTGGGGATGCTGCGAACCAAGACCCGGTTCCTCGAATTCCACGTCGGGGTGGTGCCGCGCGAGAACGTCAGCCGTCTGCAGGGCGCGCTCGGCCTCGCCGGGTACCTCCTGTTCTCGTACATGGAGCGTGGCGGCAACTCGCATGTGGTCATCGTCGGCCCGCCATCCAAGTCCGAGCAGTCGGAGATCGGCTCCCTGCTGTCCTCGGCCGGCTTCCAGGCGATCCCGCTGCCGCAGGGCCTCGACGCCTCACCCGAAGCAATCCGGGCCGAACAACAGCAGCGCCGCGACCGCATCGACGCCGAGCGCGAGGCCCTGCAGCGGGAACTGGAGTCCTGCGCCCGGTCCTATCGCGATGATCTGGTCCGGGCCGAAACGGTGCTCAGCCTCGCCGAGCCCTTCGTGAACCTCGATCCGGCCATCCGCAGTGCCGGCTATCTCGCCTGCATCGCCGGCTGGGTGCCAGCGCGCGCGGTGCCCGATGTGCAGCGGCGGCTGAAACAGGCGCTCGGGGAACGCTTCAGTCTGGAGAGCCGCAAACCCCGGGCCGACGAGCGCCCGCTGGTGCCGTCGGTGCCGGTGCGCCACCGGCTTCTGCAGCCCTTCGCGCTGCTCGTGAAGCAGTACGGGATCCCGCGCTACGGCGAGATCGATCCGACGTTCCTGTTCACGATCACCTTCCTGCTGATGTTCGGCACGATGTTCGGCGATGTCGGACACGGGGCGGTACTGGCACTGCTGGCCTGGCTGTTCCGCAAACCGCTCGGACGCTTCTACCTCTTCGGCGTGCTGGCAGGGCTGTCATCGGTGTTCTTCGGGTTCCTGTTCGGCAGTGTGTTCGGCTACAAGGAGCTGCTGCCCGCGTTGTGGATGTCGCCGCTGTACGACCCGATCCTGATGCTGCAGCTGGCGCTGGCCTGGGGCGTGTTCTTCCTGACACTTGCGTGCGTGCTGACGATCTACAATCGCTTCGCAATCGCCGAACCGATGGCAGCGGTATTCGGTCACCACGGTGTCGTGAATCTGCTGTTCTATCTGGGCCTCGTCTGGGGCGGCGTGGGGCTCGCGACCGGCGACGGCTTCGGCACCCTTCCCGCCGTTCTGGTGATCGCCTCCCTGGCCGCGCTGGCGGTCTACAACTGGTTCCACCTCGACGCGCCCGTCGGCGAAAAGATCCTGGTGGTGCTGATCGAGACCCTGGAAACGGTGATCGGCTATATCTCGAACACGCTGTCCTTCCTGCGTGTCGCGGCATTCAGCATCAACCACGTCGCATTGATGATCGCGGTGCTCACGCTTGCCGGCATGATGGGGGCTGTCGGACACGTGCTGATGGTCATCTTCGGCAACATCTTCGTGATGGTGCTCGAGGGGGTGATCGTGACCATCCAGGTGATGCGTTTGCAGTACTACGAGGGTTTCTCACGCTATTTTTCGGGCGATGGGCGCGAGTTCGCACCGCTGCGCCTGCGCCGCCGCCCGCGGGCCGCGTGATGGGCCCGCACCGCTACCTGTTCCATCCAACTGGGAGTTGACCATGTACTGGCTCGTCGGTCTCATGTCCTTCGCCATCATCGGCCTCATCGCCACCGGCGCGTATCTCGAGTTCCGTCCGGCGCTGTCGCCACGCTTGCGCGGCTTCTTCAAGCCGGCCCTGATCACGCAGATGACGGTGTTCGTCGGCGCGATGTTCGGCCTGCTGGTCTTCGGCATCAGCGATGCACTCGCCCAGCCCGCGGGGGTCGAGCAGGCGGTGACCGAGATCAGCGTGGGCCTCGGTCTCGCGATCATCGGGGTCGGCATTCCGACCGGCCTGTCGACCATCGGCGCCGGCATCGCGGTGGGTCCGATCGGCTCCGCCGCGCTCGCCGCGATCACCGAGAAGCCGGAGATGCTCGGCCGGAGCCTGATCTACATCGGGCTGGCCGAGGGGATCGCGATCTACGGTCTGGTCATCAGTATCCTGCTGCTGAACCGGATCTGACGGAGGCCGGCCGTGCCTGCGGAAACACCCCAGGGGCGCGTTACCCGCCTGCTGTTCATGGGCGAGCATAGTCTCGCCGACGGCTTCCGGCTGATCGGGTTCGAAACCGTCACCGATCCCGATCCCGCGCAGGTGAACCGAATCCTGCGCGACATGGACCGCGGGGGCGAAAGCGCGTTCGTGATTGTCGACGACGCGATCATGGACTGGGACGTGCCCATGCTCGCGCTGCTCCGGCGCGAGGGCGGGCGCATCATCGTCACATCCTTGCCCCCGCTCGGCAGCCTGCCGCCACGGCTCACCAGTGACGTCGCGGCGCGGCTGCAGAACCTGTTCGGGGCCGGCAGCCTATCCACCGGGGAAACGAAGTGAATCAGGTACTCGAACTCGAAAACGCGATTCTGGCACGGGCGCAGCGGCTTGCCGACCAATTCGCCGAACAGGCGCAGCGTACCCGGGAATCGGTGCTGCGCGAGGCCGCCGAGCGGCTGCGCCAGCGCGAAGCCCGCGAGGAGGCGATCGCCCGCGCCCTGGGCGACCGCCACTACCGCCAGCGGGTACAGGCGGCGGAACTGAAGCTGCAGAGCAATCTCGACCGGGTACGCTGGAACCTGGTGCGGGGCGTCGAGGCCCGTCTCGAGGAGCGGATGCGTGCGTTCGTCGAGGACCGCGATGCCTACCGGGAACACCTGCTTCAGCTGCTACGCGAGGGTGTGGCACAGATCGATCACAGCGATATCGTCGTGCGCGTCAATGCCCGCGACCGGGAACTGCTGGAGGCGGCATGGGATCCCTTGGCCGCCGAGTTTCCCGGCCAGAACATCCGCATCGATGCCGAACCGATCGAGACTCTGGCCGGCGTGTTGTTGCTGAGCGAAGACGGACGCATGCGCGTCGACAACACGTTCGAAGGCCGTGTCGCCCGCCTGCGCACGCGCTTGCAGCAGGCGATTCTCGAACGACTGCTCCCGGCCACACTCGAGTCGGGCAACCCCTTCACCGGATGAGATCATGAGCGAGACCCAACGCATCGGCACCGTCCGCGATATCAACGGACCGATCGTCACCATCGAACTGCCTGGAATCCGCCACGGTGAACAGGTCAAGATCGGCGATTTCGGCCTGTTCGGCGAGGTGATCTCGTTGAGCGGCGCCACCGCGGTAGTGCAGACCTATGAATCGACCGACGGCGTGCGGCCGGGAGAGCCGGCGGTGGGCTTGGGCTGGCCGTTGTCGGTGGAGCTGGGGCCGGGCCTGATGGGCGGGATTTTCGACGGCGTGCAGCGGCCCCTCGAGAAGATCGCGCTGCAGTCGGGGGACTACATCCGCCGCGGTATCGACGTCGCCGCCCTCGATCGCTCCCGGGAATGGGCCTTTGAGCCGAATCGCGAACTCGAGGTGGGGCAGGCGATCGCGCCGGGGACCATCCTCGGGACCGTGCAGGAAACCGAGACCGTGGTCCATCGGATTCTGGTGCCGCCCGGTGTCCACGGTGAACTCGAGGAGATCGCACCGGCCGGGGACTACGACATCGAGGCCACCATTGCCCGGGTCGCCGCCGCCAGCGGGCGCAGCCAGCGCCTGCGCATGTACCACCGCTGGCCGGTGCGCACGCCGCGGCCCTACCTGCGCCGCGACGACGGCGTCGCGCCGCTGATCACCGGACAACGCGTGATCGACACCTTCTTCCCGCAGCTGAAAGGCGGCAAGGGCGCGGTACCGGGGCCGTTCGGCGCCGGCAAGACGGTGGTGCAGCAACAGATCGCGCGCTGGTCGAATGCCGACATCGTGATCTACGTCGGCTGCGGCGAGCGCGGCAACGAACTGGTCGACGTGCTCGAAACCTTCCCGAAGCTCGACGACCCGTACACCGGGCGCAAACTGATGGAGCGTACGCTGCTGGTCGCGAACACGTCGAACATGCCGGTGGTCGCGCGCGAGGCGTCGGTGTACGTCGGGATCACGATGGCCGAGTACTACCGCGACATGGGCTACGACGTGGTGATGCTCGCCGACTCGACCAGTCGCTGGGCCGAAGCCTTGCGCGAAGTGTCGGGCCGGCTCGGGCAGATGCCGGTCGAGGAGGGGTACCCGGCGTACCTCGCGTCGCGGCTTGCGGCGGTGTACGAGCGCGCAGGTCGCGTCGAGACGCACGGCGCTGGATCGGGTTCGGTGACGCTGATCGGCGCGGTGTCACCGCCGGGCGGCGACTTCTCCGAGCCGGTGACCAGCCATACCAAGGACATCATCGAAACGTTCTGGGCGTTGTCGAAGGAACTCGCCGACGCCCGGCACTACCCGTCGATCGACTGGGTCACCAGTTTCTCCGGGCATGTGCACACTGCGGCGCAGTGGTGGCACGAGAATGTCGACGGCAGCTGGGAAGACCGCCGCCGCGCGGCGCTGGCATTGCTGGCGCGCGACGCGGAGCTGTCGCGGATCGTGAACCTGGTCGGCCCGGAGGCGCTGTCGTCCACGCAGCGCTGGGATCTCGAGGGAGCGGCACTGATCAAGGAAGGCGTACTGCAGCAGAGCGCGCTCGACGAGGTCGACACCTTCTGCTCGCCGGAGAAGCAGTTCGCGCTCCTCGACCTCGCGCTGACGATCTACGACCTCGGAGCCGAATTGGTGAAACTCGGCGTGCCGGTGCAGGAACTCAAGCGCCAGCCGTTGCTGTCGCGCGCGCGCCGGATCAAGAGCCTGTATTCCAGCGAGCAGCTCGACGAGATCGAGGCCTTCCGCAACGAGGCCGAGAAGGCCCTGAAGCATCTGCGGCAGGAATACGCGACACAGGAGGAGCAGGCGGGATGAGCATCAAGGAATACCGCACCGCGGTCGCGGCCCGGGGTGGCCTGTTGGTGATGAATCAGACCCCGGGGGTGGCCTTCGGCGACCGCGTGCGCATCGAGGACCACGCCGGCGGCATCCGCAACGGCCAGGTGATCCGCGCCTCCGACGACGAGGTGCTGATCCTGGTCTTCGAGGGCGTCGAGGATCTCGATCTCGAGAACACCTGGGTGCGCTTCCTGGATGCGCCGGTGGAAATCCCGCTGTCGCCGGAATTGCTGGGCCGCGAGTTCAACGGGCTCGGTGAACCGCGCGACGGGCGCCCGCCGATTCTGTCGAGCCTGCGGCGCGCGGTCGGCGGCTCGGCGATCAACCCGGCGGCGCGTACCTACCCGCGCGAGTTCATCCAGACCGGGATCTCGACCATTGACGGGCTGAATTCACTGGTGCGCGGCCAGAAACTCCCGATCTTCACCGGCTCGGGCCTGCCGCACAACCGGCTCGCGGCGCAGATCGTGCGCCAGGCGCGGCTGAAGAACGAGGACGCTGCGTTCTCGATCGTGTTCGCGGCGATGGGCGTGTCCTATGCCGATGCCAAGTTCTTCCGCGACGCGTTCGCCTCCTCCGGGGTATTGCGCAACGTGGTGATGTTCGTGAACCTGGCCGACGATCCGCCGGTCGAGCGCTTGACGCTGCCGCGCACTGCGCTGACCGCCGCCGAGTACCTCGCCTACGATCTCGACCGCCACGTGCTGGTGGTGATGACCGACATGACCTACTACGCCGAGGCCCTGCGCGAGGTCGCCACCGCGAAGGGCGATGTGCCAGCGCGCAAGGGCTACCCCGGATACCTCTACTCCGACCTCGCCGAGATCTACGAGCGCTGCGGCCGCATCCATAACCGGCACGGCTCGATCACGATGATGCCGGTGGTGTCGATGCCCTCCGACGACATCACCCACCCGATCCCGGATCTGACCGGCTATATCACCGAGGGGCAGATCGTGTTGTCGCGCGAGCTCGACAACCAGGGTATCTACCCGCCGGTGCATATCTCGCCCAGCCTCTCGCGGTTGATGAAGGACGGGATCGGCAAGGACGATACCCGCGAGGACCACCCGCGGGTCGCGGCCCAGCTGTATGCCCTGTATGCCCGTGCGCTCGAGACCCGCAACCTTGCATCGATCATCGGCGCCGACGAACTGTCCACGCACGACCGCCGCTACCTGAGCTTTGCCGACGCCTTCGACCAGCGCTTCGTCGGGCAGGGTGAAGCGGAGGATCGCAGTATCGAGGCGACGCTGGAACTGGCCTGGGAACTGATGTCGATCTTCCCCAAGGATGTGCTTACCCGGGTCAGCGAAGCCGATATCGCAAAATACTACCGGGAGGTCGACGAGACCGGATCCGGCGCGGCCGGCGGACCCAGCAGTGGGGTGACCACCGCGGTGCAGTCCTATTCCCAGCCGCGCACCAAGCGCCGTTCCACCAGCGGCGCGCAACCTGCCGGCACCGATTGAGCGCCGGGCGATGAGCCAGCAACTGATCAAGGTTCCGCCGACCAAGAATACCCTGCTGCGGCTGAAACGGCAGGTGACGTTCCTGGAAGCGGGGCACGACCTGCTGGAACGCAAGCGGGATCTGCTGACTCGGCTGGTGTACGAGCGCATCGGGCAGTACCGCCGCCTGCGCGAGGAGGTCGAGGCGACGCTGAAAGACGCCTACCGCTGCCTGAGCGTCGCGCAAATGCGCATGGGCGGGCGCGGCATTCACCAGGCAGCCATGGGCGTCGAACCGGCCCTGACGGTCGGTATCCTGCCGCGGCGCAGCCTCGGGATCGAATACCCGTCGGTTCGGGCCGAGCGGGTGAAACTGCAGCCCCTCGGTCTGCTGGGAACCGACATCAGCTTCGACACCAGCCGGGAAAAGCTCGCCGATGCAACCGTGCTGCTCGCGCAGCTCGGCGAAGTCGAGATCGCGCTGCACCGGCTGATGGAGGAGCAGCGCAAGGCGCAGAAGCTGGTGAACGCATTGAAGTACAACATCATCCCGCGCTACGAGCGCACGATCCGCTTCATTCAGTCCTCGCTCGAGGAAGAGGAGCGCAACGCGCTGTTCCAGGTCAAGCTGTTGCGCGAGCGCGCCGAAACCGGCTGAGCTGCGCGCAACGGTTTCCGCAGCACGCCTTCGGCGGTCGTTCCTATGCGGCAGGGCCCGACGGCGGCCGCGTCTGCAGCCAGAACGTGACCGGTCCGTCGTTGACCAGCGCGACCTGCATGTCGGCGCCGAAGCGGCCGCTGGCGACGTTCGGGTGCTTTTCCCGAGCCCGTTCGACCAGCCGCGCGAACATCGCGGTGCCGAGTTCCGGGCTCGCCGCGCCACTGAAACCCGGACGCATGCCCTTGCGGGTGTCGGCCGCCAGCGTGAACTGCGGCACCAGCAGCAGGCCGCCGCCGGTTTCGCGCAGGCAGCGGTTCATGCGCCCCTGGTCGTCGGCGAATACCCGGTAGCCGAGCAGGCGCTCGAGCGTCCGCTCGACCGCCGCCTCGGTGTCCCCCCGCTCGACCGCGACCAGCGCCAGCAGCCCCGGTCCGATCGCGGCCGTCACGTCGGCACCGATCCGGACGCTGGCTTCGGACACGCGCTGGATCAGCGCGATCACGCCAGCCGCGCCGCGAAATCGTCGGTCGCTGCGACCAGACGCTCGGCAATGCCGGGCTCCGCCGCGGAATGTCCGGCATCGGGAACGATCTGCAGCTTGGCCGCAGGCCACGCGCGGTGCAGGGCGACTGCCTGCTCGACCGGGCAGACGACGTCGTAGCGCCCGTGCACGATCATTCCCGGGATCCGCGCCAGACGCCCGGCATCGCGCAGCAGCTGATCCGGCGCAAGAAAGCTGCCGTTGATGAAATAGTGGCACTCGATCCGCGCCAGGCTGACCGCGACCGCAGGCGCTGCGAAATGGGCCAGCACGTCCGGGTTCGGTTGCAGGCAGGAGCAGCGACCCTCCCAGACCGACCAGGCCTGCGCCGCCCGCTCGCGTACTGCCGGATCGGCATCGGTCAGGCGCCGATGGTAGGCCGCGACCAGGTCGCCGCGCTCGGCCTCGGGGATCGGCTCCAGATAGTCGGCCCAGGCCTCCGGAAACAGCCGGTCGGCCCCCGACTGGTAGAACCATGCGATGTCCCGCGGCCGGCACAGGAAGATCCCGCGCAGGATCAGCCCCAGCACACGGTCCGGATGGCTTTCGGCATAGGCGAGCCCCAGCGTCGAGCCCCAGGATCCACCGAACACCAGCCAGCGCTCGATGCCAAGTGCGACCCGCAGCCGTTCGATGTCCGCGACCAGATGCGGCGTGGTGTTCGCGTCCAGGCTCGCGTGGGGGGTGGAGCGTCCCGAGCCGCGCTGGTCGAACAGCACGATGCGGTAGCGCTCCGGATCGAAGAACCGGCGGTGCCAGGGCTCGCAGCCGGACCCCGGACCGCCATGCAGAAACACCGCGGGAATGCCGTCCGGGCGGCCGCACTCTTCCCAGTACAGTCGATGGCCGTCGCCGACGTCGAGCCTGCCGGTCCGGTTGGGTTCGATCGCGGGGTAGAACGGGGCCATAACGGAAGCTGCTCCTGCGTGCCGGATCTTCGATCGCGCAGTTTGGCGAAAAGGCGCGCGCTGGGAAACCCGGGATGCCGATGGAAGGCTGGAAATTCCTACGCTTCCTGCAGTGCAAAAAAAGCGTCGATCCGGCTCTTGTCCATGCACAAATTGAGGTCTTGTGCCGCGGTCGCGGCCGAGATCTCCGAAACGGCCGCAAAACACGCGCCGGCCCCAAGAGCGAACCGAGACGTGTCCCCTGCCGGAGTGCTATAAGGGGCTAGGGCCGCGCCCGCGCGTCGGATGGTAACCCATTCGGTACAGCGAGCCCGGGCGGCCTCCGGCGCGTCGGCCAGAGCCCCCGGCCCGCCGGATCCCGCACGGTGTCCCCGGGAACGGCCTGCCGGCGCGATCGGCCGGTCCGGGGGATGCCGCGGGACGGGTTCTGGCCCGGTCTCCGCAGGAACACCATTCCAATGGGCTGCGCCATGACCGTGGCCCGAACGAGGAGACTGCAATGAAGCATCGATTCATGGGTTGGCTGGTCATCGGACTGACGGCCATCGCGATGGCCGGCAGTGGCGCGCTGGCCCAGGACCGCAGCGATTGGCCCCGGTCGGTCAAGATCGGCACCGCCTCGCAGGGCGGCACCTACTTCATCTACGGCGCCGGATGGGGCAACCTGGTCCAGGAACAGCTGGGCGTGAACACCACGGCGGAAGTGACCGGAGGCCCCGCCCAGAATCTCGTGCTGGTCCACTCCGGCGAACTGCAGTTCGGCATGACCACGATGGGGCCGGCCCGCGATGCCTGGGACGGCACGCTCGAGATGGCGCCCGGACTGGAAACCAAGAACGTCCGCGCGATGTTCCCGATGTATATGACGCCGTTCCAGGTCGTCGCGCTGCAGCGTTCCGGGATCGACTCGATCTCGGACCTGCGTGGCAAGCGGGTCGGCGTCGGGCCGCGCGGCGGTACGGCCAGCGTGTACTGGCCGCGCTTCTTCCAGGATCTGGGCGTCAACGTGCGCCTGCAATATGGCGGTGCATCCGACCTCGCAGGTCAGCTCCAGGATGGGCTGATCGACGCGTTCGCCTTCGCAGCCGGCGTGCCGATTTCGGCGTTCAGCCAGCTCGAAGCCCAGCAGCCGGTGAACATCTTCTCGTTCGCGGACGCCGAACTCGACGTGGTGATCGCCAACAACCCGGTCAGCGCGGTCGAGATCCCCGGCGGTACCTACCGCTCGGTGTCCGAGGATCAGTCCACCGTGGCGATGTGGAACTACGCGATCGCGCACAAGGACATGCCGGCGTCGCTGGTGCAGCGAATCATGGAAGTCGTGCTCGACGACAACGAGCGCATGGTACGGATCCATCGCTCTGCCACCGAGACGCTGCCCGAGAATTACACCACCAACGGCTTCATGTGGTTCCACCCCGGTGCCGTCTGTTACCTCCAGGCCAAGGGCTTCGAAGTCGACGAACGGCTGATCCCGCCGGAAATGGCGGGCTGCGACTAGGCGGTAGCGTCCGTGCGTGCCCGGCCCTGAGCCGGGCACGCCTTCGGCACAGCCCGGGCCGGAATCCTCGGTCAACGGATCCGGCCGGCACGAACTGGGGAACCACATGTCGGAGTCCATCAGCCCCGTTCCGCAGGCACGCGCAGCGGCGGATCCGGATGAACGCGCCAGCCAGGAGCGTGAACTCTCCAGCTGGCAGGCCTGGATGCTGTTCATCGCCTGCGTTGGCTTCATCCTGTTTCACCTGATCGTTCTGAACCTGTTCCCGCTGGAAACCTGGACCTTCCGGATCATCCACGTGGCCGGCGGTCTGTTCATCGGCTTCGCGCTGGTCGCGTCGTGGGCCCCGCACCCGGAAAAGGCAGGGCAGCGACGCTGGTGGCTGGAGCTGTTGCCGATGCTGGCCGCGACGGTACTGATCGCGTATGCGATCGGCGCGCTGGTTGCGGCCTATGTGCTGCGCGACTGGGCCGGCGTGACGTTGATTCCGGCCTGGCTGTTCCAGTACTTCGGCTGGTCGCTGTTTGCGGCGACCGCGATCGCAATACCCGCGGGCTGGGTTTTCCGCCCGCAGGCGCACCGGATCGTCTGGTACGACTGGATCCTGATGGCCGCCAGCCTCGCGGTGGCGGGCTATCTGCTGTTTCATCTCAACATGCTGCAGTTCCGTGCCGGCGTGGTGCCGACGCAGCCGGACATGTGGACCATACTGGCCGGGATCCTGCTGATCCTGGAGATCACGCGCCGCGTGGCCGGGCTGGCGCTGGTCGTGATCGCGGCAATCTTCATCGCCTATGGTTTCGTCGGGCCCTGGCTGCCGGGCTTCCTCGGGCACGGTGGCTACCGCGCGGACCGGTTCTTCACCTATCTGTACACCGACAACGGGATCCTCGGTCCCACCACCGCGGTGTCGTCCACCTATATCGTGCTGTTCATCACCTTTGCGGCGTTTCTGCAGGCGTCGAAGGTCGGCGACTATTTCGTGAATTTCGCGTTCGCCGTCGCCGGGCGTCGGCGCGGCGGGCCGGCCAAGGTCGCGGTGTTCGCCAGCGGGCTGATGGGGATGATCAACGGCACCTCGGCCGGCAACGTCGTCGCGACCGGCTCGCTGACGATTCCGCTGATGAAACGCGTCGGGTATCAGCCGCGCTCCTCCGGCGCGATCGAGGCTGCGGCGTCGACCGGCGGTCAGATCATGCCACCGGTAATGGGTGCCGGGGCGTTCATCATGGCCGAGATCACCGGCATTCCGTACACCGAACTGATCGTCGCGGCCCTGATTCCGGCGCTGCTGTACTTCGCGTCGGTGTATTTCATGGTCGACTTCGAGGCCGCGCGCACCGGCATCAAGGGCGTGCCGCGCAAGGAGCTGCCGCAGGTCGGCCGGTTGCTGCGGCGCATCTACCTGTTCACGCCGATCATCATTCTGATCGGCGCGCTGTTCATGGGCTATTCGGTGATTCGAGCCGGCACGGTCGCGCTGGCCAGCGCGGTGGTGGTGAGCTGGCTGACGCCGTTCCCGCTCGGGCTGGTCGGGATGCTGCGCGCGCTGAACCTGTCGGCGCGGATGGCGGTGCAGCTGATTGCGGTCTGCGCCGCCGCCGGGATCATCGTCGGCGTGATCGGGCTGACCGGGGTCGGGCTGCGCTTTTCGTCGATGCTGCTGGCGATCGCGGCGAACAGCCAGCTGCTCGCGCTGCTGTTCGCGATGGCGATTTCGGTACTGCTCGGCATGGGGATGCCGACCACCGCGGCCTACGCGGTGGCCGCATCGGTGGTCGCGCCCGGCCTGATCCAGATGGGCGTCGAACCGCTGGTGGCGCACTTCTTCGTGTTCTACTACTCGGTGATCTCGGCGATCACGCCGCCGGTGGCACTGGCAGCGTATGCGGGTGCGGCGATCGCGGGTTCGGAACCGATGCGCACGTCGGTCACCGCGTTCAAGATCGGGCTGGCCGCGTTCATCGTGCCGTTCATGTTCTTCTACCATCCGGCGCTGCTGATGGTCGGCGACAACCTGACCATTACGCTGAACTTCGCCACCGCGCTGATCGGTGTGTTCCTGCTCGCAGCCGCGGCCCAGGGATGGTTCTTCGGTGCCGCCACCTGGGCGCTCCGGGGGGTGCTGTTCGGCACCGCACTGCTGATGATCTCGGGGACGGTCGTGACCGATCTGACCGGCCTGGCGCTGTTCGCGGCGGCGCTGCTGTGGCAGCTGAAGCTCGCGCCGGTTCTGGTGCAACGAACGGCGCCGTAACGGCCGGGGCGTCGCATGCGGTGCCATGCACCCGGGCTGTAGCCGAGTTTCCGGGCTGCAGCCCGGGGCGCGAAGGCGTGATCGCAACCGCCGCGCCCCGGGAGCCCTGGACGACCGTGCCGGGGCCGAATATGCGCTCGACTCAGGGCGCGTAGTAGTCGGCGAGCGCTTCGATCTCGGCGTCGGTCAGGTCCCAGGCGAACTGGCCCATGCCGTGATGGACGTCGTTGTCGCGGCTGCGGTCGCGGAACGCACGCATCGCGCGCACCAGATACTCCGGGCGCTGGCCCGCGAGCGCCGGGGTCTCGTTGCGGCCTCCCTGGCCGTCGACGCCGTGGCAGGCCGAGCAGGGCGTGATCAGCCGTTCGGGGTCGCCGCGGCGCACCAGCGTGTCGGCCGGGTGCTGCTTGCGCAGCGGCGCCAGCGCGGGCAGCGCCTGCGCATCGTAGAACGCGGCCACGTCGGCCATTTCCTGCTCGGACATCATCTCCGCCAGCACCGCCATTGGTTCCGCCTCCGGATGCGGCAGCCGGCCGTCGCGGTAATCCAGAAGCATTTTGTACACGTAGGGCGCGCGCTGGCCGACGACCGTGGGCCAATTGCGGCTCGGCGACTCTCCCGACGGGCCGTGGCAGGACGCGCAGAACATCCGGTCGTGGAGTTCGCGTCCGCGGCCCGGATCCCCCTCCGGCATCGCCGCCAGCGCCGCGTGCAGTTCGGCCGGAGTCCAGCGATCGGGTAGCGGCGACGCGCCCGGGTCGCCGTTTGCGGCCGCCAGCCCCAGCGCTGCCAGTGGCAGCAATAGCAATGTGGTTCGAATCTTCATCGGTCTCTCCATCGGGCACCGGGTGTTCCGTTGCCCAGGGTCCAGGGTCCGCCACACGACGGCGTCGCGCCGAAACAGCCGCGGTCGCGCGACCGGAACCGGGAATGGTCTCCTGCCGCCGCGCTGCTGTCCCGGCCAGCGCAACGCGTAGTCCGGTCGGTGATGTGGTCCATCGGGTTCAGGCGAAGCAGTCCTGGGTGAACGTCTGCATCCAGTGGTTCTGGTACAGCGCACCAAGCCGGATCTGGGCCCGGCTCGCGTCCAGCGGCAGGAAGCGCGGGCCGTCCATGCGTTGGATGCGCCCGTCGACCAGCCGGAACACGTCGGCGACGTACAGCCCGTACTCCTGGCCGGCCAGCGCGTAGCAGGTGTTTTCCCAGACCGGCTCCTGGGTCTCGCGCCCGGCCAGCAGGTCGACCACCGCGCGTGCGGCGACCTTGGCCTGAGTGTTCGCCGAGTAGCCGGACTTGGGCATGGTGTCCGCCTGCGCCGCGTCGCCGATCACATGGATGCCCGGGTGACGCGCGGACTCGTGGGTGCGCCGGTCGATCGGGCAATAGCCGCTGCCGTCGACCAGGTCCATCGCGAACGCGACGCGACCGGCAACCATCGGCGGCACGATATTGATCACGTCGGCCTCGAAGCGGCCGGCCTCGGCTTCGACCACGCCGGCGCCGGCGTCCAGCGCCAGCACGCGCCCGCCGTCGTACCCAGGCACCCAGTCGATCATTCCGGGGCCGTCGTGCTCGCGCAGTGGCCAGTCGCCGTCGAGCGGCATGCCCTCGCGGAAACGCTCGGGAACGTTGTAGCCGTACAGCCGGTTCCAGCCGAGCAGCATGCTGGGCCCGGGAACGAAGCGGTCCTTCGAGTCGAGGATGATCACTTTCGCGGTCGGGTTGTGGGTCTGGAACCACTCGGCCATCAGCGCGCCGCGTTCGTACGGACCCGGCGGGCAGCGGTAGGGGTTCGGCGGCGCGACGATCAGGAACGTGCCGCCGGGCCGCATTGCATGGAGCTGGTCGCGCAGCAGCCGGGTCTGCTCGCCCGGGATCCAGGCGCTGGGCACCCGGGTCTCGGCCAGCGTCTCGCTATACCCGTCGATCCGGTCGTACAGCAGCTGAATGCCCGGGGAAACGATCATCCGGTCGTAGGCCAGGCGGCTGCCGCCCGCGGTCCGCACGATGCGCTGCTCCGGGTCGACGCCGGTCACGGTGTCGAACAGGAATCCGATCCCGTAGCGATCGCGCAAGCGGTCATAGCCGATCTCCAGATCCGCCATCCCGATGTGGTCGTTCAGCACCTCGCTCGACCCGTAGGGCCGGATGTAGACCGGGTTCTTTTCGATCACGGTCACGCGCAGGCCGGGATCGGCGAGCTTCAGGTACTTCGCTGCGGTGGCACCGCCGGCGCCGCCGCCGACCACCACCACGTGCGGGGCGGCTGCGGCGAAGGCACTGCCGACCGGCAGGCTGCCGGCGAACGCGGCGCCGGCACCGATCAGCCTCAGAAAATCACGACGCTGCATGGATATCATTCCTCCATCGTCTGTGCGGCGAAGAACTCGGCCATCCGCCGGGTTTCCTCGTCGCTGAAGCCCTTGGCCACGCTGTGCATCAGCGTCGACGGGCGGGTGTTGTCGCGGAACTCGCGCATCGCGCGGATGAACTCGTCCTCGTCCATGCCGGCCAGCGGAACGAACGCGGAGCCGGCCAGGCGACCGTAGGTGCCGTGGCAGGCGGCACAGGTGTTGCCCATCATCTCCCCGGTCGGGCCGGCAGACTCGGCGGCCAGCGCCCCCGGGAGCGCCAGCGCCAGGCCCAGCAGGAAGGTCGGGTAGAGCCGTGTCATGGTTCTCGTCTCCGTATCGTTCACAGCGCCCACCAGTAGAAGCCGAGCGCGAAGTAATGCAGGATCCACAGCACCAGCATGCCGATCGCGACGTTGCCCATGCGGTCGACCGCGGCGCTGGCGGTGTACACACCCCGGGTCTGGCCGGCGCGCCAGGCGACCGTCAGGTAGTAGGCGAGCACTCCGGCGCCCATCACGCCGAAGGTGATGGCGAAGGTCAGCGTGCTGTACCAGTCGGTGTTCACCTTGTAATCCAACGCGTTGTAGCCATGGATGCCGTGCAGCATTCCCCAGCGCAGCGCTTCGCGGGCCGCGGCGACCACGATGATTGCGAGCGTTCCGACCGCGAGCACCGCGTAGGCCCAGGGGCTGTCGGCCCGGCTGCGCACCCAGTGCGCGAAGCCGACGAAACCAAGCAGCCCGGCGAGCGCTCCCATCACCCAGGGGGAGAACCCGAAGCGGGCGATCGATTCCGGCAGCGTGGCCATCCAGGCGGCGCCCAGCGCGACCGCGACCACCCCGCCGACGTTGATCATCCGGTAGGCGAGCGTTCCGACCCAGTCGAGGTAGGCCGGATCGACGTCGTCGCGTGCGCGGAAGTAACGCTGGTAGGCGACCAGCAGGGCACCGGTCACTGGCGCGCCGAGCGCGATGAAGAACAGAAAACGCCAGGGATGGAACGCGTGCATGCCGGTCCCGCTGGTGTCCAGTTCGCCGTTCGGCGCATACCAGGCCATCCACTGTTCCGGGTGCAGCATCTGCTGGGCGAGCACGTGCATGATCCAGCCGACCACCAGCAGCAATACCACCGATGCGATCATCGCCCAGGTCGAGCGCGCCCTGGGCGCGGTGGCAAGCGCGGTGTTGCGCCAGTAGAACACGTACAACAGCGTGTATCCGACCAGCAGGATCAGGATGAAGCCGATCACCCACCAGGCCGAGAGCACGTTCGAGGTATACCAGAACGGGTCGTAGATCACCTGCACGAACAGCAGCGGCGCGACTCCCAGCACGATCGCGACCGAAACCATCACCTTGGCGACGTTCACCATCGATTGCGCGAGCCGGCGCCGGTACGCGCCGCGGCTGAGCGCGCCCCAGATCGTCAGCGCGGCGGTGCCGAGCATCATCTGCACTGCGGCGATGTGCAGCGCGAAGGTCAGCACCCCCAGGATCAGGAAGATGACCGGGTGCGACGGCACCCCGGCCGGATCGCGCAATGCGTAGAGCAGTTCGGTTTCCATGCTTTACTCCTCCGAGGTCGTGGCCGCGTCGTCGGACCGGGCGATCCCGGCGCGTTCCTGCGCATAGCGCAGCGGCAGCTCCGGGTCGTTGAGGCTGGCCAGGAACACCGCCAGCGCCTCGGCCTCGTCGTCGGTCATCGGGATTTGCGGCATGTACAGCGTGTTGCCGGTCGCCAGCGCCCCCAGCAGGTAGGTCTTGATCCGGGCGACATCGGTGCTGCCGCCGAGATAGTTCCGGATCGGACGCATCCCGGTATCGGTCACGCTGTGGCAGTTGGAGCACATGCTGAGCGCGATTGCGTGCCCGACCTGCGCCGCGTTGTCCGGCGTCACTTCGCGCAGTTCCTCGGGCAGGAACACATGGGTCTGCAGCAGCCCGTGTTCCTGGATCACCGGGATCTCCGAGCGGATCCCCATTCCGGGCACGTCGCGCGCGATCACCTGATTCGAGTACAGGTACTCGCCGGCGACGAAGGGCTTGCGGATCGATTCGCGCGCGACTTCCTCGGGCCACAGGCCGAAGACCAGGATCGCGACCGTCGCGACCCCGGCGACCGCCGGTGTCAGCATCCGCGGCACCAGCAGGGTCGCGATGAAATAGACGATGATTCCGCCAAGCACCGCGATCAGACTGATCGAGAACCAGTCGGGCAGCCGCGCCTGCATCACCAGGTGGGCATGCTCCGGCAGCGTGCTGGTATACCAGCTGAACAGTGCGGTCCCGATCACCGCCGAGACGATTCCCAGCCAGGCGAGCATGCGCGTGATCTCCCGGCGCAGCGCCAGGTCCTGGATCCGGGAGGCCACCACGCCGCCGACCACTGCGGTCATGGTCAGCATGAACGCCATGCGCATCGCCAGTTGCGCAAAGGTGTTCGGCCCGTAGAAACCGTTCAGGTAGCCGCCCTCGTCGAACCAGATCTCCTTGCCCGGCCAGAGCATGAACGACAGGATGCCGATGATGATCAGCATCGTCGCCAGCGACGACAGCGCAAAGATCCAGGTCACGCGCAGATGGGTGCGCGGATCGACCTTGCCGACCAGGTACACGACCAGGTACACGCCGATCACCTCGATCACGAAGAAGACCCATTCGGTGGCCCACTTCCAGACGAAGCTGTGGATCAGCGCCGAGATCCCGCGCGGGCTCGCGACGGTGGTCGAATACCAGATACCGACGCCGGTGATCGAACCGGCGACGTAGGCGAACACCAGCAGGAACAGGCCGTACTGCTTCACGAAGGTCAGCAGTTCGGGCCGGTTGCGTTGGTAGGCGAGCGTGGCGAGGAACGCGAAGAAGATCGCCGCTCCCACCGAAGTATGCGAAAAGAGTACGTGGGCGGTGGCGATGATGCCGACCACCCAGCCGCTGCCGAGCGACGGTTCGAACCAGGTTGGATAAAGGCCGATGTATTCCATCGAGTTCCCCTTGCTGCCAGGGCTTGAACGAAACCCGTCGCGAAACACGGCGGGCGGATTGCATGCGTGGACCGGCCTAGCACGTTCCATGCCATGGCCGGTGCGCGACGGCAGCAAGCGGTTGATATTCCAAGGGGCGGCATCGAATCCGCAGGTTGAGCCCGAACGTTCAGAGCAGGCCAGGCGGAGGGTGGCCGGGAAAAAGGCCGACAGAATTGACAGTAATCCATCTGCGGTCGCCAATATTGGCAGTATGCTCCGCATACCTGCGCCCCGGTCCGGACTGCGCCGGAAGTCGAACCGGTTTCACAGTGCCCGGCGCAGAAACGGCCTAAACTCTGCTATTGCCCAACCGCAAGGAGATCGCGATGCCTTATCTGTGGATGCTGGTCCCCCTCGCCTTCGCGTTCGCGCTGGCCGGCTGCGACCCTGCCGAGCCGCCTGCGCCAGTCACGGAACCGCAGATGGAACCCGAGACGGTCGCGCCCGAGCCCGATCCCGCGGTGCCGCCTGACGAGGTCGGCGAACCGGCGCCCCCGGTCGACGAGATGGAGGCCAACGACGAGGCCGAGGCTGAGCGGTTGTGGAACCGCGCGCAGGAACTCGCCGAGGAAGCGCGGGAACGTGCCGAGCACGCCCGCCGTGTCGGTCAGGAGGAAGGCGAAGAGGCCTGGGAACGGGCCAAGGAAGCCGCCGCGACCGCCCGGGATCGCGCGCAGCAGGCCTGGGAAGACGCCCGCGAGTTTTCGGGCGACGCCTGGGAAGGCGCCCAGACCCGAACCGAGGCACTGTGGGAGGACATTCGGGGCGCCTGGGGCCGTCTGACCGACGACGATGCTGGCGAACCGGCTGCCGACCCCGGAGACACTTCCGTACCGACCGAGTAGGGCCGCGCCGACGGCAACCGCGTTGCGGGTTCCGTCAGGCGACGGGTTCCAGCCGGGCGAAGCTCAGCACCAGCCACTTCGCACCGGCGTTGGCGAAGTTCACCTGGACCCGGGCCGAGGCGCCACCGCCCTCGTACTCGGTGATGACCCCCTCGCCGAACTTCGCGTGGCGGACCCGGCTGCCGATCGCGAGGCCCGCATCGGCGGCCGCGGCGCCGCGCGCATCCAGCCCCGGGCGCATCCCGGCGAAGCGCCCGGCCGGCTGCACGCGCGCCTGCGGCCGCAGCGGTTCGATCATTTCCGCGGGCAGTTCGCCGATGAAGCGCGACGGCATGTTGTACGACTCCCGGCCGTACAGGCGCCGGGTCTCGGCATGGGTCAGGTACAGTTCCCGCTGCGCCCGGGTCATGCCGACGTAGGCAAGCCGGCGTTCCTCCTCCAGCCGGCCCGGTTCCTCGAGCGAGCGGGCGTTCGGAAACAGCCCTTCCTCGAGGCCGGTCAGCAGAACCAGCGGAAACTCCAGCCCCTTGGCCGAATGCAGGGTCATCAGCTGCACCGCATCCTCGTGCGGGTCGGCAGCACCCTCGCCGGCCTCGAGTGCGGCATGCGCGAGGAAATCGGTCAGCGTGCCGGTTTCGGCTTCCACCGGCAGATCCTGGGCGAAGGCGCGCGCGGCGCCGACGAGTTCGTCGAGGTTCTCGACGCGAGCCTGGCCGCGCTCGCCCTTCTCGTTCGCGAAATGCTCGCGCAGGCCCGAGCGCGCGATCGCCGACTCGATCTGGTCCGGCAGCTCCTTTCCGGAAATCTCCTCGCGCAGCCGCAGCACGAGCTGCAGGAATCCGGCGACCGCATTGCGCGCGCGCCCCGGCATGGCTTCCGAGGCCACCGCCTGTTGCGCTGCCTGGATCAGGCTGAGCCCCTGCTGCTGGGCCCGCAGGCGCAGATCCTCCAGCGTCTTCTCGCCGATTCCGCGCGGGGGCTGGTTCACCGCTCGCAGGAACGCGGCATCGTCGTCGGCGTTCTCGACCAGGCGCAGGTAGGCCAGTGCATCCTTGATCTCGAGCCGCTCGAAGAAGCGAAGGCCGCCATAGACCCGGTAGGGGATGCGCCGGGCGAACAGCGTGTCCTCGATCACCCGCGACTGCGCGTTGGAACGGTACAGCACCGCGCATTCGCGGTGCAGGCCGCCGTGTTCGACGTGGCGCGCGATCGTCTCGGCGACGAAGCGCGCCTCGTCCTGTTCGTTGATCGCAGCGAACAAGCGTACCGGAGCGCCGTCCTGTCCGTCGGTCCACAATTCCTTTCCGAGCCGTCCGTTGTTGTTGCGGATCAGCGCGTTGGCCGCATTCAGGATGTTGGCGCTGGACCGGTAGTTCTGTTCCAGCCGCACCACCTGGGTCCCGGGAAAATCCTTCTGGAAATGCTGCAGGTTCTCGACGCGCGCGCCGCGCCAGCCGTAGATCGACTGGTCGTCGTCGCCCACCGCGAACAGCGGAGCGCCGCCACCCGCCAACAGCCGCAGCCAGCCGTACTGGATGTCGTTGGTGTCCTGGAACTCGTCGACCAGCAGATGCCGGAACCGGTGCCGGTAGTGTTCCAGCAGTTCCTCGTGGTCGCGCAGCAATTCCACTGCGCGCAGCAGCAGTTCCGCGAAATCGACCACCCCGGCCCGCGCACAGGCTTGCTCGTAGGCGGTGTAGACGCGGACCCACTGGCGCGACACCGGGTCCCCGGTATCGGGCAGATGGTCCGGGCGGCGCCCCTCGTCCTTGCGCGCATTGATGAACCACTGCGCCTGGCGTGGCGGCCAGCGTGCCTCGTCCAGCTCCAGCGCGCGCAACACGCGGCGCACCAGGCGCAGCTGGTCGTCGCTGTCGAGGATCTGGAACGACTGCGGCAGCCGGGCTTCCTGCCAGTGCTGGCGCAACAGCCGGTGTGCGAGGCCGTGGAACGTGCCCATCCACAGTCCGCTGACCGGCTGGCCGAGCAGGGTTTCGATACGCCCGCGCATCTCGTTCGCAGCCTTGTTGGTGAACGTCACCGCAAGCAAGCTCCAGGGCATCACGCCCTCGACCTCGATCAGCCAGGCGATCCGGTGAACCAATACGCGGGTCTTGCCGCTGCCCGCCCCCGCCAGGACCAGGGTCGGACCGGGAGGAGCGGCAACGGCCTCGCGCTGGGCCGGGTTCAGGGATTCGAGCAGACGGGAAACATCCATCGCCGAATCGTATCAAATGGGCACGCGGTAATGACCGAAGGCCCGCTCGATCACGGAATTTCGGGGCCATTCGCGCTAAGCTGACCGGCGACGGGATGCCCAACCCTCGACACGACTCCGGAGAGTCAGGAAAGCCCATGAACGAACCCCCCTCACGGCAACGGTCGCTCGGGATGCTGCGGCGCATGGACGTCCATCCCGACAGCCTGGCGTTCGCCGAGGCGTTGTTCGAACGCTACCGGAACGATCCCGACGCCGTGCCCGCGGCGTGGGCCGATTATTTCGGCGCGCTGGAGCGGGAGGCCCCTGCCGACGCGCCGGCCGCCGGCGACTGCATCGACGAGCGCGATTTGCAGCTCGAGCGCCTGCAGGTGCGCGTCTTGCAGTACATCAATGCCTACCGCTTCCTCGGCCATTTCGCCGCTCATCTCGATCCGCTCGGGCGGCATCTGCCGGAAACGCCGCCCGAACTGACGCGCGCCTACCACGAGCTGGACCGCGTGGACCCGGCCCAGACCTTCGATCCCGGCTCCCTGCACGGGCCCAGTCCGGCACGCCTCGACGAGATCGAGGACATCCTGCGGGACACCTACTGCGCCTGCATCGGCGCGGAGTTCATGCACCTGACGTCGACGGGGGAAAAGCGCTGGCTGCAGCAGCGGCTGGAATCGGCACGGGGGCATTTCGGGTTCGATCCGGATACCCAGAAGGCGATCCTGGAGCGGGTCACCGCGGCCGAGGGTCTGGAACGCTATCTGCACCATCGCTATGTCGGGCAGAAGCGGTTCTCGCTGGAGGGGGCGGAAAGCCTGATCCCGCTGCTGAACGCACTGGTGCAGCGCGGCGGCGCGCGCGGGGTGAAGGAGATCGTCCTGGGGATGGCCCATCGCGGGCGGCTGAACGTGCTGGTGAACGTATTCGGCAAGTCGCCGCGCGAGCTCGCCGACGAGTTCGAGGGGCGCCCGAGCCGCAACCGCGGAACCGGGGACGTGAAATACCATCTCGGCTACTCGAGCGACGTCCAGACGCCCGGGGGCGCGGTGCACCTGGCGCTGGCGTTCAACCCGTCGCATCTCGAGATCGTGACCCCGGTGGTCGAGGGTTCGGTTCGGGCTCGGCAGGTGCGGCTTCGTGACCGGCAGGGTCAGAAGGTGATGCCGGTGGTGATCCACGGCGATGCTGCGTTCGCGGGCCAAGGGGTGGTGATGGAGACGCTGAACATGGCGCAGACCCGGGGCTTCTCCACCAAGGGCACGGTGCATATCGTGGTGAACAACCAGATCGGGTTCACCACCAGCACGCTGAAGGACGTGCGCTCCACGCACTATGCCACCGATGTCGCGAAGATGGTCAGCGCACCGATCATGCACGTGAACGGCGACGACCCGGAGGCCGTCGTGTTCGTGACCCAGATCGCGCTGGATTACCGCATGCGTTTCGCGAAGGATGTGGTGATCGACCTGGTCTGCTACCGCCGCCAGGGCCACAACGAGGCCGACGAGCCGGCCGCGACCCAGCCGATGATGTACCGCATCATTCGGGAATTGCCGACCACTCGCGAGCGTTACGCCCGGCGTCTGATCGAGCAGGGCGTGATCGCAGAGGACGTGCCGCAACAGTTGCAGGAGCGATACCGCGATTCGCTGGAGTCGGGCCAGTCGGTGGTGCCGGGTCTGCTGCCGCCGGACGAGGCGGATGCGCACAAGCCGACCAATTGGGGACCGTTCGCGAACCAGTCCTGGGACCAGGACATCGAAACCGGTGTTCCGCGCGAGCAGCTGAGCAGTCTGCTCGACCGGCTGAACCGGCTGCCCGAGGGCTTCGTGGTGCATCCGCGCGTGCGCCGCATTCTGGAGGCGCGGAACGCGATGGCCGCAGGCGAACAGCCGCTGGACTGGGGTACCGCCGAGACGCTGGCCTACGCCACGCTGCTGATGGACGGCTATCGGGTGCGGATGTCGGGGCAGGATTCGAGTCGCGGCACCTTCTTCCACCGGCACGCCGTGCTGCACGACCAGGAAACCGGGCGCTCCATCGTCCCGTTGCGCCAGCTCGATCCCGACGAGCCGCGCTTTCTGGTCATCGATTCGCTGCTCTCCGAGGAGGCGGTGCTCGCGTTCGAGTACGGGTACGCGACCGCTGCGCCGAACGCGCTGGTACTGTGGGAGGCGCAGTTCGGCGATTTCGCGAACGGGGCGCAGGTGGTCATCGACCAGTTCATCAGTTCCGGAGAGCAGAAATGGGGGCGGCTTTGCGGGCTGGTGCTGCTGCTGCCGCACGGCTACGAGGGTCAGGGGCCGGAACATTCCTCGGCGCGTCCCGAGCGCTTTCTGCAACTCTGCGCGCAGGAAAACATGCAGGTCTGCGTACCGACCACGCCGGCGCAGGTCTTCCATCTGTTGCGGCGGCAACTCGTGCGTCCCTACCGCAAGCCGCTGGTGGTGATGACCCCGAAGAGCCTGCTGCGCCACAAGCTTGCGGTGAGCGATCTGAACGAACTCGCGTCCGGGCAGTTCCAACCAGTGATCGACGACATCGATCGCCCGGAGCCGGCTGCCGTCCGCCGGGTGATCCTGACCGCCGGACGGATCTACTACGACTTGCTCGGCGAGAAGCGCGATGCGGGCCACGACGACGTCGCGGTGCTGCGGGTCGAGCAGTGCTACCCGTTCCCGGACGCGTTTCTGACGCGCCTGCTCGGGCGCTACGATCAGGCCAGCGAATTCGTGTGGGTCCAGGACGAACCCGAGAATCAGGGGTATCTCGGGTTCATGGAGCCGCGCCTGAACACACTGCTGGCAGTGCGGGGCCAGCGCCTGCACGCGGTGGCTCGACCCGCGGCCGCTGCCCCCGCGGTCGGGTATCCGGAGGTGCACAAATCCCAGCAGCAGGAACTGCTGCGCCGCAGCTTCGGGCCCATCACCGCCCGGGATACCCCGCGCCCGACCGAGTAACCGCCCACACCAGGGAATCGCGATGTCCTCAGAACGTACCGTCCTCCGGGTCCCCGAACTGCCGGAATCCGTGGCCGATGCCACCGTGGTCGCGCTGCACAAGCAGCCGGGCGAGCGTGTCCGGCGCGACGAACTGCTGGTCGAACTCGAGACCGACAAGGTCGTGCTCGAAGTTCCGGCCCCGGCCGACGGCGTGCTCGACGAGTTCAGCGTCGAACAAGGCGCGGTGGTCGAGGCCGACACGGTGCTTGGCTATATCAGGCCGGCGGCCGCCGACGGCGGCAGCGCCGAAGACCGCGAACCACCCGCGCAGCCTGCCGATGCCGATGACGCCGGGCCGGAGATGCCGGCGCCTGAGCGTCAGCCCGAGCGGTCCGCCGCCCCCGAGACGGCGCCGCCGCCCCCGAGCCCGGCGGTCCGCCGCCTGCTGGCCGAGCACGACCTCGCTGCCGACGAGATCGAAGGCACGGGCCAGAACGGACGCGTGCTGAAGGGTGATGTTGAGCGCTTCATTGCCCGGCGCGCGCAATCCGAGCCGGACCCGGAGCCGGTCGCAGAGGCGCCGCCGCAGCCCCGCGCGGAGCCGGAACCGCCCGAGCAGCCGCAAGAGCCACAACCCGCCGCTCGGTCCCCGGAGGGCCGCAGCGAGGAACGCGTGCCGATGTCGCGGCTGCGCAGGCGCATTGCCGAGCGCCTGCTCGAGGCCAGGCAGACCACCGCAATGCTGACCACCTTCAACGAGGTCGATCTGTCGGCCGTGATGGACCTGCGCGCGCGGCACAAGGAGGCGTTCGAAAAGCGGCACGGCGTGCGCCTGGGGTTCATGAGCTTCTTCGTGCGCGCCTGCACCGGCGCTCTGCAGCGGTTTCCGGTGGTCAATGCCGCGCTGGACGGCGACGAGATCGTCTACCACCACTACGCCGATATCGGCATCGCGGTATCGTCGCCGCGCGGCCTGGTGGTGCCGGTACTGCGCGACGCCGGGGAGCTTTCGCTGGCAGCCATCGAAACGCAGATCCGCCGCTTTGCGGAAAAGGCGCGGGACGGCAAGCTGGATGTCGACGACCTGCGCGGCGGCACCTTCACCATCACCAACGGGGGCGTGTTCGGCTCGCTGCTGTCGACGCCGATCCTGAATCCGCCGCAGAGCGCGATCCTGGGCATGCACGCGGTGCAGGACCGCCCCGTGGCGCGCGACGGCGAGGTTGTGATCCGGCCGATGATGTACGTCGCGCTGTCCTACGATCACCGGCTGATCGACGGCGCCGATGCGGTGCGCTTTCTGGTCAGCGTGAAGGACTCGCTGGAAGACCCCGGCCGGATGCTGCTGGATCTGTAGGCGGAAATCTGCTGCAGGTTCGGCCTGCGCCACGCGCCGCGGAATAACTCGTACACTTGAACACGTCTGATAGACTGTCGATCCGCTCGGCGAATACCACCACCTGGAGGAACCTAGATGAAGAAAATGTTCGTGTCGCTCATGCTGGCCATGGGCCTGATGGTTGCCGCGCAGTCGTCCGCGATGGAAATGGACAAGGACATGATGCGGCAGATGGTCGACTACAGCATCCAGAAATGGAAGCTGGACGATGGCGTCACGGTGCATGACGCGGTCGACTCGATGCAGCTGCGTGCCAACCTGCTCAACTTCATGATGGTCGCCGATCTGCCGCTGTCCGAGCAGGTCGAGGCCCTGGGTGAAGAGGATGTGCCCTATATGCGTATTCTGGCTTTCTGCGACGCGCTGATCGCGAACCAGATGGTCAAGTTCGACATCATCTTCTCCGGCTTCCTGCCCTGTCGCATTGCGGTGGTCGAGGACGAAGAGGGCCAGGGCTGGATCACCACGATGAACATGGACATGATGCTGCACGCGGTGGACCTGAGCCCCGAGCTCGAACCGATGGCGCAGCATGTCCGTGACGTGATCTACGAGATCGTCGAGGCCGGCGTCTCCGGCGACTTCTGATCGTTCGCAAGCACGGTGCCATCCAAAGGGCGGTCCTGGTGGCCGCCCTTTTCGGGCGCCGCAGGTGGGGAGACCGGCGGGTCACAGGCAGGGAGACATACCGCTGGCAAGCAAGCGTTCACGTACCTGGATTCTGGGAGTCTATGACCCGGCATGCCTGATTACGCTGGCCGGTGTGCTGGCCGCTGCGGCTGCGATCGCGCTCGCGGCCGCGGGGCGGATCGAACTGGCGCTGGTCGGGTTGATGTTTGCGGGGCTGGCCGACCTGTTCGACGGTGTGGTGGCCCGCCGCCTGCGCCGAAACGACTACGCGCGCGAGTTCGGGGTGCAGCTGGACACCGTCGGCGACGTGGTGTCCTTCATCGTGACCCCGGTCGTGATCGCGCTGCACGCGGTCCCGCCTTCGCTCCCGGGAATTGCTGCAATCGGCGTGTTCATGGTCGCGGGCGTGGTGCGCCTGGCGCATTTCAATACGCTCAGCGTGCGTGCAGAGCACCCGTCGGGCCAGCATCGCGGGTTGCCGGTCACCTACACCGCGCTGCTGTTTCCGCTGCTGTTCCTGCTGCAGGCCGCGCTGCCGGCGGCGCAGTTCGCGCAGCTGCTCGCGTTCGCCTTTGGCTTGCTGGCGCTGCTGTTCGTCGTCGATATCCCGGTACCCAGGCCCGGCCGCGTGTTCTATGTGCTGTTGCCGTTGCTGGCCGCGGGCCTGATCGCGTACTGGGTCTGGCGTTCGTTCGTCTGAGCATCGGCGGTGCTCCGATGACCCATGCGGGATCGACCTTGGACGGGTTCGGCCGCCTGGGACGAGCATGAACGCCGAGCCCCTCTCCCAGGCACTGTTCCTGTTGATCACGATGAGTGTGGCGGGCGGTCTGCATGTGCTGTGGCTGCGCACGCCCCTGGCCCGGCGGCTGGCCTGGCCCGTCGATGGCGGCCGGACCTTCCGGGGCCGGCGTCTGTTCGGCGACAACAAGCGCGTGTGCGGTTTCCTGGTGCTGCCGCCATCTGCCGCGGCCGCGTTCCTGGTGCTCGGTTCGCTGCGCGAGCGCCTACCCGAGCCGGTGGTGACGGGCTGGTGGCCACTCGGTCCGCTGGAGTACGCCGGGCTCGGACTCGCCTGCGGTCTTGCGTTCATGGCTGCCGAACTGCCGAACTCGTTCGTTAAACGCCAGCTCGGCGTACCCCCGGGCCGCGCGCCGGCCCGGCGTTGGCTGCGCCCCGTCGCGTTCGCGATCGATCGGCTGGATTCGGTCGTCGGCGTGCTGCTGATTCTCGCGTTGCTGGTGCCGGTCCATGCGGCGACATGGTTCTGGGTGTTGCTGTTCGGTCCCGGGCTCCATGGCGGCTTCAGTTTGCTGATGCACCGGCTTGGCCTGAAGGCGCGCGCGGCGTGAGCCTGCGAGTGGCGACCGCGCTCCCGGACGCGAGCGACGCCGCGATTTACGGCGCGAAGGCCGCAAACCTGGCGCACTTGCTTGCGGCGGGTGTGCCGACGCTGCCCGGACTGGTGCTGGGCGTCGACGTGTTGCGCCGACAGCTCGAACGTCTGGGGCTGGCTGCGGCGGCGGACGCGGTGTTCGCTCGTCTCGGCCGTGCCGATGCCGAGGCGACACGATCCGAGGCCCGCCGCATCCGCGAGATGCTGATGAACGCCGCGCTGGAGCCGGAGCTGACGGCCGCGCTACAGGCAGCGCTGGACCCGGGTGCCACGTATGCGGTGCGCAGCTCGGCCCTCGGCGAGGACGGCCGGGAGGCATCCTTCGCCGGCCAGTTCGACACCGTGCTCCACTGCCGGACAGGGGACGAGGTCGCGGATGCAGTGCGCCACGTCTGGGGTTCGCTGTTCGGCGAGCGGGTGCTGCAATATGCGCGGCACCGGGGCCGTGCGCCGCAGGGCATGGCGGTCCTGATTCAGCTGCAAGCGCACGCGACGGTCTCCGGAGTGCTGTTCACGCGCGATCCCCGGCAACCGGAAACGGACCGCGTGCTCGTCGAATACTGCGCCGGATTGGGCGAGGGCCTGGTCTCGGGGCAGCTGACTCCTGCGCGCCTGACTGTCCACCGCCGCGATGGTCGGGCGGTCCGGGAACGCCCGCACGACCGCGATCTGCCCTGGGATCCCGGAGCCCCGGCTCATCGCCGGACCTTGCTGGCGCTCGCCGACCAAATCGAGACGCTGTTCGAAGGGCCCCAGGACATCGAGTGGAGCGTGGACAAGGCCGGCGACCTTTATCTGCTCCAGGCACGCCCAATCACCGCGCGGGTGCCGGAGCGGCCGTCCGTGGCCTGGACCAACGCGAACATCGCGGAGAACTTTCCGGATCCGGTCTGCCCGCTGCTGAGGAGTTTCGTTGCCCACGGGTATGCCGCGTACTTCCGGGGGCTCGGGCGGGCGTTCGGGATTTCGCCGCGGCGCCTGGAGGCGATGAACGAACCGCTGGAGCAGCTCGTCGGCTGTCATGGCGGACGGCTCTACTACCATCTGACGAACATTCACACCGTGCTGCATCTGGCGCCGGGTGGGCCGTGGCTCGCGCGCTTCTTCAACCAGTTCACCGGTGCCCGCGGCTTTCCCGCGCCCGCGCGGGTCCCGCAGAGTCGTACCGAGGCGTTGCTGGAACGCCTGAACGTCGCGCTCCGCGTCTGCTGGCGCTACCTGTGGGTCGGGCGAGATCTGCGCCGGTTCGAGCGCCTGGTGGACGCCCATGCCGCCAGGAGCACGCCGGAAGACCTGAGGGGAAAGACCGCGCCGGAACTGGCCGCGCTGCTGCGCGAGTTCCGGTCGATCCGCCTCGATTGCTGGACCCCGTCAGCGCTGTCGGACACTGCCGCGATGGTTTCTTATGGCGCGTTGCGTTCGCTGCTGCTGCGTGCAAGCGGGATCGACCCCGGCGACTTGCTGAAAGGCCTGCCCGGACTCGCCAGCGCAACCCCGGTCGAGCGGCTCTGGGATCTTTCCCGGGCGGTGCGCCAGGATCCCGAGCTGCTGCGACAGGTGCTGGAGGCGCCACCGGAGGCGTTGCTGGAGCGGGTCGAAGCCGGCGAGTTCGCCGCGTTTCGCGCGTCCCTGCGGCATTATCTCGACACCTGGGGCTTCCGCTACTCGGGCGAACTGACGCTGACGCGGCCGACCCCGCGCGAGGATCCGTTGCCCGTGCTGCGGCTGCTGCGCAGCTACGCTGCGCTCGAGGGTGAGGGACCGGCCGACGTCAGCCGGCGCCAGGCGCTGGCACGGAAACAGGCGACGCGGAGCGCGCGCGGGCGTCTACGCGGACTGCGCCGGCTGGCGTTTCGTCCGGTTCTGGCCGCTGCCCAGGCATCGATCCGCCTCAGGGAACGCGCGCGGATGAAGCAGGCGCTGCTGTACACGCGGCTACGGCTGGTGGCACTGGCCTTGGGCGAGCAATTGGCCGCAGGTGGGTCGCTGGACCGGCGGGACGACGTGCTGCTGCTCGAGCTGGAGGAGGCCATCGCGATCGCGGAGAGCCGCATGGCCGCTGACGCCGACCTGAAAGACCGCATCGAGGCCCGGCGGAACGAACTGGAAGCCTGTCAGGGCTGGAGCCCGCCCGACAGCTTCGTGCTCCCTGCCGGCGAAGAATGGCGCGCCCGTGCCGGCTATGCCACCGCCGAGACCGGCACGGGCGATGCGCCGCTGACCGGCACTGGGGCCTGTGGCGGGCGCGTCTGCGGGACCGCCGCGGTGGTGCTCGATGTCTCCGGGATCGACCGGATCCTCCCCGACCAGATCCTGGTGACCCGGCAGACGGACCCGGGTTGGGCCGCGGTGTTTTTCATGATTCGTGGCCTGGTTATCGAACGCGGCGGGCTGCTCTCGCACGGCGCGATCATCGCGCGGGAATACGGAATCCCGGCCGTGATCGGCGTACCGGACGCGACGCGGCGGATCGCGGACGGTCAGCGCCTCTGCGTGGACGGCGACCATGGCCGCGTGGAACCACTTCGCGACTGACGCGGCCGGGTATCTGCGCGAGCGGATCCTGACGCCGCGGATCGGCTTGTTGTGGCTGCTCGTTTTCGCCGCCACCGCAGCCACGGTCGCAGAGCCGCGCCCCTGGGCTTGGCTCGCAGTCGCCGCCGCGTGGTTCCTGCTTGTCTTCCGTCTGGGGGACGACCTGGCCGATCTGGACTTCGACCGCCGGTACCACCCGCAGCGCCGGCTGGTGCGCTCGCGGGAAACGAGTGCGTTTCGGCTGATGCTGGTATTCCTGGTCGCGGGTCTCGTCGTCCTGACTGCCTGGGTCGCCGGCACCGTGCAGGCGCTCGGCCTGCTGCTGCTGGTCGCCGCGTTGGCCGGGGTCTACCGCTGGACCCAAGACCGCCCGGAGCTGCGCCCGCTTCGCATCGCCCTGGTGCTGGGCAAATACCCCGCGTGGATTCTGCTGCTCGCCGATCGTCCCTGGCAGGGCTTGACTCTGGCCGCCGCGCTGGCAGTCTTCGTGCCGCCGGCGCTGCACGAACTGCGTGCCGTCGGTCGCGCGATGCTGGTTCCGGTGGCCGCGGTGGCGGCTGCGGTGATCGCCGTCTGGGTGCTGGCAGCATGAGAACGAACCCTCGGAGGCAGTGGATGACGCAATGCCTGGCGGAGGCGGCCTGATGGCCGAGACCAAGCCCCGTTGGTCTCGCGACCCGGTGCAGCGGATGCTCGCCGATGCGGTCCTGCCGCCGGACCTGGAACCGGCGCCCGGTCGAGCCAGGGCTGATGCACGCGTGGCGCTGCTCACCGGGGCGACCGGGTTCCTCGGACGCCATGTGGCCCGGGCGCTGCTGCGCGACACCGACCTGCGGCTGATCTGCCTGGCACGCGGCGTGACTGAGGCCGATGCCGCAGTTCGGGTCGAATCTGCGTTGCGTAGCGCCGGCGTTGCGCAGCAGGATCTGGAACAGCGGGTCGAGGTGCTGCAGGGGGATCTCGCTGCCCCGGAGCTCGGTCTCGGAGCGGCGGCGTTCGCCGCCCTTTCGACCCGGATCGATCTGATCCATCACTGCGCGGCACGTGTCGACTGGGTCCGCGGCTACGGACAGTTGCACGCCGTGAACGTCGGCGGCGCGGCGACGCTGGTGCGCCTGGCGTGCACCGGGCACAGAAAGCGGCTCGTGTTCGTGTCCAGCATCGCGGTCTGTTACGCACGCGGTGGCCCGGACCGCGTCGATGAGACCACGGACATGCTGCCGTACCTGGAAGGCATGCCGCTGGGGTATGCCCGAAGCAAGTGCGTGGCCGAGGCGCTGCTCCGGCAGGCGGCGGCCCGCGGTGTGCCGGTGACCGTGCTGCGCCCGGCATTGATCTCGGGCGATGCGCAAACCGGTGCTGCCAACGCGTCCGATCTGATCGCGGCCCTGCTCCAGGGGTGCAGCGCCACGGGCTTGGCGATCGACACCGACTGGCTGCTGGATTTCGTCCCTGTGGACTTCGTGGCCCGGGTGGCCGCCCGTGTTCCCCAGGGCTCGCAGCACTGGCAGGTGCTGCATCTGGTGCATCGGCGGCCACGGCAGTGGCGCGAGCTGATTCTGTGGATGAACCTCCACGGCTATCCGGTCCGTCTCGTGGATGCCGACACGTGGATCGGGCAGCTGTTCGACCAGCGGCGTTGCCGGGGAACGCTGCTCTACGGCCAGCGCCAATTCTTCCGTGGCCGCCCCGGTTCGACCGCTGTGCGACCCTACGAGTCCTACCTCGCACCCGGTCAGCGCCGGATCGATGCCGCACGGACGCGGATCCTGTTGCAGCGGCTCGGCCTGCATGAGCCCCCGCTGGGAACGGACCTGCTGCACCGGTATTTCGCGGAGTACCGGCGCCTCGGTGTCCTTCCGGCCCAGCCGGGGGGTTCGCCGACGAAAATCCCCGTCGAACGCGTGCTCGATGGTCCTTGGCGCAGCACCGGAAGCGATGTGCCCGATTTCGATCCCGAACGGCTGCGGCAGGCGCGGATCGAGCGCATCGACTCCGAGGATGCGATTTTGAGCGAGATCGCATCTGCCCGGGTGGGAGATGCAGTCGGCCTGTGGCGGCTGGATCTCACCGCTCGGGCGGGTGGCACCGCAGCGCGACCACGGCAACTGGTCCTGAAGGTGAAATCCGGCGAACGCGAGCTCGAGGCGCTGACCGTCACGCTCGCGCGCCTATGCCGGCCTGCGCTCGGCCGGCTCTTCGAGCGTTTCCAGAGGGATCTGGGACTGGCCGGCTCGACCGAAACGGAGCTGGCGCTGTACGCACTCGATGCACCGCGGCTGCGGCGTCATCTGCCTCGCTGTTACGGCCTGCAGCGGCGGGTGAGCGATGGTCGCTGGGCGTTGCTGCTCGAATACCTTCCCGGCACGCGGGATCGGGCGCTACGCCAGCGCCTTCGGGATCCGGCGGTCGTCGCCCCGAAGCTGCTCGAGACGCTTTCGGCGATCCATGCGGTCGGGTTTGGCCGCGGCTCGTCGACTGCAGATCCGCGCTGGGCAGGCGCCGCGCGCAACCCGGAGCGCATGCTGGAGATGCTGCCGCTCTGGCGGGAGCTTGCCGACTTCGCCTCGCCCTGGTTCGCACACTGGTGCGGCCCGAGCCTGCCGCGCCTGCACCGGGAAATTCTTCGCGGCCTGGAAACCTGGTGGCAGCGGCTGCAGGGCCTGCCGACCGCGCTCGTCCACAACGACTTCAACCCGCGCAACGCGGTGCTGCACGACCGCGACGGATCGACGCGACTTTGCGTTTACGATTGGGAACTGGCAAGGCGGGGCGTGCCGCAACACGACCTGGCCGAGTGGCTGTGCTTCTCGTCGCCCCGGGCCCTTGCGCCCGCGCATCTGGATGCGTTACTTGCAGGGCACCGGGAGGCGCTGGCTCAAGCCACCGGAGTGCAGATCGATGCGCGGGAATGGCACGAGGGGTTTGTGCTGGCCCTCAGGCACCTGCTGATCGAGCGCCTGGCGATGTACACGCTGGTCCACCGTTTCCGTCCGCTGGACTATCTGCCGGATGTCCTCCGGAACTGGCGGCACCTGTACGGCTGGGCAACCGGCCGAGGCCCTTTCTGAATCCGGATCAGCGTTGCACGAAGACGCTGGCGGTGCCATCGCCACGGGGATCCGAAGCTGCCTCGAGCCGATCCTCGCTGCGGTCCCAGACGACCACCTGCAGGTCGCCGAAGGGCCGCAGCTGCGGGGCCAGGCGATGTCCGCGCCGAACGAGGGACGCGCGCACCGACGAGGTGAAGGCGCCGGTTTCGAATTCGACCCGATCGGGCAGGTATTGGTGGTGGAATCGCGGGCGTGCCGCGAGTGCCTCGGCGTCAGCGCCCTCCAGCGTCGCGAGGATGCCCTGGAGCACGATCGTGATGATCCGGCTCCCGCCCGGGCTGCCCAATACGGCGATCCGGTCCGGGGTCTCGACGAACGTCGGGCTCATGCTGGACAGCGGCCGACGGTGCGGCCCGACCGCGTTGGCGTCGAACCCGATCAGCCCGTAGACGTTGGGGCTGCCCTGGTGGGTGGCGAAATCGTCCATCTCGTTGTTCAGCAATACACCGGTATCGGGCGGGACGAGGCCGGAGCCGAACGGGTAGTTCAGCGTGATCGTTCCGGACACGCGGTTGCCGTCGGCATCCATCACCGAGAAGTGGCTGGTCTGGCGGCTCTCGCGGGCCGTTCGGGTCGTCGCCGCGTGTTCCGCCTCGCCGAACAGCGGCAGGCTCGCGCTTGGCGTCGCACGGTCCGGGTCGATGCTGGCATACCAATCGGCGGCGTAGTCCGCGGAGAGCAGCCGGGTCACCGGGATGGGAACGTGATCGGGATCGCCGAGGTACAGCGCGCGATCGCGGTAGGCGCGGCGCATCGCCTCGACCAGCAGATGGGTTCGGAGCCCGGAATCGTCGACCGCGCCGGCCGCGGCCAGGATGTTCAGGATCTGGCCGATCACGATCCCACCCGACGACGGAGGGGCAGCCGTCACGATCCGCGCGTCCTGGTACTCCAGCACTACCGGCCGCCGTTCGACGACGCGGTACCGTGCCAGATCGTCGAGCGACCAGATTCCGCCCTCGGCCCGGACCCCCTCGACCAGCCGCTGGGCGATCTCCCCTTCGTAGAAGCCGGAGTGTCCGTGTTCGGCCAGCCGCCGCAAGGTGCGCGCAAGATCGGGCTGCAGGATCCGTGCTCTCTCGGCAGGCAGCTCGCCGTCATCGAGGAAGATACCGGCCGCATCGGCGCCTGCGCGCAGCGCCCGCTTGCGGAACTCGGCCATTTGCAGGTAGGTCAGGTCCGCTGGCACCCCCTCTTCCGCCAGCTCGATCGCGGGGGCGAGGCTCGTGCCGAGAGACAGCCGCCCGTAGTGCTCGGCGAGGTGCACCAGCGCGGCGGGGGTTCCGGGAATCGCGGCAGCAAGGGCGCCGTCGAGCGACAGGCCGGGGACCGGCTCTCCGGCATCGTCGAGAAACAGATCCCGGTGGGCCGCTTCCGGCGCGGTTTCGCGCGCATCGAGCATGACCGAGTGTTCGGACTCGGCGTGGTACAGCAGGAAGAACCCTCCCCCTCCGAGGCCCGATCCCTGCGGTTGCGCGACTCCCAGCGCCGCGGTGACCGCAATCGCGGCATCGAAGGCATTGCCGCCGGCCGCCAACACCGCTTCGGCCGCATCGGTGGCGAGCGGATGGGCGGTGGCCACCGCATGGTGCCCCGGTCCGGCGCGGGCGGGCGTCCACACCAGCAGCAGCGCCACGATCCACGTGCAGGCGTACGCGCCGAACGAGCGCGCGCTCAGGGCCGTGTTGCGGTACATGCTCGTTCAGCGGTCAGGTGGCGCTCAGGCGCTCGTATTTCGCCATCAGCTCGTCACGGGATTCCCGGCGCTCCGGATCCAGCGGGATGCAGTCCACGGGGCAGACCTGCTGGCACTGGGGCTCGTCGTAGTGGCCCACGCATTCGGTGCACAGGTCGGGGTCGATCACGTAGATCTCGTCTCCGGCCGAGATGGCGCCGTTCGGACATTCGGGTTCACAGACATCGCAATTGATGCACTCGTCGGTAATCATCAGGGCCATGGGCGCTTCTCCGCTTCGATTGTCCGTCGCCGGGCCGGCTCAGGCGGCGGAATAACGCTCGGCGAGGGCCCGGTCGACCGCCGGGCTGACAAAGTTTGAGACGTCTCCCCCCAGGCGGGCGATTTCCCGCACCAGACTGGAGGACACGAAGCTGTACTCCTCGGAGGGCGTCAGGAACATCGTCTCGACCGCCGGGTTCAGCTGCCGGTTCATCGCCGCGAGCTGGAATTCGTGCTCGAAGTCCGAAACCGCCCGCAGTCCGCGCAGTATCACGTCGGCCTTCTGCTCCCGCGCGAAGCGGGCGAGCAGCATGTCGAACCCCTGCACTTCGACGTTTCCGAGACCCGTCAGCGCGCTCCGCGCGAGATCGACCCGAGTCTCCAGGGGCAGTTCGGGATGCTTCGCCGGGCTCTCCGCCACCGCCACGACAATGCGCCCGAACAGGCGCGATGCCCGCCGCACAATGTCGGTATGGCCGTGCGTGATCGGATCGAAAGTTCCGGGATAGATCGCGGTCAGATTCATGGGAAAGGCGTCGTCGGCACGGATCAAGCTTAGGCCATTTCCATCCAACCGAATACCGTCTTGCTGGTGTTTTCGTCCGGGCGCTGCGTTGCCATCACGGTTTCGGAGTGACCCTGCGTCCTGGGTTCAGCGACGGACCTCACCCGCCGCGGCTCCCGCGTCGGCGGGGCACGGTGGCAGCGGCCGGCATTCGGTCGCGGATGCAGTGGCATCCGCGGCCATGTGCACGGTGCGCTGGTAGATCCCGGGCTGCGGTGCCAGCCGGCTGGCGCAGGCGGCCGCCTCGCGGGCGAGCGGGCCGCACTCGCGTGCAACGAGCACATGCGCCAGGTTGTTCCAGGCCTCATGACGTTCGGGCTGCGTTTGCAGCAACGCGTGCAGCGCGTCCTCGGCTTCCGGGAAGTCGCCGGCGGCAAACCGCGTGTTCGCAAGGCCGATATAGCCGATCGGCTGCCAGGGCCAGTGGCGGACCGCGGTTTCGTAGCCGGTGCGGGCGGCCTCCAGCAGGCCGGTTTGCTCGAGTTCGTTCACCGCGCGCAGCCATTGCAGCGGCTCGGCGCTAGCAGGTGGCCGATCCGGGGGCACGGCGACGAACGCCCAGTGGCCGCCTCGGGCCCAGGTCCGTTCGAAACGCGGCAGCGAATTCAGATGACGTTCGATGGTGCCGCTACGCAGCACGATCTGCCCGGCGTCGAGGTCGTATCCGACGACCACCGCATAATGCCACCGCGGTGCGAAACCGAGGCCGAGATTCTGGAACACCACCACGGGTTGCCCCGCCGCCACTTCGGCGAGCAGGTCGTCGAGTTCGGGCCGCAGTCGGTAGGCGACCAGGCCGCGGGCCCTCGCAGCCGCGCGCATTTCGGCCTGCAGGCTGCCCTGGCGCTCGGGCACGTAGACCTCGGAGATCAGATCGTCCGGCAGAACGTCGATGTCCTGTACCGCCAGTACCGTCGCCAGTGCGGCTGGCCCGCACTGATACTCCCGCTGGGGAAAGAACGGGGTGGTGGTCAGCTCCGCGCGCGCCGGCAGGTCGGCGCGCGCCTCCTGCTGGATGCGCGCGCTCTGCGGTGCGCTGGCACATCCCGCGACGAGTGCCGCGAACAGCAGCCAGACCGGCACCACCCGCGCGGTCCGGCAGATACGGGGCCTGCGCCGGCTCACGGATCAGCGGGCCGGGCGCACGAAGGTGAAGATATCGGTGATGCCGAGCGCGTCGGTGATCACGAAGACCAGGAGCACGATCAGTACCGTCTCGAGCGCTCCCGCCCCAGCTGGGAGCGCGTCGAGCCGCGCGTGGAGCTCGGCGACCTCGGCGTCCGTCAGCCGCGCGATTCGGGCCTCGGCGTCGGCGCGGTCCACGCCCAGGCGCTCGAGTGCCGCCCCGACTTCCTGGGCGTCGAGTCTCTGCAATAGCGCTGCCCGGGCCGGCTCCGCACTGGCGGTCGCGATGAGTGCATCGGTGCCCAGCATTCCGGACAGCGCCGGGGTAGCGGGAAGCAAGGTCAGCAGCAGGGTGCAGCCCAGGACCAGCAGCCGCGAGTACCGATTTACTGCGTTCGTCATCGGATGTCCTCCACCGGGGTTGCCGGGGCACGCCCGGATCGTCGCGCGTTCCCCGGCTGTTCTTATACACCACCCGCGCCGCTGGGGGCCGGACCTGCGTCACCGTATCCTGCGGGTGCGGATCTCAGTCGGTTCCGATCGTGAATTCCGGACAGCGTTTCGGGCGCAGCACGCCGCGGATCCGGGGGTAGCAGGGCAGGCCGTTCTCGAACGGCGGGCAGTCCTCGCCCTCGATCAGCGGGCGCAGGTAATCGCGACAGGCCTGGGTGATGCCGTAGCCGTCCGGCGAAATGAACTCGCGCGGCATGCTCCGCTCGATGTTTGCGACCCGCTCCAGCGGTACGCGGTCGATGCTCCAGCGATACGGCACGCTGGTCTGGCGGCGGATCACCGGCATGAAGCTGTGGTGCCCGGCAACGACGCCCTCCACTGCCGCCTTGCCGACTGCGTAGGCCTGATCCACGTCGACCTTGGAGGCCAGGTGGCGTGCCGCACGCTGGATGTAGTCGACCACCGCCCAGTGCAGCTTGTGGCCCGTCTCCCTCTTGATCAGGTCGGCGAGGCGAGGGGCGGCGCCGCCCAGCTGCGTGTAGGCGTAGACGTCGTGACTCTGCGCGACGGCGAACAGCGTGCCGTCCGATTCTTTCAGGCCTTCCGAAACCACGACCACGCAGTAGCCGTGGCGCTCGATCGTCAGATGCAGGTGATGCAGAAATTTCTGCTGGTCGAACGGGATTTCGGCGAACAGGATCAGCATCGGTGGCTGACCGTCGTATTCCTGGGCCAGTGCCGCCGCCGCGGCCAACCAGCCCGCATGGCGTCCCATGACCTCGAGCAGGAACACGCGGGTGGAACTGGTGTGCATCGATTCCACGTCGAGGCTGGCCTCGCGCACGACCGTGGCGATGAACTTCGCGGCGGAGCCGAAACCGGGACTGGTGTCGGTTGCATCGAGGTCGTTGTCGATCGTTTTCGGAACGCCGACCGCGGTGATCGGGTAGCCCATCAGATCGCCGATCCGCGCGACCTTCAGTGCGGTATCCATCGAGCCGCCGCCGCCGTTGTAAAAGAAATAGCCGATGTCGTGGGCACGAAAGACCTCGACCAGGCGCTGGTACTGACGCGGATCGCGTTCGGGGTCGCCGAGATCGAAGCGGCACGAGCCGAACGCGCCTCCGGGTGTATGGCGCAATGCGGCCAGCGTCAGCGGGTCTTCCTGGTCGAGGTCGATGATCTCTTCGCGGAGCACGCCGAGGATCCCGTCGCGCGCGGCGAAGCACGTGCCGAAATGGGCCGGATGCGCGCGCACCGCGTCGATTACACCGCAAGCGCTCGCGTTGATCACGGCCGTGACCCCTCCGGACTGGGCGTACAGCGCATTCTTGGGCATCGATCGCTCCCCTGGTGGCGCGGCGCAGCCCGCGCGATACCCGTGCAGCCACGGTACCAGCGGGATTGCTCCACAGCTTTTGCTAACATGTGGCGAACTTGCGGCCGGGCCTGCCCGGTGCCGCCCGGGAACGGGCGCCCGCCGGCGGCGGGTGCTGCAGGATACCGGTCGGCACGGACCTTGGATGCCGATTTTGTGTCCCATTGGCCCGCTATGCAAACCGGGCCGCTGCGACGGGTTCCCGATCGCGGGGCCCGTTTCCGGCGCTGTGCGGCGATCGCGCCGCGCATGGAGTCCCATGGCCGCAGACTCGTTCGACCAACCAGGAACCAGAACATGCACATCGGCACGACACTGACCAACTACATCATCGAGACCCAGCGCCAGATCCAGGGGGCAACCGGCGAATTCACCGGCCTGCTCAATGACATCGCGGTCGCATGCAAGAAGATTTCCGACCTCGTGAACAAGGGTGACCTGATCGGCGTGCTCGGTTCGGCGGGCTCCGAAAACGTGCAGGGTGAGACCCAGAAGAAGCTCGATGTGATCACCAACGAGGTGTTCATCGAAGCGCTGGCCCACAACGGCCACGTCGCCGGACTGGCGTCGGAAGAGATGGACGAGATCTACCAGCTGCCCGCAGACGCGCCGCGCGGCCACTACCTGGTGCTGTTCGACCCGCTGGACGGGTCGTCGAACATCGACGTGAACGTGTCGGTCGGCACGATCTTCTCGATCATCAAGGCGCCCCCGGGCGTCACGCAGCCGACCACCGAGGACTTCCTGAAGCCGGGTGCCGAGCAGTGCGCCGCCGGCTACTGCCTGTACGGGCCGTCGACGATGATGGTCTTCGCCACGCGCGATCGCGGCGCGCAGATGTTCACGCTGGACAAGGACTTCGGCGAGTTCCTGCTGACGCACGAGAACGTGCAGATCCCCGAGGACACCAGCGAGTTCGCGATCAACGCCTCCAACAGCCGGTTCTGGGAGCCGCCGGTCAAGCGCTACGTCGACGAGTGTCTGGCCGGCAAGGAAGGCCCGCGCGGCAAGGACTTCAACATGCGCTGGGTCGCATCGATGGTCGCCGAGGTGCACCGGATCCTGACCCGCGGCGGCGTGTTCATGTATCCGCTCGACGAAAAGCTGAAGGCCAAGGATCAAGGTGGCAAGCTGCGGCTGATGTACGAGGCCAACCCGATGAGCCTGATCATCGAGCAGGCCGGCGGTGCCAGCAGCACCGGCCGCGAGCGCATCCTGACGATGCAGCCCGAGGGAATCCACCAGCGCGTGCCGGTGGTGCTCGGTTCGAAGAACGAGGTCGAACGGCTCATCTCGTATCACCTGGATTGACTCGGCAATGCCGGGGGTGCGTCCCCCGGCGACGGGGAGGGCCGGGCGGAAGAGCGCGCAGGCACCGCGCCGCGACCGTTGGCCCTCGCGTTGACAGCTGGGGCGGCGTGGGAGGCCGTGTTTCCCGCGCCAGCACGACCGGCGGCGTCCCTCGACTCCCTTGGTGGCCGGGGCAGCCCGGGGCCACGGCAGTGAATCCCAGCCGCAGATCCCGGACCCGGCGCCGGTCGTTCGTGTATACTGCGCGGTTTGGCGCAGCGCGCCCCATTGCCGGTCTGCCTCCGGCCTCTCCTTGAGTACCCCGAATGCCGCATTCCCCGTCCTTCTCCGAGCTCGGCCTGTCCGAGCCGCTCGCGCTCGCGGTCGAGCGCCTGGGCTTCCAGCAACCCACGCCCGTCCAGGCGGCGTGTATCCCGGCCTTGCTGAGCGGCCGCGACGTGCTGGGTGAAGCCCAGACCGGCACCGGCAAGACCGGTGCGTTCGGCCTGCCGCTGATCGAGCGCGTCGACGCCAGCGAGCGCCGCGTCCAGGCGCTGGTGCTGACCCCCACGCGCGAGCTCGCAAACCAGGTGGCGGTCGCACTCGGCGGCTTTGCCGAAGGGATCGGCGGGATCGAAATCCTGCCCGTCTACGGCGGCCAGCCCATGGGCGCGCAGCTGCGCCGGCTGCGCGAAGGCCCGCAGATCGTGGTCGGTACCCCCGGGCGCGTGGTCGACCACATCAAGCGCGGCACGCTGGCGCTGGAAGGTCTGCGCCTGGTGGTGCTCGACGAGGCCGACGAGATGCTCCGGATGGGCTTCATCGACGACATCGAATGGATCCTGGAGCAGACCCCGGCCGAACGGCAGACGGCGCTGTTTTCGGCGACGATGCCGGCGCCGATCCGGCGCATCGCGCATCGCCATCTGCGCGAGCCCGAGGAGATCCGCATCGGCGCCGGCAACGAGGCCGGGGCCGACATCGACCAGGGGTATTGCCTGGTCGACGGGCGCCACAAGCTCGAGGCGCTCGGGCGGCTGCTGGAAGTCGAGCCGGACCGCGATGCGGCGATCGTGTTCGCGCGCACCAAGGCGGCAACGCTCGAGATCGCCGAGGGGCTCGCCACCCGCGGGCACGCGGTGTCCGCGCTGAACGGCGACATGCAGCAGAACGAGCGCGAACGCGTCGTCTCCGATCTGCGCGACGGCCGCATCGACGTGATCGTCGCCACCGACGTGGCGGCCCGCGGCATCGATGTGCCGCGCATCAGCCATGTGTTCAACTACGACGCACCCGGCGACGCCGAGGCCTATGTGCACCGGATCGGCCGCACCGGCCGCGCCGGACGCAAGGGTCGCGCGATTCTGTTCCTGGAACCGCGGCGGCGCCGTATCCTGCGCGAGATCGAGACGCTGACCCGCAAACCGGTCCGGCCGCTGCCGGTGCCAGACCTCGAAGCCGTCGCCACCAGCCGGCAGGCGCGCTTCGCTGATCGGATCGAGTCACTGCTCGCATCCGGGCATTCGCAACGCCACGGCGAGCTGGTCGATGTGCTGCTGGCGCGCTGCAACGCGTCGGAGCGCGACCTCGCCGGCGCGCTGTTGGCGCTGGCTACCGAACTGACCCCGCTGCTGACCCCCGAACACCAGGAGCAGGATCCGCTCGCGGCGGCGGCTCGGGCGAGCGCGTCTTCGCGCCGTGGCGGCGACGGGCCGCGTGTCCGCGGCAGCGCTGGCGATCGCGGGGCCGACCCCGGGAATCGTCCGCGCACCGACCGTCGCGTCCCGGACGAGGACCGGGTGCGCTACTACATGCCCATCGGTCGGCGCGACGGCATCGGCGCCCGCGAGATCGTCGGTGCGTTGACGAACGAAGGCGGGCTGTCCGGGGGCGACATCGGCCGTATCGGCCTGATGGATCATTACAGCCATGTCGATCTTCCCGCGGCCCTGAACGATTCCGCGGTCCGCCGTCTGGGCCGGATCCATGTCGCGCAGCGCCGGCTGGAGCTTACCCTGGAAACGCCGGAACTCGCGGGCGAGCGCGCCAGCCTGTCTGGCGCCCCGTCAAAGCACGTCCGGGACGAACGGCGTCTGGCTGGCGTACCGAAGCGCCCCCGCGCGAAGGGCGGCGAGTCGGCCGCGAAGCGCAAGCCACGGGCCTGGGCGGGCTCCGGCAGAACTCCGGGCCGCGGCCCGGCCCCGGGCAAGCCCTATCCCCCGCGCGGATCCCGCAATGTCCCCGGCACGCTCGCGATCCGGCGCAAGCCCGCCTGACCCGCAACCCGGCGACCCGCCTCCGTCTTGCGGGGGCGGGCGGGGGAGAAGCGTCGGAGTCGTTGGCCGTCTGTCGGACGTGGGCTGACAGCAGCCTGCCGGACTTGGGCGGCTAGATCAGCCGGTTCAGGCAGGGCTCGTCGTTCGCCAGGCAGCTCAGGTTTTCGACCGTGGTCCTGGCGATTTCCTCCATCGCCTGCCGGGTCAGGAAACCCTGGTGCCCCGTGATCAGCACGTTGGGGAATGTCAGAAGGCGTTGGAACACGTCGTCCTGAATCACTTCTTCCGAGAGATCCTTGAAGAACAGGTTCTCCTCCTGCTCGTACACGTCCAGGCCCAGGCTGCCGATCCGGCCGCTCTTCAGGCCATCGATCACCGCATGAGTATCGACGATCGCGCCGCGGCTGGTGTTGATGAGCATCACGCCGGGCTTCATCAGGCTGATGGCCTTTTCGTCGACCATCGCATGGGTTTCCGGCGTCAGCGGGCAGTGCAGGCTGATGATGTCGGACCGGTTCAGAAAGCCTTCCCAAGGCAGGTATTCGATCCCCATCTCCTCGACCTCCGGATCTGGATACGGATCGAATGCCACGATTTCGCAGCCGAATCCCTGCATGATGCGGGCGAAACTGCGTCCGATTCGCCCGGTGCCGACGATGCCCACGGTGCAGCCATTCACGTCGAAGCCCATCAGCCCGTCGAGCAGGAAGTTGCCTTCCCGAACCCGGTTGAACGCGCGGTGCGTTTTCCGGTTCAGTGTCATGATCAGTGCCGCCGCGTGCTCGGCGACCGCGTTCGGTGAGTAGGCCGGAACGCGTGCGACCCGCACCCCGATCTCCTCGGCGGCCTTCAGGTCCACGTTGTTGAACCCGGCGCAGCGCAGCGCCACCAGGTCGATCCCCGCATCCTTCAGCGCGGTAAGCACCTCGCGGTCGAGCCGGTCGTTCACGAATGCGCAGATCGCGTTCGCACCCTGGGCCAGTACCACGGTATCCGGCTCGAGCCGGGGTTCGAGGAAATGGAACTGCACGTTGCTGTCGGTCGCGGCCTGGGTCAGGAACAGACGGTCGTATTTCTGGGTGCTGAACACCGCGACACGACACTCCCTGGAATCACTCATTCGGCATGCCTCGCAACGTTTGGGGAGACCCCTACATTACCAGACGCCGCCCTTCAGGCGAGTGTCTTCCAGTACCTTGCCGCATAGTCCCGGACCGGATCCTGGACCGGGAGCCGCTGAAACCCCTGCCGTGCGAAGAAGCCCTCGGCCTCGGCCTGGGCGCGCACCAGGATTCCCTCGTACCTTTCCTCGCGCGCGCGCCGTATGCCGTCGTCCAGCAGTCGGGTCGCATGCCCTTGCCGATGATGGACCGGACTGACGTACAGCCCGTGCAGCAGCATCGCCGCGCGGGCCGAGCGGGGCGGGCTGAAGCCCGGGTCTGCCGGTTCCCAGGCCGCGACGCCCACCACGGCCTCGCCGAGCAGCAGTATCCGGAGCGACAGGTGGTCCAGGTCGTCGGCCGCGTACCGGTAGGAAGGCATTGCCAGACGCTTCACGCGTTCGGGCAAGTTCCAGGTGCCGACGGCCGCCTCGATCACCGTGTTCACCCGCGGCAGATCGGAGGGGATCGCATCGCGGATACGATCCACTGGCCACTCGGACAGTGCGGCGTCAGCCCTGCAGGACATGGGTGCCTCCCGAAATCTCGCGGGGACGCCGGCGGATCCGGTCCCAGACCTTTTCGTGATAATGGTAGGCGATGGTATTCACCAGCGGTTCGATCAGCGCCACCGCGCCGCCGATGGCGACGCTGCCGGTGAGTGCATAGACGACGCCGAACGCGACCGCGACATGAACGAATCCGAACGATGCGGTCTTGATCATTTCACTCCCTCCGAATGTATTCTCGATTACAGTTGTACCCGCGGAGCGATCGTAGGGAAAGGCAATAATATCTATTCTTTCTATAGAAACTGACTACGCATGCGGCGGTGCCCGTACCTGCCGGATGCTCCCGGCACTCGCGGCGGTACCGCGCGCTGGAAACACGGCACAGGAACGGCGAATGGACAAGCTTCGAACGACGGTGGAGGAACAGCGGCGGCGAATGGAGGCGCATCTGCACGCGCCGCTGACGCGCATCGCGCAGCGCCTGACGGAGGCCTGGCCCAATCGCGAGGCGTTGGATCGGGTGCTGCTGGACGGGATCCGGGAGCTGCCCGAATGCACGTTCCTGTACGCGCTGAACACCGACGGGATCCAGATCAGCGACAATATTTCCCACGACGGGCTGCTGACCGAGCATTTCGGCCGCGACCGTTCCCAGCGTCCGTACATGAAGGAAGTCGTTCCCGCGGACGGGTTCCTGCTTTCGGAAGCGTTCATCAGCCTGCTCGGGCGCCGCCCCTGCATGACCGCGCTGCAGCTGATCCGCGACCCCGACGGCCAGGTGCTCGGTTTCATGGGCGCGGACTTCGACCTGCGCAACCTGCCGGACAGCAATATCCTGTACGAGGAGTCGACCGAGTGGCGCCAGATCAAGGGCGACCCGTCGATCCGCGGCACGGTGTTCCTGCAAAGCCGCGTCGAGAGCGCATTGGACCGCGACATCGATGCGGTGATCTCGGTGCTGGAGGAGCTGATCACCGAGCGCGGGGTGTTCCAGTGCGTGCTGCATTTCTCCAGCAGCCGGGCCACGGTCTGGACGCTGGACGATCCCTATCGCTACCGGATCCTGACGCAGGACGCGCTCGGCGACCCCGATACCTGCCTGGCGTTCCCGAAGCGGACCTACCCCGAAAACGGGCTGGTCCCCGCCGACGCGATCGGGCCGATCCTGGACACGCTGAAGGGCCTGCGCTTCGCGGACGAGACGGTCTATCTGCGATCCGCGTCGATCAATCTGTTCAACGGCATGATCAGCCTGACCTTCTCCTGCGACGGGTCGCACTACATGACCTGGAAGGAATTCCTCGACCGGTCGCTGGACTTCTGGCTGGGCAACACCCCCTGACGGCCTCCCGTTCCCGGGCGAAATGCTGGAGCCGGTTCGCGACCCGCCCGCGAGCCGAAAGGCGGCGCGGGCAATGCCGGGCAGGCACGCAGGCGGCTAGACCTCCCGGTAGAGCGCGCTGCCCTTCTCGACGAACTCGAGCGCCTTCTCCTGCATCCCCCGTTCCAGCGCTTCCTGTTCGCTCAGACCCTGCCGCGCCGCATAGTCGCGCACGTCCTGCGTGATCTTCATCGAGCAGAAGTTCGGCCCGCACATCGAGCAGAAATGCGCGACCTTGTGCGCCTCCTTCGGCATCGTCTGGTCGTGGTACTCGCGCGCGCGCTCCGGGTCCAGTGAAAGATTGAACTGGTCCTCCCAGCGGAACTCGAAGCGCGCCTTCGACAGCGCGTTGTCGCGTACCTGCACTCCCGGGAATCCCTTCGCGAGATCGGCCGCATGCGCGGCGATCCGGTAGCTGATGATGCCGTCGCGCACGTCCTCGCGGTTCGGCAGCCCGAGGTGTTCCTTCGGCGTTACGTAGCAGAGCATCGCGGTGCCGTACCAGCCGATGTTCGCGGCGCCGATCGCCGAGGTGATGTGGTCGTAGGCCGGCGCAACATCGGTGACCAGCGGGCCCAATGTGTAGAACGGCGCCTCGAGGCAGTCCGCCAGTTCCTTGTCGACGTTCTCCTTCACCTTGTGCAGCGGCACATGGCCCGGACCCTCGATCATCACCTGCACGTCGTGGTCCCAGGCGATCTTCGTCAATTCGCCGAGGGTCTCCAATTCGGCGAACTGCGCGCGGTCGTTCGCATCGGCGATGCAGCCCGGGCGCAGGCCGTCGCCGAGCGAGAACGACACGTCGTAGGCCTTCATGATCTCGCAGATCTCGGCGAAGTGCGTGTACAGGAAGTTCTCCTGGTGATGTGCCAGGCACCACTTGGCCATGATCGATCCGCCGCGCGACACGATGCCGGTGACGCGGTCGGCGGTCAGCGGCACGTACGCGAGCCGCACGCCGGCGTGGATCGTGAAATAGTCGACGCCCTGCTCGGCCTGCTCGATCAAGGTGTCGCGGAACAGCTCCCAGGTCAGCTCCTCGGCCTTGCCGTCGACCTTCTCCAGTGCCTGGTAGATCGGCACCGTGCCGATCGGCACCGGCGAATTGCGCAGGATCCACTCGCGGGTCTCGTGGATGTTTTTCCCGGTCGACAGGTCCATCAACGTGTCGCCGCCCCAGCGGCAGGACCAGACGAGCTTCTCGACCTCCTCCTCGATGCTCGAGGTCACCGCCGAGTTGCCGATGTTCGTGTTGACCTTCACCCGGAAGTTGCGCCCGATGATCATCGGCTCGAGTTCGGGGTGATTGATGTTCGCCGGGATGATCGCGCGGCCCGCGGCGACCTCGGCGCGCACGAACTCGGCGGTGATCTCGTCGGGGATGCGGGCACCGAAAGCCTCCCCGGCATGGCTGCGCAGCAACCGGGCGTAGCGCGGATCGGCACGCATCTCGGCGAGCCGGCAATTCTCGCGGATCGCGACGTACTCCATCTCGGGGGTCACGATCCCGCGGCGGGCGTAGTGCATCTGAGTGACGTTGCGGCCCGACAGCGCCCGCCGTGGCCCGCGGAGGTGCTCGAAGCGCAGGGCCGCCAGCGCCGGGTCCGCGGCGCGGCTGCGGCCGTAGTCGGAGGTTGGGCCGTCGAGCGGCTCGGTGTCGCCGCGCTCCTCGATCCAGGCTGTCCGCACCTCCGGGAGGCCGCGCAACAGGTCGATCTCGACCGACGGGTCAGTGTACGGACCGGAGGTGTCGTACAGGGTGATCGGCGGATTCTCCTCGATCTCTGCCGAAGTATGGGTAGGATGCTGTGCCACCTCGCGCATCGGGACGCGCAGACTTGGCTGGCTGCCCTGGGCAAAGACCTTGCGCGAGTTCGGGAACGGTCGGGCAACGTCTTCGGAGAGCCGTGCGGTGCGGCGGATGAAGTCTTCGGGGATGGCGCTCATCTGTGTTTCCTCGGAGCTGGATCGGTGGAGGAAACGGGGCCAGCAGAGGCAGGCGCCGCAAGCTTCCCTCCGCCGGTACGAGCCGGATCAGGTTCAAGGGGACTCTCTCAGCCGGCGACGGGACCGGCACCCCCAGCTTGTAGTGGTAGCGACTGCAAGCTATCGAAGCGCTGGCGCTATTGCAACAATCCCGTAGCGTGCGCCGAACCCCTGCGCGGGCCCGGGGAGGCTCCGGCAGCTACCCACGCGCCGAGGCGGGGAGGATCCTGCCTGCGAGTGACGCCCGATCCAGGAGACCGAGAGACCGAATGGGACTCACTTTCATGGCCTATGTGGCCACCCCCGATGATGAAAGAGGCGTAGGGCGGAAAAGGCCGAAAGGCCGTCATCCCCCCGATCACCCGCCCGCGATCCCGTACCGATCCCGGTAGGCGCGTAACGCCGCGAGCTGCGACGGATCCCGGTCTTCGGATTCCAGCATCGCGATCAAGTCGGTGAGCCGCGCCACGCGGATCACCTGCAGGTTGAGGTCCTGTTCGACCTCCTGGATCGCAGAGCGGTCGCCCTGCCCGCGCTCCTCGCGATCCAGCGCGATCGCGACCGCGACCGGCTGCGCGCCTGCCGCACGGATGGTCGCGACCGATTCCCGGATCGCGGTGCCCGCGGTGATCACGTCATCGACGATCAGCACCCGGCCGGCCAGCGGGGCGCCGACGATGGATCCGCCCTCGCCGTGATCCTTCGCCTCCTTGCGGTTGAACGCCCAGGGCAGGTCGCGGCCGTGTTCGGAATGCAGCGCCATCGCGGTGGCCGCTGCGAGCGGGATGCCCTTGTACGCCGGGCCGAATACCAGGTCGAACTCGAGACCGGAGGCGATGATCGCCTCGGCGTAGTGACGTCCCAGACGGACCAGGTCCGAGCCGCGATCGAACAGGCCGGCGTTGAAGAAATAAGGGCTCACCCGGCCCGATTTCAATCTGAATTCTCCGAAACGCAGTACGTTGCGCTCCAGGCAGTAGGCAAGGAAATCCTGCGCGGACATCGGGGGCACTCCGGCAAAAGTCGTCATTCTGGCACGCGGCGGCGCCGGGGGCACGCAGGGGCTCGCGGCAGTCCGTGCGATGGCCCCCGGCGTGGGCCCCGCGACGCCGTCGGGCAGGGCGCGGCCGCCCCGGGCCGGGCCTGCGCTGCGGCAACGTGCAGACGGCATCTCCGGTCCGAGGTCTTCCCCGTGGGCGCCGCCCCGGGTATCTTGCGCGCCCATGCGTGTACTCAGCCTCAATGCCAACGGGATCCGTGCCGCGGCGCGCAAGGGCTTCTTCGACTGGCTGCCCCAATCCGGGGCCGACATCGTCTGCATCCAGGAGACCAAGGCGCAGATCGAGCAGCTCGCCGACCCGGTGTTCCACCCCGACGGCTATCACAGTGCCTATGTCGATGCCGAGAAGCGGGGGTACAGCGGCGTGGCGATCTACAGCCGGATGCAGCCCGACGCGGTGATCACCCATCTCGGCTTCGAAGAGGCCGACCTGGAGGGGCGCTACGTCGAAATGCGCTTCGGAAACCTCTCGGTGGCGTCGCTGTACCTGCCGTCGGGTTCGTCTGGAGACCATCGCCAGGAATCGAAATGGCGCTTCCTGGACTTCTTCCTGCCGTGGCTCGCCGAGCGCGCAGCTGACGGGCGCGAGTGGCTGATCTGCGGCGACTGGAACATCGCCCACCGCGAGATCGACCTGAAGAACTGGAAGGCGAACCAGAAGAATTCCGGCTTCCTGCCCGAGGAGCGTGCGTTTCTGGACCGGGTGTTCGGGGAGCTGGGGCTGGTCGACGTGTTCCGCAGCCTGGATCCGCGGCCGGAGCAGTACACCTGGTGGTCCAACCGGGGGCAGGCCTGGGCCAAGAACGTCGGCTGGCGGATCGACTACCAGATCGCGACCCCAGGGCTGGCCGCGACTGCGCGCGACCCGGTGATCTACAAGGACCAGCGGTTCTCCGATCACGCGCCGTTCTGGATCGACTATGGCTACTCGCCGGCGAGCGGCCGGGCCGAGTCCGAGCTTGCCGCGAGCGGATGACGTCAGCGATACTCTGCCGGTGGTCAATGGATGCATGTGCTTCGACCGCGCACTTGGCACCGATTTCGACCCAGATAGGGGGAGCTTGATGATGACGAAGCGGATGTGGGCCGTGGCCAGTGCGCTGGTCCTGGCGACGGCAGTCACCGGTTCCGTGCAGGCGGGAAGCAATCCGACGACGCAGGCGCTTCATCTGGCATCCGGGCCGGGTGTGCAGGGGAGCCCGGGCGACGTCTGGCGCCAGCCGCCGCCCGCCGGCGGTCCGGACAAGGTCTGGGGCCAGATGCGTCCGGCTCAGGGAGCCGCCGGCCCCCAGCGGTTCCCCGGCGAGCTCTTCCAGGGGCCGCCCCCCGGTCCCGATCCGCGCGCAACCCGGCAGTTCCCCGGCGAGCTGTTCCACGGACCGCGGTAACGCCGCGCGTCTCCTGAATCGGAATCCGGCCGGTCTCGCGGCTGACCGGACCCGTCGTCGCGGGGTTGGCGTCACTGCATGCGCCCGGGGTGCGGGTGCACCGGCCCGGCCGCCGACTCCGATGCGCGTATCCTGCTGAATCTTTGCGATGACTGAGACGACCGAGCCCACCAGCGCCCCCGGCCGGCGCGGCTGGGGTGCGGCGTTCGCCGTGTACGGCCACCCGCGGGTGATCGGGATGCTGTTCCTCGGCTTCTCGGCGGGCTTGCCGCTGCTGCTGGTCGGTGGCACGTTCACCGCCTGGCTGCGCGATCTCGGGGTCGAACTGGCCGCGATCGGTTTCCTGAGCTGGGTTGGCATGGCCCACAGCATCAAGGTGTTCTGGGCTCCGGTCGTGGACCGCATGGCGCTGCCGCTGTTGACCCGGTGGTTCGGCCGGCGCCGCGCCTGGATGCTGTTCGCGCAGGGGGTGATCGCGCTGGCGCTGGCCGGGATCGCGTTCACCGATCCGCGCGAACATCTGTGGCTGGTCGCGGTCTGGGCGATCCTGGCCGCGTTCGGTTCCGCGACCCAGGACATCGCGATCGACGCCTATCGAATCGAGGCGGTCAGCCGCGACCGCCAGGGCGCGATGGCCGCGACCTACGTGTTCGGCTATCGGGTGGCGCTGCTCGCGGCAGGTGCCGGCGCGCTGCACCTCGCGGCTGCGGGCGACTGGAGCCTGGCCTACGGCACGATGGCGGCGCTGATGGCCGTGGGCATCGTGACCACGCTGATCATCCGCGAACCCGAGGTCGAGGTCGACCGCCAGACCCGGCGCCTCGAGCAGCGCGTGGTCGACTACCTGGACCGAACCGCGCACCGTGGCTGGCGCCGAGACCTGACCGCCTGGTTCCTCGGCGCGGTCGTCGGGCCGTTCGCGGATTTCTGGCAGCGCTTCGGGCTGGTGGCGATCGTGATTTTGCTGTTCATCGCGACCTTCCGCATCAGCGACATCTTCATGGGCGTGATGGCCAACCCGTTCTATCTCGATCTCGGTTTCAGCAAGACCGAGATCGCGAATGTCGCGGCGGCCTTCGGGCTGGCGATGACGCTGACCGGGGCCGCGGTCGGCGGGCTGCTGGTGATGCGGTTCGGAATCCTGCGCATGCTGATCGCGACCGCGATCCTGGCGCCGTTGACCAATCTGACCTTCTCCTGGCTGGCGACGCTGGGTCCGCAGACCTACGGCCTGGTGCTCGCGATCATGGCCGACAACATCAGCGGCGGGCTCGCGATCTCGGTGTTCATCGCCTACCTGTCGAGCCTGACCAACACTGCCTACACGGCCACGCAGTACGCGCTGTTCAGTTCGATCATGACGCTGCCGGGACAATTCCTCGGCGGGTTTACCGGGCTGCTGGCAGAACACATCGGCTGGTTCTGGTTCTTCATCTCGTCGGCGGTGATCGGCTTGCCGGCGATCCTGCTCGCAGTATTGCTGGGGCGCCTCGCCCACCCCGACCGGATCCGCCGGCCCGGCCGCGACTCCCCGGTTTGAGTGCGCGTCAGCGGGTCGCGTCCCACAGCGGGCAGTCGAGCAGCCGGGCGATCTGTTCTGCCTCGGCGCGCAGGCCCGCGAGACTGCCACCGTGCCGCAGCACCGGCAACCGCTCGGCATCCTTCAGCACGAGGTTCAGTTCATAGACCCGGCGGCGGTTCTTCCCGGTGCTCCAGGTACGGAGCAATTGCAGTGCATGGACATCGTTCAGTTCCGCGAAGTGCTTGATCCGGCGCCGGTCGGCGACTCGCCCCGGTGCCTTGCGGCCTTTCCAGAACAGGCCGCGGCGCAGGTCGAACACGATCGGCGCCGACGAGAAGTACAGGCCGCCGAACCCGACCGCCGCGAATACCAGCCCGAACGCGGTGACGCCCAGCATGTCCGGGTTCCATTCGAAGCCTTCCGCCTGAAGGCCATTGCCGTAGAAGACTGCGAGCAGCCCCAGCCCGATCGCCGCGAAGATCATCCAGAAGAGCTTGGCCCCCAGGGTGGTGCGGAACTCCAGCCTGCCCTGCTCGACCTCGCGCAGCCGGTGGGTGCGGAAGTTCGCACTGTTGCCGCCGATCGGGGTCCAGTCGGTCTGTTCCGCCACCGGGTCGCCGTAGCGGGAGGGATCCGGCGGCGCGTCTCCCTGCAGCACCCGCTCTGCTGCCGCTTGCAGTCTCGCTCCCAGCCCTTTCGCCACTTCTCGCTTCTCCCCATTCGCTGGCCGGCCCACTGCCGGGACCCCGGGGCGAAGGGTAGCTGGCGCTGCGTCGACCGGCAAGGCCCGACCGAAACCGGGGCCGGGGTTTCGCCGCCCGAATGCGGCCTCAGTCGGCCCGACCGCCGCCGCAGACGACCTGCAGGGCGGTCCGAGCCCCTTCGGGCCCGCTCCAGTGTCGGTTCAGGCCGCCTTGTCGGGCGCGAACTTCAACAGGATCCGCTCATGGTGCAGTCCGATCGCCAGGCTGACGCACATCAGCAGCAGAACCACCACGAACGGCAGACCGGTGCTGACCGCTCCGGCCTGCAGCGCCTGTAGCGCGGCGACGCCGCCCACCGCCAGCAGCACGCCGGCCACCAGACCTTCGATGGTCGCCCAGAAGATCCGCTGCGACTGCGGTGAGTCGGTCTTGCCCCCGGAGGTGATGCTGTCGATCACCAGCGAGCCGGAGTCGGACGAGGTGATGAAGAAGATCAGCACCAGCACGACCGCGAGGAACGAGGTGATCGCGGCGAACGGCAGGTTGTCGAGCATCTGGAACAGCGCCAGCGACGAATCGCTGATTCCCCCGGCCAGCGCGCCGATTCCGGCCCAGGCCTGATCGATCCCGCTGCCCCCGAATGCGCTCATCCAGATGATGGTGACCACCGTCGGGACCAGCAGTACCGCGGTCACGAACTGGCGTACCGTGCGGCCGCGGGAGATCCGGGCAATGAACATCCCGACGAACGGCGACCAGGAGATCCACCAGGCCCAGAAGAAGATGGTCCAGCCGTGATAGAACGTATCGTCCTCGCGGCCCACGGGATTGCTGAGCGGCAGCATGTACTGCGCATAGGCGGAAACGGTCGTGCCGACGTTCGCCAGGAACGCGACGAACGCCCCGGCGATCATCACGAAGATCAGCAGCAGCAGAGCCATGCCGAGGTTGAAGTTGCTCAGCACTTTCACGCCGCCGTCGATCCCCCGGATTACCGAGATCAGTGCGATCACCGTGACCACCACGATGATTGCGATCTGGGTGTTCAGTCCGCCGTCGATGCCGAACAGGAACTCGAGTCCTCCCGCCGCCTGCTGGGCGCCGAGTCCCAGCGAGGTCGCCAGCCCGAACATCGTCGCCAGTACCGCAAGCGTGTCGATCACGTGACCGAGCGGCCCCCAGACGCGGTCGCCCAGCAGCGGGTAAAACGTCGAGCGGATCGTCAGCGGCAGGCCCTTGTTGTACGCGAAAAACGCCAGGGACAGTCCGACGACCGCATAGATCGCCCAGGGATGCAGGCCCCAGTGGTACATCGTCGCGCCGAGGGCCGCCGCTTTCGCCTCCTCGGTGCCCCCCTCGATGTTCAGCGGCGTGCCATACCATTCGGTGAAATACGCAACGGGTTCTGCAACGCTCCAGAACATCAGCCCGATGCCCATGCCGGCGGCGAACAGCATCGCGAACCATGACAGCACCGAGTAGTCCGGGGTGGCGTCGACGCCGCCGATGCGGATGCTGCCCACCGGGAGCAGGATCAGCGCCAGGCAGAACAGCACGAACAGATTGCCGGCCGACAGGAACAGCCAGTCGAAGGTTTCGCCGATCCAGACGCGGGTCGCGCCGAGGGCGTCATTGGCCTGTTCGGGGAAGACCAGCGATCCCACCACGAACAGCAGGATCAGCAGCGAGCTGACCACGAACACCGGATTGTGCAGGTCCAGGCCCAGCGGGTTGATGTTCTGCTGACCGATCTCGTAGTCGGTCTCGTAGCGCTGCGCGATCTCCTCAACCTTGGTTTCGATCGCTTCGTCTTTCTCGTCGTTCACCGGGAATCCTCCCTTGTTTGGGTTCCACGGGGCGCCGGAAGTCACCGCGCGCTGTGGCTGCGCACGCCCCGGCGTCGGCTAGCGGCCCCGGCGAGCGGGGCCTGAGCACCGGGTACCGGGGCGCCGGCGTTTCAGAAGTTGTAGCGAAGTCCTGCCGCGAGCACCTGTCCACCGTTCGCGCCGGCCGGAAAATCGCCGAGGCCGCCGCGCTTGGTGGTGATCGCCGCGGTGCTTTCCTCGTAGTAATACTCGGCGAACAGCGTCAGGTCGTCGTTGACACGATGGTCGACGCCCAGATGGACGACGGTATCACCGTAGTTCTCGACGTCGGCAAGCATGATCTTGAAGGTGTTCTGGTCGAGCGTGTAGCTGGCGAAGACGTTGAAGGCTTCGTTGCCGTCGCGATTGAAGGCCCCGGGGCTGTCGTTGTCGGAATCGAAGCGCTCGTACTTGGCTGCCAGGTAAATGTCCCCCAGCTGATGCGACGCGGACAGGCCCCAGATCCGGTCCCGATCGCCGACCGGGCTGCCCCGGTCGTCGACCCCGGCCGACACGGTGGTGTCTCCAAACGCGTACGTTGCGGTCAGCTGCGTGCGGCTGTCGTCGATGCGCGAGGTCGACTTCACGTTTCCGCGCTTGTCCGAATACGAGGCCGCAAACGACAAGCCGTGGAAATCCGGGCTGTAATACGCCACGGTGTCGCGTACCCGAAAGACCGCATAGGTCGCGAACCCGCTGTAATACGTGCTGAACATGTCGACCGGGTACGAGATCGCGTTGTAGTACGGCATCCACTGCTGGCCGAATTGCAGGGTGCCGAAGTCGCCGCGCACGCCGATCAGTGCGACCCGCACGTTTTCCTCGTCGTCGCGTCCGAAGCCGCCCTGATCGTACGGGTCCTGGACCTTCAGATTGGCGGTATCGATCGGCAGCTCCAGTTGCCCGAAGAACTCTACCGCCGGGTTGGGCGCCCAGTCTGCGGCGACCCCCAACCGTGAATAGGCGTCGCGCAGCGCGGTGTAGGAGCCCAGACCGCCGGCCGCCTCGTCCCGGTTGTCGGGGCGCACGTGCTCGCCGTGGATTCGCAGCGAGCCGTAGAAATGGATGTTCAGACCGCCCGCACCGTCGTCGGCAGCGGCCAGGCCCGGGGGAAACAGCGAAGCGGCGGCCAGCGCCGCGAGGATCTTCTTGTTCATTCGGTTCTCCCTTCTCTTGCGGTTCCGGGCACCGTCTTGGTTTGCGCAGACGGCGCGTCCAACACGCGTACGCGCGTCGCGCGCGATCCGCGGGCATTGCGTTTCCCGGCACCAGGGGCATCGCGCGTGCCTTGCGACAGGCTCCCGGCCGGGCCTGGAGGCGGAGCATCCAACCGATGCACCAGCGGTCCGTGGCCAAGGGCACGGTCGCGGGGTTGCACGGCAAATAGTTTTGCACAAAAATGACAGCTCGTCTCCTGGTTCATCAATCGATAATCGTTGGGTGCCCGCTCTGGAACGGCGCGGATCCTGGCGCCGCCCCGAACTCCCGGCAGCAACATCGGTCGTCAGGTGCAGAAGACTCTTCCCGGCGAAGGCCCGGGACAGCCGCCATTCCAGCATTCAGGAAACCGAGCCCCTGCCATGTACCTTTGGATCCCCGGCACAGCCATCGCCGCTGCTGGTCATCGATACCATGGGAGTCCTGCCTGTCGCAGGCCCACGGCGGCCGACTCGGAGCCGCGACTCTGATGTCCGCGCCTGATGGTGCATCCCCGTCGCCCGACGGCGACCGGACCGAAACCGTGCATTCGGTCATCCGCCAGCTTCGGGTGATCATCCGTGCACTGCAGGGCCATTCGCGCAGCGTGCAGCGTTCCTGTGGCATCAGTGCGGCGCAGCTGTGGGCGTTGTGGGAGGTACGAGGCAGCCCCGGACTGAATGTCGGCGACCTGTCGCGGCGTCTTTCGGTGCACCCGTCGACCACATCGAACCTGTTGGACAAGCTGGAGCAGGCGGGGCTGATCGAGCGCATGCGGCGCCAGCGGGATCAGCGTATCGTGCGGGTGTTCGTGACCCCGGCCGGAGACGCGCTGCTCGAGCGAGCGCCCGCTGCGCCCCAGGGCGAGCTGAACCGGGCGCTGCATGCGCTCGACCCGGCAGAGCTGGCGGCACTCAATGTGTCGCTGCACGCGCTGGTGGGGCATATGGCGTCCGCTGAGCCGATGGCCGGCCTGCAACCCTTTGATGGCGGTGGATGACCTGCGGCCCGCGGTACGCTACCGACTCCGAAATCCGTAAACGGGAATCACGATGTCCGAAACACGAGTGAACATGGAGCGCCTGCGCCAGGACGTGATGGACCTCGCGCAGGTCGGTCGCGACACGGAATTCGGTCTCAATCGCCGTGCGTTCACCGAGTGCGATCGGCAGGGGCGGGACTGGTTCCGGCAACGCCTCGCGGTGGCCGGCATCGAGATCCACCAGGACGGTGCCGCAAACCTTCATGGACGCCTGGATTTCGATGGCAAGCGTCCGGCGGTAGTGATGGGATCCCATCTCGATACCGTGCCTGGCGGTGGGCCGCTGGACGGCGCCCTCGGGGTATTGGTCGGGCTCGAGGTTCTGCGTACCGTGAAGGAACGCGCCATTGCGCTGCGTTTCCCGCTGGAGGTCATCGACTTCAGCGACGAGGAGGGGCGCTTCGGGGGGCTGTTCGGATCCCAGGCGATGGCCGGGCAGCTGACGCCGGAACGGATCCACGGCGCCCGGGATCTCGAGGGGATCACGCTGGTGGATGCGATGGCCAGCTGGGGCCTGGACGCGAACGACGCGCTGGACGCCCGCCGCGACCCGAACAGCATCCATGCGTTCCTCGAACTGCATATCGAGCAGGGGCCGGTGCTCGACCGGCGGCGGATCGGCATCGGCGTGGTCGAAGCGATCACCGGGCTGTTCAAGTGGGAGGTGCGGCTGAAGGGTCAGGCCAACCATGCCGGTACCACGCCCATGGACATGCGCATCGACGCGTTCCAGGGGCTGGCCGAGTTCGGCGGCGAGATCAACCGCATCCTGGAGGAGCACGGCGGCCCGAACAGCCGCGCTACCATCGGTCGGGTGGAATTGAAGCCGGGTGCCGCGAACACGATTCCCGGTCTCGCGACCTTCTCGCTGGAGGTTCGCGACACCGACGACCGGGTGCTGAAGGCGCTGTCGGATGCCTGCCGGCGCACGCTGTCCAGTATTGCGCGGCGCCGCGACCTGATGTTCGAGTTCGATGTGCTGTCCGAGATTCCGCCGGCGAAATGCGATCCGGGCCTGGTCGAACTGATCGCCCGTGAGGCCGAGGCGATGGGGCAGGCCTACCTGCGCATGCCCAGCGGCGCGGCGCACGATACCCAGAGCATGAGTTCGGTGGCGCGCACTGGCATGATCTTCGTGCCCAGCATCGAGGGCCGCAGCCATTCCGCGGGCGAGTGGACGAACTGGGAAGACATCGAGGCGGGCGCAAACCTGATGCTGAGCAGCGTGCTGGCGCTCGCGGCCCGCGACTGACGGGAGGATCCGATGACCGACAAGATCACCAGCATCACCGATTTCGACGCGCTCGATCCGCTGCGCGACCAGTACCGCGGCAGCCTGATCTCGACCCGCCTGCTGCGCGAGGAGCTTGCGCGCCACCATGTCGCGCTGTTGTGTATCGACCTGCAGTACCTCGATGCGGCGCGCGGGCACGGCGTGTTCGCCGATGTCGCCGCCTCGGGGGTGCCGCTGGCAGCCCAGGAATACTACTTCCACCAGCTCGAGACCGAGGTGCTGCCGAACGTACGCAAGCTCCAGGACGCGTTCCGGGCACGGCAGCTCGAGGTGATCCATACCCGGATCCAGTCGCTGACGCGTGACGGCCGGGACCGCAGCCCCGGCCACAAGCGGCTGAACCTGCATGCCTCGCCCGGCTCGAAGGAGGCCGAGTTCGTCGAGTCGGTAGCGCCGGTGGGCGACGAGATCGTGCTGAACAAGACCGCCAGCGGCGTCTTCAATTCGACCAACCTGCACTACCTGCTGCGCAATCTCGACATCAGCTCGCTGTTCATGGTAGGGGTCTATACCAACGAGTGTGTCTCGACCGCGGTACGCGACGCTTGCGACCTCGGGTTCTACGTGACGCTGATCGAGGACGGCTGTACCACCGTGACGCCGGAACTGCAGGAGGCGACCATCACCACCATCCGGGACCGGTACGCGCGGGTGATGACCACCGCCGAGGCAGTCGCAGAAATCACCCGTGCGCGGCAGGCCTCGTGAACAGCGCCGACGCGTGCACGATGCCGGCCGGTCCGGCCACTCGAGCGGACCCGGCGGCCCGATTCCGGCCCAAATGCCGCGGGTACCCCGACCGCTTCCCTCCAGACAGCACGAGAGGTTCCGCGTGACCCACCTGGACGAACAGCTGCAGCGACCGCTGCAACCGAAGGACGGCACAGCCGGCATCGAGCGGCCGAGGGCTCTGGTCGATGCGCTGCCGGAAGACCCCGAACCCCTGCTCGAACTCGCGGCCCGGCATGTGGTGTCCAGCCGGCAGTTCGACCGTGCGACGCTGATCCAGCTGTTTCGGCTGGCCGCGCAGTACGAAGCCACACCGGCGCTGATGCACCTGCCGCTGACGGGCAAGATCCTGATCAGCGCCTTCTACGAGCCATCCACGCGCACGCGGCTGTCGTTCGAGAGCGCCTGGCACCGGCTCGGTGGCGCGATCATGTCGATCACCGATCCGAAGAGCACCGGTATGGCCAAGGGCGAGTCGCTGGTCGACATCGCCGAGATGTTCAACAACTACGGCGACGTGATCGTGCTGCGCAGCAGCGAGGATCAGGCGGTCTACCAGATGCTGGAGGGGCTCCGCATCCCGATCGTGAACGCCGGCAACGGCATCGACGAGCACCCCACCCAGGCGCTGGCCGACGTGTACACGCTGGCCAAGTGGCGCCCGGACCTGTTCCGCGGGGAGGTCGACCTGCAGGCGCGCATCCGGGTCGGAATCATCGGCGTGCCCTCGCGCATGCGCACGGTGCGCAGCCTGCTGCTGATGCTCGGCCGCTTCCCGGAGGCGATCCGCGAAGTCGTGATCATCTCCCGAGAGGACGAGAATTTCGACGCCGGACAGCGCGAGGAACTCGAGGCCGCGGGGCTGGTGCTGCGCGTGGTCGACCAGCTCGACCCGGTGTTGCCGGAACTCGACGTGGTGTACATCAACGCGATCGCCTGGGTCGGCGACACTTTCGAGTCGTTGGGCACCGGCCTGCACCTGACCCGGAACTCGCCGCTGAAACCGGGTGCGATCATTCTGCACCCGCTGGCGCGGGGGGACGAGCTCGCCACCGATCTCGATGACACCCCTCACAACTGGTACTTCGCCCAGGCCCGCGGTGCGGTGTTCGTGCGCATGGCGCTGTTGACTTCGGTGGTGCGCCGGATCAGCGCCGTGATGGACACCCCGGAACAGTGACCGCGGCCATGCGAGGGTCGGCGGGCGCCGGCGACAGGAACCCGGTCGGGGCAGCCGCGCGCGGTTGACGAGACGCAGACGCGCTGCGGCCGCCCCCCAAAAACTTCAGGAGACAGTCTATGTGTGGCATCGCAGGAATCTTTCACGCCGACCCGGAGCGCCGGGTCGATCCCGAAACGCTGGTCGCGATGGCCGCGATCCAGTACCACCGCGGACCGGACGGCTTCGGCTACCGGGTGCAGCAGGACCGCGGCGTCGGTTTTTCCCATGCCCGGCTGTCGATCATCGACCTCGACGAGGACCGGGGCCGGCAGCCGTTCGTGATGCCCGACAACAGCATCATGACCGCGGTCAACGGCGAGCTGTACGACTACAAGCGCATCCGCGCCGACCTGACGCTGCGCGGCGTCAAGTTCCGCACCAAGAGCGACTCGGAAATGGTGATGCACCTCTACCGGCGCGTGGGGCTGGAGGATGCGATCCCGCACTTCCGCGGCGAGTTCGCGATCTCGCTGTACGACCGCGAGCACGACCGGCTGGTGCTGATCCGCGACCGCTTCGGCGTCAAGCCGCTGTATTTCACCGAGGCGAACGGCGCATTCGTGTTCGGCTCCGAGCTGAAGGTGCTGTTCGCGCACCCGGATGTGCCGCGCCGATTCTCGGACACCGGGCTGTTCCACCAGTTGATGCAGACCATCGTGCCTGGGACTACCGCGTTCGAGGGCGTACACCAGGTGAAGCCCGGCCACATGGTGATCGTCGAACGCGCCCACGGAAAGCTGAAAGTGCGTCAGGAGAAGTACTGGGATATGGACTTCCCGCTGGCGGCCGAGCGCCCCGAGCACGACGACACCGACGAGGAATACTGGATCGAGGGCGTACGCGAGCACTTGATGGAGGCGGTGCAGCTGCGGCTCGAGGCCGATGTCCCGGTCGCCTGCTATCTGTCCGGTGGGATCGACTCCTGCATCACGCTCGGGCTGGCGGCGGCCAGCCAGCAGAGCCCGGTCAAGGCGTTCACCATCGGCTTCGACGACGCCGCCTACGACGAGACCGCGATCGCCCGCGAGATGGCCGAGAGCGTCGGAGCGGACCAGGACATCATGACCCTGCAGGCCGACCACCTGTACGACAACCTGGTCGAGACGCTGTGGCACACGGAGCGATCCATCTACAACACGCTGGGTGTCGCGAAGCTGCTGATGAGCCGGCACGTGAACGAGGCGGGTTACAAGGTCGTGGTCACCGGCGAGGGCTCGGACGAGCTGTTCGCCGGCTATCCGGCGTTCCGGCGCGACATGTTCCTGCACGGGCTCGACACCCTGCCGCCGGCGGAACGCGCGTCCTGGGAACAGCTCCTGGCCGAGAGCAACAAACTGTTCAGCGGCGCGATGCTGGCCGAGAACGAACTAGACGACCCGGCGCTGACCCGGCTGGTCGGGTTCACCCCGTCCTGCCTGCAGCCCTGGCTGGCCGCCGCCGATCACGTTCCGGGCCTGCTGGCTCCGGGGCGGCGCGCAGCGCTCGCCGGCTACGCGCCCGGCGCCGCGATCGCCAGCGCGCTCGATGCGGATATGCTCGAAGGCCGGCATCCGCTCGACAAGGCCCAGTACGTCTGGATCAAGACCATGCTCGAGGGGCAGATCCTGACCTGGGGCGGCGACCGGGTCGACATGGCCAACTCGATGGAGGCCCGCCCGCCGTTTCTCGACCATCACCTGGCCGAATTCGCGGCGCAGCTGCCGCCGTCGATGCGCATCAAGGGCCGTACCGAGAAATACGTGCTGCGCGAGGCGATGAAGGGTCTGCTGCCGCGGGTGCTCTACGAGCGCGAGAAGTTCGCGTTCATGGCCCCGCCGGCGCATACCGACCCGAAGAAATGGGCGGCGATGAAGGCGCTGGCGGATCAGTACCTGTCGACGGAAGCAATCGAGGCAGCCGGGCTGCTGGATCCGGAAGGCGTTGCCCGCCTGTTCGCGCTACACGAGGCCGAGGACACCCCGGTCGCGACCCAGGTTCAGCTCGACGCGGTGATCAACCACATGATCAGCGTCCAGGTGCTGCACGAGCACTTCGTCGCCGCCGACATCCCGCGCGTCGCCCGCCGCAAGGCCGAAGCCCTCGGCTGGCGTGCCTAGCAGCCCAGGTCCGACAGGCTGCCTAGGGACGGGTCGGCCGACCCGTCATCGCGAGGCGCGAACGCGATCGGGGGAAGCCCCTCCCCCGATCAGGGGGGCGGGGAGCGGCGGTACCGCGTCTAGTCGCGCCAGGCCTCGCGCGCGGCGGCATAGAACGACGGATCGGTCGTGGTCGCACCCTGCAGCGTGCACACGCGCGCGGCGAAGTCGAGCGCGCGCTCCAGCGTGGCCGGCCAGGACCACCCCCGCAGGATGCCCAGCATGACCACGCTCGCGAAGGCGTCGCCCGCGCCGACCGGATCGCGCAGGTCGTCGACCACCGCCGCCGCCGCTTCGAACCGCTTCCCCGCCGGCGTAACGATCGCGGCGCCTTCTTCCCCGGCGGTCAGGATGACCGCGCCGCCAATCGCGGCCTGCTCGATCAGTGTCGCCACCCGCGCGGCATCGTCCGTGCCCGCCACCAGTTCGCGCAGCTCGTCCCGGTTCAGCTTCACGTAGTCCGCGTGCTGCAACCACTCCAGAACCGAGTCGGGGCGGTACCAGGGGCGTCGCAGATTCACGTCGACGAAACGCAGTCGGGCGCGCTCGGCGAGCCAGGCGCAGGCGGAACGGCTGGGCTCGGCACGCAACGCGAGGCTCCCGTGGTAGAGCAGCGCGGGGGCGTCCGGCACCGCCTGCTGGAGCCCCGCCGGGTCGACGCGATCATAGGCCTGGTCAGGCAGGATTTCGTAGCTTGGCTCGCCCGCATGCAGGGTCACCTGAACGCGTCCGGTCGGGGCATCCGGGACGACCTGAAGGGCGGCAGCGTCGAGCTCCGCTGCTGCCATCGCCGCGCGCACCCGGTCACCCAGCGCATCGGCGCCCACGGCCCCGACGAACAGCGGTTCGGCCCCCAGGCGGCGCAGGTTCCAGGCCACGTTGAAGGGTGCGCCGCCGAGGATGTCTGCGCCCTCGGGAAAACTGTCGAACAGCACCTCTCCGAAAATCACGGGACGCCCGCCGGCGTTTCGAGTCATTGCACAACTCCTTGGGGAGGGGATTCGGGCCCCATGGTAACGCGCGACTGCAAGGAATCCTCAGGGTGCGGGGCCGGCCGGAAGAATCCCTCGGATCCGCTCGCTCGGAGGTCCCGGCGCGAATCCCGATTGCCCCGCCGGGCAGCAGGCCGCCCGTGGCGCTGTTCGACCGCGACGCGGTCGCGTGGCGGATCCAGGCACTGAACACGGCCGGCACTTTGCGCGAGGGAGCGCCGGTCGTGAGGGTGGCCATGGAAGATCCGTCGCGCCAAAAGCGGGCCCATTGCCCAGCGCATCGCCCTGCGGTCGCGGCGGTAGCGGTGCAGAAATGGGAGGACGCACTATGCTGATGATGTGGTCGACACGAATCGTCAGTCTGTGCAGAGTCCAGGCAACGCATGCCTTGGTGCGCCATCCGGCGTATCCGTTCAGTCCCCTCTCCCAAATCCGAGTGCGAGGGTTAGGAAAGCGCCTGTTATTGTCATTGCGAGCGAAGCGCGGCAATCCAAACGACGCAAATTGAATCACCGCCTTATGGATCGCCACGTCGCTTCGCTCCTCGCGATGACGCATTTTCCTAGGCAGGGGGGGGGCGACGAGGATGCGGACGGGGGCTGAACGCATTCCATCCGGCACGCGCGTGTGCCATGCGCGGTCGACGCGTCCCGCAACCGCGCGGCTCGGGAATGCGACGTTGCCCGGGGTCCCGCCGGGTTATCCGTTGCGCGTGAACCGCGACGTGCTGCGTTGGCTGCGGCTCCGGTCCGGGCCCGAGAAGGCGCTGCGCCAAGGCCTGATCGACACGGACCCATGAGACACGAAGGCCCCTCAACCCGCAGCCGCATCCTGCTGTCGGGGCTGCTGCCGCTGCTGCTGGTCGCCGCACTGCTGACGGCCTACCTGGTCGCGACGCGCCTGAACGAACAGTGGGCGGAGTTCCAGCGCCTGGGCGAATCCTACGCGCGCGAGTTGGCCGCCGCGTCGCGGTTCGGGCTGTTCGTCGCCGACAACGACGAGTTGCAGCGCCTGGCCATCGAGTTCGTCGAGCGTGAATGGGTCCACAGCGTCTGGATCGCCGGGCAGGGCCAGAGCCTTGGGATTACCGCGGTGGCCGACCCGGACGGCCGGTCCAACGCCCGGCACCTGAAATCGTTCAGGAAGATCGTATTCCCCGATGTCATGGCGCTGCTGGACGAGGATCGCGCCTTCGATCCGCATGCGCGGGCTGGCCACAGCCTGCCGCTCGGCACCGTGACGGTGGTGCTGACTTCTCGGGAAGCGAGCAGGCAGACTCGCACCCTGGTCGTGCACAGCATTGCCCTGCTGCTCGCCGGAATGTTGGCGGGCTTCGCTCTGCTCTGGCGCACCAGCCGGAAGATCGCGTCGCCGATCACCGAGATCACCGACCTGGTCCGCCAGGCGACTGATGGGAGCTACGGACAGCGCACACATACCGGGGCGACTGGCGAACTCGCCCAGCTCGAGGCCGGCATCAACGGCATGATGGATTCCCTCCAGCGGCACAGGGGGGAACTCGAGCGGCGCGTCGAGGTGGCCACCGCGAAACTGCGCCTGCGCAACGCGCAACTGCAGCGGGCGGAGGCCGAAGCCTTGCGCGCCAGCGAGTCGAAGTCCGAGTTCCTGGCACAGATGAGCCACGAGATCCGGACCCCGATGAACGGCATCCTGGGCTTCGCGGAGCTGTTGGCCCGGTCGCTGCCCCAGGGCCGGCAACGCGACCACGCCGGGTTCGTCCGCCAGTCGGCGGAGGAACTGCTTGCCGTGATCGACCAGATGCTCGACTTTTCTCGAATCGAGTCGGGCCGGATAGACCTGACCGAGGAACGCCTGGACATACGCCAGCTGGCGCGCTCGGTCTGCGACCTGCTTGGACTCGAGGCAGCCGCGAAGGGGATCGATTGCAGGCTCCACGTCGACTCCGGGGTTCCGAGGACCCTGCTGGGCGACCCGCTGCGGATCCGCCAGATCCTGTCCAACCTGGTGGCCAACGCGATCAAGTACACCCCGTCTGGCTGGGTTCGGATCGAGATCGGTGCCGAGGAGCGTCCCGGGGAGCAGTGCGCGTTGTCCTTGGCGGTTCGGGACACCGGGATCGGGATCGCGGAAGAGGATATGCAGCGTATCTTCGAGCCCTTCACCCAGGTAGACTTCGGCAACCGCAGGCACTATCGAGGGACCGGGCTGGGACTCGCGATCGTCAGGCGCCTCGCGGACGCGCTCGATGCGGATCTCGAGGTCTCGAGCACGCCCGGCGGAGGATCCGTATTCCAGGTGCGGCTGCATCTTCCGGTCGCGGTCCCGACATCTGTGCTGCCGGGGGATCCGGTCCGGTCCGTTGCGTGCGGCGATCACCGCCTCGACGGGCTGCGCATCCTCACGGTCGACGATCACCCGGTCAACCGGCACCTGATGCAGGTGACGCTCGAGGGGCTCGGAGCCGAGGTGGTGCTTGCCGCCAGCGGGAGCGAGGCCGTCGCAATTGCCGGGGAACGGGCTTTCGACGTGGTGCTGATGGACCTCCACATGCCCGGTATGGGCGGGATCGAGGCCAGCCGCCGGATTCGGGAGCTGCCGGGGTACCACGACGTACCGATTCATGCGCTGACCGCGGACGCGGTGTCGCAAGACCGGGTCCAACGCGAGTGTCCCGAGGTCGCGAGCTATCTGGTCAAGCCGGTGGACGAGCGACTGCTGGTGCGCACGATCGAGATCAGCGTAAGAGGCTCGCGCAGGAAGGTCGCCCGTTCCGCGGTGCCGGTGAGGGCGCCGGCCAGACCACCCGAGGCCGGCGGTCACGGCAGCGTTCCCGAGGCGGTGGCGGGTATTCTTGCCCAGGAGCTTGGGGCGGACCTGGACGCCATCGATCGGGCGTTCGAGGATCGGGACTGGGGGCGCGCTCGGGAGCGACTGCATGCGCTGAAGGGAGCCGCTGCCGTGTGTGCGCTCGAAGGCGTCTACCACTGCGTCTCCGACCTGCAGCAGGCGATCGGAGACGGCGACGCGGCTCGTATGGAACAGTGCCTCGCGGGGTTGCATCGCGCGGTGGCGGATGTCGTGAGCGAGGAGGAACGATGAAGGCACGCGCTGCCGGACAGAGGGGCGACCGCCGGTGCCAGGCCGGCGGCCAGGCAGCACCCGGATCGCCACCGACCCGCCGTGGCCGCGATGGCCCGACGGAGACACCGCAATGACTTCTGTCTGCCCGATCCGCGTGCTTCTGGTCGACGATCACCGGCTGGTGCGCGCCGGCGTGCGCGGACTGCTTCTCGACGCAGGCGATTTTGCGGTGGTTGGCGAGGCCGCTTCCTGTGAGGAAGCCTGCCGTGTCGCGGGGGGGCTCGAGCCCGATGTGATCGTGCTCGACATCTCCCTGCCCGGGGTCTCCGGGATCGAGGGGATCGCGCGCCTGCGAAGGATCGTACCGGGCGCGGCGATCCTGATGCTGAGCATGCACGAGTCCGATCCGCTGCTGAAACTCGCGCTTGGCCAGGGCGCCAGTGGCTACCTGTCCAAGCGCAGCGCGCCGCAGGAACTCGCGACCGCAGTACGCGCGGTCGCTGCCGGCGGGACGTATCTGGAGGGGGCGATGGCCCATGCCATCGCGACACATGCTGAGGACGACACGGCACCGGGAATCGCTTCGCTCGGGCCGCGGGAGTTCGAAGTGTTCGTGATGCTGGCGCGTGGCCACTCGGTCAAGGAGATCGGCCTGGCGCTGCATCTGAGCCCCAAGACGATCCATACCCACCGGGCCCGGGTTCTGGAAAAGCTGGGGGTCCACTGCGCCGCCGAGCTGGTGCAGCTGGCAGTCGAGGCCGGGGTCGTCGAGCCCTGACGAACGCCGGAGGTTCCGGCCGTTGCCCGAGCCGGGGCGCGAACGTACGTCAGCTGTCCGTCGGCCGATCCATGGGCACCAGGCCGTTGCGCAGCGCGATCTGGGCCAGATCGGCGTTGGTGCGCACATCGAGCTTGCGCAACAGGTTGGCGCGGTGGACATGCACGGTCTTCGGGCTCAGCTGCAGCGCCAGGGCGATCTCCTTGACCGAGTGGCCGCGTCCCAGCAGCGTGAAAATCTCGAGCTCCCTGGGACTCAGCGCGTTCAGCCCCGAACGTCCGGATTTCATGCGCTCGAGCGCGACGCGCTGGGCAATGCTGCCGGACAGGTACTGCCGGCCCGCGGCAATCTGGCGTACCGCGGTCACCAGTTCTTCCGGCGCGCAGCGCTTGGACAGGTAGCCGCTGGCACCACTGCGCAGCGCGACTTCCGGCAGCGGATCGGACTCGTGCATGCTCAGCATCAGGATCCGCAAGTCGGGCCGCATCCGGCGCAGACGCCCAAGCGCCTCGACGCCGCTGATACCGGGTAACGATACGTCCAGGATCAGCACGGCCGGGTAGATTTCCTGGAGCAGCAACAGCGCTTCTTCCGCCGATGTGGCCTCGCCAACGACCTGGATCTCCCCGCCGCTCTCCAGCAACTGGCGAAAGCCCGCGCGGACCAGGCATTGGTCCTCGACCAGCACGACTCGAATCGGATACAGCGGGATCACCGGCTCAACCTTCGGTTCAGCGGGATTTCTGCCCGGAGCAACACGCCCCCGGCGGCGGAGCGCTCGACGAGGAAACGCCCGCCCAGTGCCTCGACCCGCTCCTGTGCTCCGAGCAGGCCGAGCCGGTCCTTGTCCAGGGCCTGCTCGGGCATCCCCTGGCCATCGTCCTCCACTCGAAGGCGCAGGCTGTCGCCCTCGGGGTATCCCAGGGAAGGAATACCGGCTGCGTCCCGTGCCACTTCCACCCGGACGCTCCGCGCATCCGCATGCCGCACCACATTGGTCAGTGCCTCCTGCAGCAAGCGGTAGACGGCAACGGTGACCGCATCGTCGAGGTCTTCGAGCTGGCCGCGCAGCTCGGTGTGCACCTCGATCCCCATCGCTTCAAGGCCGGCCGCGTCGATGCAGGCCTGCAGTGCCTCGACCGGCCCCAGTTCGTCGAGCGCCCGGGGGCGGAGGCGGCGCATGATCCGGTGCGCGGAGTCGTAGAGAGCGCCCGCGAGATCGAAGATGGTGCTGGCGCTGCGCGCGCAGGGGTGGTCGGGCGAGCGGTGCTGTTGCCGTATCAACTGCGCGTGGGTCCGCAGTGCGGTCAGCGTCTGGCCGATATCGTCGTGCAACTCCCGTGCGAGGGTGCGGCGCTCCTGCTCCTGCGCGTCCATCAGCCGCCGCGCGAGCAGGCGCAGCTGCATCCCCTTCCGGCGCAATGCATCTTCTGCGCCCTGGCGCGCCCGATTCTCCCGCTCCAGGGCGGTATTGATCTCGGAGAGCTCTGCCGTTCGCTCCTGGACCCTGTGCTCCAGGCTGGCCCTTTCCTCGCGCAGCGCCCGGTAGGTGTCCGCCCGCGCCTGTTCGCTACGCTCGTGCCGTGCCTGCAGGCGCAGCGCAATCGCAAGACCGGCGCCGGAAAGCAACAGCAGCGCGAGTATCCCCTGGAAGTTGATCGCGTCCCGGGTCAGCTGGCGGGATACCTCCAGATTCAAAGGCTGCGAGGTGCCGGAGATCGCGAGACGGTGTTCGGTCCTCGGCAAGAGCCAGCGCTCGACACGCGATCCGTCGTAGGCAGCCGGCTGCTCCGCCAGCAGGGTTTCCGGGTTCCGGGGTACCGTGCCGTCATCGACCCAAACGGCGCAGGAGTAGCCGTTCGCGGCAAGCCCCCCGCAATCGATGATCGCCTCGGCGAGTACCGCGAGCACTGCAACGTGGGACGCCATGCCCAAACCATCGCCATTCTCGCAACGATCCGAGCCCTTTGCGCAGACGGTTCGCACCAGCGCAATCGCGCGCTGGCCAGTCGTCATTTCGAAGGGTCCGACCATCACCGGCCCATCGCTGGCGTAGGCTTGACGCAGCGCGGGCCGGAACAACGGTACCGCGTCCAGGTCGAGACCCAGGATCGCCCGCGTCGCGTCCGACTCGGGCTCGACCATCAGCATCGGGTAGTACAGCGCCTTGTCGGGCACTGGGTGCCAACGGCGGTCACCCTGGTAATCGAAGTACCGCAGCCCGGATGGCGCCACTCCTCCCGCATGGATGCCGGATTCGAGGTCGGCGCGCTCGGCGTGCGGGATCACCCGAGCGGCGCCGAGCAGGTAAATGTGCGGGTAGCGGGCCAGAATGGATTCTGCGTAGTCACGGGTGGCCGACGGGTCGGCCCCAGGACCGATGCGCAGCGCTGCGGCCAGACCCTCGATCACCGCATCGCTGAGCATCGCGCGGTCGGCGAGTGTCCCGCGCAGCGCCTCCGCGTGCTTCGATGCCGTTTGGTCGACTGCCTGGAGTGCCGAATGAAACAGCGCCCAGGCGACGGCAAGCGTCACCGCGATCCAGGCACTCGCCAGCATGAGCCTGGCTCGCCCGGTCGAACGCGCGATCGCGGTGGCCCCGGTAGCGCTGGTCATCGGTCGGATCCTCCATCACGGCAGCCGATGGTCCGATTCCCGACGCCCGCTCTGCTACCGGGTTCCAGTGTGCGCGCGTCCGCCCACGGGCGGCAAGGTGAAAAGGGCCCTGAGCCCGCAACATCGTCGCTGGCGCTGGCCGATGGCTTCGCGTCATGGATCTGCGCCTCGATCCCCGGCACAGGCCTGTTCCGGCAGGCACGGCGACCCCTCGGGCCGGGAAGCGGCCAGGCTGTCGATCTCTGTCTGGAGCAGATCGAGTGGCTGGGCACCCACGATTCGGCGCAGGAGCTGCAGTTCCCCGCGGTCGTCCAGGTCCTTGGCGAGGAAAAACGTCGGCGTGCCCCGTACGCCCAACGAATTGCCAAGCGCCATGTGCTGCCGGATCACCACCTCGTGGGCCCCCTCCTCCAGGCAGGCGCTGAAGGCCGCTAGTTCGAGCCCTAGCGACTCGCCGTGACCGAGAAAACCCTCGGTGTCGATGTTCATGGGGTGCGTGTAGATCTTCTCACGCATGTCCCAGTACCGTCCCTGGTCTTCAGCGCAAAGCGCGGCGTTTGCTGCGGCCAGCGACGGCGCGAACGTGCGTTGCGCCGGAAACTCCATGAACACGTAGCGCAGATGCCCCGGCTCGATGTAGTCGCGCAACAGCGCAGGCATCACCGTCAGCAGGTGGCGGCGACAGAAGCCGCACTGGTAATCCGCGAACTCGATCAGCACCAGCGGCGCATCGTCCGGTCCAAGGGTCGCGGCGGTGGGCAGGCGGATGGCATCGCGGGCGTCAGTCGCCGGGGCCTGTGCGTCGGCCATGATCGCGAGCAGCGCGGCGCGCTCGCGCGCCAGCTCCTCTGCCGAGAGTCCCGGCTCCGCGTACACGCAGGCCGCTAGCCAATAGAGCGCCAGCGCCGCGACGGCGGCAACGGAGCGTGCGGATCGACAGCTGAAGGCACTCATGTTCGTTCTCTCTGTGGGGCCCGGCCGGACGTGGAATGCCGCCGGAAACCGGAACCCTTTCCGCGCAACCGCGGCCGCTCTGGTTCCGGCGTGCTATTCCTGACTGGCGAGAAAATGACTCAATGCGATGATGTCCTCGTCGGAGAGCGCCGCGATCGCCTCGCGCATCCTGCGCGGCTGCTGCATCCCCTCGGGATGGTCGCGGCGTGCAAACAGCTGCATACGCAGATACTCGGGCTGCTGGCCGGCCGTGCGCGGCATGTCGCGATCCTGGTAACGCCCGTGCTGCTCGTGGCACTCCTCGCAGCGCGCCTCGTGTATGCGCAGGCCCCGTGCGGCCAGGGCCGGGTCCGCAGTGAAATTCGCGCCTTGCCACGGTTGCTCGGAATAGTACGCGGCCAACTGGGCCATCTCGCCCGGTGTGTATCCCGCCATCAGCCGCCCCATGATCGTCGAAAACCGCACTCCCGAGCGAAACTCGCGCAACACGCGTGCCCCATAGCGCCGGTCGAAACCCGCGATGCTCGGCATCGACGCTGCGGTACTGACCCCGGCATGCCCGTGACAGCCGCCGCAGGCGCCGGCGAGGAGTTCGCCCTGGGTCAAATCGGCAGCGGCTTGCGGCGCTACGACCAGAAGCCCCAGGGCAAGGGCGACGTGGCGGAACCGGTGGGTCAGATGGTTCCGCCACCCGGCTCGGCGGATTACAGGGTCGACAGCCATTCGGCGATCTTCTGAATTTCCGCTGTGGTCGGCGGCGCGTCACAGGCCTGGCTGTACGCGACGGCCGATTTCATCAGCTTGGCCTCCTCGGAATCGGTCTCCCCCCGGAGAATCCTCAGCGCATTTTCCTCGATCTCGGCTGCGTCCATGCCGCCGATGCTTGGCACCAGCCGGCTGACCGGGTTCTTGCCTTCCGCGCCGTGGCAGTTCACGCAGCTGTGGAAGTTGAACAACTCGGCGCCGCCCATGCCGGGGCGGTCCACGGCCGAGGCTGCGAAGCTGGTCGCCAGCAGCACAGCGCCGGCGGTACATGCGAATGCGAAACGTGGTGACATCGGGTAGATCCTCCATGGTTGGCGTTCGGTGGCCGGTGCGCATCGTGCCGGAGCGCGATCGCGCTCACCGGTTGTCACTCCACTGCGTTGGTGAAGTGCACGCCAAGAGCATGGTTGAATCCGGGCTGATGTCCCGTAGGAAGGAGTCGCGCAATACCTAGGACTTTTTCCTATCCGTAGGCTGCGCGTCAGGCGTCGGTCCTGGCCAGCGACGGGGTCTGCCGGCCCGCTTCGATGATGCGTCCGGCCCCCGGCAGCTCGATCTCGATCCCGACCGGCAGGTGGTCCGACAGCTGTACGTCATACACGCGCATGTCGCTGACGCTGAGATCGGGAGTCAACAGGATATGGTCGAATACCCGTTGCGGATCCCAGGACGGATAGGTGGCGGCACAGGGCATCGGGTCGAGCAGGCCGGTGCGGGCCACCAGCTGCTTCAATTCCCGGCTCTCGGGATGGCAGTTGAAGTCGCCCATCACGATCGCGTGGGGCTCGTGGGCGATGCGTTCGGCGATGTAGTCGAGTTGCGAACGCCGGGCGCGCCGCCCCAGCGCCAGGTGGACCAGAACCAGCACCAGCGATTCGCCGTTCTCGAGCCCGAACCGCGCCTCGATCGCGCCGCGCCCCGGGATCGGACCGGGAAGGCGGTGCATTTCCACCCGGTCGGGCTCGGTGCGCGTCAGCAGGCCCATCGCGTGTTTCGCGAAGGTGCCGAGATCCCGGTTCACGCGCGTGTAGGCATGCGGGAAACCGGCGCGTTCGGACAGGTACGCCGTCAGGTCGACGTAGCTGCTACGCAGGCTGCCGGCATCCATCTCCTGGAGTCCAACGACGTCGAACGACGAGATGAAGCGGGCGACGCGGTCGAGGTTGGTCATGCGCCCGTCGAAGGGCAGCAGGTGTTTCCAGCTGTGCGTCAGATAATGGTGCGGTCGCGAGAAATGGATCCCGACCTGCGCGTTGAAGCTGAGCAGCCGCAGCCGTTTGCCGGCTCCCTCGGGGCGTTCCGGGGGGATCGGCAACGGGAGGCCGCCATCGCTGGGTCCCAGTCTGACGAGTGACAAGCAGCGCCTCCGATGGTCGCATTGGTCCCGATACGCGGTTCCGCCTGCGATCGTGAGCAGCTACGATCGCAGGCGGCTCGCGATATTCTAGACCCGCGGCGCAGCGCAGGGTTCCCCTGTGCCCGGCACGGGTATCCAAACGACGGATCGGGCCTGTGCCTGGCTGTGTTGGCGAACGGATCGGGTGCGTCCCGCTCAGGCCGAGAATTCGCCGATCAGATGGTCGACCACGCGCAGCATTTCGCTGTGGCTCCCGCTCATGCCCGAGGACACCATCGCGCGCCCGTCGACGACCATCGACGGCGTTCCCTCGACCTGATAGGCCTGCACCCTCAGGCCCGCATCCTGCAGCGCTGCACCGGTGTCGGGCGAACGCATGGCCTCGCGGAACGCGTCGGCATCGATGCCGCGCTGATCCACGAAACGCAGGATCGCGCTTTCCGATCGCAGGTTGCGCCCCTGGCCGTGGATCGCTTCGAAAAACGGCTGGTGGATTTCCTCAAGCACGCCCAACGTCTGCGCCGCGAAGAACACCCGGGCGTGCAACGCCCAGAGGTCGTTGAAGGCGGCCGGCAGGTGCTGCAGATCGACGTGTTCGGGGAGGGTGGTCTTCCAGTCTCGCAGCAGCGGCTGCAGCTGATAGCAGTGGGGGCAGCCGTACCAGAACACCTCGACGACCTGGATACGGCCATCGGGAAGCCCGGTGTCCACACGCGGGAACAGTTCGCGGTAGTCGATGCCCGCGGTGTAGTCGCGGGCCAAACCGGCGCCCGATGCCAGCAAGGCGCTGCCTCCGAGCAGGGTGCCGATGAAATGACGTCGATTCATGGTCGATCTCTCCATTGGGTGTTGCGTTCGGCGCTGGTGTTGCCGTCGGCGCTCTAAGGGGCGGCGCCCGTCCGGCTGTTGGACCTACGGCCGCGCGGTTTGTTCGGGTGCGCCAAAGACGACAAAAAAGGTGGCCAGGGCCACCTTTTTCGACTGCCGCTACGATCGGCGCATGGCCTACTGGGCACGCAACCCGGCCATGTATTCCGCCACCGCCCGGATATCCTCGTCGGACATCCGGGCCGCCAGGTTGCGCATCATGCGGCCATTGTCGTTGGCGCGAGCGCCCGACCGGAAAGCATGCACCTGATCGGCGTTGTACTGTGCGTGCTGGCCCGCGACGCGCGGGAACATCGCCGCCGGGTTGCCCTTGCCGCTGGCGCCGTGGCAGGCGCTGCATGCCGCGACTCCGGCAGTGGGAATGCCGCCGCGGTAGATCCGCTCGCCGCGTTCGGCGACGGTCTCGTCGGCGGTTCCGGTCGACATTTCCTGGCGGGCGTAGAAGGCCGCGAGATCGCGCATATCCTGTTCATCGAGATTCGCAACCTGACCGGCCATCAGCGCGTCTTCGCGGCGACCGGACTTGTAGTCCATCAGCTGCTTATGGATGTAGTCGGCATGCTGGCCGGCGATTTTCGGCCATTCCGGGTTCACGCTGTTCCCGTCCGCGCCGTGGCAGGCGGCGCAGGCCTGCGACAGCTCCTGGCCACGCGCCGGATCCCCCGCCTGCGCCGGCAGTGGGAGCAAGAGCGCCAGGGACAGGACCATGGGGAGGCTTGCACGCATGTAATTCATGATCGACGAAACTCCTGCTTGGAAACCACGAGCCGGTCGTGCCGGACCTTGTGCCCCCGGGCCGAGGGACATCAAAATAAGGGGCGCAGTATATAGCATAAGCGCCGAACCCCGGCAAAGACCCACGCCCCTGCGGGCCCGGTCCAGGACGATCATGCATAACCCATTCCGTGAAGCCGAGTTCGTGCTGGGCGCAGGTCGGCTGGACCAGTTGCCCGACGATGCAGGTGCGGAGATCGCGTTCGCCGGCCGCTCCAACGCCGGCAAGTCCAGCGCGCTCAATACCCTATGCGAACGGCGCGCGTTGGCCCGGGTGGGCCGTACGCCGGGGCGTACTCAGGAGATCAACGTGTTCCGGCTGCCGCCGTTGGGTCGGTGGCGGCTGGTGGATCTGCCTGGATACGGCTACGCCAAGGTCTCCGCCAGGCAGCGCGCGCATTGGGACCGGCTGATCGGAGATTACCTTCGTGAGCGTCGCAGCCTGGCAGGGCTGGTGCTGATCATGGACATTCGCCATCCGCTGACGCCGTTGGACGAGGCCATGCTGCACTGGCTGGAAGGGCGCCCACGCCCGTTGCACGTGCTGCTGACCAAGGCCGACAAGGTCTCCCGAAGCGAGGCCGGCCGGCAGCTGCAGGCGACCCGCCGCGGCTTGGAGGCGCGCGGGCTCGACGCCACGCTGCAGACCTTTTCCGCGCTCAAGCGCGAAGGGGTCGAGGACCTGCGCGGGTTGCTCGTCGACTGGCTCGGCGCCGCGGATCCGGAAGGGCAGGCCGGCGGCGCGCAGGGGACCCCAGGCTGCTAGCTGACAGGTTTATCCCCATAGGGGGCGCGCAACAACGGCGGTTCGGATCATCGCATCGTTCCGGTGCAAATCGCCGGCGTCCGCCATCTGCGAGTGAAGGATCAGCTCCATGGGCGCCCGACGGCTGCTTCGCGGTGAGCAAATGCATGGAATGACGGCCATCCGTGCGAACCGTGCGCGCCATGATCGTGAATGGTGACGAAAAAAATGCCCCGGTCACAGGGGGATGACCGGGGCAAGATGGGTTCCGGCAGGGGGGGCCGGAACCATCCCGCTCAGGGAGGGAAGCGGGAGACGCTGGGCTTAGCGTCTGCCTGTATGACGCGGGTCCCGCCGATTAGTTCCCGGGATGTGGACGCAGGCATCGGCAGAAGATGACCGGTCAACGCTGAGTCGGCTCCTCGCGGGAACCGGTGTGTGCCTGCAGCGCTTCCAGGAGCTGTGCCGAGGTCGTGCCGTGCGGATGCACCTCCAGCAGGGCGCCATCCGGCCCGACCAGGTAGGTCGACGATGAATGATCGACCACGTACCCCAGCGCCGAGTCTACCTCCGTGTATTGGTAAAACGCCCCGTAGCGCGCGGTAATCTCCCGCAGGCGTTCCTGCGGGCCGGTCGCGCCGACGATCGCGGGGTCGAAGAACGCGACGTAGTCGCGCAGGCGCTCGGCGTCGTCGCGGTCGGGGTCCACGCTCACGAACAATCCGTGCACACGTCCCTGCCACTGTGGCGGCAGGCGCGCAAGCGCGCCTGCGATCCAGGCGAGAGACACCGGGCAGGCATCCGGGCAGGACGTGTATCCGAAATAGACCCAGACATAGTCCCCGTGGAAGTCGTCAAGGCTGAGCGCTGCCCCGGTGCTGCTGACCGGCAGTTCGATCGGGCCGCCTTCCGGAGCCTGTGCGGTTGGAAGCACTCGGTGCGGGGCCGTCGGGTCGTTTTCGGGCGGGCGCAGCCCCAGTGCGATCAGCGTCAGCGCGAACGCTGCCAGCGCCAGCCAGACCAGCGTGCGGGCATTCATGTGCCGCCCACCGGCGTGCGTCGGGTCACGAAATGGAACCGCGCCTCGGCACGGTCAGCGGCGCCCTCGGGCAGCACGGTGGCGGCCCAGGTCATTTGCTCGCCGGTGCACGCGGGCAGCACCGCCTCGCCGCGGTATTGCCCCTGCGCGACTCGCTCCAGGCGCGGCCGATGATAGCCCATGAACATCTCGACTCCGGAGAGATCGATCTCGACCCATTCGGGATCCTGTTCGGAAAACGTCACCTCGACGTTCAGCGGCTCGAGGTGGCGGATCGGGCGCGGTTCGATCGCCACGCGCAGCGTTCCGCCCGAAGGCAGGGGTGTCGTGCAGGCGCGCGCCGCCAGGTCGCAGTCGCTGGGTTCGACGATCACGGCGGTGTCTGCGCCCCGTTCCGGCAGCAGGCGGTCGGCCCAGATCCACAGCGCTGCCAGGCCCAGCAGCGCGGCAGCCCAGGGTGCAGCCCACGAAAGCATCTGGGAAGGGGTCATCTCGGTCGGCCGCCTGCGGTCAATGCGCGGCATCCCAGTTCGCGCCGACGCCGACATCGACGACCAGATCGACCGCGAGCTCCGCCGCGCCGGACATGTCTTCGGCCACCGCCGCGCGCAGCGCGTCCACCGCGTCCTCCCGCACCTCGAGCACCAGCTCGTCGTGTACCTGCATGATCATCCGCGCCGGCAGGTCGCCATCTTCCAGGCGCGCGGCGACCTTCAGCATCGCGCGCTTGATGATGTCCGCGGCCGTGCCCTGCATCGGTGCGTTGATCGCGACCCGCTCGGACTGCGCGCGCCGCGCCGGGTTGCGGCTGCGGATCTCGGGCAGGTACAGGCGGCGGCCGAACAGTGTCTCCACGTACCCCTGGTCGCGGGCCAGCTCCTTCGCGCGTTCCATGTAGTCCTTCACCCCCGGGTAACGCGCGAAATAGCGGTCGATGTACTCGCGCGCCTGGCCCTGTTCGATCCCCAGGTTGCGCGCCAGCCCGAATGCCGACATGCCGTAGATCAGCCCGAAGTTGATCGCCTTCGCGGCGCGGCGCTGGTCCGGACCCACCGCCTCGGGCTCCAGCCCGAAGACCTCCGCGGCGGTGGCGCGGTGGATGTCCTCGCCGGCAGCGAATGCCTCGAGCAGGCCGCGGTCCTGCGACAGGTGCGCCATGATGCGCAGTTCGATCTGCGAATAGTCTGCGGCCAGCAGCAGTTGCCCGGGTTCGGCGATGAACGCCTGGCGGATCCGGCGGCCCTCGTCGGTGCGCACCGGAATGTTCTGCAGGTTCGGATCCGACGACGACAGCCGGCCCGTTGCCGCGACCGCCTGGTGGTAGGACGTGTGCACGCGTCCGGTTTCGGGGTGGACGCGCTCGGGCAGGCGTTCGGTGTAGGTGCTGCGCAGCTTGGCCAACCCGCGGTGTTCGAGGATCAGACGCGGCAACGGGTATTCGGCCGCCATCTGCTCGAGCACATCCTCGGCGGTGGACGGCTGCCCTTTCGGGGTTCGCCGCAGTACCGGCAGGCCGAGCCGGTCGAACAGGATCTCCTGGATCTGCTTCGGCGAGCCCAGGTTGAATTCTCCGCCGGCTTCGCAGTAGGCGCGCTCGGCGACCGCGTCCATGCGCTGCGCGAGTTCCGCGCTCTGCGCGCGCAGCAGTTCCGCGTCGACCCGGACGCCGGTGCGTTCCATGTCGGACAGCACCGGCACCAGCGGCAGCTCGATCTCGTGGTAGACCGAACGGGGGCCCTCGGCGCCCGCGAGGCGCGGGTTCAGCGTCTGGTGCAGGCGCAGGCAGATCTCGGCGTCTTCGGCCGCGTACTCGGTTGCACGGGCCACCGGAACTTCCGCGAACGCGATCTGCTTCGCGCCCTTTCCGGCGACGTCCTCGTAGGTGATCATGCGATGGCCGAGGTGCCGCTCGGCGAGGCTGTCGAGGTCGTGGCGGTGTGCGCCGGCGTCGAGCACGTAGGACTCGAGCATCGTGTCCTCGCGGATGCCGCGCAAGGTAATGCCGTGGTTGGCGAGCACGTTGCGGTCGTACTTCAGGTGGTGCCCGAGCTTCGCGCGTTCCGCGGATTCCAGCCAGGGGCGCAGCTGCTCGAGCGTGCGGTCGCGGTCGAGCTGGGGAGCGGCGTCCGGGCCCTCGTGCGCCAGTGGTAGATACCAGCCCCGGCCGGGCTCGACGCTGAACGACACGCCGACGATCCGGGCCTGCATGTAGTCGAGGCTGGTCGTCTCGGTGTCGAACGCGACCAGATCGGCGTGTTCCAGGCGGCTCAGCAGATCCCGGAACGCCTGTTCGTCCCGGATCGCGGAGTAGTCACGCGCTTGCGCTTCGTCCGGCGGCGGGTTGGCGGCGGAGTCGGCGCCGTCATTGCCTTCGAGTTCCTCCAGCCAGCGCCGGAAACCGAAGCGCGCGTACATCTCGCGCAGGCGCGTGGTGTCGGGTTCGCGCAGCGTCAGTTCGTGCTCGTCGATTCCCAGATCGACGTCGCGCCGCACGGTGACCAGTTCGCGCGACAGCGCCAGCCGCTCCAGCGCCGCGCGCAGGTTCTCGCCGACCTTGCCCTTGATCCGGTCGGCGTTTTCGATCACTGCGTCCAGGCTGCCGTATTCGGCGAGCCACTTCGCCGCGGTCTTCGGGCCGACCTTGTCGACGCCGGGGACATTGTCGACGCTGTCGCCGACCAGGGTCAGCAGGTCGACGATCCGTTCGGGGTCGACGCCGAATTTCTCGCGCACGCCCGCCCGGTCGAGTACGGTGCCGTTCATGGTGTTCACCAGCGTCACGCGGTCGCCGACCAGTTGCGCCAGATCCTTGTCACCGGTGGAAATCACGACCGGCTCGCCGCGTGCCTCAGCCTGCGCGGCCAGGGTCGCGATCACGTCGTCTGCCTCGACCCCGGGGATGCACAGCAACGGCAGGCCCAGCGCCCGCACCAGTTCGTGCAGCGGCTCGGTCTGAGCCGCGAGCTCCTCGGGCATCGGCGGGCGGTTCGCCTTGTACTCGGCGTAGAGGTCGTCCCGGAAGGTCTTGCCCGGGGCATCGAAGACCACGGCCATCCGTTGCGGCCCGTAGTCGGCCCGGAGCTTGCGCAGCATGCCCACGACCCCGTACAGGGCGCCGGTCGGTTCGCCGCCGGGGGCGGTCAGCGGCGGCAGCGCGTGGAAGGCTCGATACAGGTACGACGAGCCATCCACCAGCACCAGGGGGGCGTTTTCGGTCATCGGATCGGGTTCGCTGGGTGTCGGCCCGAGTGTACTGCGTTGCCGTCCCCACCGGGAACCGCCGCGCGGGCCCGGCGGTTTGTCGGTGAGTCGAACCAGCGCTACGCTAGCGCGATGAAAAAGGATGCCAGTGCCCTTCCAGACCCGACCAGCGAGCGCGCCCATCATCCCGGACTGGCGCCGATCGACGATTCCGAGCTGACCCGGGAAAGCTGGAAGATCTTCCAGATCATGGCCGAGTTCGTCGAGGGCTTCGAACGGCTCGCGCGGATCAAGCCGTCGGTGAGTGTCTTCGGTTCGGCCAGGATTCCGCCGGGACACCCGGACTACCTGCTTGCCGAGGAGATCGCGCGCCAGTTGTCGGATTCCGGTTTCGCGGTGGTCAGTGGCGGCGGTCCGGGCATTATGGAGGCGGCGAACAAGGGGGCGTTCGCGGGGAAATCGCCGAGCATCGGTCTGAACATCCAGCTGCCGCACGAACAGCAGGCCAATCCGTATCAGGACATCGGCCTGGGGTTCCGGCACTTTTTCGCACGCAAGGTGATGTTCGTCAAATACGCGTCCGCCTACGTGGTGCTGCCCGGCGGCTTCGGCACCCTCGACGAACTGGCCGAGATCCTGACCCTGGTTCAGACCGGAAAGTCGCGCCGGATCCCGATCGTGCTGGTCGGAACCGCGTTCTGGCGCGGCCTGCTGGACTGGTTCGAGCAGACGCTGGTCCCCCGCGGCACGATCTCGACCGGCGACTTGGCGTTATACTCGCTGGTAGACACTCCCGAGGCCGCGGTCAACGCCATCTTCGAGTACTACGAGGCACGCAGCTTCGAGCCCTCGGCAGAGGAAAAGCAACGCCTGATGGAGCTCTGAAATGCGCTGGATCCTGTTCGCGGCCCTGGCGGGCCTGATCGCCTTCCCGGCTACCTGGGCACAGGAGTGGAGCGATGCTCCGCCACCGCCGGAAATGGCCGCCGACGCGCCGCCGCCGGTGCTCGACGAGCGCGCCCGGCAGCTGCAGCGGCTCGAGGAGGCCGACATCACGCTGATCGAGCGGCGCGACGGGCTGATCCGGGAATACCGGTTCGGCGGGCGCCTGTTCATGGTCGAGGTGATCCCCCGCTACGGGCGCCCCTACTATCTGCTCGACACCACCGGCGACGGTATGCTCGATACCCGCCGGCCCGGTCTGGGCCCCGATTTCGTGCCGCCGCAATGGATTCTGTTCACCTGGTGATTCGGAAGGGGAGGCTGGCCCTCCCCTTCGGGGTCCTCCTGGCGCTGCTGGGGGCGCCGCCAGGGGCTGCCGCCGACGTTTATCGCTGGACCGGTCCGGACGGAACGCCGCAGTTCGGGGATCGGCCACCGAGCGGCAGCGATTCGGAACGGATCGAGGTTCGTGAGCCGATGGGTGCGCTGCCGTTGCCGGATGCCGAGGAGATCCTGCGCAGGCCGGTGCGGCCCTTGCCGGAGGAGCCCGAACATGCGGCTCCGGTCGACGCCGATCCGGGCGAACTCGAGCCGGCGACACGGGATCGGCACAGCATCCGCGACCAGTAGCACCAATCTGGTGCAAGTCGCTGCGTGGATCGCACCAGGTTGGTGCTATCATGTCGCCAGAGCCTGCACGTGCTGCGCGCCTCCGGCGCCGGATCGGCAAGCCGATGGCGCAGGCCAGGGGCGCGAGATCCTGGCGCAGTTCCTGCTTGGTCCCCTTTGATGAATGCCCATGCTGATCCACCCCTGTCCGGCGCGGACGTCTGTTCGTGGTGGGACGACCTGTCGACCGCCGTGCTGGTCACCGACGATCGGCTGCGGCTGCTTGCGGTCAACTCGGCGGCCGAAGTGTTGCTCGGGCTCAGCCGGGAACGTGTGGTGGGGGGACCACTCGGCCAGTCGCTGCGCCTCGACCGGAACCTGACCGGACAGCTGCAGCATGCGATGACCCTGGACCACCCGATGACGCTGCGCGCACGCCGCCTGCAGCCGTTGCGCGCCAGCGAGTTCCTTGCCGACCTGGTCGTCTCGCCGCTGCACGATGCGACGTCGTCCGCGCGCCTGCTGATCGAGCTCACCGCCATCGATCGCCAGCAGCGGATTAGCCAGGAAGACCAGCTGCGCCAGCAGCAGTCGATCAGCCGGGCGGTGACCCGCGGGCTCGCACACGAGATCAAGAATCCGCTGGGCGGGTTGCGCGGTGCGGCGCAGCTGCTCGCCAGCGAGGTGGACGACCCTGCACTGCGCGAATACACGCGGATCATCATCCGCGAGGCGGACCGCCTGCGCGGTCTGGTCGACCGCATGCTGGGGCCGAACAATCTGCCCCGCCGAGAGCCGGTGAACGTGCATGAGGTGCTCGAGCACGTGCGCGGGCTGGTCAGCGTGCAGCTGCCGCTGAATCTTCGGATCACCGCCGATTACGACCCGAGCATTCCCGAGGTCTTGGCGGACCGCGACATGCTGGTGCAGGCGACCCTCAATCTGGTGCAGAACGCGCTGCAGGCACTCGGCGATCACGGCGAGATCCGCCTGATGACCCGGATCCTGCGCCAGTACACGATCTCCGGCGAACGCCACCGGTTGGTGGCGCGCCTGCGGGTACGCGACAACGGCCCTGGCATTCCCGAAGAGATCCGCGAACGCATCTTCTTTCCGATGGTGACCGGCCACGCATCGGGTACCGGACTGGGCTTGCCGATCGCGCAGAGCCTGGTGCAGCTCAACAATGGCCTGATCGAGTGCCATTCGCGGCCGGGATGCACCGACTTCGACGTGTTGCTGCCCCTGGAGAGCGAGCAATGAATCCGTCCATCTGGGTGATCGACGACGACGATTCGATGCGCTGGGTGCTCGAGCGTGCGCTGAGCCGCGCCGGTCTCGACGTCCGCGGCTTCGAATCGGCGGACCTGGCCTGGGGCGCGCTGGAGCGGGAGGAGACGCCAGACGCGATCCTCGCCGACATCCGCATGCCCGGCCTGAACGGGCTGGACTTTCTGGCACGGGTGCGCGGCCGCCCGGATCCGCCGCCGGTGATCATCATGACCGCGTTCTCGGATCTGGAAAGCGCGGTCTCCGCCTATCAGACCGGCGCCTTCGAATATCTGCCGAAACCGTTCGATCTGGACGAGGCGGTAAGCCTGGTCCGGCGCGCGTTGCAGGCGCGCCGCGAGAGCCGGATCAGCGTCGGCGACGACGCGGTCCCGCCGGCGGCCATCGTCGGCGAGGCGCCTGCGATGCAGGAGTTGTTCCGTGCGATCGGGCGGCTTTCGCGGTCGAACATCACCGTGCTCGTGAACGGCGAGTCCGGTACCGGCAAGGAGTTGGTGGCCCGCGCGCTGCACCAGCACAGCCCCCGTGCGCACCAGCCCCTGATTGCGCTGAACACCGCCGCGATTCCGAAGGATCTGCTCGAGAGCGAGCTGTTTGGGCACGAGCGCGGCGCGTTTACCGGCGCCAACCAGGGCCGCAAGGGGCGGTTCGAGCAGGCCGACGGCGGCACGCTGTTCCTCGACGAGATCGGCGACATGCCCTTCGATCTGCAGACGCGGCTGCTGCGGGTGCTGTCGGACGGCACCTTCTACCGGGTCGGTGGGCATACGCCGATCCGGGTCGACGTGCGCATCATCGCCGCGACCCACCAGAACCTGGAGGACCGCGTGGCCGCGGGGCTGTTCCGGGAGGATCTGTTCCACCGCCTGAACGTGATCCGCATCCACGTGCCCGCGCTGCGCGAGCGCCCCGAGGACATCCCGCTGCTGATCCGCCATTTCATGCTCGAAGCGGCCCGCGATCTCGACGTCGAGCCCAAGCTGATGCGGCCCGAGGTCCTGGTCGAATTGCAGCGGATGCGCTGGCCGGGCAATGTGCGTCAGCTCGAGAACACCTGCCGATGGCTCACGGTGATGGCCTCGGGCCGCGAGGTTCATCTCGAAGACCTCCCGCCGGAACTGCGGGCCCAGCCGGAGCGGGAGCAGGCCGGCAACGATGCGCCGGCCGCGCCGCAGCGCGACTGGACCCAGGACCTCGCCGAGCGCGCGCGGGAGCACTGGCGCAACGGCTCCCGGGATGTGCTGGCGGTGGTGCAGCCCGAGTTCGAACGCACGCTGATCCTGGAAGCGCTGGCGGCGACCGACGGCCACCGCCAGCAGGCGGCGGCGCTGCTGGGCTGGGGGCGCAACACCCTGACGCGGAAAATCCAGGAACTCGGTATCGACCGCCCCGACCCCCGCTGACTCTCATGGCCAGCGGCCACCCCGATGTTGAAAGAAGCGTAGGGCGGAAAAGGCCGAAGGCCGTCATCCGCCAGCTGGCGCCCGGATTGCCGCGGGCGCCTGGGCATTGCGAACGCCGTACGGCGGATGACGCTGCGCTTTTCCGCCCTACGGGTCGCCAGGGACACGAGACAGGCCGTGACTTTCACGCTAACTACCATGGCCTATGCGGCCACCCCCGATGATGAAAGAGGCGTAGGGCGGAAAAGGCCGAAGGCCGTCATCCGCCAGCTGGCGCCGGGGTTGCCGCAGGCGCCAAGCAGGCGCGAACGCCGTACGGCGGATGACGCTGCGCTATTCCGCCCTACGTGTCGTCCGGGACGCGACGCGGGTTCTTTCGCCTCAACGCCTGTGCCAACGGCCACCCCGCAACATGAAAATGCCAGCCACGGAAAGCACGGACAGGCACGGAAAAAGGCTGATCCGGTTCATCTTCCGTGATTTCCGTGTTCTTCCGTGGCTGTTTTTTTACGTGGGCGACCGCAGTTCGTGGTCGCGACCCCGGCCCCGCAAGAAGCGTAGGCTGGCGCAGAATTTCGTCTCCAGGTAGGGAACCGGGAAATCCTGAGCCATGCTGCATATCGTACTGTTCGAGCCCGAGATCCCGCCGAACACCGGCAACATCATCCGCCTGGCCGCGAATACGGGCGCCCGGCTTCACCTGATCCACCCGCTGGGCTTCACGCTCGACGAACGGCGGCTGCGCCGTGCGGGCCTGGACTATCGCGAATTCAGCGCGGTTCACGAGTACCCGAGCCTGGCCGCCTGTCTGAAGACCGGAACCGTCACGCGTCTGTTCGCATTGACCACGCGAGCGCATCGCCGCCACGATGCGCCTGCCTTCGCGCCCGGCGACGGTTTTCTGTTCGGCCCCGAGACCCGCGGTTTGCCCGGGCCGGTGCTCGAACGATTTCCGGAAGAGCGGCGCCTGCGCATCCCGATGCGGGCGCAGAGCCGCAGCCTGAATCTCTCCAACGCGGTCGCGGTCGTCGTGTTCGAGGCCTGGCGCCAGTTGGGGTTTCCCGGCAGCGTCTGACGGTCTCGCGCCGCGGGTCGCCTGCGCGCGGAATACCCGTTTCAGCGCGGATCTCGGGAAGGCCAGCGCTGCGCGGTGGCGGCTCTGGAACTGCCGGGCTATTCGTCTTCGGCTACCGGGTCGCGTTCGAGCAGGCGGCGCGCGGTTTCGCGAACCGGCCGGCCCTGGTACAGCACCGCATGAACCTCGGCGCAAATCGGCATCTCGACGCCGGCCTGTTGCGCCCGCTCGATGGCCACCCGCGCGGTTTCGGCGCCTTCCACGGCCTGGCCGATCCGACGCCGCGCCGTTTCCAGATCGTATCCCTGGCCGAGGAACAGCCCCAGCCGGCGGTTGCGCGACTGATCGTCGGTACAGGTGAGGATCAGGTCGCCGAGGCCGGACAGTCCGGTCAATGTCTGCGGTCGTGCACCCACCGCGGCTCCGAGCCGCTGCAGTTCCGCCAGCCCGCGCGTCATCAGCGCGGCACGGGCATTGGCGCCGAAGCCGGCACCGTCGGAGATGCCGGCCGCGATCGCGAACACGTTCTTGAAAGCGCCTCCGAGTTCGACACCGAGCACGTCGGCATTGCGGTAGAGGCGCATGGCCTGCCCGTGGAACGCGGTGACGACCAGCTTGGCCAATCCGGGCTCGGACGCGGCGACGGTCATCGCCGTCGGCTGTTCGCGTGCCACCTCGGCGGCAAACGACGGCCCCGAGAGCACCGCCGGGGCATGGCCGGGAATCTCCTGCTCCAGGATCTCGTGGAGCCAGGCGCCGGTGGCCATCTCGAGGCCCTTGGTGGCCCAGGCGATGCGCTGCTCGGGCTGGATCCGGGGGGCGATCCAGCGCAGGGTCTCGCGGAACCCGCCGGTCGGCACCGTGACCAGGATCAGGTCGCGGCCGGCGATCGCCCGATCGCGGTCGGAAACCACATGCAGCGAGCCGGGAAACGAGACCCCGGGCAGATACCGCGTGTTCTCCCGGCGCTGCTCGAGCCGTTCGGCATGTTCGGGGTCGCGGGCCCACAGGACCACGTCCGGATGCAGGCGCGCGGCCTGCAGCGCGAGCGCCGTGCCCCAGGAACCTGCGCCAAGAACGGCGACCCGAGGTGCGCGGTCGGCCCTGCGGTGCGTGTCCATCGCCGGTCAGCGCGGTGCGTGGTCCCAGGGGGCGGCCGCCAGCACCTCAGGCCGACGCCGGGCCGGCAGGGCTGGGGGCGCCAGCGGGGGCGTTCTGCTGTGCCTGTTGTTCCTGCTGGTGCTGCGCATACAGCGCGTCGAAGTTGATCGGTTGCAGCAGCACCTGAGGGAAGCCCCCTTTCAGCACCATGTCGGCGACGACCTCGCGGGCGAACGGGAACAGGATGTTCGGGCAGTACGCGCCGAACAGGTGGCCCTTCTGCTCCGGGGAAAACCCGCGCGCGACGAACACGCCGGCCTGTTTGACCTCGACCAGGTAGGCGGTCTCGTCCTGCGATTTGGTCGTGACCGTCAAGCCGAGTTCCACCTCGTAGACTCCATCCTGCTCGTTCAGCGTACGGGTCTTCGTGTTCAGCTGCAGGTTGGTCTCGCCCTTCCATTCCTTCAGAAAGATGCCGGGCGCAGACGGCGCCTCGAACGACAAATCCTTGATGTAGAGCTTCTGGATCGTGAACTCGGGACCTTGCCCCTGTGGTGGCGGGGTGCCTGAGTTGGTGTTGGCGCTCGGGTTGTTCTCTTCAGCCATGTCTGGTCGTCTCGTGCAAGGGGTGTAAGGGGGAGGGGCGGTCAGCGCGCGGCGCCGCGCGCCCAGGCGACGATGTCGCTGGCCGACATCGCGCCGCTCTGGCGGGCGCTTTCGCGCCCGTGATGAAACAGAATCATCGTCGGGATGCCGCGGATGGCGAATCGGGCGCCAGCCTCGGGGTGTGCCTCGGTGTCGAGCTTCAGCAGGCGCATCGCGGGCTCGAGCTCCCGCGCCGCGCTGACGAATTGCGGGGCCATCATCCGGCAGGGGGCGCACCACGGTGCCCAGAAATCCACCAGCACAGGCCGCTGGTCGCGGCTGACGAAACGTTCCAGCCGTGCCAGATCGACCGGGCTCGGCTCGCCGCTGAACAGCGGGCTGCGGCAGGCCCCGCAACGGGCGCCGGCTGCGCGGGACTCCGGGACCCGGTTCACCTGGCCGCAGTGCGGGCAGACCCGATGTGCGCCGGCAGTGGCATTCATGCGCTCTGCCTGCCTGCGCTGGCGATCAGCTGCTCGAGTCGCCCGGCGCGGTGCAGCGCGGCCAGGTCGTCGTAGCCGCCGACATGGGTGTCACCAAGGAAGATCTGCGGCACCGTGCCGCGCCCGGAGCGGCGTTCCATCGTGCGGCGCTGCTCGGGGTCGATGTCGACGCGGATCACCTGGTACGCGTGCCCGAGCTGGTCCAGCAGCTGGCGTGCCAGCGTGCAGTAGGGGCAGAATTCGGAGAGATAGATCTGGAATTGCATCCGCCAACCTTAGCGTGAAAGTCACGGCCTGTCTCGTGTCCCGGGCGACCCGTAGGGCGGAAAAGCGCAGCGTCATCCGCCGTACGGCGTTCGCAGTGCCCAGGCGCCCGCGGCAATCCGGGCGCCAGCTGGCGGATGACGGCCTTCGGCCTCTGCCGCCCTACGCCTATGCCTCTTTCATCATCGGGGGTGGCCGCTGGCCATGACAGTTAGCGTGAAAGTCACCGCCTGTCTCGTGTTCCGGGCCACCCGTAGGGCGGAAAAGCGCAGCGTCATCCGCCGTACGGCGTTCGCGCCTCCCCGGCGCCTGCGGCGACCCCGGCGCCGGATGGCGGATGACGGCCTTCGGCCTTTTCCCCCTACGCCTCTTTCATCATCGGGGGTGGCCGCGGGCCATGACAGTTAGCGTGAAACACGCTCTCGGCGCGCGTCGCCGCGGGATCGATCGTCATCGCTCGTGATCCGCTGTGCCGGCACGAGCGTTCACTTCTTCTTGACCGGAAGACCGGCCGACTGCCACGCCTGGATACCGCCCTGGAGATTGGTCACGTCGGTGAAACCTGCGCTGACCAGCTGCGACGCGGCCACAGCCGACCGTGCACCGCTGCGGCAGTAGACGACGACCGGAGACTCCTTGTAGCGCTCGATGTCGGTGATCCGCTTCTTCAGCACCCCCATCGGGATGTGCCGGGACGCGGCGATCCGGCCGCCGGTCAGTTCGTTGTCCTCGCGCACGTCGAGAACCAGCGCGCCTTCGCGGTTCATCACGCGGACCGCTTCCGATGGCGGCAGCGCCCGGTACTTCCGGGTCGCGCGCTGAAACTCGGTGTAGAGGATCAGCGCGACCACCGCGATCAGCGCGCCGGTCAATAGCGGATGATTGCCGAGAAATTCGGGCAAGCGTTCAAGCATGGTGACAACCGTTCAGAGTCAGGAGCGGCAAAAGACATCCTGCATCATGCCGATCAGGCGCAGGGTCCGGGCATCGCCGACGCGGTAGTAGACGCGGTTCGCGTCCTTTCGGGTCGCAAGGATACCCTTGTCGCGGAGAATGCCAAGATGCTGGGAGATATTGCTCTGGGAGGTTCCCACCTGGTCCACGATCTCCTGGACGCTGATCTCGCGGTCCCCGAGGATGCAGAGTATCTTCAGCCGTAGTGGATGGGACATCGCCTTCAGCGAACGCGACGCGCGCTCGATGTCCTCGTCCTGGGTCATCAGGGTTTCATCGAAGCAGATCGGATCGTGGTCCACGGCTACACACCCGTATTTTGGGAACATCATGGGCAGATACGGCTATCGTACAGAATATAAGCAATCAAAAGTACTCGGATGTTTTCCCGAGCGCAATGGCTAGAGTGTGGAAATTCCCCCTGATACAGCCCCTTGCCGGGTGGCTGCTCGCGCTGATCCTGGTGCCGGCCCCGTTGGTAGGGGTCGAGACGGAATCCGAGCTGGAGGCGACTCGGGAGGCACTGGAACTGCTGGAACGACAGCAACTGCAGCGGATGCGGGAGATCGAACGCATCGAGGAGCGGGTTGCGGAAGTGGCCAGGCGCAACCAGCAATTGCGTTCCGAGCGCCGCGAGCTGAGCGCCAGGATCGCGGCACAGGATCGCGAGGTGGAGCGGCAGCAGGCGCGGGTCGACCAGCAGGAGGCCGAGCTCGCTGCGGCCCAGGACCAGGCCGCGCAGCTGTTGCGTGGGCAGTGGCTGCGCGAGCGGCACCGCCAGTGGCATCCCCAGCAAGGCGAGGCGCGGCACCATGGTGAGTTCGATGCGCGGGTCCAGGCCAGGCGCGAACAGCTGCTCGCCGGAATCGATCGCCGCCTGCATGAACTGGCCGAGGCGCGGGATCGGCTGGCCGACGCGCGGGACGGCTTGATCGAGCGGGAGCGCGAGGCGCAGCTCCTGCAGCGCGAGATCGAGCGCCAGGAAGCCGAGCAGCAGGCGCTGCTTGCCCGGGCGCAGCAGGAGGCAGAGCGCGCCGAGCTGGAGCTGACTCGCCTGGAACGCAATGCGCAGACGCTCGAACGGGTGCTGGAGCGGATGCGTGCGGCGCCCCCTCCCCCGGCACCTCCTGCGCCGTCGCGCCCGGAAGCCGCGGAGCCGGCAGATGGCTCGTTCGCTGCGCGCCGGGGCAGCATGGCGCGGCCGGTCGACGGGGCGACGCTCCATCGCTATGGCGGATCGCGTGGCAGCGGCGTGCACGCGAGGTGGCGCGGCGACGTGTTCGAGGCGGGTGAAGACGCGCCAGTACAGGCGGTGCACCGCGGGCGGGTGGTCTACGCTGACTGGATGCGGGGGTACGGGTTCCTGGTGATTCTCGATCACGGCGATGGCTACCTCACCCTGTACGGCAACAACCGGGAACTGCTGGTGCGCCAGGGGGCGGTCGTCGAGCGGGGCGCCGTGATCGCCCGCGCAGGGGCGACGAGTGCCGTGATCGCGCCGGGGCTCTATTTCGAGCTTCGCCACCGCGGGGAGACATTGAACCCGGCGTCCTGGTGGGACTCAAACTAGCACGCCCGACACCCCGATTCCGCGCCGCCCGCGCGCGATTGTCGGTAGGGGTGCAGGCAGTGGTAACATCCGGAATCAATGGCTTCCCGCGTGGGGATTCGAGTATGAACAAGCGTTTCAGCGTCGGCTACGGGCTCGTGATCGGCGTCATCCTGGGTCTGTTTCTGAGCGTGTCCTTCGGCGTATTCGCCGACCGCCACGAAGGCGCTGGCGCGCAGATCCCCGTGGAAGACCTGCGTCGATTCACCGACGTGTATATGCGCATCAAGCGCAACTATGTCTCCGAGGTCGACGACCGGGAACTCCTGGACAACGCGATCAAGGGGATGCTGTCCGGGCTGGACCCGCATTCGGCCTACCTCGACGAGCGGGAGTTCCGCGATCTGCAGGTCGGCACCAGCGGCGAGTTCGGCGGTCTCGGAATCGAAGTCGGGATGGAAGACGGCTTCGTCAAGGTGATCGCGCCGATCGACGATACCCCGGCCAGCCGCGCCGGCATCCGCGCGGGCGACCTGATCATTCGCCTCGACGACACCCCGGTCAAGGGCATGACGCTGTCCGACGCGGTCAGCAAGATGCGCGGCGAGCGCGGCACCGACATTACGCTGACCATCATGCGCGAAGGCGTCGACGGTCCGCTGCGCATCACCATCACCCGCGACGTGATCCGGGTGCAGAGCGTGCGTTGGGAGACGCTGGAACCGGGCTTCGGCTACGTCCGGATCACCAATTTCCAGGCGCGTACCGCGCGTGACCTGGTCCGCGCGGTCGAATCCCTGAAGGAGGAGGGGCCGCTGAACGGGCTGGTGCTCGACCTGCGCAACAATCCGGGGGGCGTGCTGAACGGGGCGGTCGGTGTCTCCGACGCCTTCCTCGACAGCGGCCTGATCGTGTACACCGAGGGCCGGCTGCAGGAATCCCAGTTCCGCTACACCGCGTCGCCTGGCGACGTGGCGGCCGGTGCGCCGATCGTGGTGCTGGTGAACGAGGGTTCGGCGTCGGCGTCGGAGATCGTCGCCGGGGCGCTGCAGGACCACAAGCGGGCGGTGATCATGGGCGTCCAGACCTTCGGCAAGGGGTCGGTGCAGACGATTCTCCCGCTGGCTCAGGAAACCGCGATCAAGCTCACGACCGCGCGCTACTACACGCCGGACGGCCGCTCGATCCAGGCCGAGGGGATCGAACCCGACATCAAGATCGAACCTCTGACGGTGGCACGCAACGATGACGGAGCGGCGCGCGTGAGCGAGGCGAACCTCGATCGCCACCTGCGGGGCAACGACGAAGCGAACGAGCGCGACGCGGTCGATGCCGACGATCCGGACGAACCCTTGGCCCAGCGCGACTACGCGCTGAACGAGGCGCTGAACCTCCTGAAGGGCCTGGCGATCCTGGGGCAGCGTTCGTGACCCGGACCCCGGACGCGATCCGGGTGCTGGTGCCGCTGGCCCCCGGCGCGGAAGAACTCGAGGCGGTGACGCTCATCGACCTGTTCCGGCGCGCCGGTTTCACCGTGGTGGTGGCCGGGCTCGAGCCGGGGCCGGTTACCTGCTCCCGAGGCACGGTGATCGTTCCGGACCAGCCGCTGGACGAGCTCGCCGGACAATCCTTCGATCTGATCGTGCTGCCGGGCGGGCTGCCGGGCGCCGACCACCTGCGGGACGACCCGCGGGTGCAGGCGCTGCTGCGCGGGCAGGCGGATGCCGGACGCCTGGTTGCGGCGATCTGTGCAGCACCGAAGGCGCTCGCCAGCGCCGGCATCCTCGGTGGTCGGCGCGCCACCGCATACCCGGGCGCGCTCGACGAGAGCGGGCTGCAGCCGACGGGCGCAGCGGTGGAGATCGACGGCGACATCGTCACCGGCCGCGGCCCCGGCGTGGCGATGGATTTTGCGCTGACGCTGATCGAGCGGCTCGGCGGCAAGGCGCTGCGCGAGCGCGTCGAGGCGCCGCTGCTGCGCTAACTTCCACGGCCTATGTGGCCACCCCCGATGATGAAAGAGGCGTAGGGCGGAAAAGGCCGAAGGCCGTCATCCGCCAGCTGGCGCCCGGATTGCCGCGGGCGCCTGGGCACTGCGAACGCCGTACGGCGGATGACGCTGCGCTTTTCCGCCCTACGGGTCGCCCGGGACACGAGACAGGCCGTGACTTTCACGCTAACCCCCACCGCGCGACGCATCCCGCGCGGCGAGCGCCTCCGCGATCGAGGGGCTCGGCGTCAGCGGCGCGTTCCCGGCCGCTCGGCCAGCCACGCGACCGTCTGCGGGAGGAAATGGGCGACCCCCTCGAGAACCCCGGCGGCGTAATGGCCGTTCATTCCGAGGAAACCGCCGCGGGCGACGTACAGGCGCTCCGGATGGCCGGCCTCTCCGGCGCGGCGCACCGCCTCTTCGCGCACTTCATCCGGCGCATTGCGCACCAACACCGCCTGCAGCCCGCTGACCAGCACGTCGAGGTCGTTGCCGCTGTCGCCGGCGAATACCGTCGCGCGGTCGGGGAAATCCTGTTCGCGCATCAGGAATTCGATCGCATGGCGCTTGTTCGCGGAGGCGGGCAGGATATCCAGCAACCCGCGGCCCGCTTGTTCGTCGATGCTCCAGATCAGGTTCGCACGCACGCCGCGCGGCTCCAGGCGTTCGCGAACGGCTGCCAGCAGCTGTGCGGGCCGGATATCGCAGGGGGCGTAATAGCTGAGTTTGAAGTCGTTCTGCTTCTCGGGTTCCTGCAACTCCAGCCGGTCGATGCCGCCGAGCCAGCCGGCCAGATCCGGCCCCTCCCAGCCCCGCCAGTCCGGCGCGATTTCGTCCGACCAGGCCTGCCACCGGCTCCAGCGTTCACCCTGGAGCCGGTAGATCGTCGTGCCGACATCGCCGATCGCGAAATCCGGCACCGGCAGCGTGTAGTCGCGGATCGCGCTGCGCAGCAGGCCCTCGTCCCGTCCGCTGACGTAGACCAGCACGGTTTCGGACCGGCCGGCAAAACGGTGCAGCCGGGGGCGGGCCTCGGGCGACTCTGGCTGATCCCCGTTGGGAATCACCGTGCGGTCGAGGTCGGTGCAGAGGATCACGCGATCAGGCATTGCTGGTGACCCGAAACAGCGTCCGGCCGTGCAGGGCGTTTTCCCCGATCACCGCCGCCGCCGCGCTCCAGCCTTGGCGGCGCGTGCCGCCGGGGGTCAGCTCCCGGCCGTGCACGAATTCGGGAAAGCTCCACGGCTCGCCGTCCATGGTCAGCGCGTTGGCACGGTGGATCGCGGCGAGCAGGTCTTGCGCCGGTTGCCTGTGGCCCCGGTGCGCGAGGTCGGCGACATGGAAGCCGGTCAGCATCGGCCAGAGGCCGCCGTTGTGAAACTCGTAGGGCCGGTTCTTGAACGTGTAGGAAAACATCACCTGCAGATCCTCCCAGTCCTCGTCGACCGGCTCGATCACTGGATGGAACGCCGGCAGCAGCGGCAACTCGTCGCTCAGCAGTTGCTCGGCGATGAAGGCATCGACACGTTCGCGCTGGGCAGCGTCCGCCACGCCGAACAGCGACGCGAGCAGGTTAGCGAAGGCGTCGAAGCGGTAGCCGTAGCCGCTGGGCGAAAAATACGGCATCCAATAGCAGTCGGCGCAGTGCGGGGCGGCCTCGAGTCCCTTGCGGTACAGCACTTCGTGGTACACGTCGCCGGGCACCGTGCCGTCTCCGTTGAACCAGTAGTTCCCGCGGATCAGATGGTGGAGACGCCCGATGCGCTCGCCCAGCGCATGGTCGGCGGACCCGTGCATTGCCTCATGCAGCGCAGCGAAGCCGCGCTGGGCCTGCAGATACAGCAACTGGTCGTAGAGCACGTAGCCGCTCTGCAGATACTCGTCGGCCCAGTCCCCGGTCACCGGTACGTACAGCAGCCCGCGGTTGTTGAATTCCCAGGCCCCGAGCAAGAAGCGCACCTTCTCGATTGCGGGCAGCATGCGATCGAGAAAGTCTCCATCGCCGGTCGCGCGCCAGTATTCCGCGCAGGCGATCACGAACCAGAGGTCGGCATCGACGCGCCCGGTGGTCCCGCCATAGCTGACGCGCCCGGTGGCCGGGTCCACGTTGCTCGGGATCTCGCCATGCGGTCCCTGGTGCGTTGCCAGCACCTGCAGCGTGCATCGGGCGGTTGCGATCAGCTCGGCGTCGTCGGTGCCAAGCGCTGCCAGCGCCAGGATCGCGCCATCGCGGGCCCAGATGCGCCGGTAGTTCGAGCGCTGGGTCGGCGTGGCGAGAAAGCCGTCGGGCGTCGCGCAGGCGCGCAGCAGGTCGATCGCGCGTTCGTAGCCTTCGCTGCGCTCCGGTTGCAACGCGCCTTCCCGCGTGTCCGCCGGCGGCCTCATTCGTCCTCCCGCGGGACCACCTCCAGCGCGACCTCGAGATCCATCGCCTCGCCGTCGCGCCAGATCGTTACGGTCACGATGTCTCCGGCGTCGCGCTGGAGCACGACGCGCTGCACGTCGATCGCGCGCGCAACGGGTTCGCCGTCGATCGCGGTGATCACGTCCATGCCGTACGGGAAGGGCTGCCCGTCGACGACCACCACGCCTTCCGGCCCCCGGATCCCGGCGCGGTCGCCCGGTCCGTTTCGGGCGACCCCGGTGACCACGACCCCCTGGGGCGGCAGTTCCAGACGCTCCCGCAGCGCACGCGGGTAGTCTGCGACGCGCAGTGCGATCTGCAGCCCGATGCGGGGGCGGTCCGGAAGCTGTGCGGCCGCGGCCGCAAGGCCGGACAGCCCTCCGGCGAGCAACTCGGCCATCGCCTCGCGCAACAGATTGCTGGGCACGGCCAGGCCGATGCCAGCGAACGCCCCCGCCGGAGCCAGAATGGTATTGTTCACGCCGACGACCTGCGCCGCCGAGTTCAGCAGCGGACCTCCCGAGTTGCCGGGGTTGATCGCGGCATCGGTCTGGATGTACGGGATCTCGATTCCCACCAGCCCGGGCTGGGTGCGCTCGACCGCGGAGACGATGCCGGCGGTCACGCTGGAATGCAGCCCGAAGGGGTTGCCGATCGCGACCGCCTTCTGGCCGACCTGCACCCGGTCGGAATCGGCCAGCGGGATCGGCGGTACGAACGGGGCCCGGTCCGGCTCGATCAGCTCCAGCAACGCCAGGTCGACGTCCGGGTTTGCGCCCAGGATCCGGACCGGATGCTCGGTCTCGGGGCTGCCGAGGTAGGAGACGCTCAGGCGTGCGCCGGGGGCCAGTTCGACCGTGTCGTCCGGCCCTTCGCCGATCGCCATCGCGACCACGTGAAAGTTGGTGATGATGCGTCCCGCGCCGTCCACCACGAAACCGCTGCCGCCGGCGACGCGCTGGCCGTCCGACTCGCCTTCGGCCGGTGTTCCGGGCGCCGATACGCGTACCGACACGACGCTGGGAGCGACGCGTTGCACGATCTCGATGGTGTTCTGTTCGTAGGCGAGCCGCTCGCTCCTGAACTCGGTCCGCGGTGCGCAGCCGAGGTTGCTGCCGATCGCGCCTGCGAGCAGCAGGAGCGCGAGGAGCCACGCCGTTGCGCCTCGCCGCCAACGTTGGCCGCGGGCGATTCGGCCCTGTATCGCGTTCGTCATCTCCGAGTACCTCTTGCCGGGCATGCGTTTGGGCACTGGCCCGCTGCGTTCTTCCGAGAGGATAGGGCCTTCGGGCCTGCACGCCAAACCGCGGCCGCGGGTCACGGACGGTGCCGGCTTTCTCCGGTGGCGATGCCGCCGGCGATCAGGTGGGCGGTGCGCAGGGGTTCCGGCAATTTGCCGTGAATCTGCAATGCCTCCACCAGCATCCGGGCGTCTTCGGGATCCAGCCCCTGACGCTGCACCTGCACGCCCGCGATGGGTTCCATCGGCCCGGCCGCCTCGATCAGCCGCCATTTGCGCAGGCCGCCGGGCACATGTTCGAGCAGTGCGCGGCGGATCGCCGCAAGATCCGGCGGGCGGCGTGCCACGACCAGCACCGGCAGACCGGTTTCGCGGTGCAGCGCCGCGAGGTCGACCACGTTGAAGCCCGCGAACGCGATGCCTTGCAGCAGGATGGCCTGGAGCTGGGGGAAGTGGCGCGAGCCCGTCAGCGACCGGGCCAGGCGCTCGGTGGCGTTGATCCCGTCGCGGCGCACGCGGGTCGAGAGCACGCCCTCGAGCCGACTTCCCGCGAAAACGGTCCCGACCACCAGCACGGGACCCCGGTGGTCGCGCGGGAACGGCGCATCGTCGAAGCCCGCGACATGGGTGATGCGCCGGTTCATGCGCACTGGATTGCCCCGGAGCCGGGTGTCACGCTGGCCGGTCGCGCCGGGGCCTGCCGTAGGCGGCGCGGAGCTCATCCTTGGCCCGTTCCAGGCAGGCCCGCCGCGCGTCGGGGAGATTGCCCCCGGCCCGGTTGATGTAGAAGTTGAGCATCGACATCGCGGACCGGAACGGGTCGGTCTTGCGGCGCGCGCTGCGGTCGGCCGACCGCTTCAGGGACAGCGCGATCTGCCGCGGATCGTCGAGGGTGAAGACCCCGGCCTCGAGGTCGAGCGCATCGCTGTGTTCGGTGACCCTTTGTGACCAGCGGCGTGGCGTTTCCGGGGCCATCGAGGACGTCGCTCCCTGGCTACTCGACGGTGACGGACTTGGCGAGGTTGCGCGGCTGGTCGACATCGGTGCCTTTCAGCACCGCGGTGTGGTAGGCGAGCAGCTGCAGCGGCACGGTGAACAGCACCGGGGCGAGCCAGGGGAACGAATTGCGGCCGGGCAGCCCGATCCAGGTGTCTGCGCTGCCGAGCGCCTGCGAGGTTTCGTCGTCGGCGAACACGATCAGTTCCCCGCCGCGCGCGCGCACCTCCTGCAGGTTGCTCGCCAGTTTCTCGAGCTGCGGGTCGTTCGGGGCCACGGCCACCACCGGCATGTCGGCGTCGACCAATGCCAGCGGCCCGTGCTTCAACTCGCCCGAGGGATAGGCCTCTGCGTGAATGTAGGAGATCTCCTTCAGCTTCAGCGCGCCCTCCAGCGCGATCGGAAAGTGCTGCCCGCGGCCGAGGAACAGCGCATGCTGTCGCTCGACCAGCTGTTCGGCCACCTCCGCCACCGCGGCATCCATCGCGAGCACCTGCCGGATCTGCTCGGGCAGCGCGCGCAGCGCCTGCACCCACTGGGCGCGGGTCGCGACGTCCATGCGGGCGCCGGGCGCGTGTTCGGCCAGCAGCAGGACGAGCAGGGCCAGCGCCACCAGCTGGGTGGTGAAGGCCTTGGTCGATGCCACACCGATCTCCGGTCCGGCGTGGGTCATCAGCACCAGGTCGGCGTTGCGCACCATCGCGCTCTCCGGCACGTTGCAGATCGCCAGCCGGGCACAGAACGCCTCCTGCCGGGACTGCTTCAGCACCGCGAGGGTATCGGCGGTTTCGCCGGACTGGGAGATCACCACCAGCAGCGTCCCCGGTTGCACCACATGCGGCCGGTACCGGAACTCGCTGGCCACTTCGACCTGGCACGGCAGCCCCAGCGCGGCCTCGAGCCAGTAGCGTGCCACCAGGCCGGCATGATAGCTGGTGCCGCAGGCGACGATCTGCACCGCCTGCACCGCCGCGAGCTGGCTTGCGGTGTCCGGTCCGAGCAGGTTCGGCAGCAGCGTCTGCGTGCCGATGCGCCCCTCGAGCGTCGCGGCAACGGCCTCCGGCTGCTCATGGATCTCCTTCAGCATGAAGTGCCGGTAGCCGCCGCGGTCGGCCGCCAGCGCCTCCCGGCTGCTCTCGCGCACCGGTCGGTGGACCGGATGGCCATCCGCATCGACCACGGTGATCGCGATGCGCTCCAGCACCGCGAAATCGCCGTCCTCCAGATCGACGAAGCGCTGCGTGACCGGAAGCAATGCCTGGATGTCGGAGGCGGCGAAGTTTTCCCCGATGCCAAGACCGATCACCAGCGGGCTGCCCTCGCGCGCGAGCACGATGCGCTGGGGAGCGTCCCGGTCGATCGCGGCGATGGCATAGGCCCCGTGGAGCCGGCGGGCCGCCGCGCGCAGCGCCGTGAGCAGGTCGCCGCTGCCGTTGCCGAGTTCCTCGCAAATCAGATGGGCGATCACCTCGGTATCGGTCTCGGAGGTGAAGCGGTGGCCGCGCGCCTCCAGACCGGCGCGCAGCTCGCCGTGGTTCTCGATGATCCCGTTGTGGACCACCGCAATTCGGTCCGCCGACACGTGAGGGTGGGCGTTGCCCGAACTCGGCGCGCCATGCGTGGCCCAGCGGGTATGCGCGATGCCGGCGGTGCCCTTCAGTGCGCTCCGCTCGACCGCGTCCGCAAGCGTTGCGACCTTGCCCAGCGTGCGTTCGCGCAGCAGGTCGCCATCGGCGAGTACCGCGATGCCCGCCGAATCGTAGCCTCGGTACTCGAGGTTGCGCAGACCCTCGATCAGGATCGGGACGATGTTTCGCTCGGCGATGCCGGCAACGATTCCACACATGGCGCGGAGTCTAGTCGTTTTCGGGCGCGCGCGGGCGCTTGACGGGGCGGCGCCAGCCTTCCAGCGTTCGCTGTGGTGCGCGGGCGAGGGTCAATTGTTCGGGCGGGGCGTCCCGGGTCAGCACCGTGCCCGCGCCCACGGTGGCGCCGGCCCCGACGCGAACGGGTGCGACCAGCGCCGAGTTCGAGCCGATGAACGCGTCGGCGCCGATATCGGTTCGGTGTTTGTTCGCACCGTCGTAGTTGCAGGTGATCGTGCCCGCACCGATGTTGGCGCGTGCGCCGACCGACGCGTCTCCGAGATAGCTGAGGTGGTTCGCCTTCGCGCCGGGGCCGAGCAGAGCGTTCTTCATTTCGACGAAATTGCCGACCCGGGCCCCCGCGTCGAGACGGGCGCCGGGGCGCAGGCGCGCGAACGGCCCCACGTGACAGTCCGGACCGACGCTACAGGATTCCAGCAGCGAGTGGGCGTCGATCACCGCGCCGTCGCCGACGGTCACGTTCCGCAGCCGGCAGCCCGGGCCGATGGTCACCGCGTCGCCCAGGCGCACGTCGCCCTCGATGATCACGTTGACGTCGATGAAACAGTCGCTGCCGGATGCCAGCGAGCCGCGCAGGTCGAAACGGGCCGGGTCGCCGAGCCGCAGCCCGTCGCGCATGCAGCGTTCGGCGCGATCCCGTTGCAGCAGCCGTTCCTGGGCCGCGAGCTGTACCCGGTCGTTGATTCCGAGCACCGCCTCGGGCCGGCTGCTCATCAGCAGCGCAACCGGGCAGTCCTCGCCGCGGGCCTCGGCCACGACATCGGTCAGGTACCACTCGCCGCGGCGTTGTTCCGCCGCGGCCTCGCCGGCCGCGAGCCAGCGCAGCAGATCGCGCGCGCCGGCGCAGAGGATCCCGGTATTGATCCGGCTGATCGACCGCGTCGCCGGATCGGCGTCCCGTTCCTCGACGATGCGGTCGAGATGGCCCGGCGGCTGTTCGATCAGCCGGCCGTAGCCGGTGGGGTCGGCGATCTCGGCTCCCAGCACTGCCAGCGGGGCATTGGCGGCCAGGCAGGCGTCGAGATCGGCGCGGGGCGCCAGCGGGACGTCGCCGTAGAGCACCAGCACGCGGGAATCCGGATCCTGGCCGGCGAGCGCGAGATGCACCGCGTGGCCAGTGCCTTTCTGCTCGCGCTGCTCGACGAAGCGGATGTCCTCGGCCCCGGCGGCGTTCCGGACCTGCGCCGCTTCGTGCCCGACCACCACGGTGATCGCGTCCGGGGAAAGCGCGCGTGCGCGCTCGAGGACATGGCGGATCAGCGGCAGGCCGCCGAGCGGCTGCAGCACCTTGGGCCGTCTGGAGCGCATGCGCGTGCCCTTGCCGGCGGCCAGTACCACCACGTGCAGCGGTCGCGTCATGGCGTCATTCAGGCCTTGCCCGGACCGCCCGCGGGCGGAGCCGGGTCCCGTTCCGGAACGGCACGGCCACGATCAGCTGGAACGGCGCAGCTTCTGGATCATTTGCAGGCGTGCCGCCGCCTCGACGAGTTCGGCCTGCGCCTTTGCGTAGTCGAACTCGGCCTTGGAATGCGCCAGCGCGTCCTCGGCCCGGCGCTTGGCCTCCAGCGCTTCGGCCTCGTCGAGATCCTTGGCCCGGATCGCGGTGTCCGCGAGCACGGTGACCACATGCGGTTGCACTTCGATGATCCCGCCGGACACGAACACATGCTGCGGCTCGCCCTGCTCGCTCTCGCGGATGCGCAGTTCCCCGGGTTTCAGCCGGGCGAGCAGCTGCGTGTGGCGGGGATAGACGCCGATCTCGCCGAGTTCGGTGGGGGCCGCGATCATGTAGGCCTCGCCGGAGTAGATCGACTCCTCGGCGCTGACGACGTCGACATGGATGGTCATGGCCATGGGGAACGCTCCTTGACGTGAAGGCCGCGCGCAGCGCATGCCGGCGCGTCATGCTTCGCTGGGGCCGTGGCGCGGTAGGCGAGAGTCCTCACTTGAGTTTCTCGGCCTTCTCGGCGGCTTCCTCGATCGATCCGACCATGTAGAACGCCTGCTCCGGCAGGTGGTCGTATTCGCCGGAGACGATCGCGTTGAAGCCGCGGATCGTGTCCTTCAGCGACACGTACTTGCCCGCGGAACCGGTGAACACCTCGGCGACGAAGAACGGCTGCGACAGGAAGCGCTGGATCTTGCGCGCCCGGGCCACCAGCAGCTTGTCGTCCTCGGACAGTTCGTCCATCCCGAGGATCGCGATGATGTCCTTCAGTTCCTTGTAGCGCTGCAGCGTGTTCTGCACCGCGCGCGCGGTATCGTAGTGCTCGTGCCCGATGATGTTGGGATCGAGCTGGCGGCTGGTCGAGTCGAGCGGGTCCACCGCCGGATAGATCCCGAGCTCGGCGATCTGGCGCGACAGCACGACGGTCGCGTCGAGGTGCGCGAAGGTCGTCGCCGGCGACGGGTCGGTCAAGTCGTCCGCCGGCACGTAGACCGCCTGGATCGACGTGATCGAGCCCTTCTGGGTCGAGGTGATGCGTTCCTGCAGCACACCCATTTCCTCGGCCAGCGTCGGCTGGTAGCCCACCGCCGACGGCATACGTCCGAGCAGCGCCGACACCTCGGTTCCGGCCAGCGTGTAGCGGTAGATGTTGTCGATGAACATCAGCACGTCGCGGCCTTCGTCGCGGAAGAACTCGGCCATCGTCAGGCCGGTGAGCGCGACGCGCAGGCGGTTGCCCGGCGGCTCATTCATCTGGCCGTAGACCAGCGCGACCTTGTCGAGAACGTTCGACTCCTTCATTTCGTGGTAGAAGTCGTTGCCCTCGCGGGTCCGCTCGCCGACGCCCGCGAACACCGAGTAGCCGCTGTGCTCGATCGCGATGTTGCGGATCAGCTCCATCATGTTCACGGTCTTGCCGACCCCGGCGCCGCCGAACAGGCCGACCTTGCCACCTTTCGCGAACGGGCAGAGCAGGTCGATCACCTTGATGCCGGTCTCGAGCAGTTCGGTCGAACCCGCCTGTTCGTCGAAGCTGGGAGCGGCGCGGTGGATCGACCAGTGCTCGGGCGCCTCGACCGGACCGGCGTTGTCGACCGGCCTTCCGAGTACGTCCATCACCCGGCCCAGCGTCGCGGTGCCGACCGGCACCTGGATCGCGTTGCCGGTGGCGACGACCTCGGTCTGGCGCTTCAGTCCGTCGGTGCTGCCCATCGCGATGGTGCGCACGACGCCGTCGCCGAGCTGCTGCTGCACCTCGAGCGTCAGGTCGAGGTCCTTCAGGCGCAAAGCCTCGTAGACCCTCGGAACAGCGTTGCGCGGAAACTCCACGTCGACCACCGCGCCGATGATTTCGACAATCTTTCCAGAACTCATGTGTTCATTCCTCTAAGTCGCAAATTCTTGTCTGGGCGCGAGGCCGACGGACAGCGCGGGAGTGGCGCGTTCTACACGGCAGCGGCGCCGCCGACGATCTCCGAGATCTCCTGCGTGATCGCCGCCTGGCGGGCCTTGTTGTAGATCAGCTGCAGCTCCTTGATCAGCGAGCCGGCATTGTCCGAGGCCGACTTCATCGCCACCATGCGCGCGGCCATCTCGCAGGCCACGTTCTCGACCACTGCCTGGTAAATCATCGACTCGACGTAGCGTTCGAGCAGCGTGTCGAGCACCGGGTGCGTGTCGGGCTCGTAGATGTAGTCCCAATGGTGCTTCAGCTCGCGCTCGTCGCTGGGCGCGGTCGGCAGCATCTGCGACACGACCGGCTTCTGCGTCATCGTGTTCACGAACTTGTTCTCGACCAGCAGCACACGGTCGATCTGGCCCTCGCGGAAACGGTCGAGCACGACCTTGATGCCGCCGATCAGGTCGGTCAGCCGCGGCCGGTCGCCGAGATGGGTGGCCTCGGCGATGATGTTGCCGCCCAGGCGCTTGAAGAAACCGAGCGCCTTGTTGCCGAACAGGCACAGGTCGACCTCGATCCCCTGCTCGCGGTAGTGCCGCATCTCCGTGACGGCTTTCTTGAACAGATTCACGTTCAGGCCGCCGCAGAGCCCGCGGTCGGTCGAGACGATGATCATCGCGACCCGCTTGACCTCGCGTTCCATCATGAACGGATGCCGGTACTCGGCGTTCGCCATCGCGACGTGTCCGATCACGCTGTGGATCTTTCGGGCGTAGGGGCGCGATTCTTCCATCCGCTCCTGGGCCCGCCGCATCTTCGACGCGGCGACCATTTCCATCGCCTTGGTGATCTTCTGAGTACTCTTGATACTCTTGATCTGCGACCGGATTTCCTTTGTGCCCGCCATTGCGTGCCCCCGTTACCAGCTGTGTTTGGCCTTGAACTCTTCCAGGGCCTTGCGCATCCCCGATTCGATCTCCGCGTTGTAATCGCCGGACTCGTTGATCGTGTCCAGCAGCGCTTTCTGCGAGGAGCGGATGTAGTCGAGCAATGCCTTCTCGAAGCGCACGATCTGGTCGGCCTCGACGTCGTCGAGGAAGCCCTCGTTGGCAGCGAACAGCGAGAACGCCATCTCCGCGATCGACAGCGGCGAGAACTGCCCCTGTTTCATCAGTTCGGTCACCCGCTTGCCGCGGTCGAGCTGCTTGCGGGTCAGTTCGTCGAGATCGGACGCGAACTGCGAGAACGCGGCGAGTTCGCGGTACTGCGCCAGCGCCAGGCGCACGCCGCCGCCGAGCTTCTTGATGATCTTGGTCTGGGCGGCACCGCCCACGCGCGATACCGACAGACCGGCGTTGATCGCGGGCCGGATGCCGGCGTTGAACAGGTCGGTTTCCAGGAAGATCTGCCCGTCGGTGATCGAGATCACGTTGGTCGGAACGAACGCCGACACGTCACCGGCCTGGGTCTCGATGATCGGCAGCGCGGTCAGCGAGCCGGTGCGGCCGGTGACTTCGCCGTTGGTGAACTGCTCGACGTATTCGGCATTCACGCGCGATGCGCGCTCCAGCAACCGCGAATGAAGGTAGAACACGTCGCCGGGATACGCCTCGCGGCCGGGCGGGCGGCGCAGCAGCAGCGACACCTGGCGGTAGGCCCAGGCCTGCTTGGTCAGGTCGTCGTAGATGATCAGTGCGTCTTCGCCGCGGTCGCGGAAGTACTCGCCCATCGAACAGCCGGAGTAGGGCGCGATGAACTGCATCGCGGCCGATTCGGAAGCGTTGGCCGCGACGATGATGGTGTGCTCCATCGCCCCCGCGTCCTCGAGCCGGCGCACGACGTTCGCGACCGACGAGGCCTTCTGGCCCACCGCGACGTAAATGCACTTCACGCCCGAGCCGATCTGGTTGATGATCGCGTCCACGGCCACCGCGGTCTTGCCGGTCTGGCGGTCGCCGATGATCAGTTCGCGCTGGCCGCGGCCGATCGGCACCATCGAGTCGATCGCCTTCAGACCGGTCTGCAGCGGCTGCGAAACCGACTGGCGCTCGATTACGCCCGGCGCGATCTTTTCGATCGGCGTGGTCATGTCGGTCGCGACCGGGCCCTTGCCATCGATCGGCCGCCCGAGTGCGTCGACCACGCGGCCGAGCAGGCCGGCGCCGACCGGCACTTCGAGGATGCGCCCGGTGCAGCGCACCGTGTCGCCTTCGCTGATGTTCTTGTAGTCGCCGAGGACCACCGCGCCGACCGAGTCGCGCTCGAGGTTCAGCGCCATGCCGTAGGTGTCGCCGGGGAATTCGATCATTTCCCCCTGCATCACGTCGCTGAGGCCGTGGATGCGGCAGATGCCGTCGGTCAGGCTGACCACGGTCCCCTCGTTCCGGGCCTCTTCGCTGACCTCGAACTTTTCGATGCGCTGTTTGATGAGATCACTGATCTCGGAAGGGTTCAGTTGCATGAATGAAATCCTCTTAGCGACTCAAATGGGCGGCCATGCGGTTCAGCTTGCCCCGCACCGACCCGTCGATGACCAGGTCTCCGGCGCGGATCACGACGCCGCCGAGCAGGGATTCATCGACCGAGCAATCCAGTTCGACCTCGCAGCCCAGACGCTGACGCAGCGCGTCGAGAATCTGTTTTTCCTGGGCCTGGGTCACCTTGCGGTAGGACACGACCTGCGCAACGACCTTCTTTTCGGTTTCCGCCTTCAGCGCAGCGAACTGTGCCTGCACCGACGGCAACGCGGACAGCCGGCCGCGCTCGGCCAGCAGCCGCAGAAAGTTCTGGACCTCGGGGCTGAGCTCCCCTTCCGCGATGTCCAGCATCAGCTTCGCCTTGGCGTTTCGCTCGACCCGCGGGTCGGCAAGCACGGCGCGCACGCGGTCGTCGGTGGCGATCGCCGCGAGCAGCGAGAGTTCGTCGTCCCAGATCTGCAGCGCGTCTTGCGACTGCGCCAGTTCGAAGGCCGCGCGAGCGTAGGGGCGGGCGACCGGAGTCATGTCGGACATGGGGGCTCCTTACAGCCGTGAAGCCAGATCTTTCAGCAGGTTGCCGTGCGCCTTCGCGTCGATCTCCTTGGCCAGGATCTGTTCGGCGCCCTGCACCACCAGCCTGGACAGCTGCTTGCGGAGTTCCTCGCGTGCCCGGTTCAGTTCCTGCTCAATGTCGGCCTGGGCGGCTTCCTTGATGCGCTCGCCTTCCTCGCGGGCCGTGGTCTTGCTTTCTTCGACCACCTCGTTGGCACGCTTCTGTGCGGCGGCGAGGATCTCGTTGGCCTGCTGCTTGGCCTGCTTGATCACGTCCTTCGCCCGTTCCTCGGCGAGACGTTGCTCGTTCTGGCCCCGCTCGGCGGCAGCGAGGCCGTCGGCGATCTTCTTGCGCCGCGTCTCCAGAGCACCGGACAGCGGCGGCCAGACGAAACGCATGGTGAACCATACGAATACGCTGAATGCCAGCAACTGGCCGATGATGGTCAGATTGATGTTCATCCTGGTACCTCGGTTGACGAGTGGTGAGGGGTCCGCGGGACTCGCTCAGCCTCAGCCGCCCAGGGCGAACAGCACGTACAGGCCGATACCGACGCCGATCATCGGGACCGCGTCGGTCAGACCCATCACGATGAAGAACTGGGTGCGCAGCATCGGGATCAGTTCGGGCTGGCGCGCGGCGCCTTCGAGAAAGCGGCCGCCAAGGGTTCCCACGCCGATCGCGGCGCCGACGGCGGCCAGACCCAGAAGCAGGGAGCCAGCCAGGACGATCAGAGCGTTTGCCATTTCCATCGATGTATCTCCAGTCGAGTTTTTGAATCGGTCAGTTGGGTTGAGAAGATAGCGAACCCTAGTGGTCTTCGCTGTACGCCATGTCGATGTAGACGACCGTCAGCACCATGAAGATGAAGGCCTGCAGCGGCACGACGAGAATGTGGAAGATCGCCCAGCCGACGTGCAGCACGCCGCCGACCAGTCCCAGCACGAGGCCGGCGGAATACATCACGCCGATCAGGATGAAGATCATTTCCGCGGCGTAGAGGTTTCCGAAGAGTCGCAGTGCGAGAGAGACCGGCTTCGCGATCAGGTTGATCGTCTCGAGCACGAAGTTGATCACCCAGAAGATCGGCTTGATCACGGTGATCTTGGTCTGAAACGGGATCCCCGTGAGTTCCTTGATGAAGCCGACCGGGCCCTTGATCTTCAGGCTGTAGTACAGGATCAGGATGAACACGCCGAGCGCGAGGCCGACGGTCACGTTCACGTCGGTGGTCGGCACGATCTTCATGTACGGCACGCCGGCCAGGTAGGCGAGGTGCGGGACCAGGTCCACCGGCACCAGGTCCATCAGGTTCAGCAGGAAGACCCAGATGAAGATCGTCAGCGCCAGTGGCGCGACCATGTCGTTCTTGTGCTTGAACGAGCCGCGGACGTTCTCGTCGACGAACTCGACGATCCACTCGACGAAATTCTGCCAGCCGCCGGGCACGCCGGCAGTGGCCCGCTTGGCGGCGGCGCGGAACGCCAGGATGAACAGCAAGCCGAGGCCGATCGACCAGAGCATCGAGTCGACGTGGATGGCCCAGAACCCCATCGCGTCGGCTTCGGCACTGGTCATCGCGAAGCCCAGCCCCGTCTCGGGATGGTAACCGAAGGTGAGATTGGACAGATGGTGAGCGATGTGCTCTTCCATGGTGGGCAGTTCGCTTCCTGAAGCCATGCGGTTATCTCTTCATTGCTTGAGCAGAAACCCGGTGCATCCACCACACCGGCACAAGGTGCACCGCCAGGAAGGTGCCGAACAGCGCGAACACCGCCGGATCCTTCACGTTGGCGAACACGAGGCCGAATCCGGCTGCGACCAGCCCGAGCCGCGCCAGTTCGGCACCCATCATACGGGTTGCCAGGCTTCCTGGCTCTGCCGCCCGATAGCGTCGGAACACCAGCGCGATCACGAGCAGGTTGCCCGCGGCTGCAATGATCCCGCCCAACAGCGCCGCGAAGGCCGGGCCAGTGCCGAGCGGAAGGAGGGCGGCCGAGACGATCAGCGTCAACGCGAGCTGCAATCCGAACGACTGCACTGCGGGCGTGGCGGTCTTTGGCGTCATGTAACGGACGCGGCCAAGGGCGCGCCCCTCCCCGAGAAAGTGCGCGAAGTATAAGAGTGGCCTAATGATCAGGTCAAACCCGGAGCGCCCGGGGGCGGGGTGTTGGCGGGGGGGCGTTTCCGGACCGTCGGCGGCCATGGATGGCCGCCGCAGAGCGCCCAGGGAAGGCTCGAGCGAGTCCGGAAACGCCCCCCCGCCAACACCCCTCAGGCTTCGGGGGCAGGACCCCCCCGGAATACTTGCTCCGGAGGAGCGGACATGGTCGGGTGCCCATGAAGCTGGCAGAGCGAGATCTCCGCCAACCCCGGCGCTGGGCACCACCCATGGGGGGCATGCCGAATCAATGAATATGGGCGAGGATGCCATCGAGTTCGTCCAGGCTGTTGTACTCGATCACCAGGCGTCCCTTGCCTGCCCGGTTGTAGCGCACCTGCACTGCGGCCCCGAGGGTGTCCGACAGCCGGGTCTCCAGTTGGCGCACCTCCGGCAGTGGGCGCGGTGCCGGGGCCAGCGTCGCGGGTTCGGCCAGCAGGCGGCGCACCAGTCGCTCGGATTCGCGCACCGACAGCTGGCGCTTCACGATCAATTCCGCCGCATGCGGCTGCCGTTCCGTGGGCAGCGCGAGCAGGCAACGGGCGTGGCCCATCTCCAGTTCGCGCCGGCTGACCCGCTCCTTCACCGTATCGTGCAGTTCGAGCAGCCGCAGCAGATTCGTGACCGCGGTGCGGGAACGGCCGACCGCGTCGGCCGCGGTCTGGTGCGTCATCTCGAACTCGCCGATCAGCCGGCGGATCGCCTCGGCCTCTTCCAGCGGGTTCAGGTTCTCGCGCTGGATGTTCTCGATCAGCGCCATCGCCGCCGCGGCCTGGTCCGGGATGTCGCGCACGACCGCCGGGATGGTTTCGAGTCCGGCTATCTGGGCCGCGCGCCAGCGGCGTTCGCCGGCGATCAGTTCGTAGCCGTCGCCGATCCGGCGCACCACGATCGGCTGTACGATTCCCTGGGAGCGGATCGAGGTCGCGAGTTCCTCGAGTGCCTCGGGCGCCATGTGCACCCGGGGCTGGTACCGGCCTCTGCGAACCTGCTCGATCGGCAGGTGTTCCAGCCGGTCCTGATCCGGCTCCGGGCGTTCGTTGCCGCTGAGCAGGGCTTCGAGCCCTCGTCCGAGACCACTTCTGCGTTTGACCATCGTGTCTGTTCCCGACAGGTGGTGCGTTCGTTCCGCCCAGATGAACCTTTCTCCCAGCGCGTCCGCGGGGGGCGGTCAGATCCCGGCGGGCGAGGGGCCTCCGCTCGCGGGACGGCGTAGCATTTCTCCGGCCAGCGCCAGGTAGGCCACCGCCCCGCGCGAGCTGGCATCATACAGCAAGGCCGGCTGGCCGAAGCTCGGCGCCTCGGCCAGGCGTACGTTGCGCGGCACGATGGTCCGGAACACGCGCTCGCCGAAGTGCCCCAGCAGCTGATCGGAGACCTCGCCGGACAGCCGGTTGCGCGGATCGAACATCGTCCGTAGCAGTCCGGCGATGCGCAGCCGCGGGTTGGGTCCGCGCTGGATGCTCTCGATCGTGCCCATCAGCGCGGTCAGTCCTTCCAGCGCGTAGTACTCGCACTGCATCGGGATCAGCACGCCGTCGGCTGCGACCAGCGCGTTCACCGTCAGCAGGTTCAGCGACGGCGGGCAGTCGATCAGCACGTGGTGGTAGTCGGAACTCGCGCTCTGGAGCATTTCGCGCAGCCGGAACTCGCGGCGCTCCATCGTCATCAGCCGGACCTCGGCCAGGGTCAGGTCGCCGTTGGCCGGCACCAGGTCGAACCCCGAATCGACCCGGCGCACGCAGCCGGCGAGCCTTTCTTCGCCCAGCAGCAGCTCGCAGCTCGTCGGGCCCTGGCCGTGCTTGTCGTGGCCGCTGCCGGTGGTCGCGTTTCCCTGGGGGTCCAGGTCGATCACCAGCACCCGCCGCCCGAGCCGCACCAGCGATGCGGCCAGATTCACGCAGGTGGTGGTCTTGCCGACCCCGCCCTTCTGGTTCGTGATGGCCAAGGTCTGAGTCACGCGCTTTCTCTCTCGATGATGGCGATGTGCCGGCTGGCCGGTGACCCGGGAATGCTAACCGGTACGATGTTGCGATACGACCACCCTCCGGGCAGGGCGGCCTGCGCGGCCCCGGGCTGGCCAAGCATCGCCAGCAGCCGGCCGCCCGGTGCCACGCAATGCCCGGCCCGGCGCACGAACTCCGGGGGCGCGGCGAAAGCCCGCGACACCACGGTAGCAAAACCGTGCTCCGGCCGCAGGTCCTCGATGCGCGTGTGCAGCGCGGTGACGCGTGACAGCGCCAGTTCCGCGATCGCCGCCCGCAGGAAGCGCACGCGCTTTGCCGCCGAGTCCACCAGCAGGTACTCCCGTTCCGGGTCGGCCAGCGCCAGCACCAGGCCCGGAAGCCCGGCGCCGCTGCCGACGTCCAACACCCGGTCGCCGTGCAGCCACGGCAGCAGGGTCAGGCTGTCGAGCACGTGACGGTCGAGCATGGCCTGTGCGCCCCGGACGGCGGTCAGGTTGTGGACCCGGTTCCAGCGCTCGAGCAGCTCGAGATAGCGCACCACACCCGGGATCCACGCCGGGTCGAGGCCGCGGGCCGCACAGGCCGCGGTCAGCGCCGCGGCAGGCTGTTCAGGCACGGGCGGCGCGCTGCTTCAGATGAACGGCCAGCGCCGACAGCGCCGCCGGCGTGACCCCGGGAATGCGCTGGGCCTGACCCAGCGTGTGCGGTCGGAATCGGGTCAGCGTCTGCCGGATCTCGGCGGACAGCCCGTGGACGCGCTCGTAGTCGAGATCCGCCGGCAGCGCGGTGGTCTCGAAGCGATCCTGCCGCCGAATCTCGTCCATCTGGCGCTCGATGTAGCCCGCGTACTTGGCCTGGATCTCGACCTGGTCGGCGACCGACTCGGGGAGGTCCACCGCGAGTTCCGGAAGCCGCGCGAGCAGGCCCTGGTAGTCCACTTGCGGCCGGCGCAGCAGATCCATCAGCGTCGCATCCTCGGGGCGTCCGCCCAGATACTCGGCCAGCTCCGCATCGTCGCGCCGCGCGCGGTCGACGCGCAGCGAGGACAGACGCGCCTGTTCCGCCTCGATCGCCCGCGCCCGTTCGCCGAACGCGTGCCAGCGGCGATCGTCGACCAGGCCCAGTTCGCGCCCGCGCGGCGTCAGGCGCAAATCGGCGTTGTCCTCGCGCAGCAGCAGCCGGTACTCGGCGCGCGAGGTGAACATCCGGTACGGCTCGTTGGTGCCCCGGGTCACCAGGTCGTCGATCAGCACGCCGATGTAGCCGTCGGCGCGGCCGGGCGTCCACGGCGGCTCGTCGCGCGCGCAGCGTGCCGCGTTCAGTCCGGCGATCAGGCCCTGCGCCGCGGCCTCCTCGTATCCGGTGGTGCCGTTGATCTGCCCAGCGAAGAACAGGTTCGAGACGGCGCGTGTGGCCAGCGACGGCAGCAGGCCGCGCGGGTCGAAATAGTCGTATTCGATCGCGTAGCCCGGGCGGGTCAGGTGGGCGTCGGCGAATCCCGGCAGGCTTTGCACCACCTGGAGTTGCACCGCATAGGGCAGGCTGGTGGAAATCCCGTTCGGGTACAGCTCCTCGGTATCGAGGCCCTCGGGTTCCACGAACACCTGGTGACTCGTCTTGTCGGCGAAGCGCACGACCTTGTCCTCGATCGACGGGCAGTAGCGAGGGCCGGTGCCCTCGATCTGGCCGGTGTACATCGGGGCCTGGTGCAGGTTGGCGCGGATCAGGTCGTGCGTGCGCTCGGTGGTGCGCGCGATGTGGCACAGCCGCTGCATCGGGTGCTGGCCGCGGTCGCCGAGGAACGAGAACACCGGCCGGGGGTCGTCGCCCGGCTGCGGCTCGAGCGCGGAAAAGTCCACCGTGCGTCCGTCGACCCGCGGCGGTGTCCCGGTCTTCAGCCGGCCGACCGCGAACGCCATCTCGCGCAGCCGCGCCGCGAGCCTGACACTCGGAGGGTCGCCGGCACGACCGCCGGGGTGCTGCTCGGCGCCGATGTGGATCCGGCCGTTCAGGAAGGTGCCGACGGTCAATACGACCGTTCTTGCCTCGAAGGTCAGGCCCGCCTCGGTGACCACGCTGGTCGCGCGTTCGCCCTGCATGCGGATGTCGGCAACCGCCTGCTGGAAGATGCGCAGGTTCGGCTGGCCGTCGACGATCCGCCGGATCGCCTGCCGGTAGCGCTGGCGGTCGGCCTGCGCCCGGGTTGCGCGCACCGCCGGCCCCTTGCGCCGGTTCAGTACCCGGAAATGGATCCCTGCGCGGTCCGCGGCCTCGGCCATTGCGCCGCCGAGGGCATCGATCTCGCGCACCAGGTGCCCCTTGCCGATCCCGCCGATCGCCGGGTTGCAGCTCATCTGGCCGATGGTCTCGATGTTGTGGGTCAGCAGCAGCGTGCACGCACCGGTGCGCGCGGCCGCCAGCGCGGCTTCGGTGCCGGCGTGGCCGCCGCCGATCACGATCACGTCGAAGAGATTGCGCATGGTGCCGAAAAATGGATGCCAGAAAGTACCGGAGTCGGTTCGGCGCACAGTGTAGCAGCAGCGGCGTAAGACGCTGAATTGCCCTGCTGGTCCTGGCGGGGATCTTCGATGGGGAGTGGGGGGGATGGGGAGTGGGGATGGGCGCCGGTGCCCCGACTTTCCTGCATGCGGTGCGGGCGGCTGGCGGCGGCCCCGGGTTTCCGGGTATGTTCGCGGGCGATGAACACGCCCACCGTACCCGCCACGATCCGCCGCCTGGCCGGCAGGGCGATCGCCGATTTCGCCATGATTCGTTCGGGCGACCGGATCCTGGTCGGCCTGTCCGGCGGGAAGGATTCCCTGACGCTGCTGTGGCTGCTGCACGATCTGGCCCGCCGGGCGCCCGTGCGGTTCGAGGTCGGTGCGGTCACCATCGATCCCGAGATCCCGGGGTTCGAACCCGGGCGGCTGCGCGACTACCTCGGGGGTTTCGGCATCCCGTATGTCTTCGTGTCCGAACCGATTGCGGAGTTGGCTGGCCGGCACATGGGCAAGGATTCGTTCTGCGCGTTCTGTGCGCGCATGAAACGCGGCCTGATGTATCGCACCGCGCGCGAGCGTGGCTACAACGTGCTGGCGCTCGGCCAGCACCTGGACGACCTTGCCGAGAGCTTCCTGATGAGCGCGTTTCACGGCGGGCAGTTGCGTACGATGAAGGCGCATTACCGAATCGACGCGGGTGACCTGCGGGTGATCCGGCCCCTGGTCTACGTGCGCGAGCGCCAGACGCGCGATTTCGCCCGGACCGCGGAGTTGCCGGTGATCGCCGACAACTGTCCCGCCTGCTTCGCGATGCCGACCCAGCGCGAGCACATGAAGGCGCTGCTGGCGCGCGAGGAGGCGCAGCACCCGCGCCTGTTCCGCAACCTGCGCACGGCGCTCGATCCGCTGATGCGCGAGGGGCTGCCGGATGCCGGGCCGGCATCCGAGCATGCGGCGGCACGGCCCGCGCCGGCACCCACCGCGGGTCCGGAGGATGTGGCATGACGCGCCCGGCCCAGGCGGGGCGCCGCCGGTGACGGCCCGGCGCGGGCGGCGGATCCGGGACCGGCTGCTCGGACTCGTGCTGCGCCTGCTGGCGGCGCTGCCCCTGCGCGCAAACCACGCGCTCGGCGGCGCGCTGGGCTGGATCGCCTGGGTGCTGCCGACGCGGATGGCACGGGTCGCCCGGATCAACCTCGAACTCTGCTTTCCCGAACAGACCCCGGCCTGGAGGCGGCGGGTCGGGCGCCGCTCGATGATGGAGATGGGCAAGGCGCTGACCGAGGCGCCCTGGCTCTGGCGCGCGGGACCCGAGCGGCTGCGCGCATTGTCCCCGTTCAAGACCGAATGCGACCTGTCGGCTGCGCGCCCGCCGGGGCAGGCGCTGTTCCTGGTGGCCCCGCACCTCGGGTCCTGGGAATTCGCCGGGTTGCATGCGGCAAGCTACGGCCCGATGACCAGCCTGTATTCCCCGCTGCGCCAGCCGGAGATCGATCGCTGGATCCGCGAGGCGCGGGCTTCGACCGGCGCGCGCCTGGCCCCGGCCACCCGGGAGGGGCTGCGCCAGCTGCAGGCCGCGCGCGACCGGGGCGAGATGATCGGCCTGCTGCCGGACCAGAGCCCGCGCCGGGCCACCGGCGTGTTCGCGCCGTTCTTCGGGTGCCCGGCGCTGACGATGACCTTGCTGCCACGCCTGTTGCGGGGGCGCAGCGATCGCGTGGTGTTCGCGTTCGCCGAGCGCCTGCCGCGCGGTTCCGGGTACCGCTACCGCGAAATCGAGGCGGGCCCCGAGGTCGCGGACCCGGACCCGGAACGCGCGGCTGCCGCGATCAACCGTCTGGTCGAGGCACTCGTGCGCCAGCGCCCCGAGCAGTACAACTGGGCCTACAAGCGGTTCAGCCCGGCGCCGGAAGGTCAGCCGGACCCGTATCATCGCTGACGACCCTGTCGGCACCCGGCAGCGATACGGCCCTTGCAATTCATCGGAGGAGTTTTTCCCTCTCCCGCCCGCGTGCGCCGGATCAGCCGACGCCGCCGTAATGCGCTGCGGATCCGAGCCAGCGGCGGATCAGCGCCTCGGTGCGCTGGCGGTCGGGGAGCACCTGACGGGCGAGACGCGTCGCGTCCTCCATCAGATCCTGGTCGCGGCCCCAGTCCGCGACCCGGTAGCCGCGTTCACCGGTCTGGCGCGTGCCGAGCATTTCGCCGGGGCCGCGGATCGCGAGGTCGACCTCGGCGATTTCGAAGCCATCGTCGGTCTGGCGCATGGCCTCGAGCCGTTCCTGTGCGACTTCTCCGAGCGGCGGCCGGTACAGGAGCACACAGGCGCTGGTCCGGCGCCCGCGCCCGACGCGCCCGCGCAATTGGTGCAGCTGGGAAAGTCCCATGCGCTCGGCGTTCTCGATGATCATCAGGCTGGCGTTGGGTACGTCGACCCCGACCTCGATCACCGTGGTCGCGACCAGCAGGTCGATCGTGCCGGAGCGGAAGCGATCCATCACCGCATCGCGTTCGGCCGGTTTCATGCGCCCGTGCACGCGCTCGATGCGCAGCTCCGGCAGCGCTTCGCGCAGGCGTTCGGCGGTGGTCTCGGCGGCCTCGGCTTCCAGGGTTTCGGAATCCTCGATCAGCGGGCAGACCCAGTAGGCTTGCACGCCGTCGCCGCAGGCGACGCGGATGCGGGCGATCACCTCGTCGCGGCGCTCGCTGCTGATCAGCGCGGTCTTCACCGGCGTGCGCCCCGGCGGACGTTCGTCGAGCACCGACTGATCCAGATCCGCATACAGCGACATCGCCAGGGTCCGCGGGATCGGCGTTGCGGTCATGATCAGCTGGTGCGGCAGCAGCCTGGTGCCCTTGTCGCGCAGTGCCATGCGCTGATGCACGCCGAAGCGGTGCTGCTCGTCGATGATCGCAAGCCCCAAGCGGGCGAACGCGACCTGTTCCTGGAACAGCGCGTGGGTGCCGACCGCCAGCGCGCGCTCGCCCGAGGCCAGCCCGGACAAGAGCGTCTCGCGCTCGGATTTGCGTTGCCGGCCTCCGAGCCAGGCGATGCCGATGCCCAGCGGTTCCAGCCAGGCCGCGAGGTTGTGCAGGTGCTGGCGCGCGAGCAGCTCCGTCGGCGCCATGAACGCGACCTGGTGGCCGGCCTCGATCGCGGTCAGGGCGGCGGCGACCGCGACCAGCGTCTTGCCCGATCCGACGTCGCCCTGGAGCAACCGGTTCATCGGCCGCTGCCGGCCCAGATCCGCCTGGATCTCGGCGATCGTGCGCTGCTGGGCGCCGGTCAGCGTGAAGGGAAGCTCGGCGACGACCTGCCGCCAGAGCTGTCCCACGGGGCGCAGTTCCGGCGCGCGCCCGCGCGGTCGCGAGCCCGCGTGCAGCATCAGCGCCAGCTGGTGCGCGCACAGTTCCTCGAGCACCAGGCGGGTCAGCGCCGGGCTGCGGCGCGGCACATGGGCTGGCGACGACCGGTTCGGAGGCGGCCGGTGCAGCGCCTCGAGCGCTTCGGCGAGATCGGGCAAGTCCCGATCGCGCAGTTCGGGCAGCAGGTCGGGCAGACGGCTTGCCTCGGGAAGTGCGGCGCCGACCAGCTCGCGCAGCAGTCGCTGCGATACGCCTTCGGTGGCCGGATAGACCGGGGTCAGGCAGGGTTCCAGTGGCAGAGGCGGCCCGCGCAGGATGCGGTACTCCGGGTGCACGCACTCCGGCAGCCCGGGCATTCCGCGGATTTCGCCGTAGGCGCGCAGGCGTACTCCGTTGGCGAAGGCCCGCTGCTGCCGCTCTCCGAAATGGAAGAAACGCAGCAGGATGCGTGCGTCTCCCTCGCCGAGGTGAACGAGCAGCATGCGCCGGCGGCCGCTGACCACCTCGGTTGCTTCCACCCGGCCTTCGAACAGCGCCGGCGAACCGGGGCGCAGCGCCTGCAGCGGTGTCAGGCGGGTGCGATCCTCGAAGCGCAGCGGCAGGTGGAGCAATAGGTCGTGGGTTCGGGCCAGCCCCAGCCGGCCCAGCCGCTCTGCCTGTTTCGGGCCCACGCCACGGAGCGCGGTCAGCGGTGCGTCGAGATCCATTCAACGCGTTCCATTCGCGTGGATCAGCCCTGGGGCAGGTACAGGATCGCGTCCATCTCGACCTCGGCTCCCTTGGGCAGTGCCGCGACGCCGATCGCGGCCCGCGCGGGGTAGGGCTCGCTGAAATACTCGCTCATCACCTGATTCACCAGCGGGAAATGGCTGAGGTCGGTCAGGAAGACGTTCAGCTTGGCCACATCGTTCAGGGTGCCGCCGGCCGCCGAGGCAATCGCGGCCAGGTTGTCGAACACGCGCCGGATCTGGGCTTCCATGCTGCCGTCGATCAGATCCATCGTGGCCGGATCCAGCGGGATCTGGCCGGAAACGTAGACCGTGGCATCGGTACGCACTGCCTGCGAATAGGTGCCGATCGCGGCGGGAGCGGCATCGGTCTGGATGATCGTTCGGGTCATGGGGTTCTCCTCGAGGCCGTTGGGACAGGAGGGCGAAGATACCCGAAGCGGGCGCCGGGGTCAGGGTGTCCGGTGCCGGTCGGGTCATCCCCGGCTGCGCTGTACCCGCAGCACGTCGTTCAGGCGCCGCAGCGAACGGATCACCTGGGCGAGGTGGCGGCGGTCGCGCACGGTGATCGTAAAGGTCATCGCGGTCGAGTGGCCGTCGCGCTCATTGAACGAGATGTGCTCGATGTTCGAGCCATGATCGGCGATGACCGCCGCCATTTCGGCCAGCGCGCCGCGGCGGTTCGCGGTCTCGGCGCGCACCGAAACCGCGAATTCCGCGCCCGGCTCGTTGGACCATTCGAGCGATACCGTCTTGTCGCTGCGCTCGCGGAGTTCGCCCAGGTTGCGACAGGCCTCGCGGTGGACCACCAGCCCGCGTCCCGCGCTGAGGATCCCGATCACCGGATCCCCGGGAATCGGAAAACAGCAGCGCCCGTAATTCACGACCAGCCCTTCGGTGCCCTTGACCGCCAGCGCCGAACCAGACCCTTCGCAGACTTCCTGCGCGGGTTCCTGTCCGACCAGCTGGCGCGCGACCAGCGCCGCCATCCGGTTGCCGAGGCCGATTTCGACCAGCAGGCTGTCGATGTCGGGAATCTTCATCGCGTCGAGCACCTGGTCCATGCGCACCGGCGAGATCTGCCCCAGCCCCTGGCCCAGCGTGGCCAGCGCCTTTTCCATCAGGCGCCGGCCCAGTGCCGCCGCCTCGTCCGACTGCAGCGACTTCAGGCAGTGACGGATTCCCGAGCGGGCCTTGCCGGTGACCACGAACGACAGCCAGGCGGGGTTTGGGCGCGCGCCCGGGGCGGTGACGATCTCGACCGTCTGGCCGCTCTGGAGCCGCGCCGAAAGCGGCGCAAGCTGGCGGTCGATTCGCGCCGTGACACAGTGATTGCCGACGTCCGAATGCACTGCGTAGGCGAAATCCACCGGGGTTGCGCCGCGCGGCAGCACCATGATCTCGCCCATCGGCGTGAAGGTGTAGACCTCGTCCGGGAACAGGTCGACCTTGACGTTTTCCAGGAACTCGATCGAGCTGCCGACGCTGTTCTGGATCTCGAGCACGTCCTTGAGCCAATCGCGGGCGCGGCTCTGGGCTGTCATTGCATGGTCGTCACCGGCCTTGTACTGCCAGTGCGCCGCGATGCCGGTCTCCGCGACCCGGTCCATCTCGGCGCTGCGGATCTGGATTTCGATCGGGCTGCCGTGAGGTCCGAACAGCACCGTATGCAGCGACTGGTAGCCGTTCGATTTCGGGATCGCGATGTAATCCTTGAACCGCCCTGGCACCGGCTTGTAGAGGTTGTGCACCACGCCCAGCGCGCGATAGCAGGTGTCGACGTCCGCGACCACGATGCGCACCGCGAAGACATCGACGATCTTCTTGAACGGCTGGCGCTTCTCCAGCATCTTGCGGTAAATGCTGTAAAGCCCCTTCTCGCGCCCGCTGATCCGCGCCTCGATTCCGGCGGCCTCCATGCGGTGGGTGATCGCGGCCTCGATCTTCTGCATGGGCTCGCGCCGGTGCCCGCGCGCCTGCCGCACCGACGCGTCGAGCACCGCGAAACGGCGTGGGTACAGCGCGGCGAAGCCGAGTTGCTCGAGTTCCCGGCGGATCCGGTTCATGCCGAGCCGCTGGGCGATCGGCGCATAGATTTCCAGCGTCTCACGGGCGATCCGGCGGCGCTTGTCGGTCCGCATCACGCCCAATGTGCGCATGTTGTGCAGCCGGTCGGCGAGCTTGATCAGGATCACCCGGATGTCCCGGGTGATCGCCAGCATCATCTTGCGGAAGTTTTCGGCCTGGGCCTCGGCCTTGGTCTGGAACTGCAGGTGGGTCAGTTTCGATACGCCGTCGACCAGGTCCGCGACCTCAGTGTCGAATTCGGCGCGGATGCGTTCCTTGCTGGTCGGGGTGTCCTCCATCACGTCGTGGAGGATCGCGGCCACGATCGCCCGGTGGTCCATCCGCATTTCGCCCATGGTCCGGGCGACCGCCAGCGGATGGTAGATGTACGGTTCCCCAGTCTTCCGCGTCTGCCCCTCGTGCGCCTCGGCCCCGAACAGATAGGCCCGGTACACCTCGTTGATCTGATCGGGTTCGAGGTAGGATTCGAGTTCAGCGCACAGGTCGCTGATCAGGAATCGCGTCGAGTCGGTGCTCGGTTCTTGGGCGGCCCCGACGAGGGTCGGCAGCGCGGAATTCATCGGCTCGGGGCTAACGTTCGTCGGCGTCGAGTTGCTCCAGGTGCCGGATCGTGCTGAAGTCCAGCATCTGCGGCTGCGGGCGCTCGTCGGGTTCGTCGAAGACCTCCGGGCCGACCAGCCCTTCGGCGATCTCGCGCAACGCGATCACAGTGGGTTTGTCGTTGTCGTCCGGCACCCGCGGATCCTTGCCGTGGGAGAGGTGGCGCGCGCGCCGTGCGGCCATCAAGACCAGTTCGAAGCGGTTGTCGACGTGTTCGAGGCAGTCCTCGACGGTGATGCGGGCCATTTCGACTCCAGGAGAAAAAAGATCGGACCCCCGATCTTACGCCGAGGCAGCACCGCCCGCCAACAGTGATGCGATCATCCCGCGGTTGCGGATCGCCTGCTCGGTGCTGCGCAGCCGGTTCGCACGGAAGATGCTCTCCAGATCGCGCACCGCTTCGTTGAAATCGGTGTTCACCACGGTGTAGTCGTACTCGCGGAAGTGCGAACTGTCGGACTCGGCATCGCGCAGCCGGCGCTGGATCACGGCCTCGTCGTCCTGCCCGCGCCCTCGCAGGCGGCGTTCGAGTTCGGCGCGCGACGGCGGCAGGATAAAGATCGACTGGCAGTCCGGGATCGCGGCCCGCACCTGGCGCGCGCCCTGCCAGTCGATCTCGAGAATCACGTCGGTTCCGGATTCCAGCTGCGAGGCCACCGCGGCCTTGGATGTACCGTAGAAGTTGTCGAACACCTTCGCGTGTTCCAGCAGCTCGCCCGCCTCGATCATGTCGAGGAAACGCTCGGCGCTGACGAAGTGATAGTGCTGCCCCTCGACCTCGCCGGGCCGCGGGCGGCGCGTGGTATGGGAAACCGACAGTGCCACATGCTCGAGCTGCTCAAGAAGCGCAGCCACGAGGCTGGTCTTGCCCGCACCGGAGGGCGCGGAAACGATGTACAGCGTGCCTCGCGGCAGGGGGCTCGGGTCGGTCATCACGGGATCCGGAACGGCATTCGGGCGCAGAGTGTACCCAGCCCGTGCCGGCATTGGCCACTGTGATCCGGTTGTACCGGAGCCGATGCACGCATCGCGTTGGCGTACCCGGGTGGCGCGGCTCGTGCCAGAACGGAATTCCCCGCTCCCGCGCCACGTCTTCGTCTGAACAAGGAGGCGCCCTGCAAGCCGGTGCCCGCGACGCCGTGGCGGGAGGCTTGCATGCAATGCCATGACATGGCCGAGAGAGATCGCGATGACCGAACGACCGCTCAGTGACGAAATGCTCAACGCCTTTGTCGACCGGCAGCTGTCTGCGGAAGACCGGCTGCACGTCCTGCGCGTGATCGCCGACGACCGTCATCTCGGGCAGGAGGTGTGCGATCGCCACCGGATCAAGGAGCTGGTGAACCTCGCGTACTGCCAGCCGGGGCCGCCTCCCCGGGCGGTCCGGAGCTGCGGCCCGCGCTTCTGGCGCTGGTGGCGGTTCTAGCGGCCCATCGGGCCTGGGCTGCCAGGAAAGCGCTGCACGGGTCGTCGTCGCGACGCGCGCAGCGTGGTGGTATTCGCGTTGAAGGTCGTGACCTGCCGGCAATGCTCGACTGCCGCCGCCCCGGTGGATGGTGTGGCCACCAAGCCTCCGGGCGGTGGCAATTGCCTCAGAAAATCATCACCTGATACCCCTCGGCGGCAAGCGTACGCAAGCTCGGCAGACCGGCGGTTCCCGGGGCGGCATTGTCCTTGAGCATCGCGAAACCGGCCTGCTGCGCTTCTCCGGCGGCGCCGAAGAAATCCGAGCAGGTCGCTGAGACGCCCGCCACCTTGTCTTCGACGGTCTTGTACAGCGCGTGCAGCGGGTGATCGGCGTTGGTGACGTGGGCGGCCCAACGGGTCCCGGCGCCGAGGAAGATCACGGTGACATCGTCACCGTTCTGCTTGAAATCGTAGGCCACCCCGAGGGCATTGAATACGCGCCCCAGCGCCTCGTCGCTGTTGGCCTGGGGGTCGGACATCACCACGATGGCTGCTTTCATTTCGGTCTCCTTTGGTGGATCGACGTTGGGTTGATCGACGTTGGGTTGATCGGCGTTGGCAATGCGCCGGGAATCGCATCTGCCGCGGAATCCGCGGATGTCTGGGCCCGCCCACCGGCCTGGCAACGTCGGGCCCGGCAGGCGGTGACACCACAGGAAAAGCGAAGTCGGGCGCCGGCCCAAAAGGCCATGGCAACAGTAGGTATAGTGCCGCCAAACCGCAGGCTCCAGGAGTTGCGCGCTCCGAGCCCGCTTGAGCAGGCAGCGTTTCTCCGCGCGCCGCTTCCACCGGCCGAGGCGTGTTTCTTCGACTATGGTAGGGAGGAGCAGCTGCGGTAACCTCGCCGGTCTTTCCGGAGGGATCCACGGCGAATCCGATCGGTATCGTGCCTGGCGCCGCGGCCGCGGAATGCCTGCTCTCGGAGCGGAGATGGGTGACAACGCATGTGTCCAGAGGGATGCGCGGCGACCGTGAACTCGCCGGAATCTGCAATAGGCCCATGGGTCGACTGGATCTTCGCGCGCCAGCCCGCGCGCCAGCCAACGCGTGGTCTGCGCCGAGCGTGTCGGAGCGAACACCGGTCGCTTGTGTGCGTGTAACCGAACCAATATTCATGCTGAACAAGGAGTAACGGATGAAACCCGTCGCACGACTCTTGATCGCTACCCCACTGCTTCTTCCTCTTCTGCTGGCTGGATGTTCCGACCCAGGCCCGGCCGAGGAAGCCGGCGAACGTGTCGACGAAGCGGTCGAGGACGCCGGTGAACGCGTCGACGACGCCGCTCGCGAGGCGGAGGACGCAATCGACCCGCCAGGTCCGGCGGAGCGCACGGGCCGCGCGGTCGACGATGCGCTGGATGCCGTGCGCGACCGGTGGGATGACGCAACCGACTGAATTCGGGTCCGCTGAAGTCAAGCAGCGACGGGCTGGGGCGAATGGATGCCGTGGCCGTTGATGCCCGAAAACCACGGCCGGTGAGCACAGGGGAGCGATGTCACGGCCGGATTCTGTCCGATTCCGAGTGCGCCGGCCGCAAGCGGTGCACCCGGTGGATGGTGCCAAGCCCAGGTCGCCGGCGTGCGGCGATGACTGCGGAGCCGGACGCAGCCTGTTGCCGCCACGGTATGTCATTTGGCATCGCATCCGGGCTTGATCTGTCACCGATCGCTTCACGAAGGGCTCTGCCTGCAGATTGCCGGAAAGTTGTCCACACTAGGGGAACGGGAAGGGGCGTGTTCGGGGTGCATTGGATGCGGTGGGTGGCTGCGTTCGTGGTAATGCTGGGATGCGCGATGCCGGCGCTTGGCCAGGATGAGGTGAAGATCGGAACGCTGGCGTATCGCGGGCTCGACCAGACGCTGGAGCGCTGGGCCCCAACCGCCGCGTATCTGAGCGAGATGCTGCCCGACAAGGTGTTTCGGATCGTTCCGATGTATTACCCGGAGCTGAACGAGGCCATCGCCCGCGGGTCCGTGGACTTCGTGCTGACCAATACCGCGCACTACGTGAAGATGGAGAGCCAGCACGGGCTGACCCGCGTGCTCACGATGATTGCGAAAGAGCAGGGAACGCCGGTTCGGGATTTCGGCGGTGTGATCTTCACTCGTTCGGAACGCACCGACCTGGCCTCGATCACGGACCTGCGCGGCCACAGTTTCGCCGCGGTCGGAGAGGGTTCGCTCGGGGGCTTCATCGTCGCCTGGGAGATTTTGCGGGCGCACGGGATCGACCCGGCTCGGGATCTGCGCGAATTGCGGTTTACCGGCATGCCGCATGATCAGGTCGTTGAAGCAGTCCTGGACGGCAGCAGCGATGCGGGTACTGTCCGCACCGGTATCCTGGAAACGCTGATCAGCGAGGGGCGCATCGATGCAGGGGATCTGCGGATCCTGAATGCGCGGACGACACCGGGTTTCCCGCTACTGCACTCCACGAACCTGTATCCGGAGTGGCCCTTCTCGAGGATGCCCGACACTCCCGACGAGTTGGTCGAAGCGGTCACGATCGCGTTGTTGACGATGCCGGAGGCGCACCCTGCGGCCGAAGCCGGTGGGTATCTCGCATGGTCGCCGCCAGCGAACTACCGTCCCGTGCACGAACTGTTTCGATCCTTGGGGATCGCCCCGTTCGATGACCGTCAGGTCTTCAGTCTGGCCGCGGTGTGGCGCAACAACCCGGCGGCCATCGCTGCCGTGCTGCTGGGGTTGTTGTTATTGTCGGGAATGGCTTCGGCCAAATTCATGAACATGAACGTATCGCTGCGCCGGGAGGTGAGCGAGCGGCGGCGCGTCGAGCGCTTGCTGCGCGAGAACCAGGAACAGCTGACGCGCCAGGCCACTCACGATTCCCTCACCGGGCTGCAGAATCGGCCTGCACTGCAACAGCATCTGGAACGGGCAATCGTGTCGGCGCGGCAGGCCCGCGAGCGCCTGGCGGTCCTGTTCCTCGATCTGGATCGATTCAAGAATATCAACGATAGCCTCGGGCATCCGTTCGGCGACCTGGTGCTCCGGGCCATCGGCGAGCGGCTGCGGGATCGGCATGGGCACGGCGAGACGGTCGGGCGGCTGGGCGGCGACGAGTTCCTGATCGTGCTGGAGGATCTGCCCGAAAACCCGATCGCCCACGTGACCGCGCACGCCGAAAGTCTGTTGGAGAGCATCGCCGAGCCGTTCCAGGGAGAGCGGTTGCGAGACCTCTACGTCGGGGCGAGCATCGGCATCAGCCTGTTTCCGGAGGACGGTACCGATGGCGCTGCGCTGATCAAGAACGCGGATGCTGCGATGTACCAGGCCAAGGCGAAGGGGCGGAACACTTTCTGTTTCTATACCCAGGCGCTCACCAAGGCCGCCAAGTCCCGCCTCACGGTCGAGAGCCATCTGCGCAGGGCGCTCGAAAACGAAGAGTTCGAGGTGTTCTACCAGCCCCAGGTCGGGGTCGAATCCGGGGCGATCGTCGGCGTCGAAGCGCTGGTTCGCTGGAGGGATCCCGATCACGGCATGGTGCTCCCCGGGCGTTTCATCCCGATTGCGGAAGATACCGGATTGATTACATCCATCGGCGAATGGGTGTTGGGCCGCGCGGCACGGCAGGTCCGCGCCTGGCAGTCTGCCGGCTTGCCCCCGCTGCGGCTGACGGTCAACCTATCACCGAGGCAGTTTCTGCAGCCGAATCTGGTGCAAAGCATACGCGACGGCCTCGCACAGGCCGGTCTGGATCCACGCTGGGTGGAACTGGAGATCACCGAAACCGCGTTGATGCAGCAGGGGAGCGATGCGCCCGCCACCCTCCGGCAATTGAAGGACGCCGGTGTCAGGTTGGCGATCGATGACTTCGGTACCGGGTATTCGTCGCTGTCCTATCTGAAGCGATTCCCGCTCGATACGCTCAAGATCGATCGTTGCTTCATTCGCGACGTCCCGAACGACAGCAGCGACGTGGAGATCACCACGACCATCATCGCGATGGCCCGGAGCCTGCACTTGAAAGTGGTGGCGGAAGGCGTCGAAAACCGTGCACAGCTGGCGTTTCTGCGCCTTCAGGGATGCGACGTCTACCAGGGCTTCCTGTTCGGGCCTGGCCTGCCCGCCGCCGACCTCGAATCGCTCCTGAAGTCGGGACAGCGCCTGGCGTCGAACCCGGGCACGCGGAGGTTGCAGCCGGTCGCCGAACGCGGCTAGTGGGCCATGCGGGTCTGCTGCCGGGCCGAGCACGATCCGGATCGGAACGCCTGCGCCGAGCCCCGGATGCGTGGTGGTGTCGGCGGCTTGGGTCTGTGCCCGGTCGCGCGGTTCACTGCCGGCGGCGTTGATTAGGCGGAGGTTTCTGCTGCCGGTCCGTTCCACGCCAGCGCCGTTCCAGACGCTCGGCGATCGTCTGCGCCTCCGCTTCGCGTCCGGCCGGGATGGGGACGTTCAGGTGGACGCCGACGCGATGCAGGGACACGGCCTTCGGGTTGGATACCTGGAGGTCCGAGTAGACGATCTCGACATGCGGTCGGGCGCCGCCGACCACCTGGATCGACTCGAACCGGCTCGTCCAGCCGCTCCAGAAATGGGTTTGGCCTCCGAGATAGAGCAGGTCCTCGCCGATATGCGCCTCGTAAGGCCCGCGCTGCAGTCTGCGCCGGGTCAAACGGGGCATCATGATGGCCACGAAGGTCAGCAGTGCGACCAGGCCGGCGGCACTCGCGACCATGACGCCGGCCGCCTCGCGGTCGATGAACACGACCAGGATCACCGTAACCACCGCGATGGTTCCACCCAGGAACCACAGATTGGCGCGGGCCATCTGGCGCTGCTCGCCGTATTCGGCGCGCACATGGTCGCGCCACTCCTCGGGCGAATAGGTCCAGTGCGCAAGGCGTTCCTCGCCACGCAACAGCCGCTGCAGGCGGCGGAACTGGCCGATGTACAGCGGGCTCACGAGCACCGCGGACAGCAGCAGCACGATCCCGAGCAGGCTCGACATCATCGGTAGGCCGATGTCGCCACCCCAGATGCCGTAGACATGCGGCAACAGCAGCAGTGCGATCCCGACGACTGCCATCATCAGGATCGACGCGAGCACCGTGCCCGCGGTGCTGTCGGCCGCCTGCGCCGTCGCCGGTGTCGGCCTCGATCCATCGCTCGCCCGCTTGGTTTTCCATGTACAGCGGCAATGGCACCGACGGCTGCCGCCGCTGCAGCAGATCCCGGGCCGCCGCCATTGCGCCGATGCGGTGCGCGGGGGGCGTATAGCTGCGCTCGTACTGCTGCGCCCAGTCGGTGACCTCGATTCCGACCAGCGCCGGCTCGGGATACCACCACGCCAGCAGGGCGCCGAGGACCAGAACCGGGAGCAGCAACCGTGCGAGCAGGCGTTTCATCGCGGTACCGCTACGGGGTGATTTCGTTCCATGTCGCCCCTCCGTTGCTGGACAGGAAGACCCTGTCGCGAGCGCCGGCAACGACCTGTCCGGCCGCATTGGCGGCAAAGCGTTCCAGCGGAATCGGTGCGGCGTGCACGGCGAGCACCGAGAGCCCTTCCGAGGCATGGCGCAGCCGTGCCAGCCTGCCTTGCGGTGTCAGCGCGAGCCAGTCGCCGCCGTCCACCGGGACGAAGCCGTGGAAGCGCTCGTCGGGTCTGGGCTCGGGGCCCGTCCAGTCCGGCTCGCCGGGGTGGAGGGCCCAGTACTCGCTCTGGCCCGGCCGGCCGCGGTCGACCCAGATCGCGCCGTCGGCGGCGATCTGCGGCGGTCCGGCCGCCATGTCGCCTAAGCGGTACACCTGCCAGCCGGTCAGGTCGGCGTCGGCGATGCCGATCGCGTTCCGGCCCCAGGCCAGCAGCCGCCGATCGGGCAGCAGGCCGATGCCGTTCACCGGCTCGTCACCCGGAGTCTGGCCAAGCTTGAACAGGGGGTCCCAGGAGGACCCGCTGCGCCGGTAAATGCGGTAATCGGAAGGACGGTCATCCTCCTGCCGATAGCTGGCCCGAGGCGCGGTGAATGCGGAATGACCATGGTCATTGGCCACGGCCAGCAGGTCGCCGTTCGCGGCAACCCCCAGGGTACGCACGCCGGTACCGGGTGGCCCGGGAAGCCCGTCCGCCGCGTCCTGCCAGTGCCCGCCCGCATCCCGGGACAGATACAGCCCCCGGTCCCAGGCGCCCAGGTACAACGCTCCCGAGGGTGCAAAGGTCATTGCGATCCGTTCCTCTGCGTCGTCCAGGGCAGGCGGCGTGGCGACCACGCTCCAGTCGCCGGCTGGGTAGCGGGTCTGGAACAGCGTGCGCCCCTGCAGGACCACGATCGTGCCTTCGTCGTCCACGGCCACCGCGCGGGTCGCGAAGCCGTCGCGGAACGCGACACGGTGCCATTGCTCATCGCGCAGTCGGTACAGGTCGCCGGTGTCGTCGGCCGCCCAGCCGAGCCCGGCGGAACCCATCGCAACGGAGACGATCAACCCGTCGATCTTGGAGTCGCCGGACCAGTGGCTGCCCGCGTCCGTCGACCACCACAGCCCCTGGCGGCGGGTGCCGAGCAGGATATGCCCATCGGATGCAACGGCGATTGCCGTGATGTCGGTTGCCGGGAGGTTTGCCAGCCGGGCCCAAGCCTGCTGGCCCGGCTCCAGCCGGTAGAGCCCGCCGCCGAACGTCGCCGCGTACAGACGGGATTCCGGGGACTCCGCCAGGGCCAGCACATGCCGGTTGTCCAGGCCTGCGTGCAGCGGTTCCCAGCGTTCCGAACCTGGTCCCAGACGATATACGCCCGTGCCGAATCCCGCGGCGATCAAGCCGCCGTCAGACTGCAGCAGCGCATCCTGCACCGGAATCGGCGGCAAGCCTTCGGTGGTCACGCGGCTGATCTCCCCACGGTCGAGGCGATGCAGCCCTCGGCCCCAGAACTTGGCCACGCAGTGCGCAGCGCCGCAGCGGACCCAGGCCGCCGCGGCCGATGCCACCGGGGACCAGTCGCCGTCCGGGTTCTGGCGCAGCAGCCCGCCCCGGGTCGCCAGCCACAGCTGGCCGGTTCCGGTCTCGGTGGCAGCGGCCGGGCGTTCGGGAAGCTCGGCCTGCCAGCGCGGGCGCAGGTCTTCGGGGCACTCGCGAAAAAGCCCCTGTTCCTGCGTCAGCACGAGCAGGCAGTCGTCGGAGCTGTGCAGTAGCTGTACCACGCCGGCGCTGACGAAGCCGGCAGGGAGACAGGCCACGGCGAGACCCAGCGCCAGCGCATGCCGCCAGCACAACCGAAACGGTTGCAGGCCGCTGGCGGGCCGATTCGGCCTGGGCCCGAATGCCAGGATTCCCGCCAGTCCTCGTGGCAGTCGCATTACTGGATCCGATCGCGGAACGTTTCGTTTGCGCGCTTCTTCGAGGATAGCCGAACCCCGGCAGTCCCGAAACCGCTTGCACCGTCCTCATGTTGCGTTCGCGGTTTGTGCGCGGACCCGCCCGTATGCGGTTCGGGCACGACCCGAGGGTCCAGGCAAAGGAGGCTCCGGGTCCAAGCCCCGAATGCCGATGGGCTCTGGGTGCGTCACCGAAGTCCGGTGAGGGGAAGGCATGGTTCCACAATGGAGATCGCCTATACTCCCTGCTGCCGCACGGGCCGCAGGGTTGGGCGCGGCGGATCGGAAACAGCGCACCCGTCCGGGTACCGACCCGGTGGCACCGTGCCTGCGGACGCGATCGCGAGGCACCCTGGACTCGTTACCCTTCCCGGCAGCTCGCAAATGGTCGTTGTGACGGTCCGGCCGCGGCTGCAGGGGGGCGGCTTGTGGGTGCCAGCAAGGATCCGGACAACGCCCCTTTTGCCGGTGGAGGAACTCATGAAGGCCCACCCTCGATCTGGTCAACGACAGTCAAGGATCCGGACGCGGATCCCGTCGCCGCCGGTGACGACCGAATACGTTTACCATTGGAATCGCATCGTCGGTGCGCTGGCCGCGCTCGTGCTGGTGATCGGACTGGTGGGACTGGCGATCGGGGCGTGGCTGGCGTCTCCGGCCGCGCCCCCCGAAGATGCGCGGTTCCAGGACGACCGCGATCCGGTGGTGGTACTCGAGATGACTGCCGGATCCAGCACGCAGCGCGGCGAGGAACCCGCACCTGGAGAGCCTGAGCCTGACGTGCCCCCCGTCGTCGCCGCGCCAGCGCCGCTCGCGACGATTCCGCCTGCCGACGACCGCATCCGGAACGGGGCAACCCTGCGCGACACCGTCGAAGACGAGCGGTCGCAGGTCTTCCTGGCGCCAGGTACGCGGGTGAATCTGCGCGCCGAGCCTTCGGTCACCAGCCCGGTGTTGCGCATCCTCGATGCGGATGTGGAGCTGCGACTGCTGGAGATCGGCGACGACTTCTACCGGGTCCGCACCGCCGATGCGATCGTCGGCTGGGTCAGTCGGGATTTCTCGTCCCGCAGGCCGCATGCCGCACCCGTGCCATGACCCGGCGGAGCCTGGCCAAAAGCGCCTGCGCCCATGGGGTTGGGGCACAACCGCCGGGGTCTGCCGCATCGCCTGGCGGGCCCGATCCGCGAGCAACGGTCGCCGGCGTACGGCCTTCCCAGCGAACGCTTGGTTCAGTACGCTGCTGACTGGGTTGCCACAGGGTGCGACCGGGATCCTTTTTCGATCAGGGAGGCAGCATGATATTCACCAAGAAGAGCCGATCATTCGCGTTGGCGGCGGCATTCCTGCTCGCAAGCGGCGGGGTACAGGCGGGCGTCACCGGTGTCGCCGCGGGTCTCGATGCCGACGGCGGCGTACTGATGGATGCCGATGGCATGGCTGCTGCCGATGCGTTTGCCACGCTGGGGGCCTTGACCGTGAAGGGGCGGCTGATGCGCAGCAGCGAGGTCGGTCACGAGGGGTATCGCCCGGAGGCCTCTGGCAAGCCGATGCAGGCGGTGGCCGAAACCTGGCTGGCCCTGCTGGAACGCGCCCATGCGGATCTGCTGGAGCAGGGCCGGATGCGTTCCCATGCCGACGCCGACGCGGAGGCAGCTCCGGCCGCCTATGCCGATGCCGCTTATCTCTATCATATGCACCACAGTGCCGGGCGTTTCGAGCACCTGGGGCTGTATGACGACCTGACGCACCGCCCGAGTCCGGTGATCTCGGTGCTGACCAACCACCTGGTGAACGAGCGCTACGCCGACGGCAGCTTCCACGCCGCGAATGACTCGGCGGCGGACGGCTTTGCCTACGGCCTCGACGCGTTGCACGACTCGGCCTATGCCTGGGTGCGCCAGGACAAGCCGGGCGGCGCCGACGACATGGGCCGGATGGAACTGGACGTACTCGCCGGCTGGATGGGGCATTCGCGCGAGGATCTGGTTGGCATTGCGCGCGAGATCGCCGACCATGCCGACGCGGCGTGGGACGACGAGGCCGGGATCTACCTGCTCGATCAGGGTGCGGAGTGGTCGCTCGACCAGCTGGGCGCGATGTTGCGCGGGCACAAGGGTCTCTACGAAATGCTCTATCTGTACGGCGACACCGACGACCAGGCGCGTGCCGAGACCCTCGCCGATCGGGCGGCGGCGATCGCCGGGGCAGTCGTTGCCAGCGATGGCCCAATGCGCGACTGGGGCCTGCCCGCCCGCCTGAAGTTCGACGGAGGAAAGGCCCGGGCCGCCTCCGACCGGGTGGATGTCGCGGCACAGTGGCGCTTCGTTCATCAACTCACCGGTGGGTTCTCCCTGTTCCGCGAACGCGACGGCACCTCCGGTCTGATCGCCAAGCGCGCCCCGGAGCTGGGGGCACAGGTTGGCGAGGCCGTCGATCGCCTGCTGCTCGGCGCGCTGGAGTATCAGCTCGAATCCGGCACGGTGCCGGCCGCGCTGTCGTATGGCGACGGCTCGGTGGCCGACCCTTCGGTGACCACGCGCGCGGTGGCGGCCTTCGTGAAGGCGGTCGGAAACGGCTACCGCGCGGGCTCCGCCTTTGACCGCCCCGGCGCCTGGGAAGATGACGAACGCCTGGCCACACGCAGCCGCGCGCTGTACGACGCATTCCTGGCCCACGGCGAACTATTGACCGGGCAGCTGGTGCTGCGCGACGGGCCCGGCGCGGCACCACGCTGAGCAGATCGTGTGCCCGCTTTTTCTGCACCAGGCACGCAGTGTCTCCCGTCGGGAACGCAGGGCATCGGCGGTGATCGCCCGTTCGGCGCTGCCCTGCCTGAGCCGTGTTGCGGTATCGTGGTGAAGGACGCAAAGTGGAGGTTCGGGACCACGACTGTCGGTACTGGACATGGCGGAGAAGGCGCAGGATCGGGCGCTCGGGGCATCGGCGGTATCGGACCGGCCGGTGCTCTTTGCGCAACGCGGGGATCGGGCGGTCTACTGGCTGGGCGTTCCCGATGAAACGGCATTTCGCTGCAACGTCTATCTGATCCGGGATGGCGATACCGCGCTGATCGTCGACCCGGGCGGGCGGCAGTACTTCGATCGCCTACGGGAACGGGTGGCGAGCATCCTGCCCGAGCGGGCGGTGACGGGCATGGTGCTCAGCCACCAGGATCCGGACGTGGCGGGTTCGATGGTGGAGTGGCTGCGCCTGAATCCGAGAATGACCGTGTTCGCGACGCCGCGAACGCAAGTGCTGATTCCGCATTACGGCATGGCCGACTACGCCTGGCACGACATGGAGCGGGAGCCCGAGTATCGGTTTCCCAGCGGTGCCCGGTTGCGTTTCATTGCGGCGCCGTTCCTGCATTTCCCCGGGGCCGCGGTCACCTTTGACGAGGACTTCGGGTTTTTGTTCTCGGGGGATATCTGGGCCGCGCTGGATATCGACTGGTCGCTGACGGTGTCGGATTTCGACGCCCACATCCCGAAACTGGATCTGTTCCATACCGAGTACATGGCGTCCAATCTGGCGGCGCGCGGCTTCCTGGCGAATCTGGAAGGGCTTGAGGTGCAGTCGATCCTGCCGCAGCACGGATCCATCATCGGCCCCGCGCTGGTGCAGCGGGCCTTCGATTACCTGCGCAACCTGCGCTGCGGGACCGACGTGATCTACCCCCACCTGGCATGACCGCCACCGGCGATGTAACGGACACGCTGCGGCAGCGCATCTCGGAGCTGGAACGCGAGAAGCGCATGTTGCAAGAGGGTGTCACCCAGGCGGACCGGATGCGCCGCCTGTGGGAGCAGGCACTGGCCGATCTGAAGGACACCAAGAAGACCCTGGAGGCGCGCAACGAGCAGTTGTCCGCCCTCTACCGGGTAGCGACAGCGATGACGCGCTGTCTCAGCACCGAGGAGCTGTTCGAACGGATCATGGACGCGATGGAGGACGTGGCGCCCCTGGAGCAGCGCCGTTCGATGGGGCTGTTCCTGGTGGAAGACGATCGTATGCACTTGGCCGCGTCCCGGGGTGGTTCGCCCGAGTTCCTGGCGGCTCACGAAGGCATGCGGGTCGGCGACTGCCTGTGCGGTCGGGTGGCGCGGGACGGCGAGATGATCGTGACCCGGCAATGCCACCGGGATCCGCGCCATACCATCCAGTACCCAGGCTTTGAGCCGCACGGCCATTTGATCCTGCCGCTGGTCTCCGGCGAGGAGGAAGTGGTAGGGGTGTTCTACTACTACCTGCCTCCGGACTATGACCTGCTGCAGCGCGAGCTGGATACCTTCGTCGCGATCGGTCACCAGCTCGGGCTGGCGATCGAGCGCGCGCGGCTGTACGACCAGGCGCGGGCATTGTCCATGCACGATGCGCTGACCGGGTTGTGGAACCGACGCTACATGGACGTCGCGCTGGAACGCGACATCGGTAACGCCCGCCGCTACGGAGGCAGTCTGGCGGCCGTCATGGCCGACCTGGATCGTTTCAAGGCCTACAACGACCGCCACGGACATCCGGCCGGGGACCGGTTGCTCGCCGAAGTGGCGGGGATCCTGCGCGAACAGGTGCGGGGTGGGGATCTGGTCGTGCGCTATGGGGGCGAGGAGTACCTGATGCTGCTGCCCCAGTGTGACGAAGCGACCGCGCGTGCGGTGGCCGAGCGCGTTCGCGAGGCGGTGGAGCAGGGGACCGAGATCACGATCAGTCTTGGGATCGCGTTATGCGTGGGGGAGGGCTGTGCCGCGGATACGCTGATCGAGGCTGCGGACCAGGCCCTGTACCAGGCCAAGGACGCGGGTCGCAATTGCGTGATGGTGGCGCCGTGACAGCGGGTTCGCGCAACGGCTGTTGGTTGGCGCCGCTACTGTGGCTATTGGCGGCTCCGCTGGCGGCGGAAACCCTGGTCGAGATCGGTGTGCTCGCGAAGCGCGGCGCCGAGCCGGCGTTTCAGCGCTGGGAACCTACGGCGGAGTATCTGAGCCGCGAGGTCCCCGGGTACCGGTTTGTGATCCGACCGCTGGACTTTCCCGAGGTTGCCCCGGCGGTTGCGGCGGGCGAGGTCGCCTTCGTGCTGGCGAATCCGGCGATCTATGTGCGTCTGGAGGCCGACTACGGCGCGGCGCGGGTGCTGACCATGCGCAACCACGCCGGCGAGCATGTGCTTGACCAGTACGGCGGGGTGGTGTTCACGCGCACTGGACATCCCGGCGTCACCCGACTGGAGGATCTGCGCGGGAAACGCTTCGGAGCAGTCGAAAGCAATTCGCTGGGCGGGTTCTTGATGGGCTATCGGCTGCTGCATGCCCACTCGATCGACCCTTATGCCGACACTTCGGAGCTGCGGTTCCTGGGCACCCACGACGCTGTGGTCGAGGCGGTGCTGGCGGGTGAGCTGGAAGCGGGTACCGTGCGCACCGAAACGTTGGAGCATATGGTGGCCCAGGGGCGCATCGACGCCGATGCGGTGCTTCTGCTGCATGCGAATACCCGCGACGACTTCCCTCTGGTGCTATCGACCCGTCTGTACCCGGAATGGCCGCTGGCGGCCACGGCCGGGACGCCGCGCGAACTGGCGGACCAGGTGGCGCGTGCCCTGCTGGCGCTGCCAGCCGATAGCCCGGTCGTGCGTCAGGGGCAGTACGCCGGCTGGACCGTGCCGCGCAATTACCAGCCGGTGCATGACCTGCTGCGGGATCTGGGGCTGCCACCGTATGTCGAAATGCTGACCCTGCGCGCGATCTGGGAACGCTACCGCCTTTGGGCACTGGCCGCGCTGACTCTGCTGCTGGTCCTGGCATCCGGCCTGACCTGGGTCGCGCGACTGAACCGGCGCCTGCGCCACAGCGAGTCGGCCCTGCGCAGGGTCCGTGATCAGCTGGAGGAAAGGGTTGCGGAGCGGACGCGCGAGCTGGAGGCGGCCCGACGCCAGTGGAACGATGCCTTCGACGCGATCTCCCACCCCATCTTCATCCATGATCGCGACCTGCGCGTCGTCGAGGCCAACCCCGCCTTTGCGGCGCTGAGTGGCCAACCCCTGGATGCACTGCGCGGGCGTGTCTACTGGCAGGTCCTGCCAGGGCTGGACAAGCCCCTGGCGGCCTGCCGCGACTGGCCGGAGCGGATCGCCACCGAAGGCGAGGAGGTCGTGCTGGAAGACGGGCGGGTGCTGATCTCGCGTTCGTTCGCGATCGAGCACGCGGGGACCGCGACCGGCGATGCCATCCACGTGCTGGAGGACGAGACGGCACTACGCCGCAGCCGTGAAAACCTGAACGAGGCGCAGCGGATTGCGCGGCTTGGCAGCTGGGTCTGGGATCTGCGCAGCGATGCGCTGCACTGGTCGGACGAGATCTACCGCATCTTCGGGGTAGAACCGCAGGCATTCGACGCCACCTATGCCAATTTCCTGGAATATGTCCACCCGGAGGATCGCTCGCGCATCGAGCGCGCCGTGCGGCAGGCACTGGCCGGGGAGGCCCCGTACGACTTGGATCATCGGATCGTGCGGGCGGAGGGGGGCGAATGCATTGTGCACGAGCGCGCCCGCGTCGAACGCAACCAGGCGGGCGAGCCGGTCCGCATGGTCGGGACAGTGCAGGATGTGACCGAGACCCGCCGGGTACAGCGCGAACTGGAACGCCTGAACCGGACCTTGCGTACCCTGAGTCTGGCCAACCAGGCGTTGGTCCGCTCGAAGGACGAGGAACAACTGCTGCAGCAGGTCGTCGCGATCCTGGCAGACTCCGGGGGGTATCCGCTTGCCTGGGTCGGGTTCGCCGGTCCCGAGCCGGAATGCAGGGTCGAGCCACGCGCCTGGGCGGGCGAGGGCTCGCCGTATCTGGAATCCATCCAGGTCAACTGGAATGCCGAGGATCCGCGTGGCCAGGGGCCGGCGGGACGTGCCCTGCGCAGCGGCGAGGTCGTGGTATTCCGTGATCTGGAGCGGCACCCGAATTTCGCACCGTGGCGCGAGGCCGCGGCGCAGCACGGGCTGCGGGAGCTGGCCGCGCTGCCCCTGGTGATCGAGGGACGTGTCGCAGCGAACCTGAATGTCTATGCCGGTAGCGAGGATGCATTCGACGCACGCGAGCTGGCGTTACTGGGGGAGCTGGCCTCGGACCTGGCCTACGGGCTGACCGCATTGCGGGCCCGCCAGGCCAGGGAGCGGGCGGAAGCTGAGCGTGCGGCCAGCGAAACACACCGCAAGGCCATCGCCGGGCGCCTGGAACGGTCTCTGAAGGCCACGATCCAGGCCATTGCGGTCACTATCGAGAAGCGCGATCCGTACACCGCCGGACACCAGGAGCGTGTGGCGACCCTGGCCGATGCGCTGGCCGAGCGGCTCGGGATGCACGAGCAGCAGCGCGAGGGCCTGCGCCTGGCAGCCAGCATCCACGACATCGGCAAGATCGGTGTGCCGGCCGAGATCCTGAATCGGCCGGGGAAGCTCACGCCACTGGAGTTTCAGTTGCTTCAGGAGCACCCACGGGTGGGCTATGAGATCGTTGCAGGGGTGGAGTTTCCCTGGCCGGTCGCGGAGATGATTCTGCAGCATCACGAACGCCTGGATGGCTCCGGCTACCCCCAGGGTCTTGCGGGCGAGCAAATCCTGCGAGAGGCCCGGATCCTGGCCGTGGCGGATGTCGTCGAGGCTATGGCGTCGCACCGGCCCTATCGGCCTGCGTTGGGCATCGAACACGCGCTGGAGGCGATTGCGGCCGGGCGTGGCAGTCTGTTCGATCCCGAGGTGGTCGACGCCTGCCTGGCGCTTTGCCGCGAACAGCCCTTCGCGTTCCTGCTGTCGGCCCGCGACGGGGCCTCGGGCGTGCCTGAGGGTGGGGTGGTCTGAAGCGCCGCTCCGGAGCGTTGGCGCAGCGAAACCCATGACCGAAGGAGATGAAGTGCTGTGGGTTGGGCGGTACCCTACCCACCTACGCGGTTTTTTCGCCCTTAACCAGCCTGCGGGAGGGATATCATCATGCACCGTTCACCACCGACTCCGTCTGCGCGTATCGCCTGTGTTGCGGGGGCCGCACTGCTGGCCGCGCCCCTGATCGGCCTCGCCTCCGACCGCATCGAGGGTCAGATCGACGGCGACGCACGCAGTTGGCACGTGCTCGAGTTCGAGGGCGAGTCCACGGCCACTTTCCATGAGTTCGGCCATGGGATGATCGGCGTCTCGATCCAGGGGCATCAGGAACCGCGGTTTCAGGTGCAGGGGACGATCTCGATCGATTTCACGATCATGAACGATCGGGTGCTGGACGGGGCCGAAGTCGCCTATTTCCCGGAGCGTTCGATGGTGCCGAACTACGCCAACGAGGGCGACGGCCGGTTCGAGCTGCTGACGAGCGACATCTCGGGTCCGGAGGCGCGGTTCGAGGGTCGCTTCGTGGGGACTTTGGTTCGCTTCGAGCGCATGGACGATGTGGCCGATCCGGATGACAGCATCGAGGTGGAGTTGTATTTCGATGTGACCGCGACACGCGAGGAGTTCTGACCGGAGCGGGCCCATATTTCCAGGCGATGGCCGTGTCCGGTGCCCGGGTGGCCCGCGGGCGATGTGACCGCGTGCCGCGATCTCGCGCAGGGTCACGATGCGTTTTCGACCAGCGCTCTCGCTTCGCTCCCGAGCTCCGTCGGATTGCCGTCCAGCCCGAACGCGGTCACGCCGTCCGGCCTCGAAACCACCACCGCGATGGGCTTCAGAGACGCCAGGACGTACCAATGCCTCCCCTCGCGATCGCACAGGATCTCCAGCGCCTCGATGAGCACGACGAGCCGGCCGGGTACTACGCTCGGAATCGGCAGATCATTGCCGATCTGGGGTACGACGTCAGCCAGTTGCGGTGAGTCCCCCAGCAGCCGCTGGAGGAGCATCCGTTCGCGCCCTGAAGTCGCCGAGGGGATATAAGGATGGTGGCGGTGTCGCGGTCGCCGGGTCATCCGGCGTTTGGTGCAGGCCCCGCGACTCCACGAAAGGCGCCCGGGTAGTGCCCAGGCGCCTCGGTACGGGAAACAACGGGCCGGGCGAAATGCCCGGCTCAGGCCGGTGTCACGGTTGCAACCGCTCCAGGTCGAAACGGTCGGCGTTCATCACCTTGGTCCAGGCCTTCACGAAGTCCTGCACGAACTTTTCCTGGTTGTCGTCCTGGGCGTACACCTCGGCGTAGCTCCGCAGGATGGAGTTGGAGCCGAACACCAGATCAACGCGGCTGGCGGTCCACTTCACCTGGTCGGTCTTGCGGTCGCGAATCTCGTAGAGATGGTCACCCGCGGGCTTCCAGGTGTAGCCCATGTCGGTCAGGTGGACGAAGAAGTCGTTGGTCAGCTGACCCTCGCGGTCGGTGAATACGCCGTGCTTGGTGCCACCGTGGTTGGTGCCCAGCACGCGCATGCCGCCGATCAACACGGTCATCTCGGGCGCGGTCAATCCCATCAGCTGGGCGCGATCGAGCAGCATCTCCTCCGGCTTGACCACGTACTCTTTCTTCTCCCAGTTGCGGAAGCCATCCGCCAACGGTTCCAGCGGGGCGAAGGAGTCGGCGTCGGTCATGTCCGCGGTGGCGTCGCCGCGGCCCGGAGTGAACGGCACCAGCACATCGTGGCCGGCCGCCTTGGCCGCCTGCTCGATGCCCACGCTGCCGCCCAGCACGATCAGGTCGGCGACGCTGGCACCGGTGTCGGCGGAGATCTGCTCGTAGACCTTCAGCACCTTGGTCAGCCGCTCCGGCTCGTTGCCTTCCCAGTCCTTCTGCGGAGCCAGACGAATGCGGGCACCGTTCGCGCCGCCGCGTTTGTCGGAGCCGCGGAAGGTGCGTGCGCTGTCCCAGGCGGTGGCGACCATCTCACCGATGCTGAGGCCACTCTCGGCGATCCTCTGCTTGGCGGACTCGACGCAGTAGTCAGTGGTGCCGGCCGGTACCGGATCCTGCCAGATCAGGTCTTCCTGGGGCGCGTCCGGACCGATGTAGCGGGTCTTGGGCCCCAGGTCGCGATGGATCAGCTTGAACCACGCCCGGGCGAAGGCGTCCTGGAAGCGCGCCGGGTCCTTGCGGAAGTCGTCGAGGAATTTCCGATAGATCGGATCCATTTTCATCGCCATGTCCGCATCGGTCATGATGGGGTTGTGGCGGATGGAGGGATCCGTGGCATCGACCGGTTTGTCCTCCTCCTTGATGTCGACGGGCTCCCACTGCCAGGCGCCGGCGGGGCTTTTCTTCAGCTCCCACTCGTGGTCGAGCAGCATGTCGAAGTAGCCCATGTCGAACTGGGTCGGATATTTGGTCCAGGCACCTTCGATGCCCGAGGTCACCGCATTGGTGGCCTTGCCCTGCATGTTCGGGTTGCGCCAGCCGAGGCCCTGCTCCTCGACATCGGCCGCCTCGGGCTCGGGGCCGAGCGCGGCAGCGTCGCCGTTGCCGTGGCACTTGCCGACGGTGTGGCCACCGACCGTCAGCGCCGCGGTTTCCTCGTCATTCATCGCCATGCGGGCGAAGGTCTCGCGCACCTGCTGCGCGGTCTTCAGCGGATCCGGCTGGCCATTCACGCCTTCCGGGTTCACATAAATCAGCCCCATCTGCACCGCAGCCAGCGGGTTCTCCATGGTCTCGGGCTTTTCGACGTCGCCGTAGCGCCCGTCGGACGGAGCCAGCCACTCCTTCTCCGCACCCCAGTAGGTGTCTTTCTCGGGGTGCCAGATATCCTCGCGACCGAAGGAGAAGCCGAAGGTCTTCAGACCCATGTTCTCGTAGGCCACGTTGCCGGCCAGGATGATCAGGTCGGCCCAGCTGATCTTGTTGCCGTACTTCTTCTTGATCGGCCACAGGAGACGGCGCGCCTTGTCCAGGCTGACGTTGTCGGGCCAGCTGTTGATCGGCGCGAAGCGCTGGTTGCCGGTCCCGCCGCCGCCCCGGCCATCGGCGATGCGGTACGTGCCCGCGGCGTGCCAGGACATGCGAATCATCAGGCCGCCGTAGTGGCCCCAGTCGGCCGGCCACCACTCCTGGCTCTCGGTCATCAGCGCGTGCATATCCTTCTTCAGCGCGTCGAAGTCGAGCTTCTTGACCTCCTCGCGATAGTTGAAGTCCTCGCCCATCGGGTTGGTCTTGCGATCATGCTGGTGGAGGATGTCCAGGTTCAGGCCCTCCGGCCACCAGTCCATGTTCGAATGGCCAGTAGCGGTGTTGCCACCGTGCATGACCGGGCACTTGCCGGTGTTCTGTTGATGATCCATGTCGCTCTCCGTTGGGGCTGCGTTGAGGTGGGGTGCGGTTCGGGAACGGCTCCGCGTCACGCCGAGGGTACTCCCGGGGCAAACAGCAGCGTTGTCGATGCCCGGCCGTATCCGGCTGACGGGCGGCTGCCAGTGCCGCTGACTCTGAAAATAGGCTGGGAGCTGCATCAGCACAAGACGAGATTTTCCATCATCGCGATAGCCACGCTGTATGGCGACTGTCGGCCGCCGGGCAGGCGCGCCAGCAGTTCGGGCCCAGGGGCGGTTTGCTGGCCGCGCTCGTATGCAGGGCCAGGCTGGCTTCCAACGCCTTGTACCGGGTGAGTCATCACGACCGCATGCAGTCCCATACTGTCTGCTGACCCGGCTCGCTTTGAGGTCGGCCGCTGTCGCTGGCAGCAATCTATGTCTCAAGTTGACCTTGAGCGGTCTCCCGAGCGTTCGACGGGACTGGCTGTCCCTTGCAGGCACCCCGTTTCATGAATGACGATACGCGGTGAGGTGCGCCGTTGCCCGAGGTCGGCAAGACTCATGGAGCTTTGATTCCGCACGGTGGCCGGGCCTGCGCGACCAGCCCGCGCCCCCGCATTGTTGCCTCTGAGCACGAACGGTCACTCGGGCTCGCTCCCTTATCGGCCAAAGGCATATGAATACACGGGGCATGAAAAGTCGACCATGAGTACCGTTGTTTCGACGCCGGAATCCCGATCCGGGAGCCGCCGTGTTGCTCCGGTGGCAGATCGCCATCCGCACTGGACCCAGTCGCTGCTGGCGCGCACGGTGCTCGGCGTAATCGTGGTCGCGGCGCTGACCACCGCGGTTCTGTTCTTGAGCATCGATTACGTGGTCACCCGGCAGTTCGAACAGCTGCACGCCGAGCGCAGCGAGCGGGCGGCCCGACAGATCGAGGCCAGTGTCGCCACCGAGCTCCGGCGCCTCGACAACCTGTCGCGGCTGCTGGTCAACGATGCAGACCTCGTGAACAGCAGCTACTACCACCTGTACCTGGAGGGCGAACTCGAACATCCGCAGGCGGCCGTGAACCGAATCGCGGCGGCCTTCTCGCTGGCGTCGGTCGCACTCTGGACACCGGACGCGCGGCTGGTCACCGAATCGCGCGGGACGGGAATGCCCGGCCCCGTTCCGCCGGTGCGCGGTACCGCGTCGCCGGCGGCCGGTTTGACCGCGGTTGGCGACACCGTCTGGCTGATCTCCCGGGGCACGCTGGAGCACAACACCAACCCGATCGCGTGGCTCGTGCTCGGGGTGCCGCTGGGCGAGGTGCTGGCCGGTCTGGAGCAGACCTACGGTGCCACGATCCGTCGGGCCGGCGAGGAGTCTCCGGTGGGCCCGGACGAGTCGCGGGCGTTGCTCGAGCTGGACAACGACGCGACGATCGATCTCGCCGTGCGCATCCCGGATACCGTCGCCCACGCGCTCAGCCAGGTGAAGCGCCTGCTCGCGGTGCTGATGCCGCTGGCGACGCTGCTGCTCGCCGTCTCCCTCGCGCTGCTGCTGCGCTGGCAGTTGCGTCCGGTCAGCGCGCTCGCGACGTCGATCGGGGCCGTTGGGCGCGGCGATTTCAGGCAGCGGCTGCCGGTCCCCCCGGGCAGTGGCGAGGTGGGCCAACTGGTCCGGGCGTTCAACCGCATGTCGGCCGATCTCCAGCACCTCAAGGAGATGGAGCGGCGCCTGCAGCACCAGGAGCAACTCTCGGCGATCGGCAAGGTGGCTGCCCGCGTCGCGCACGACATCAACAATCCGCTCAGCGTGATCAGTAGCGCTCAAGCGCTGCTGTCGCGACAGCTGTCCGAGACCGACCCCTCGCGCGAGTACGTGAACCTGATCCGGCACCATACCGAGCGCTGTATCCGCACGGTCGAGAACCTGCTGGAGTTCGGGCGGCCGATCCACCCGCGGCTCGAGACGGTCGACCCGGTGGGGCTGATCGAGGGAATCCTGCGCCGCTGGGCCCGTCACGACTTCGGTGAGTACCCGCTCGTGCTCCACAGTGACGGCGCGATGCCGTCGATCCACGCGGACCCGATGCTGTTCGAGCAGATGCTCGACAATCTGCTGGAGAACGCCCGGCTGGCTGCGCCGGGGGAACCCGTCGAGGTCCATCTGTCGGCCTCCAGGGACCGCTTGTTGGTCGAAGTCGTCGACGCCGGCCCCGGTTTCTCCCCGGAGTCGCGGGAGCATCTGTTCGAGCCGTTCTTCACGACCCGCAAGGGCGGCACGGGTCTGGGGCTTGCGAGCTGCCTCGCGATCGCCCGTGCCCACGACGGTGAAATCGAGATCGGGCCGGGGCCGGGCGGGCGGGTACGTGTGCTGTGGCCGGTCAGATGAATCGGCTCAATAGCTCCGGCGGCGGGTCTCCGGCAGTGCCGGGTGGTACCGGCACCAGCAGCTCCGACATCACCGATTGCCCGGCCGGGCTGTACAGGTACTCGAAAAAGCCGGCCATCCGGTGCGCATGCCAGTGCTTGAACACCAGGTTCAGCGGCCCGACCAGCGGATAGCGCCCGGTCGCGACCTCGGCGGAATCGGGCGCCACTCCGTCCACCGCGAGCACCTTGAGCTCGCCGGCGGCCACCCGGTCCCTTGCGAACACCCAGCTCACCACGCCCAACGCTCCCTGGAACCGGGCCACCGTGTCGACCAGCATCTCGTCCGTGTCCACCGCGAGCGCGCGCGGCGACCAGTCCTGCCGATTGCCCAGCAACAGGTCACGCACCGGCTCGATGTAGTCAGGGCAGTGATCCCGGTACACCAACGCGATCGGCCGGTCGTCGCCGCCGACTGCCGACCAGCGCGTGGCGCGGCCCGACACGACGTCGCGCAACGCGTCCAGCGCGAGACCATCCACGGGCTGGCTGGTGTGCGCGATCACCACCTTGATGTCCCAGGCGACCTGGACCCAGGGGAGCCCCTCGGCGCGCGTGCGTTCGACCGGACAGCAAAGGCCGCCGAGATCGACGCCTCCGGCGTTCACCGAGGTGATCCCATCGTCGCAACCACCGCCGTAGACGGTGAAACGCTTCCCCGTATCGGATTCGTAACGGGACGCGAGGCTCCGAAACGCCCCGTGGGTCAGAATATGCGTCCCCTGGTAGGCCAGGTTGTCGGAGCTGCGCCGCGTGACGGCCATGCTGTCGTCGCGATCGGAGTGGCAGCAGCGGCCGGGTCTGCGCCCCGTCGACACGCCGCGAACCGGCCCTTCGCCGACGGCCAGGCCGGCGAGCCCGAGTCCGCCGAAGGCGGCGGTAAGGTACAGAAACCCGCGGCGGTTCATTCCGATGGACCTCCAGAATCCGTTCGGCCACAGGGCCGTGCGTGCCCGGTACGACCGATCTTCGCTACTATCATAGAGCATGCATCGTCCGGTCTCCGATCCCATGCCCGATCCCGCCGCCGGCATCACGCCGGAAGCCGTCCCGCGCATCCTGATCGTCGAGGACGAGCCCGACGTCGCGCGGATGCTGGCCAGGATGATCGACGATCTCGGCGACTACCGGATCGAAACCTGCCTCGACGCCGCCGCGTTCCCCGGTTTCCTGAGCGACCCTCCGGACCTGGTCCTGACCGACCTGATGATGCCGGGTCTGGACGGCTTCGAAGTGATCGAACGGGTGAAGAGGGTCGATCCGGACCTGCCGGTCGTGGTGATCAGCGCGTATGCAACGCTGGAAAACGCGGTGCTCGCGATGCGCGCGGGCGCGTTCGACTTCCTCGCCAAGCCGTTCCGCCCGGAAAGCCTCGAACTGATGCTGACCAAGGTCCAGCGCGACCACGGCCTCCGTGCGCGAGCCGCCGCTGCGGCCAGCCGCGCCGCCGTGCTCGATCCGCATCTCAATGCGCTGCGCGGCACGAGCCCCGCGATGCGCAGCCTGCGCGAGTGGATTCTGAAGGTACGCGACACCAGGGCCAGCGTACTGATCGAGGGCGAGAGTGGCACCGGCAAGGAGCTGGTTGCCAGCGCGCTGCATGCGGGCCGCGGCCCCTTCGTCGCGATCAACCTGGCGGCGATGCCGCCCGACCTGGCCGAGGCCGAGCTGTTCGGGTACCGGAAAGGCGCGTTCACCGGAGCGACCCGGGATTATCCGGGGCTGGTCATGGAGGCCACCGGCGGCGTGCTGTTCCTCGACGAGGTCAATGCGACACCGCCCCACCTGCAGGCCAAGCTGCTCCGCTGCCTGCAGAACCGCACGGTGCGCGCCCTTGGCGACTCCCGCGAACAGACGGTCGATTTCCGCCTGCTCTGTGCCAGCAACCAGCCGCTCGAACAGGCCGTGCGCGAACACGGATTCCGCCAGGACCTGTACTACCGGCTGAACGTGCTGCATGTGACGCTGCCGCCGCTGCGCGACCGGGTCGAGGACATCCCCGAACTGGCGGAAAGCTTCGTGCGGCATTACGCGCGGCTCCACGGCTGCCCCGCGCGGCGGCTCGCGCCGGATGTGCTCGTTGCGCTGATGGGGTACAGCTGGCCCGGCAACGTCCGGGAACTGGAGAACTCGATCGAGCAGGCCGTGATCCTGTGTCCTCGCGACGCGGTGGCGTTGCCGCTGGAGGTGTTTCCGGCTTTGCTGGGCGGCAGGGGTGCCACCGGCACGGGCCATGATCCGGGTGGGGGAACGACGCTGGCCGAAGTCGAACGGCGCTATATCGAGACCGTGCTCGCCGATTGCGGCAACAACAAGGCGCAGGCGGCTCGAACCCTTGGCATCGATTACAAGACGTTACTGCGCAAGCTCCGGGCCTGGGAGGAATCGCCCTGAGCGCGAGTTTCGCGACCCGCCCTTATTAGCGTGAAAACATAGCCACGGAAGGCACAGAAAAAGGTCAAAGGACGTTCTTGGCCACGGAAGGACACGGAAGGACACGGAAGGACACGGAAGGCACGGAAAACACAAAACGATTCAATTTTCTTTCCGTGTCTGTCCGTGCTTTCCGTGGCTCGATTTTCATCTTTAGGGGTGGCCCACCGCAGCCATGAGAATTAGGGCCTCGCGGATTGGCGGTTGGGGCGTAATGCCCCACTGGTATTCGAGAGTCAGGGGCAGAATGCCCCTGTGTCGAGGTGGGGTTCGCACGCTGCGCGCCCCAGGAACAACGACCTGACCGCCCGGCACGGGGCTTGCAGGCCGCTGTGGTGCCACTTTGGCGGAGCCGCGCAGCGTTCATGTGGAACACGCGTCGACCGTATCCACCGGCTGCCTGGCGGCACAATCACAATAAAAGCCAAACATTAGCGATGGAGACAGCCCCATGAACCAGAACGCCATGAAGAACCTCCTGTTGAAGCCGATCGCCGTGGCGGTCGCGGCGACGGTGATCCCGGTCGCGGCGATGGCCTCCCAGCCGACTTGGCCGGACGTCGTCGTCCAGCTCCACGGTGCCGGAAAAGCTTTCATCGTCGACACGAACACCGACGAACTGGTGGCGACCCTCGACACCTGCCGTGGCGGCACGCTGGGCAGCACCACGCCCGATGCCAGCAAGGTGTATGTGAGCTGCGCCGCACCGGACGAGACCGATGTCGTCGTGATCGACCTGAACGAGCGTGAGGTGATCAATCGCATCGCGACCGGAAACCGTCCGAAGCATGGCCTGGTGAGCCCGGACGGCAAGCTGGTGGGAGTCGATCACTGGGGCCTGAGCGACGGCAAGCTGCGCGTGACCTTCCTCGACGCCTCCAGCGACGAGATCGTCCGGACTCTGGATATCGACGTGCAGGGTGAACCGGTGGGCGTGACCTCGATGCACAACTCCTGGAGCGCCGATTCGCGCTACTTCTTCACGATGGACCGCGTCGACAACCGCGTCGTGGTGGTGGATACCAGCGACTGGAGCATGTCGACGATGGCCTCCCCGAGCCGGCCGCACTACCCGGCCGTCAGCCCGGACGGCAGCGAGCTGTGGCTCGTGCACGAAGGCAGCGGCGACGTGAAGCCCGGCGTCGTGATCTTTGATCTCACCAAGGCCGACCGCCCGGTGGTGACGGAACTGTCGATGCCGCTGACCGGCGAGGAGGTCGCCGAGGCGCATCACGGCAACTTTTCGCAGGACGGCAAGCTGTTCATGATCCTGAACCGGGGACCCGGTGACAACGCGCTCGGCCGCGAGGTTGCGTTCTTCGATGCCGAGACCAAGGAGTTTCTGCACCGGCTCTCCACTGCGAGCACCGGGGTTGGCCATACCTACAACAGCCCCGACGGCCGCCACACCGTGGTCACCAACTACGGCAATAACGTGATCAGCGTGATCGATCTCGAGGAAATGCGCACCGTCGCCGATCTGTCCATCGGCAAGGGGCGCATGGGCCACGTGGCGTTCACGCAGGACGGAAGCTACGGTTACGTTTCGAACGCCGGCGACGGCAACCTGTACAAGGTGGACATGGCCAGCTTCGAGGTCGTGAAGGAAATCGTCACCGGCGGTGGCATGCCCGGAGGCGGTCAGGCACTCAACGTCTGGACCAATGTCTTCGAGGAACTGCCCCGCTGACGTTCGGTCCTCTGGTTAGGTTGGGCTGATGTGTAAAGCGTGCACGGTCGCGTGGCCGTGCACGCTCTCATTTGATTTCGCAGGTTATATCTCATGATTGCCAACGGTTCCTGGCCGGCCCCTGGCCTGTCCATTGCCGCCGTGCTCGTGATGGCCTTCCTGTCAGTCGGGTGCGGGAACGGTGCTGGCGACACGACGGCAGAAGCCGGCGAGCCGCTGTCCCTGACCTGGGACATGCTGATTCCCGAGGACTACGAGTTCGACGATCCGCTCGAGGGCATTGATGTAGGCGGCTATGCCGACGACGATCCCCGGGCGATCGAGCTCCTGGAGAAACTCCGTGCGTCGTGGGCCGACACGCCTGTGGTCGATGAACTCGACGGAGAACGCGTGCGTCTCGGGGGCTTCGTGGTTCCGCTCGAAGGTGACGGCTCGCGGGTCACCGAATTCCTGCTGGTGCCGTTCTACGGTGCCTGCATCCACGTGCCGCCTCCGCCGCCCAACCAGGTCGTTCACGTGCACGTGAACGGTGACGGCATTTCGGCACGGTCGTTTGATGCGGTGTGGCTGACCGGGACGATGCGCGCCCAGCGCAGTTCGAGCGAGCTGGCCGATGCGGGCTATAGCATGCGGCCGGACCGCGTCGAACCCTTCTGACCGATCCGGCACGGCCCGACAGCGAGGAGTCTGATGATCACGCATGCTCCGCCAGCGAGAACCCCGTGCGGACCACCGTGCAAGCGGCCACCGCGCGCGAGGCGGACGTCCGCACACGGTGGTCCCCGAGGGAGCGCGCCTCGCGGGCGAACACGACAGTCCGCCGGGCATTCGTGATAACCATCATCACGCGGGCGGCCACCCCTGCGGATGAAAGAGACGTAGGCGTAGGGCGGAAAAGGCCGAAGGCCGTCATCCGCCAGCTGGCGCCCGGATTGCCGCGGGCGCCTGGGCACTGCGAACACCGTACGGCGGATGACGCTACGCTTTTCCGCCCTACGGGTCGCCCGGGACACGAGACAGGCCGTGACTTTCACGTTAACCAGGTAGAAGGAGTGTCCGTTCCGATGAACCACCTGATTATCCGCACAGGGGCCATCGCCGCGCTGTGCCTTTTCGGTTTCGGTGTCCAGGCCGCCACCCCGGAACATCGGCATCACGGGGCCCATGTGCACGGCGTTGCTGAACTCAATGTCGTGCTGGACGGAGCGCTGCTCGCAATCGAGCTGCATTCGCCCGCGTACAATCTCGTGGGCTTCGAGCACCCGCCACGAACCGAGGCCGACCGCCGAGCATTGCGGGAGGCACGCGCAATCCTCGAGAGTCCCGAGCGTCTCTTCCCGCTGGCGGCGGCTGCAGGGTGCAAGCCCGGCGCGGTCCGCGTGGATAGCCCGCTGTTTGCGGGCATCGACCCGGATGAACATGAGCACCCCTCTGGTCACGAGCAGGGCCACGGCCATGGAAGCGACCATGGTCACGACCATCAGCACGGCCATGAACACGGCTCCAGGCACCATGAAGGTGATGAACACGGTCATCGGCACGGACACAGCCACGTCCACGACGAAGGGCAGGGCCACGACGAACGTCACGGTGATGCTCACAACGGTGACCACGGGCATGGGCACAGTCACGATCATAACCATCACGGACACCACGCGGACATCCATGCCGAGTACAGTTTCGACTGCGCGCAGCCGGACGCGCTGCAGCCGATCGACGTGCGCGTGTTCGAGCATTTTCCCCGGACCGAGCGGCTGCAGGTGCAGCGTATCGGGAGGGCCGGACAGGATGCGCTGACACTGACCCCGGACCGCACGGCGCTGGCGCTCTAGCGTGAAAGTCACGACCCATCGCATATTGCGACCCGTAGGGCGGAAAAGCGCAGCGTCATCCGCCGTGCGGCGCTGGTATCGCCCGGGCGCCTGTCGTGGCCCCAGCGCTGGATGGCGGATGACGGCCTTCGGCCTCTTCCGCCCTACACCTCTTTCATCATCGGGGGGCCACGCGCCTGTAGCCATGACAGTTAATGTGAAAGTCGCGGCCGTCCAAGCGTTCCCCTGTGGGAGCGAGCCTCGCTCGCGAACGCGCCGCAGGCGCGACCAGCGCCGTGGCCACTTCAGCGCCGGCTTCGCGAGCAAGGCTCGCTCCCACAAGCTCGAAGCCAGTCTGGTCGGCAGCCCCATGGCCGGTTCGCTTTCATGCTCAGGGGTGCCCCGAGGGCCATGACAGTCAGAATGGACGCCAGCGCGAGACCAGCCGCCATCGAGGCACGCGGCCTCCGGTTTCGCTGGAGCGCCGAAGGACGGACGCTGCTCGACATTCCCGCGCTGGAGATCGCGCGGGGAGAACGGGTGTTCATCCACGGACCCAGCGGCAGCGGCAAGAGCACGCTGCTGAGCCTTTTCGGGGGTGTACTGCTGCCCGAACAGGGCGAGATCGCGGTCCTGGGCCGCTCCCTCGGTGGCTTGAGCGCCTCTCGCCGGGATGCGTTGCGCGCCGATCACCTCGGGTTCATCTTCCAGCAGTTCAACCTGATTCCGTATCTCGACGTGCAAGGTAACGTGACGCTGCCGTGCCGGTTTTCCCGCCTGCGCCAGGCTCGCGCGAGGGCGCGCGGCGGCATCGAAGCGGAGGCGCAGCGCCTGCTGCAGCAGCTGGGCCTTGGGGATGCCGCGCTGGCCCACCGCCGGCCCGACGAGCTCAGCGTGGGGCAGCAGCAGCGCGTGGCCGCCGCTCGCGCATTGATCGGGGCGCCGGAGATCCTGATTGCCGACGAGCCCACTTCGGCGCTGGATGCGGATCGCAAGGAGGCTTTTCTCGAACTGCTGCTGGCCGAGTGCACGGCGCTCGATACCACACTGGTGTTCGTGAGCCACGACACGGCGCTTGCCGGTGTTTTCGATCGCGCGATCGCGCTCGCCGAGATCAACCGGGCTCCCGCAGGCGACTCGACGGATCCGCTGGCGGAGGCCGTCTGACGATGGCCGTCTTCAGGCTCGCGCTGCACAGCCTGCGCAACCGCTGGGTCACCGCGTCGCTGACGCTGGTCGCGATCACTTTCGCAGTGGCGCTGCTGCTCGCGGTGGAGAAAGTCCGCACCGAGGTGCGTGCGAGCTTCGCGAACACGATCTCGGGCACCGATCTGATCGTTGGCGCCCGCGGAGGCTCGATCCAGCTGCTGCTCTACTCCGTGTTCCGGATCGGCAGCGCCACCAACAACATTTCCTGGGAAAGCTACCAGGAAATCCGCGAGCATCCGCGCATCGCCTGGACGATTCCGGTCTCGCTCGGCGACTCCTACCAGGGCTATCCGGTGATGGGCACCAGCCTGGATTACTTCCGGCACTACCGATTCGGGCGCAATCAGGCACTTCGGCTTTCCGAAGGGGAACCGTTCGACGGCGTGTTCGAAGCGGTGCTCGGCGCCGAAGTGGCCGAGCGCCTCGGTTACGAACTCGGTGAGTCGATCATCGTCGCGCACGGTACCGGGCCGGTGACCTTCGTCGACCACGACGACAAACCGTTCACGGTTGTCGGCATTCTGGAACGAACCGGAACCCCGGTGGACCGCACGGTCCACATCAGTCTGGAGGGCATGGAGGCGATCCACGTCGACTGGCGCGGTGGGGCGCCTCCGCCGCCCGGGCGAGCGATGAGTCCGGAGGAGGTGCTCGGCATGGACCTGACCCCGGATTCGATTACGGCCGTGCTGGTCGGGCTCGATGCCCGCGCGGCCACCTTCCAGGTGCAGCGCTACGTCAACAGCTACCGGGCCGAACCGCTCCTGGCGATCCTGCCTGGCGTTGCACTGCACGAGCTCTGGTCGCTGATGGGCGTCGCCGAACAGGCCCTGCTGCTGGTGTCGGTGTTCGTGGTGTTCGTGGGCCTGATCGGCATGCTCGCGGTGATGCTCGCCGGCCTCAACGAGCGGCGGCGGGAGATGGCGATCCTGCGCTCGGTGGGAGCCCGCCCGCACCAGATCTTCCTGCTGCTGGTCAGCGAAACCGTGTTCCTGGCGGCCGCGGGGATCGCGTTGGGTCTGGGGATCCTCTACCTGGGACTTGCGATCGCGCAACCGATCGTGCAGGCCCAGTTCGGCATCTGGCTCGCGATCACACCGCCCAGCGCCCACGATTGGGTGCTGCTGTCCGTCTTTCTCGGGGCCGCGTTCCTGACCAGCCTGGTCCCTGCGTACCGCGCGTACCACAACTCGCTGGCCGACGGGTTGGTCCCCAAGAATTGAATGTCACGTACCGAGGTGATGGTATGCGGCAAGCCGAGCCTGGCGCATGCCTCGGGATCGAGAAGGGCGCCATCGGACGCCTCGGCCGGCGCGCCGCATCGGTATGCTTGGTTCTGGGTGATGCGCCGGGATCAGTTCCGGCCGGGGCGGTGTTCGAACGCCTGGGCGCCGAACAGCCCCGGCGCGGTGGGATCCGCCCCGCCGATGGACACCAGCCGGTGCCAGACCGCTTCCAGCGTGTGATCCATCACATGGCCTTCGCGCAGCACCGCATCCACGGCTGATTCCTGGCCGAGGCCGGCCTCGATCATCGCTTCGGCGAAAGGCTCCATCGGCCCCACGCCCTCGCGGTATTCGAAGCCGTCCCAGGCGATCTCGCCGCCGCGCTCCCGGGCGATGCGGGCCTCGCGGGTGAGCAGGTCGAGCACCGCCGCCGGGCTGTGCGCACCGTCGCGCATCGACGCATAGGGTGGGTCGAACGCCCCCGGCGCGACCTCCTTCATTGCGTCCCACTCGGCGCCCAGCGCCGCTTCGGCCAGCGGTGCGGTGGACAGACAGGGCTGGCCGAAACAGCGCTCGGCGGCCGCGTCCCCATCCAACTCGGCGCGCGACAGCCCGATCAAATCGGTGGTGCGCCCCTGGATCGGACGGGTGACCATACGCAGGCTTACATGCGGGCCGGTGCCGAAATGCTCGGCCGGGGCCACCGGCGCGTCGCCCGCGGCCTCGGCGATCTCGGCGTGGCGGGCGGGGCCCAGATTGAAGCGCGTGACCTCGACATAGCCCACCGGAACCGTGCCCCCGCCCGGACCGCCGGGAAGCGGATCCTCGCCATAGGTCAGCCGGTAGCGGACATGGGGAAGCGCGCCTTCCTCGGCCTCCAGCAGCAGGATCGCGGTGGTCAGCGGCCCCAGCCACTGGCCCGGCAGGAAGACCGAGGCGGGATCGCTTTCCAGCGAATCGAGGAGCCGGTTTTGCGCGGCCTGTGGGTCGAGGATGGTGAATCCCGGATGTGCGGGGAAGGCCTCCGCGGCTTCCGCCAGCGTCCGGGGCGCCGCCGGGGCGGCATTGCCCGCGGCAGGGGGCGCCATGGCTCCGGTGGGCGTTTCCTGGGCGGCATCGCCCGGCTGGACACGCGCGATCACCTCGATGCGCTGGCTGGCCAGCAGCCGGTGCTCACCGCTCGAATGGTAGCGCAGCTCATACATGCCCGGTTCCTCGGGCGCGGTGCGGGTGATCGTGCCCTCGTCACCATCGACGGAATTCCGGATCCGCTGATAGCGGCTGACGATGTCGTCCTCGTCCCGCTCGGCATCCACGATCACCACATGGCCGGAGACGCCGCCGCCGATCTCGATCTCGAAGGACTCCTCGACCCTGACTTGTTCGGGCGCGGATAGCGTGACCGCGACATCGACCACCTCAACGAGTGCGCGCGCCATCAGGCGGTGGTCGCCGCCCATGTGGAAGCGCAGCTCATAGGTTCCGGGGTCGCTGGGCGCGGTGCGGGTGACGGTATCCTGCGCATCGACGGAGTTCCGGATGCGCTGATAGCGGCTGACGATGTCGTCGTCCTCCCGTTCGGGCGCAACGAGCACCAGGTGCCCCCCGCCCGGCGCGCTGACCGAGACCTCGAAACGCTCGTTGATGCTGACCTGTTCGGGCGCGGTCATCTCGGCGCCGGCATCGACGACCTCGATGGGAACGCGCTTCACGAGCGCACGATCCTCGCGAATGTAATAGCGAAGCTCGTAGCTGCCCGGTGCCGCAGGAGCGGTGAAGTTCTTCTCGCCATCGCCGCCCACGGTATTGGTCATCCGCCCGTAGCGGCTGACCTCCTCGTCGCTGCCGACCGCGGCGAGCAGCATGTAATCGCTGTCGTCATGGCTGCCGGTGACGACCACGTCGAAAGCCGCGCCGACCGAGACCTCGTCGGGGGCCTTGATCTCCACGGTGATCTCGCGCTCGGCGGCCTCCAGGATCACGTCGAGATCCCGATCCGCCTCGCGCGTGGCGGTGACCAGCACGCCGCCATGCAGGTCGCCTTGTTCACCCTCGATGCGGTATTCGCCCGGCTCGAGGTGAAGCGGGAAGTAGCCGCCGCCCTCGTTGACGAAGCTCTCGGCGCTTTCACTGGCGATGTCGAGGACCGTCCATTCGACGCCCTGTAGTGTCTCGCCGGTTTCGCCATGTTCACCGCGCACCATGACGGTGGCGAGCAGCTTGGCCATCGCCACCTCGATCGGTCCCTCGGTCTGGGAGGTGACCTCGAACTCGGTGACGCCCGCGAAGGAGTCGTCGAACGCCTCCACAACATAGTCGCCTGGGTCGAGCTCGACATGGATGACGCCGCGGTTCGTGCCCGCATAGATCGTCTCGCCGTCGGCGGTGGTCAGATCCCAGGTGATGGAACCGACCGGCTCCATGTCGCGTGCATCGAGCGCGTGAAGTTCCAGGTCGACGGGCCGGCTGGGCGCACTGATTCCGGCCAGCGCCTCGGTCAATTCCGCCCCGGAGTGGGTGATGAAGAGCTGCCCGCCGGTCTGCTCGGGCACGCAGGAGAGCGAAAGCACCGCCTCTTCCTCGAGCGCGAAGCCCACCACATGCGCCCGGATCTCGATGCCCTCGGCCGCCATCTCGGCGGCCAGCGCGCAGGGATCGCCACCGCAGTTTTCCAGCCCGTCGGTGATCAGGATGATGTCGGCCGATTCGGCGGTGCGCGGAATCAGATCGCGCGCCATCGCCATGGAATCGGTCAGCGGCGTCATGCCTTGGGGATTGAGCCCGCGGATGGTCGACGCCAGTTCATCGCCCGAGTGGGTTCCCAGCGGCAGCACCAGCTCGATGTCGCCGCAGTCGCCACGGCGGTTATGGCCATAGGCAACGACCCCGATGGGTTGCTCGGGATCGCGGGTCGTGGCGTATTCGTCGATCACCTCGCGCGCAATCTCGATGCGCGACTTGCCGTCCTCGAGCTGCGCCCACATCGAGCCCGACGCGTCGAAGACAATCATCGTTGCCCGGTCGTCGGCAAACGCAGTACCGGCCACAAGCAGGGCCGCTATCGCCCCCGCACAGGCCCAAGCTGCAGTCCCACGCATTCGGAATTCCCCCCAATTCTTGCTGACAGGCTCCAGGCGGCGCGCCGCCACCCCTCGCTGCGCAGGGAGCCTAGCAAAGATGTCGCGCAAGGCAACCGGGTTAGCTGTCATGGCCAGCGGCCACCCCGATAATGAAAGAGGCGTAGGCGTAGGCGTAGGCGTAGGCGTAGGCGTAGGCGTAGGCGTAGGCGTAGGCGTAGGCGTAGGCGTAGGGCGGAAAAGGCCGAAGGCCGTCATCCGCCATCCGGCGCCGGGATCGCCGCAGGCGCCGGGGAGGCGCGAACGCCGAGCGGCGGATGACGCTGCGCTTTTCCGCCCTACGGGTCGCCCGGGACACGAGACAGGCCGTGACTTTCACGCTAAGGGGGTTTTTGCCGCTCCTTCCTCGCCTCGCTGGGCAGAACGTTCTCCTTCCTTCCCAACCGCTCCGAGCACGGCCCCGGCGCCCACGGGCTGGCGACGATGACCACCAGAACCGGCGCGCAACTGCGTTCGAGGGGGATGTGATGAACGCTTCGTCCGCCCGTCGGCGGCCGATATCAACAACTCCCACGACCTTTCCGGCCAGTGCCCCCGAACGCAGGCAGCACGGCGTCGGTCAGGGGCAGTTCAGTTCGAACTCGACCTCAATGCCTTCCGGGTACGGGTACAGGCGGCCGGCGGCGTTATTGGCGGCAACCAGCAACGTCTGACCCGAATAACCCGCTTGACCGCCTTCGACCTCACCCATCAGACGGTGGTTGCTGTTCATGGTAAGACTCAGATTGGGTCCGTCTTCCTGGTCGAGGCGCAGGTTGACCATCATGGCCTGACTGGGATCGAGGTCGGTCTCGCTGCGTTCTTCCTGCCCAAGCAGCTCCACCCTCAACTGGAAACCATCGCCCCGCCCGCGCACGGTCCAGGCGCCATGGCTGAGTTCGCAGGTCACCTGGGACACGGCGTGTTCCTGGCCGTTCCAGCGGGCGTGGCCCATGATCCGGTCGCTTCCGCCAGAGGCCAGGGCCGGCTGCTGCTCCCCGTCGCTGCCGGCTTGCTGTTGTGCACCGTCACCACCGCATGCTGAAAGCAGCAAGACCAGGCTGGTCAGGGTGATGCCCTGCGCAGAAAATCGTGTGAGCATGACTTTTTCCTCATGGGTGTTTGATGGACCTGCTTTTTCGTGCGAGAAGACGGTCCCCGCCAACGCCCCGAGTCGCCAGCGCTATCAGCAACCGCTGCACAGTTGTGCGAGTGGTTGGCGTACGGTCTCGGTTCGGCCGTGATCCCAAGAAATGCAGGGTAATGAGTGCCAGCGCCAGAGTATAGGAAGGACCAACGCCATTTTCCGGCAAGGTGCTGCCGACCTGTCACCTCCCGTGTGGGCGTTACACATGCGTAGGCGGACGTGGGCGGCACCTCGGCGGCACTCGAAGTTGCCGGCATCGATGCGGACAGCGAAAACCCGCCCGGTGGGGTGATCCGCTGCCAGGAGGGCTCGAGCGAGCCGAATGGTTCATCGAGGAGACCGCCTTCTTCGTCGCGCTTCAGGCGCTGCTCAGCTCGCTCGATGCCGATGCGGGCCGCTCGATTTTCCGCGCGGGTACCGAACTGGTGGCGTCCTGCGGCTACACGACGGCACAGGAAGGGCGTTCCACACCGGCGTCCACGCGGGTGATGCAGCTCGAAGCCCAGGAAAACGGGCTTGATAGCGACGTCGTCGCCCACCCTGATGTGCTGATCGCCCGCGACTTCATCCCAGAGGCCGTATCCAGCGAGACGCACACCGTTTCCGCGTTGGCGGCGGGAAACTGACCATCGATGGCTCCCCACAGGGCGTTACCGCGCTGCGTGACCGGCCGTACTTCAAGCCGCCCCGAGGAGGCAATTTCCGCGATTGTCTACCTGACGGTGGACCGGTGGAGTACGGCCAGGTGATCCAACCGACTGCGTTGATCCCGCGGGTGGCAGCGCCGGAATGCGCGGCGGGAACGCAATCCGCAGGGATGACTCCGTAGGCTCCTGGATATCAAGTCTCGGCGGATGCCGCCCAGTCCTCGATTCTCAGGCCGCCGATGCGGCCAAACTCGCGGGTATTGTGGGTTACGAGAGTGGCGTCTTCCGCCAGCGCGTGGCACGCGATCCATAGATCGTTGGCGCCGATGGGGGTACCGCTGTCTTTGAGACGCGTGGCCTGCTCTGCATAGTGACGGCAGATGCCTGGTCCGGCCGGGTAACGCACCGGCACCTGCCGCGCGAGGGCTTCAAGCCGGCGAACGACCTCGGCTTTGCGCGTGCTTCGCTCGGCCCCTTTGAGCAATTCGGCCCATGTGACAAAGGACATGCACAGTTCATCGGCGTCGGGTAAATCATCGATACGCTGTCCAATGCCCGGCGGCCGATTCTTGATCAAGTAGATCAGGATGTTGGTGTCAAGCAGGTAGGTCACAGAACCTCACGCTCCTGCACCGGCAGGGACGAACGCTGTTCGGCCTCCAGCGCGGCAACGAAGGCGTCATCGACCTCGCTCAGTGCCTGTAGCGTCTGCATCAGTGCCGTGCCGCGCTGCGCGGGTAGCGGATGAATCACGAGATCGCCGTCCTCGTTGCGGGAGATGCTCACACGATCGGTGTCCAGCCGGAACTCGGCGGGAATGCGAACCGCCTGACTGTTGCCGTTGTTGAAGACGCGAGTGGTCAGTGTCCCCATAAGGCACCTCCTGGTGTGTACTTGTATGTGTGTATATTGGCTCGTGTTGCCGGGGCTCGCAAGCCGCGAAGTGCCGGCGCCTTCCGGGCAGGCCCGTCATGGCGTGGATGCCTATCCTTCCGAGCAGGCGTGTTCGCTTCCCCGGTGGCTCCGTGTGGCACACCGGCACCCTCTTTTCTACTCGCGGGACGTAACCGTCCGTCGTCGGCCAGCTTGCGGGCACGACGATTCCCGGTGCGGGTGGCTGGTTCGGTCAAGGGTTGTCGGACGCCTGCCCCCTGAACTTGGGGGAGGCCTCATGCGGTCGCGGGCAGGCGTCCGACAACCCTTAACCTGAACGGCCGCTCAGCCTGCAATGGCGAGGGGCCGCACGATGCTTGAAAGCGGGCACAACTGCACAGACCATTACGCGGTCCAGGGGGCGTCTGCATGATACGGGGCGAGACCTGCTCCTATTGCGCGCCTGCGTCAGGGGCGAATCTGAATGGCCTGGAGAGTGGACGCCCCCATGACGGAGCCAGTACGGGATATACGCGGTGCCCTCTCATGTGTATGATGTAGCTACATTGTAGCCATTGAAGAACAGGAGGGACACCATGAGTGCGGATACTGTGGTTCGAGCTCGTATCGACAGCGAAACCAAAAAGCGTGCCACCGCGGCCTTGGAGGCCATGGGGTTGTCGGTGTCCGACGCGATCCGCTTGCTGATGCTGCGCATTGCCGATGAACAGCGACTTCCCTTCACGGTTCAGGTGCCCAACGCGCTTACTGCCAAGGCGCTGGAAGACCTGGAATCTGGTAAAGGAAAGCGGTTCGATAGTGCTGAGGAGCTCTTCAAGGACTTAGGGATCTGATGCTGACTGCGGTCCGTTCCAGCCAGTTCAAACGCGATGTGAAACGGCTTCAGAAACGTGGCAAGGATATGGGCAAGTTGCGGATTCTGTTGGGCCTGCTGATTGAGAAGGCCCCATTGCCGGAGGGGTACCAGGATCACTCCTTGCGAGGAAACTGGCGTGGCTACCGAGACGCACATATCGAGCCGGATTGGTTGCTGCTGTACCGCGTTGTCGGCGACGAGTTGCACTTGGCCCGGACCGGTAGCCATGCGGATCTGTTCCGCGAGTAGGTGCTGTGTGTTGGATGCTCAGGCCCCACCACCGCCAATGCCGGGTCTCGACCCAGAGCCGCCACTGCGCCTCCGTTCGGTAGCGGCAGCAGCGCCTTCGATTGCGGTCATGCAGAGGAGTGTTGGCACGAGGTAGTGCGGATTGAACCCTTTTCCCGGGATCACGATACCTAATTCGAGCACTTACGCTCGGAACAGGTGACGCGGAATCCACCAAAGGTAGAGGGCTATGGCGAACAGCTCCACGAGCGACTGGAGCACGATCACGACGACGGTCGTCTCCCAGCCGGCAGGGAGCGCCAGCGCAAAGGGCAACACCACGAAGGAATTCCGGGTACCGAGACTGAAGACCAGGGTGCGACCGCTGCTGACCGGAAGGCTCAGGAAGCGCGTCAGCACCCTTGCGATCAGGGCAGCCGCGAGTGCGAAGGCGATGAACACCGGCAGTACCGAGAGCAGCATGGCTCCGGAATCGCGAATCACACCGACCTGGGCTGCCGCGATCAGGAAAACCACGATGGCGAGAAGCGGAACGGGCCCCCAGGCTAGTCGGTCACGCCAGACCCCACGTTCGGGGCGTGCCTCGATCCAGCGCTCGCTGATTGCCGCCAGCACGAGCGGTACCCCAATCAGGCCGATGGCTGCTGGGGCCAGATCACCGATCGAAAGCACCGAGGCAAATTGTTCGGACGGCAACATCAACCAGAGGTACATCGGCAGTAACAGGAACTGCAACAGCAGATTCAGGGGAGTGACCGCGATGGCGCGGGCCGGGTCGCCACGGCCAAGTTGCGTGAACGCGATAAACCAGTCGGTGCACGGTACCAGCAGGACCAGGAGCACACCGAGGCGCAGGGCCGGATCGTCCGGGAGCAGCAGCACCAGGCCCCATACCAGGAGCGGAATGAGAACGAAATTACCGATCAGCAGCGCGAGCAGGAAGCGCCGATCCTGAAAGGCGTCGCGCAGGTGGAGCAGGGGGACCTGAGTGAACGTGGTGTACAGCAGGGCCCCGAGAACTGGCCAGATCAGCGGTTCGAAGAGCGGACCGATATCCGGAACCCGAATGCCGAGCGCGAGGCCGCCGACGATGGCGCAAAGGTACAGCCAGACCTGATGACGCTCGACGGTGAACCGACTGAACATGGGAGCTTGGGGGCGCTCGGTCTCAGCGGCGGCAGGCCGTGCGCTCGCTCTGTGCTCGGGTGGGCAGGGCACGCTCCGGAAGGAGCAGAACATCCGGCAGTGGCTCGTCCGCGGACTGGGAAGCGCGGGCTGGGCCGGGGACGGGTGGTGTCACTGATAGGCACCTGAAAGCATGGCCTCCGTCCCTTCTTACCCGCACTCGGGTCACCGGTTCAATGTTCAACGCAGGAACTGTAACCAGGCGGACAGGCCCAGGAGCGTGGCCAGCAGCACCGGGGGTGTGATCACGATGCCGATCAGGAAATACTGTTTCCAGGTGATCACGATGCCCTTGCGCGCGAGCACGTGCAGCCACAGGAGGGTCGCAAGGCTACCGATGGGCGTGATCTTCGGGCCGAGGTCGGAGCCGATGACGTTGGCGTAGATCATGGCCTCCTTTACCAGGCCGGTTACGTTCGCATCGTCGATCGACAGTGCGACCACCATCACCGCCGGCATGTTGTTCATCACCGAGGACAGAAAAGCCGCGATGAAGCCGGTGGCCAGCGCAGCCGCCGTGACCCCATAGGCACCGACCCAGTCGAGGATGCGTGCGATGTCGGCGGTAAGCCCCGCGTTGCGCAGGCCGTACACCACCAGGTACATGCCAATCGAGAAGATCACGATCTGCCAGGGCGCGGTCCGGATCACGCGCTTCGTCGAAATGACATGCCCGCGCGCGGCCACGACCAGCAGGATGGCTGCACCCATCCCGACGATCGCGGAGATCGGCACGCCTTGCGGCTCGATCACGAGAAAACTGAACAGCAACAGCCCGAGCACCCACCAGCCGGCCCGGAATACCGCAGGATCCTTGATCACCTCATGCGGCTCACGCAGTTGCGTGTAGTCGTAACGCAGTGGAATCTGCTTGCGGAAGAACAGCATCAGGACGAGCAGCGAAGCCGCCACCGACACCACGTTCACGACCACCATCACCGTGGCGTACTCGACGAAGCCGATGCCGAAGAAGTCGGCCGATACGATGTTCACGAGGTTGGAGATGACCAATGGAAGGCTCGCGGTGTCGGCGATGAAGCCTGCTGCCACTACGAAAGCCACCGCAGCCACCGGGCTGAACCCCAGTGCCCGAACGATTTCCAGCACGATCGGGGTCAGCATCAGTGCCGCCCCGTCGTTCGCAAACATCGCCGCGACGGCGGCCCCCAGCAGCACGATGAAGGCATACAGCCGCAATCCGTTGCCCCGTCCCCAGCGCGCCACGTGCAGTGCGGCCCACTCGAAGAAGCCGGCCTCGTCGAGCAGCAGGGAGATGATGATGATGAACACGAAGGTCAGCGTCGCGTTCCACACGATGTCGACCACGATCGGCACGTCCGAAAAGCTCACCACGCCGGTGGCGAGCGCCACCGCCGCGCCGCCCATGGCCGACCACCCAATGCCCAACCCCCTGGGCTGCCAGATCACCAGGGCGATGGTGACCACGAGGATGACGAGGGCTGTCAGCAACATGGGGGGCGCTCAGTCCTGGCGTTTGAACGGGTTGCAACAGCCGGGATGCGCGCGCAGGCAGCGCAGCAGGTCAAGCCGCGAGACCATCCCCACCAGTCGCTCTTCGTCCAGAACGGGAAGGGACTTTACCCGGTGCTCGATCAGCAGTCGGGCCGCGACAGCCATGTCATCCGAGGGCAACACGTACGCGGGGTTGCGGCTCATCACCGCGCCGGCTGTGACGCCTTCTGCTGGATTGGGCTCGGAATCGTCGTGGCGGAACACGGATTTGTACAAGGATTCCCGCCAGATGGAGTCACGGCTAGGGACATGCGCATCGGCTACCCGGTGAATCAGGTCCCCCGTCGTGACCATCCCGAGCACCCGGCCGAATTCATCGACGACCGGAAGGCCATTGATGCCCTTATCGACCAACAGGTCGATGAGTGCCTCGACCGAAGTCGCAGGACCGACGGTCACAGGATCGCGCGTCATCAGATCCCGAACCTGCATCCACATAGCCTCTTTCGCAACGTTGTGATGAAAGTCTAGCGCAAAGGAGGACCCAGCCCAGCGGCTTCTGTTGATCCTCGCTTTGGCAGCGAGCCCGGGCGGTGACCTACACCGTCTCGAGCGAGCGTGCCACCTGTGTGGCCAGTTCGACCAATCGGTTGGCATAGCCCCACTCGTTGTCGTACCAGAGCAGGAGCTTGACCTGGGTGCCGTCGATGACCAGCGTGGAGTCAGCATCGACGATGGACGAGCGCGGATCACCCCGGTAGTCAGCCGAGACCAGCGGCCGCTCTTCGTAGCCGAGGATGCCGGCCAGCGGGCCTTCGGCGGCCGCGCGTAGCAGGCCGTTGACCTCTTCGGCCGTGGTCGAGCGCGCCGCCTCGAAGGTGAGGTCGGTGAGGGACGCGTTCATCAGCGGCACCCGCACCGCGTGGCCATTGAGCCGGCCCTGGAGTTCGGGAAAGATGTCGCCGATCGCGCGGGCCGAGCCGGTGGTGGTCGGAATCAGCGAAAGGCCGGCGGCACGTGCCCGGCGCAGATCCGGGTGCGGCCGGTCGACTGGCGACTGGGTGTTGGTCATGTCATGGATGGTCAGGATCGAGCCGTGGACGATACCGAGCGACTCGTGCATCACCTTCACCGCCGGGGCGATGCAGTTGGTGGTGCAGGAGGCGGCGGTTACGATGCGGTGACGCTGTGGATCGTAGAGGTGGTCATTGACGCCGACGACCACGTTGAGCACCGCCGGGTCCTTGACCGGCGCGGCGACCACGACCTTTTTCACCCCGGCGTCGAAGTACGGTTGCAGGCGCTCGACCGTGCGAAACGCGCCGGTCGCCTCGATGACCAGATCGCAGCCGGCCTCCGCCCACGGTGCCGCGCCGGGGGTGTCGTGCCGGGTGTGGCGGATCTCATGCCCGTCGACGCTGATCCGGTCGGGCTCAGCGGCGATGGCGTGGGGCCAGCGCCCGTGCACCGAGTCGAATTCGAGCAAGTGGCCGGAGACGGCGCCGTCGCCGTTCTTCTCGTTGATCAGCACAAAGTCGAACTCGGGACGGCCCCAGGCGGCGCGCAGCGCCAGCCGTCCCATGCGGCCAAAGCCATTGATGCCGACACGAACGCTCATCGGTGCAGTCTCCTGGTGGGGCGTATTGGACGCGATATCCTATGACGGATTCATGACAGTCACGTGACGGATGCCTCCGTCCTGGCGATCAACAACGAGGGTTTTCCCGGTTGCAGTGCGGATCGTAAGCCGGCTCAGGCAGAGGCTTTTGTAACCCGATCCATGGGCAGACCACAGCGCTCGGGATGTCCCCCACAGCAATCGTCGGTCAGAAAATCCAGCAGACTGCCGATGGCTTGGGGGCGAACGCCGTAGCACATGTATCGTCCGGCACGCATGGATTGCACCAGCCCTGCGCCCTCAAGTGCCGAGAGGTGAAAGGAAAGGGTCGATGGCACGATCCCGAGCTCAGCGCCGATCTCCCCGGCCGATTTGCCCTGGGGCCCGGCCTTTACCAGCATGCGAAACACCGCAAGTCGGTTTTCATGGGCCAAGGCGGCGAACATCTTGACGGCCATTTGCGTATCCATCGCCCGATGCTACTGAAAAACCGGGTGCCTCGCATCGCTTAACCGGGAGCCTGTAGGGTCAAAAACGCCCGCCTGCAAAAGTCGCAGGCGGGCAGGGTGGGGCAGTCGCCCCGTTCGACGTCAGGCAGCCGGGCGCCGCTCGATCAGGAACTGCTCGCCGAGCTTGATGAGTGCAGCGGCCACGGCAATGCCAAGCACGAGGACTAGGAGTTCCGGAAGGTTCGGCTGGTAGGACTGCACCGCGCCGTACCAGTGGGCGGTCTGTCCGAGCGACACCAGTTGCCCCGTGATGATGAAGCTGTACTGCACCCAGAGTGCACCCAGGATGCCGAGCAGGGCCAACATACGTGGCGCGCGAGGTAGAAGAACGGCAGCGATGAGGAAGGGCGCCAGCATCGCAATGCTCGCCCAGCCCAGCATGCCGGCGACCGTGCTGTGGGCTTCGTAGGCAACCCGCATCAGGATCAATGCCGCGAACAGAAGCGCCGTCTGCCGGAAGATCCGCCCTGCGGTTTCCGTAAGCTTACTCTGCGGACGCAGCAGCACGATCGCGGCGGTTCCGCTCACCAGCGCCGAGACCAGGGTGACGATCGACAGGAAGGCCCCATGGTAGTCCGGGCGTCCGATGACCGTGCCGAAGACTGCGCCGATGGTGATGGCGGCGGCCGCGGCGATGATGAGCGTTCCCCAGGCAAGTGGCATGTCGAACCCGCCGTGTCGGCCCTTCAGGTCCATCACGAGCTTCACGATCAGGAGCACCAGTTCGACCGAGTACAGCGCGCCCATCCACCAGATCGGAGAACTGAAGTTTGGCGAGAGCAGGATCCAGACCAGATTCAGCACGGATCCCAGTTCGGTTGCCAAGGCGGTGAAGCCTCCAAGGAGGATACCAATGGCCATGATCAACAGCGGCCGTGTGTGTTGCGTGATGGATGCGTCTTTGGTGAGCAGTCCGTAGGCCAGAACCAGCGATATCCCGGTGCTCATCAACGCCAGGAAGATGTAGGCGACCAGTGGGAGCGTCCAGACCAGTGCATGGTTGGTTGCAAACAGATGTCCGAAGAACATCTCGTACACACCCACCATGCCGCCTGCCACGAGGCCGACGGCGATCAGGATCCAGGTGGGCGTGGCAAAGTCTCGCAAGCTGACATTGGCATTCATGGTTTACGCTCCTTGGCCTTCGCCGGCCGGGCGCGCGGGTTCGAAGCGGCGCTGTGGTTTGTAGTCGCGGATGTAAATGACCCGTGGTCGGGTACCGAGATGTTCCCGCAACCCCTGGCCTCCATGCCGGGCCACCAGTTTGCTTACCTCGCTGTTCGGATCATCGATGTCGCCAAACTGCCTTGCCCCCGAGGGGCAGGCGTCGACGCAGGCCGGTGCCAGCCCCTGGGCCAGGCGGTGGTCGCAGAAGGTGCATTTCTCGACGGTGCCCGAGGGCCGCACGACCGGGTAGGTGGTGCCTCGCTCCGGATTGCCGTGTGGGGAGCCTTCGCCACCGGACTCCTCGACCATCTCCCTGGGCGAGAAACAGCCCTCGGCCAAGCGGTCGCGCTGCGCCCAGTGTCGATGCGGCCGTTCCCAGTTGACACTGATCACGCCGTACGGGCAGCCCACGATGCACGCCTTGCAGCCAATGCACTTCTTGGGGTCATGCAGCGTGAGCCCGGTCTGCCGGTCCTTGTGCATCGCCTGCGTCGGGCAGGCGGCGACGCAAGGCGCGTTGTCGCAGTGGTTGCACATCGTCGAAATGTACTCGTACCGCACGTCCGGGAATTTCCCGGTGGTGCGCGTGATCTTGTCGCACCAGTTGATGCCGACCGGGGTGTTGTTTTCGATCTTGCACGCGATGGTGCAGGCGGCGCAGCCGACGCAGAGCTGCTGGTCAATCACCATTCCATATCCCATGACTGAAATCTCCTAGCAGTTGGCGGCTGTCAGACTTTCTCGACGCGAACGCCGATCTGGCCGGAGAACACCGAGGATCCGGACAGGCGGTCATAGTCGCCCGGGATCAGTTCGTTGTTGTTGCCCCCGATGGCGGTCCGCCCGAACTCCTCGGACACATTCCGCCCGTAGGCCCAGTGGCCCATACCGAAGGCTTTCACGACGCAGCCGGGTCGCACACCCTCCCAAACGCTTGCGGTGCAGGTGATGGTGCCGGAGACACTGCTCAGCCGAATCGTGTCGCCGGTCTCGATCCCGAGGCGTTCGGCGTCCACCGGGTTGATCTTGGCGGCATCGCCGAACTTGAAATCGCCCGGCTCGGTATCACGTTCGGCCGTGTACCAGTAATGGTTGCACCCGCGTCCCTCCCGGTTGAGCTTGTGCTTGTAGTCAATGAACAGGAACGGGTACTCGCTCTCGCTGCCGTGCCGCACCGGGTTCTCGTAATGCGGGATGAACGCCAGTTCGCCGCGGGCTTCGTAATTGCAGGTCGCCAGCACATTGTCGATGTCGGTATTGTGCCGGTCCGCGTGCGCTTGCAACGCGTCCTTCAGGGTCTCGGAGTAGAACTCGAAGTTGCCGGTCTTCGTCCCCATGTTCCCCCAGCGCGACTGGAACGGGTAGTGATCGCTGGTCCACATGCCGACCTTGCGAAACTCTTCCCAGTTGGCGAACTTCGTGCCCCCCACAGTGGAGTCGGGATCCCAGAAGGGCCGGGTCATCATCTTGACCATGATCAGGCCCAACTCGTCACCGTTGGTGGGATGCGCACCCGTTTCCGGATCGGTGAACTCGTTTTTCAGGTATTCCAGCGGCGCGCTGAAGCCCTTGCGATCCAGCGCTTCGGCGAGCAGCCAGGGGATCTCCGACTCATCCTGGCGGATGTCGCCGATCTTCACCATCGGCTGCTGAATGCCGACCACGCCATAGCCGTTGCCGGAGTTGGCGACGACGTTCCAGCGCTCGAACATACTGTGCGACGCCGGCAGGATGATGTCGGCGAACATCGACTGTTCGGCGAGGTTCAGCGTCGAGTGCACCTGGAAGGGTACCTTCTTCATCGCCTCTTCCCACTCCTGCGCGTGCGGCTGGGCGTAGACGAAGTTGTTCCAGCTCGAGTACAGCACCTCGATGCCGTAGGGGTCTTCCTCCAGAATGGAGTTGGCGGGCTGGGCGCTGATCACGCCTGCGCCAGAGCGCCCGCGGGCGAGTGCCGGGAATTCCAGTCGGCCACGGCGATCGATCATTTCCATTGCGATCCCGGCCTTGGCCAGATCATCGCGATACGCGGCGCCGTCGGGTAGGGAGGCTGTCGGGCGGGCACTGAAGCGCATGCTGCCGCCGTCGTTCTCCGCCGCCCCCAGTAGCCCGGCAAGCGCGTGACCGCACATCGAGCTGTAGGAGCCGCGCGTGTTCATGTGCATCCCGCGCGAGAGCCAGATGCCCACTCTCGGGGCCGCCTCGCCGAGATCCCGGGCCACGCGCACGATCTGCTCGACCGGAATGTCGGTGATCTCCGCAGCCCACTCCGGGGTGCGGTCCTTGAGTTCCAGGTTCCACCACTGCACCAGACCGTGGGTATACCGCTCGTTGAAAGTCGGCACCGCGGTCGGCCCCTGCGTTGTATCTTCTGCCTCGACCGCTGCATCCGCCGCTTCGACCATGGTTTCCAACGCGACTGTCTGGCCCGAGACAAAGCGGTTTTTTCCGTCGAAGAAATCGCCAACGAAGGGTTTGTGCCAAAGCTCCTCAGTCAGAATCACATGGGCCAGTGCCAGCGCCAGCGCGGAATCCGTACCCGGCCTGATCGGCAGCCATTCATCCGCCTTCTGCGCGCTGGAGGAAAAGCGGGGATCGACCACAGCCACCTTGGCGTGATCCAGCATGTTGCCCCACTCGCGCGTGGCGAAGGACACCTGCCGGTTGGCGGCAATCGGATCGGCCCCGAACGAGAGCTGGTAGCGGCTGTTCTTGATGTCGTACTGCCGGTAGCCCCAGTTCCCTTCCATGAAGTACGGACCGAACTTGTCGGCCTCGGCGCAGATGGCCGAGTGGGTGATCGCGTTCGGCGAGCCGATGATGCGGGTGATGTTCGCGAGCATCACCCCGCTCATGAATCCATAACGGCCGCGGGTGGTCATGTATTTGTACGGTTCGCCCTTCTGCCGCAGCTCCATCAGTTTCTCGGCGAAGGTGTCCATGGCTTCTTCCCAGGTGATCCGCACGAATCCCGGATCCTCGCCGCGGCCCTTGCGCGGGTTGGTCCGCTTCATCGGGTAACGCACCCGGTCCGGGTCGTATAGCTCGGTCAGCGCCATGCTCTGACGTACGCAACCGGACTTACCGGTGATCTTGGAGTGCTGGTTGCCGCGCACGTGGAACACGCGGCCGTCCTGAACATAGGCCTCTTTCATGCACCAGGTGGTACAGCCCTGGCAGACGGTGGGAACCCACTCGCCCGAACCCGGGATCGGAATCGGGTTCGCAGCGTGCACGACACCGGCATTCACCAGTGCCTGCGTGAGGGGGTTGAGTTGGAATGCCGTGGCAACGCCGAGCGCACCCGTCCCGGCCAGGAAGGTGCGGCGGCTGATCTTGGTATCGTGGAACCATTGCATGCGCGGGATCCTCCATTGGTTCGATCCTTCGAGAAACATCGAAACCGAAGGCGGGATCCCATGTATTGATCTAGCGCATAGTTCTCTCTAACTGTTCGAGCGAATTGAAAGGTAAGGCATTTATAATCTAATTAATTCGAATCTCTTTTCGATTATTCGAAGATACTTCGAGAGGCAATGCATCTACTGCGACGCCTCCAGAAACAGGTAGGTGCGGTTCACGTTTACCCGATGCCAGTCGTCGTAGTGCAGCAGGTGCTGGAACGGTGGCAGCTCGGCGATACGCTCGACCGTCTCGTCCAGTGACTCCCAGTCTTCGAGCCCGGCCCGTACCTCGCGGATGAGGGTCTCGAGATAATCGCCGGTGTCGCGGCGGGCCGTGGCCAGATCCGTCGCGGCGCCGTGTCCCGGAACGACGATCGCGGGATCGAGTTCCTCAAGCTTGCGGAAACTTTCCAGCTTGCCGACTGGGTCGCTCTGCGGATGAATGCCCAGCATCCGCTCGGTGTAGACAACGTCGCCGGTGAACACCACTTCATCGGTCGGCAGGTGGAGCATGCTGTCCCCGGGAAAGTGCGCGTTTGCAACGAAGAGTAGCTCGAACGGCACCCCGCCGACCTCGAACGCGTGCCGGTCGGCGTCGATCGGGGCGGGCGCGGTCACGGGATCGGTGCCGGCCATCGCCTCTTCACCAAGCACGCGAATCAGCCGGTTCAGGTGTGTCTCGCCAAAGCGCTCCTGGGTTTCGGCGGTCCGTTGCAATGCGACGATCTCGGCACCCTGATCCTGGAACCAGCCGTTGCCCAGCCAGCGGTGATCCTGGCTGCCCAGGTTGACCACGTGAGTGATGGGTTGCTCGGTGACCGCCGCCACCGCTTCCGCGATCTTCGCCGCAACCTGGTAGCTGGGGCCGCTGTCGATCAGCACGACGCCCGCGTCCGTGACGACGAAGCCGACATTGTTGTTCATGCCCAGGTTCAGCGGCGTGCGCGCCTCGATCGAGCCGTAGAAGTAATGGACGCGTTCGGTCAACTGGACCGGTTCGAGGATTGCCTCGATCGGCCGGTCGGCATCCGCTTGGGCAACGGACGCGAGCAGCAGCGCAAAGGCTGCGGCCGCAGATAGCGCAGAGAAAAGACGGTGCATGGCAGGCTCCTGTGGACAAACTCTGGACCCTTACCGGACGGCCGGCGGGTTGGATATATTCCCGGATCCGAGGGTCGCTGGCAGAGCACGAGCCGTGCCGTCGCTGCCGGTAACCGGTGTCTGGCTTGGATTCCTAAGCGGAAGTTGCGGCCAGGCGTGCCGCTGCCCAAGGGGCACTTGGGAGAGATTTGGTACCCGCCGGATAGGGTCGGTATTCTGCGCGGCACGATGAACGATCCGGCGCGATTAGTGAAAAGCCGTGTCTTCGGTAATGCCGTATGACCGGTCCCTTCCAGTGGTTCGCGGACTGGCTCGTCTATGGCGTCCTCGGGCTATCGGCGGACACTCGTTTCGGCGCGGCGCTGAACTTCTTCGTGATGGATGTCCCGAAGATTTTCTTCCTGCTGGTTGTGGTGATCTACGTGATGGGCTGGTTGCGTGCCTTCGTCAGTCCGGAGCAGGTGCGCAACTACATCCGCGGGCGCTCCAAGGTCGCCGCGCGCTCGACTGCGGTCGGGCTGGGGGCGGTCACGCCGTTCTGCTCCTGTTCCTCGGTACCTTTGTTCATCGGGTTCGTGGAGGCGGGTATCCCGCTGGGCGTCACGTTCTCCTTTCTGATCGCGAGCCCGATGATCAACCAGGTCGCGGTGGTGCTGCTGGCCGGAATTCTGGGCTGGCAGGTCGCTCTGCTGTATGTGCTGGCGGGGCTCACCCTGGCCTTTGTCGGCGGCATGATCATGGAGCGGTTCAAGCCGGAGCGGTGGGTCGAGGAATACGTGTGGAAGATCCACATGGGGCAGGTTCAGATGCCGGAGCGGGATACCAGCCTGCGGGGCCGTCACCTGTACGCCTGGGGCGAGGTCACGGATATCGTGCGCCGGATCTGGAAGTGGATTTTCATCGGGGTCGGCGTGGGCGCATTTTTCTACGGTTATATCCCCCAGCACTGGGTCGAGAACCTCGGGGATCACTGGCTGGCGGTGCCCGCCGCCGTGCTGATCGGTGTACCGATGTACTCGAACGCGATTGGCGTGGTTCCGGTCGCCGAGGCCATGCTGCTGAAGGGCGTGCCGCTGGGCACTACGCTCGCGTTCATGATGAGTGTGGCGGCACTGTCACTTCCCGAGCTCCTGATTCTGCGCAAGGTGATCCGCTGGCCGGCACTGATCCGTTTCGTGGGGATCCTTGCGGTATCGTTCATGATCGTGGGCTGGCTGTTCAATGCGCTGGCGCCCTGGCTGCCGGTGGCGGCCGCGCCGTAAGTAGGCCCCCGCTGAGACTACTCGGTCCTCGCAGTGTCTGAAGACGTGCAAACCCCGGAGGTTATCGTGAAAGAAGTGAAAGTGCTTGGTCCTGGATGTGCGAACTGCAAGCGGGCCTACAACCTGATTGAAGAGGTCGCGAAAGCAAAAGGTGTCCAGGTGCAACTCGAGAAGGTGGAGGACGTCGCGGCGATTGCCGGCTATGGAGTCATGGCCACGCCGGGTGTCGTGATCGACGGAAAGGTGATTCACATGGGTGGTGTACCAGCACGGTCCGTTGTCGAGAAGTGGTTCAGTTGAACCTTGGTTCGCCGCGCGCTTCATGAGGTGGGTGCGGGGGTACCGGCCAGTAGCTCATACATGCACGCGTGAGTGTCAGCTCTAGGCCACCAAGCAGGCTCTCGCACGCATCCATCGACTGACCGTTCAGGGCCGACTACTGCCACCGGCGGTCATCGGCTGTCTCCACCCGACCCTGAGCGGGCTCCCAGGCGCTCGGCGTGACAGGCTGAATCCGATACGGTGCCGGAGACTCCGACGGCAGGATCGTTTATATTGCGAAATCGTGATCGTCAATCGCAACCGCCATCAAGACGGCGTCAGGAATTGCAAAGCGCATGAAAACCGAAACTCTGTATCGCCGAGAGATCTGGAGTAAGTGGCTGCGTTTGTCCCACTGGACGCTGGCGCTGTCGACACTCGCACTGATGGCCACCGGTTGGCTGGTGCGCTACACGCCGAGCGTGGCTCAAACGGCTGCCGACTGGCACTATGTCGCCGGCAGCATTTTCACACTCGGGCTCGTGCTGCGTATCTGGGTATTGTTCAGCGACAAGCTCATGGGCCGATGGCAGTTTCTGCTTGCGGATCTAGAGCCGAAGAAGATGCTGCAAATGCTGAAGTTCTACCTCTCTTTCGGCAAAGCCACCCTGCCACGCTGGTACGCCCACAACCCTCTCTGGGTGCCCGTTTACCTTGTCGTGCTTGCGCTGATGATCCTGGTTGCCTTCACCGGCCATCTGCAAGGCTCTTATCCGGTCGTCTCGGGCATTTATCTGCCGGCACTGCATGCCGGCATCGCCACGGTCATTTCATTGTTCGTCCTGGCGCACATGATCGCCGTGTTTATGCACGATCTCAAAGGCGGTGGCGACGATGTGTCCGCGATGATCAATGGCAAACGCCTGTTCGAAGTCAAACCGATCTCGACCCAAGAAATCAGCGGCGTGCACGGGGGGTCCCTCGATAGCCTGAAATCCGGCCTGAAAAAACCCGCCACACCCAGCAGGCCGAAAAACGATCCGAACGACTAATTGGCCTCTTCGACGGTATGCGTTCAGCCCCCTGCCGAACTGTCATGGCGGGGGTGGCCGCCCCCGATTGAAGTGGTGGGCGTTCCGACATGAAGTAGGACTATCACGAAAGCGAGGCGAGGGCCGCGAGGAGATAGTCGAAGACGAGTCGCTGTGGCGGCAGCCCACACGGCGTTCCGGCCTGGGGCTGGCGCAAGGACGCGACCGCCGCAACTGCCGTCCAACCCGTTCGCACGCCCGAATCCAGTCCAGACCTCGGCAGCGGTTTCGTCGAGCCGCGAACGCACAAACTCCGGCTGTCCCACCCACCATCACTTTGCTTCCATGCCCCTCTGGCGCGGAACTCAGGCCGTTACGGACGGTTCCTACGCCGGTAATGGTTGTGCCCCGCGAACGCGCAGAACCCCGGAGGCCTGGATGTACCAGCTGGCGCTGACCCTTTCCCTTCTGATGCTGGCCGCGGTCGCGCTCCCGGCATCGGCCGAGAACGCCGAGCGAGGCACGCCGCCCCTGCTCGACATCGAGCTCTTCTTCAAGGATCCGCAGTACAGCGCGGCGCGCATCTCACCCGACGGAGAGACCGTCGCGTTTCGCAGCCACCATGCGGGCGCGCTGAACCTCTGGGTCAAAGCCGTCGACGAACCCTTCGATCAGGCGCGACCGGTGACCGCCCACGCCCGTTCGGTGGGCCGCCATTTCTGGAGCCGCGACGGGCGTTTTCTGCTCTACGCCCAGGATCGCGACGGCGACGAGAACTTCGAGATCAGGGCCGTGGATCCCTTCGCCGAACCCTCCTCCGATTCGGAGGTGCCGCCTTCGCGCGGGCTGGCCGGTGCGGAAGGCGCCCGGGCCATCGTGTATCACCTGCCCCGCGACGAACCCGACGTGATGTACGTGGGACTCAACGATCGTGATCCTTCGCTGCACGACGTATTTCGTGTCCATATCGCCGCGGGGGAGCGGGAACTGGTGCTACGCAACGATGCCGGTATCCAGCGCTGGCACTTCGATCAGGGCCGCCTGCGCAAGGCGTCGCGCACCACGGCGGACGGCAGCACCGAGATCCTGCGTGTGAGTGGCGAGGGGGAACTCGGCGAAGTGATCTACCAGTGCAGCGTCGAGGAATCCTGCAGCCTCACGCGCTTTCATCCCGATGGACAGCGAATCTATCTGCGCACCAACGCCGGGCAACGTGACCTCGTCGAGCTGGTGCTGTTCGACCCTGATAGCCGCGAGGAGCAGCTGGTGCACCAGGATCCCGAGCGGGAGGTGGACCTGGGGCGTGCGATCTTCTCGCAGCAGGACGATCGCCTGCTCGCGACGGTCTACGCGGGGGATCGCCAGCGCATTTATGCCCACGATGAGGACTTTGCGACCCACCTTGACCGGCTGCAGGAGTTGCTGCCTGAGGGCAACCTCGACATCACCTCCACGAGCCGCGACGAGGCGCGCTGGACCGTGGCGCTGACGCGCGACATCGACCCCGGCACGGTCTATCTCTACGACACCGCGGACATGGCGCTGAGCGAGCTCTACCGCGTGCGCCCGGACTTGCCGAGCGAGCACCTGGCGCAGATGGAGCCGATACGCTACACCGCCCGCGACGGCACCGAGATTCCAGCGTACCTGACCCTGCCGCCTGGGCAGAAGCCCCGCAACCTGCCGGTCGTCGTGCACCCCCACGGCGGGCCATGGCTGCGAGATACCTGGGGATACCGCGGCTCGGTCCAGTTTCTCGCCAACCGCGGCTATGCGGTGCTGCAACCCAATTTCCGCGGCTCATCGGGCTACGGCAAGGAATTCCTGAACGCCGGCAACCGCGGCTGGGGCACCGGAGTCATGCAACACGACATCACCGATGGCGTGAAACACCTGATCGACGAAGGCGTTGCCGATCCCGACCGGATCGCGATCTACGGGGCCTCATACGGCGGCTTCGCAACCCTCGCGGGTCTGGCGTTCACGCCCGACCTCTACGCGGCCGGCGTCTCGGTGGTCGGACCCTCGAACATCATCACGCTGGTCGAGTCCTTTCCCGCCTACTGGCACCCGGGCATCGCGCGCTGGCAACGGCGGGTCGGCGACCCCGAGGATCCGGAAGACCGGGAGCGGCTGAAGGCGCAGTCCCCCCTGTTCTCGGCCCAGCACATCCGTGCACCGCTGATGGTTGTTCACGGCGCCAACGATCCGCGCGTGGTCCAGGCCGAGTCCGACCAGATCGTGCGCGTTCTCAGGGATTCCGGTCACGACGTGGCGTACTACCTGGCCCCCGACGAGGGCCACGGACTGGTCGACGAGACCAACCGCCTGGCGGTGATGGCAGCGCTGGAGGACTTCCTCGCCGAGCACCTGGGCGGCCGGCTCCAGGACGCGCACCCACCGAGGGTCGAGGAGCGCCGCGAGGCGCTGCGAGTGGACCTTTCCGCGTTGGATTGAGGCCACCGGCGACACCAAGTCTCGGGTTCGGGAACCGGGGCGGGGCCTGACCCGCACTCCGGGCGGCTTCGGCCAGACAAGCCTCCATGAGTACTTACCGTTGAGGCCGGTGCCTATTGGCGCTGCTGACGCAGCCATCAGGTACCCAGGGCGGTTGTCGGCCAAATCGGCAGACAGGGTCAGCTTTCGACCCCTTGTTGCCCTTTGTTGTGGGGCGCAGCGCCGACGTTCCCCACGGGTTCGGTGACGACATCGAATCCTGCCCAGTCTGTACCAGATGTCGATTTTCCCGATTTCCGTTCGTCTACAGTTCAAAGGGGCCAGTTGACCGGTCCCGTGCACTCCGCCCAGCCATAGGAGATGTCGTCATGGCCGCCAACCCCGTTGTCTGGTTCGAGATTCCGACGCAGGACATCGCCCGCGCCCGCGCGTTCTACCAAGCCGTGTTGGGCGTGACGCTCACTCGCGCCGACACCAGCACCTTCGCTCCCGGCACTGAGGTCTGGATGTTTCCGATGGACGAGCATCTGCCCGGGTGCGCGGGCGCGCTGGTGCAGGGGCCGGAGAACCCGGTCGGCCCCGGCGGCAGCATCGTCTACTTCGCCTGCGACGACTGTGGGGTCGAGGCCGAACGCGTCGCCGGCGCCGGCGGCTCGATCGAAACTCCAAAGGAAGCGATCGGAGAATACGGCTTCTGCGTCGTTGCGCGCGATCCGGACGGCAATCGCTTTGGCCTCCACTCGATGCGCTGAGGGTACCCACGATGAATTTCCTGCTGCTGATCCTCGAAGAACACGGCGACCGCGACGCCCGCAGCGACGCCGAGGGCCAGGCGCTGTACGACGAAATGCTCGCCTTCGGCGCCGAACTCGACGCCCGTGGCCAGTTGCTCGCCAGCGAATCGCTGCGCCCCGACCGCCACGGCGTGCGCGTCCGCAGCCGCGAGGCCAAGACCCGCTTCATCGACGGGCCGTTCGTCGAATCCCGCGAGATGATCGGCGGATTCTTCCTGATCGACTGTGCCGACCGCGACGAAGCGGTCGAGTGGGCCGCGCGTTGCCCGGCCGCACGGTTCGCCACGGTCGAGGTGCGCGAATGCGCGCCCTGCTACCAACGCTGAAGGCTGCGCCGTGACCGCTCTTACCCGTTATCCCGGAGGCAACCGTCATGTCCACTGAAACGACTGATCGCAGTGTCCGCCTGCATCGCATCCTGCGCGCGCCGCCCGAGCGCGTGTACCGCGCGTTTCTGGAACCCGAGGCCATCGCCAAGTGGAACGCACCCCACGGCTTCACCGCGCGTGTGCACGAGGTGGACGCCCGCGTGGGCGGTGGCTACCGCATGAGCTTCATCAATTTCGCGACCGGCACCCGCCACGACTTCGGCGGCGAGTATCGTGAACTCGTCCCCGGCCGGCGCATTGTCGTCAGCGACCGCTTCGACGACCCGGCGCTGGGCGGCGAAATCACGCTCACGGTCACCCTGGAACCGGTCTCCTGCGGCACCGCGCTGCACATCCTTCAGGAAGGACTGCCAGACGTGATTCCACTGGATCTCTGCACGCTCGGCTGGCAGGAATCGCTGACCCTGCTCGCCTACCTGGTCGAGCCCGAGATCCCCGATGGCGGCTGATCCGGCAAGCCCGCAGCAGGTCTCGTCGTTCGTTGTCCGTCGTCTCGGGCCGGCGGATCGAAGGTCGATGCACGCCTTGCTCGACCTCTTTGCCGAAGTGTTCGGGGAACCTGCAACCTACTCGGACGCGCGACCGCCACCCGACTACCTCGACCGCCTGCTGGCGCGCAGGGAGTTCATCGCCCTGAGTGCGGAAGTCGACGGCGCGGTGGTCGGCGGCCTGGCCGCCTATGTGCTGGACAAGTTCGAACGCCTTCGCAGCGAGGTCTACATCTACGATCTCGCGGTGGCAGCCGCTTGCCGGCGGCGCGGCATCGCCACCGCGCTGATCCGCCGCACGCAGACGATCGCCGCCGAACTCGGTGCCTGGGTGGTGTTCGTTCAGGCCGACCGCACCGACGCTGCGGCCATCGCGCTCTACAGCGGGCTTGGCAAGCGCGAGGACGTGCTGCACTTCGACTTGCCCGTCCTGCCCCTCGATCGGCGCCTCGCGGATCGTCCCGGCGGACCCCCGCACGCGCCTCGGCGCAAACCTCCCGCGTGACAAACCGCTTGCGCGGCCCCTGCGCCAGCGATGCGTCACTGACAAAGGAGAGACACGATGATCAACATCCGGCAGAAAATCGTTCCACACCTCTGGTTCGACACGCAGGCCAGGGAAGCGGCGGGGTTCTATTGCTCGGTCTTCCCCGATTCCGGCATCACGCACGTGACCACGTTGCAGGACACGCCCTCGGGCGACTGCGAGGTCGTGTCGTTCACGCTGTGGGGATACTCGTTCCTGGCGATCAACGCGGGACCGCTGTTTAAGTTCAACCCATCGGTCTCGTTCATGGTCAACTTCGACCCCTCGCGGGATCTCGACGCGAGAGCGCGCATCGACGAGGTGTGGGCAACGCTCTCCGAGGGCGGAAAGGTCCTGATGCCCCTCGATCGCTATCCGTTCAGCGAGCGCTATGGCTGGGTTCAGGACCGGTTCGGCCTCTCATGGCAGCTCATTCTCAGCGATCCCGAGGGCGAGGAGCGACCGCCCGTCATTCCATCGCTGTTGTTTGTCGGGGATGTTTACGGTCAGGCGGAAGCAGCCTCCGACTTCTACCTGTCGGTGTTTGGAGATGCGCGGCGGGGGCAGCTGGCGCGCTACCCCGCCGGTATGGAGCCCGACCGGGAGGGCGCGGTGATGTTCACCGACTTCATGTTGGAGGGCCAGTGGTTCGCCGCCATGGACAGCGCCCGCGAGCACGATTTCGCCTTCAACGAGGCCATCTCGTTCGTGGTGAACTGCGCCGATCAGAACGAGATCGACAGGCTTTGGGTGACGCTTTCGGCCTTTCCGGAGGCCGAGCAGTGTGGTTGGCTCAAGGACCGCTACGGGCTGTCCTGGCAGATCGTTCCTGAGGAGCTATCCACCATGATGCAGGACCCGGATCAGGAGCGGGTGAACCGGGTGACCCAGGCCGTTCTCGAAATGAAGAAGTGCGATCTCGCTGCCCTGCGAGGTGCCTACGATGGCCGGTAGGCAGGCCAGCAACGCCGTTCGACGCCCAACGCATGCTCTGGGGCGGTTTCGGAGTACGGGTGGAGCGGTGACCGGCAGCGACCCCATCGATCCTCCCGGCGATTCCTCCCACGATTCGATTGACGTGCACCAGGTCCGCCGCCGGATCGAGGCGATCTGGCGTCTGGATGCGGGCCGCATCGTTGCGGCGCTCGTGCGCTGGACCGGCGACTTCCAGCGCGCCGAGAATGCCGCCCAGGATGCACTGATCGCCGCGCTGGAACACTGGCCAACGCGCGGGGTGCCCGAGCATCCGACGGCGTGGCTGCTGCGCACGGCGCGCAACCGCGCGATCGACCACCTGCGCCGCGAACACCGGGGCGACGCGCTGATTGGCGACTACGGCCGCGAGATCGCCCGCAGCCATACCGCCCGCTCGACTCCACAGTTCAACGACGACGCCCGCCACGATGCGCTGGGCCTGCTGTTCATTGCCTGCCACCCGGTCCTCTCCGCCGACACCCGTTGCGCACTGGCCTTGCGCACCATCGGTGGGTTCAACAACGCCGCGCTGGCGCGCGCCTTTCTGGTTCCCGAAGCGACCATCGCGCAGCGCATCGTGCGCGGCAAGCGCAAGCTCGCCGAGGCGAACATCCCCTTCGAAATACCGTCCGTCGCCGAATGCCGCGAGCGCCTCGGCTCGGTACGCGAGGTCATCTACCTGATTTTCACCGAGGGCCACGTGGCCAGCCAGGGCGACGACTGGATGCGGCCCGACCTTTGCCATGTGGCTCGGCGGATGGCGCGCGTATTGGCGCAGGCCGCTGCGGATGACGCCGAGACACAGGCGCTGCTCGCCTTGATCGAACTTCACGGTGCGAGGCTGGCCGCGCGCATGGACGCACACGGTGACCCGGTGCTGCTGAAGGATCAGGATCGCCGAAAATGGGATCGTGGCGGGATCCGCCGTGGCCTCGCCGCTCTGGCGCGCGCCAACATGCTCGCCCGGACCCGCAGTGAGGGCAGGAACAGGAAATCCGACCCCGGGCCGGATCTCGTACCGGGGCCGTTTCGCCTGCAGGCCGCGATCGCCGCCTGTCATGCGACGGCTCCCAGTTTCGCTGCCACCGACTGGCGCCAGATTGCCGCGCACTACGCGACGTTGTTCGCGACCACCGGATCATTGGCCGCACGCATCCACGAAGCCCAGGCGGCAGCCCAGTTCGACGATCCGGCGCGCGTGCTCACCGCACTCGATGCCGCCATCGACGCGCAGACGCTTGCCGGCTACGTGCCGTTGCACGCGGTGCGCGGCGACCTGCTGGAACGTTGTGGCAAGCGGGCGGCTGCTGCGACCGCGTTCCGGCTGGCCGCCGAACATTCCGGTAACGAGGCCGAACAGCGCCTGCTGCTCGCCCGTGCGCAACGGGTAGGGACGGGACCAGATTCACACAACGGTCAGCTGCCAGGGTGACCGACTCGATCATGGGGGATTCAAGCGCGCGCTGCCGCTGAATCTGAGCGTGAGCGGTCGATCCGGGAGGACAGCACACGTCCTCTGGATGCAGTCTCCATCCCTCGAAAGGAATAACGCAATGTCGAAGGTTGTAGCGATCATGTCCATGTCGATCGACGGTTATGTCGCCGACCTCAACGATGGCGTGGCCGAAGTGTTCGACTGGTACTTCAGCTCGGGAGACATCGAGTTCGAGACAGGAGGGGCTGCCCCCATGACATTCAAGGTGTCCGGCCCGAGCGCCCAGCACCTTCGCGATCTCTGGTCCGAACTGGGTTCCGTTCTCACCGGTCGACGTACGTTCGAGATCGCCCAAGGCTGGAACGGGAACCACCCCTGGGGGCCAGCATTCGTACTTACCCACCAGATCCCCGATGGATGGCCCCGACCCAACTCAACGGTCCACTTCGTGACGGACGGCATCGAAGGCGCCGTGAGGCAAGCCAAAGCCGCCGCCGGCGGAAAGTCGGTTGGCGTCCACGGCGCGGACGTGATCCAGCAGTTGCTGAATGCTGGACTCCTCGATGAACTCTCCATCGACACTGCGGCGGTTCTTTTGGGCTCCGGAGTCCGACTCTTTGACCGCCTCGCCGGCGGGCCAACCGTCCTCGGCAACCCGACGGTGACCGCAGGCGTCGGCGTTACACACTTGCGGTACCCAGTACGCAAGGGCTAGCCCAACCTGTTCCGCAGGATGCTGGACAGCGGGCATCCCTCTGATGATTGGGATCGTCTCCTGTCCGAGGCGCAGAAGGCGTCACAGCGGATGCAGGAATCACGTGCAAGGGCGGCAGCAACGCAGCGATAGTGGCCGGGTCAACCGGATGCCCAACGACGCCCCGGCCCTGTTGGCAGGGATACGATCACTTGCGGCTTGATATTACGGCTTGTCTCAAGCTTTGGTGGTGTCTCCTGCCGCCTGTGCCTGCGCGTCGGTAGTGTGTCGGGTTTACGCAGGGTGTCGCAGTCGCCGGGGCAGGGTGCGAACCATATTGACGCACTGACCCGGAGAATGATCTCCAACCCCGAAGGAGATCCCCATGCGCCGCCGCCGACCTTCCTGCTCATCCGCACCGCAGAGCGACCTGCTCCCCATCGTCCGCCTCTGGCTTCTCCGAATGCTGGTGCCGCTCGGCGGCCACCGCGAGTTCGTTTCCGCGCACGGTCTGATGAACGACGCCCTGGCCGAGGCGCTCGATCTCGGCGAATGGGTCGACCCGATGGGTCCGGAGTACGACCCGCGGGCGGTGCGCCTGGCGCTGCGGTCGCTGCACGCCGCGGCGGAACGCAGCCGGCAGCGTGCCACGGTGCCGGAACGCCTGCGCGCGAACACCGCCCGCCTGGCGGCGCTGGTGGGGCTGTCGGACACCGACCGCCGGGTGCTCGAGTTCGCGGTGCTGATCCACAACGAGCGGCTGCTCGACGATACCGCCGACTACCTCGGCCCGCTCTCCTCGGCCAAGGTGTTCCATGCGCTGGCGGCGGTGCTCGAGCTGCCGGAGCGCGAGGTGCGCGCCGCCCTCGGCGCCCAGGGGCTGCTGACGCGCTCGGGGTTGCTGACGCTGGATCGCAGCGGCAGCAACCTGCTGCGCGCCAAGCTCGACCTGCTGTCACAGAATTTCGCCGACCACCTGCTGTCCTCGGAAGGCGACCCGGTCGGCCTGTTGCGCGACACCATCGCTCCGAGCCGGGCCCCGACGCTGGCGGCCCCTGACCACGCGCACGTCGAGTCGTTCCTCGCCGTGCTGCGGCCCTACCTGCGCCACGCGGTGCGCGGTGATCGGCGTGGCGTGAACGTGTTCCTGTACGGTGCCCCGGGCACCGGCAAGACCGAACTCGCCCGGCTGATGGCGCAGGAACTCGGCAGCGACCTGTTCGAGGTCGCCGCCGAGGACGAGGACGGCGATCCGATTCATGGCGAGCGGCGCCTGCGTGCGTTCCGCGCGGCGCAGAGCTTTCTCGCGCAGCAGCCGGCGCTGCTGCTGTTCGACGAGGTCGAGGACGTGTTCAACGACGCGGACCGCTTCTTCGGGCGGAGCAGCACGGCCCAGAACCGCAAGGCCTGGATCAACCGCATGCTCGAGGACAACCCGGTGCCGACGCTGTGGCTCGCGAACGCCATCGACGGCCTGGATCCCGCCTTCGTCCGCCGCTTCGACCTGGTGTTCGAGCTCCCCATCCCACCGCGCAGCCAGCGCGAGCGGATCCTGCGCGCGCACGCCGGAGCGTGGCTCAGCCCCCGTGGCCTCGGGCGCATCGCCGAGGCCGAGGGCCTGGCCCCGGCGGTGATCACCCGCGCCGCCGCGGTGGTGGGCGCGATCCAGGAGGAACTGGGCACGCTGCCACCCGCAGCTGTGTTCGAGCAGCTGCTCAACCACACGCTGCAGGCCCAGCGCCAGCGGCCGGTGCCGCGCGAAAGCGCCGGTGGGCTTCCCGAGGTCTACGACCCGGCCTTCATCCATGCCGACGCCGATCTCGCGGGGATCGCGCAGGGCCTGGCCCAGGCGCCCTCCGGCCGGCTCTGCCTGTACGGCCCGCCGGGCACCGGCAAGACCGCCTACGCACGCTGGTTCGCCGAACAGCTCGGCCAGCGCCTGCGGGTCCGGCGCGCCTCGGACCTGCTGTCGATGTGGCTGGGCGAGTCGGAGCAGCGGATCGCCGCGGCATTTCGGGAGGCCGAACAGGAGAACGCCGTGCTGCTGATCGACGAGATCGACAGCTTCCTGCAGGACCGCGACGGTGCCCACCGCAGCTGGGAGGTCACGCTGGTGAACGAGATGCTCACGCAGATGGAGGGCTTCCCCGGCGTGTTCATCGCCGCGACCAACCGCATGGACGGCCTCGACCCCGCCGCGCTGCGCCGGTTCGACCTCAAGGTCCGTTTCGATTTCCTGCGCGCGGAGCAGGCGCGGGAGCTGCTGCGGCGCTGGTGCCGGACCTGGGGCCTTTCCGAACCCGGTGACGCCGAGCTCGAGGCCCTCGGCGTGTGCGACAACCTCACGCCCGGAGACTTCGCCGCGGTCGCGCGCCGGCACCGGTTCCATCCGCTGGCGTCCCCCGCCGAGGCGGTCGCGGCGCTGGCACAGGAATGCGCCCTCAAGGACGCCCGCCGCCACCCGATCGGCTTCCGGCATACCGGATGATGGCCAATCCCGGGCTCGCGCCCAGGGCGACTCAGGAGACGACGGATGACCCGCGAGAACCCCCTGCGCTGCTTTGCCCGCTGGCAGGCAGATCCGGCCACGGGTGATGGCTTCCGCGACCAGACGCTGCTGCAGTTCGGCAAGACGGCGGCACGACCGACCCGCGCCGGGCGTTCGTCGAAACGCTACTGGCCACGCTCGGAACCGAGGGACCGATCCTCGTCTACAACGCGGCGTTCGAACGAACGCGGATGGCCGAGCTGGCCGATGCATTCCCGGAACAGGCGCAGGCCCTGCGGGCCGCGATGGAGCGGATCTTCGACCTGTTGCCGGTGGCCCGCGCGCACTACTATCACCCGGAGATGCGCGGATCCTGGTCGATCAAGGCGGTGCTGCCCACCATCGCCCCGGACCTGGCCTACGACGATCTCAAGGTCGCGGACGGGGGGATGGCCCAGGAGGCGTTCGCGGAACTCATCCAGGCGGACACCAGCGTTCAGCGCCGCGAAGACATACGCGACGCGCTGCTGCGCTACTGCGAGCGCGACACCCTGGCAATGGTGCGCCTCGCGCTTTTCTTCGAGGGAGCCCGCTGAATGCCCGGAGCCACCACCCGTCGGACCCTGACCCGGCAATGGGAACTGCTGAAGCTGCTGCCGAGCAACGGCGCGGGCAAGACCGCCGCGCAGTTGACCGAGGAGTTGAACGATGCCGGCTTCCGGGTCAGCAAGCGGCAGGTGGAGCGCGACCTCGGCAATCTGATGGAGGCCTTCCCGATCGACCGCAACGACGCCAGCATCCCCTATGGCTGGCGCTGGGTCCGCCACGCCTCGCTGCATCTTCCCGGCCTTGCCCTTCCGGAAGCGCTGTCGCTGCACCTGGTGGACCAGATGCTGCGCCCGCTGCTGCCGGCAGCCGTGCTGGAACCGCTGGAGCCGTTGCTGCGGATGGCGGCAACGAAGCTCGAGTCCGCGCAGGGCTTACCCCTTGCGCGTTGGGCGAACAAGGTGCGCACCGTGCCGCCCGCGCTGCCGCTGCGGGCGCCGCAGGTCGACCCCGGGGCACTGGAAGCCGTCCAGCAGGGCTTGCTGCAGGAACGACAGATCGAGGCGCACTACCAGGCGGCCGACGCTTCGGACGCGCAACCCCTGACCCTGCATCCGCTCGGCCTGGTGCAGCGCGGTCCGGTGGCCTACCTGGTGGCCACCGCGTTCGGGTACGACGATCTGCGTCTCTATGCGCTGCACCGGTTTACCCACGCCACGCTCGCCGACGAACCTGCCCGGCGCCCCGAGGGGTTCGATCTCGATGCCTACATCGCCGGTGGAGCGCTGCAGTTCACCAGCACCGGGAAGACGTTGCGGCTGGTCCTAGCGGTCGACGAGACCGCCGAGCGCATCCTGCGCGAAACCGCGCTCTCGGCGGATCAGGAGATCCGCATCCGGGCTGGACGCACCACCGTGCACGCAACCGTCCCGGACTCCTGGCAGCTGCGCTGGTGGATCCTCGGGCAGGGTGATCTGGTGGAAGTCCTGAAGCCGGCTGCGCTGCGGCGCGAGATCGCGGACACCTGTCAGCGCATGGCGGCGCTGTACACAGCTCGGAAGGAACAGCGGACGTGAAGAGCGCGGCAGGATGTCGTCCTCCCCTCGGCCGCCCTGCGATGTGGGTCGACGCAGCGAGTTGCGGTACTTCACTGAGCAAAGGGTGGCGGTGTTCGGCCCCTACCGGTCACCCGCCAGCGAACCATGAGCGGGCGGTCAGCATTCCTTTGCGGACCTGGCCACCCCTCCGAACAACGATTCAAGTCGGCCCAACGGCTTGCCGGGAGATCATCTCCCTCAACTCCTGGGTCCGCACCGGCTTGCCCAGGCGCTCGTCGAAGTCCGCCTCCCGCGTCCTCGGATCGATTGCGCTCGGTCACATTCTGGATCAGCCCCATCAGACGTTGCGCTTCACGTGCCAGTTCGGCGTACAGCCGCAGCGCCGAATGGCAGAATTCGTGTTCGGGGCCGGCTTAGGCAATCAGTCGGCCCAAGGGAACGAAGGCCGACCTAGGGTTGCTGGCGTGCCGCTGTAGGTCCAGAACCCTCGGCGATCCATTGGGCCACCACACTGTTCGCGGCATCGATAGCCGAACAAACCTGCTCACCCTGGGCGGCGATGGCACACTCATGCTGCCACGCATGCGCGCTCGAGGTTCTGCGCCGGATTCTCCCAAACAGCCCCAAAGCATCCACGATATTCTTTTGGATAGACCTACTCACCGACCCAGAGGACCATGGCAATGGCTGTGATAACCGTAACCGTACGTCCATTTCCGGATCAGTTTTCCCTCCGAGCCCAACCCCGGGGAGATCGTCAGCATCCTGACCTGTGCATCAACCATCGCGAATGCGACGCCAAGATAGACATCCTTCCGCGCATAGGTCACAACGTCCGTAATGGCGACTGTGACTTGCGATGCCGCGACTGCGGACCACTCGGTTATGCGTCTGCGTCCACGGTGGAAAAACTTAGTCGCGCGGCATTCCTCGGTGACGAAGCCCCGATGACCATCAGCGTTATTACCTGAAAATATTTACAAACTGATGGGTTTGCCTGACAGTAGCGAGTGGCTGTGTGTCCTCCCAATCGCCACCGCCCATCTTCCAATCATAAACATTAACGCGCGTCGCGCACAAGGCGGATGTGGTATGATCGAGAAACTGAGTGTCCACTTATATCGCCGGTAGCAAAATCTAATGCGTAGTTGGACGGAGTGAGTTTCTTCATGGTGGGGTAGCGGACGTAAAAGTCGGGATTGATGGGTCCCCTCATATGAAAGGTCTGCGACCAAAAAACCCCCTTCGGCGTACTGGGAAACACAGTGTTTTCGATGGTCGGTTGTCGGATCTCGCTTAGATCGTTGCAACTTCTACGAATGTTTTTACTTTTGGGAATATTAGCCAATCCGCCAATTTGCCCCAGGGTCCAGGAGTGGTAGCCCGATTCACACACCCGCAAACTCTCTAACTCCAAAATCGTCGGTAATCGCCAATCTGTGTACCCGGCATAGCCTCCGGAACGCATCATAATACGGACCAGTTCTTTTGCCTCACCAAGGGTTGCGGATACTGGTGTGCCCGTGCAAGTAGTCCCGTCCCAAGATTGGCCGACACTACAGCGCGCCCAATGTCTTCCTTTAACCAGAACGGTGCCGTAATTCAGAAGTCGAATTTCGCCGTATCGAGCGTTTTGACGGAATCCTTCGCGTTCTCTTGCGCGCTCTCTCTCCGCCTGTTTTTTATTGGATTGCTCGCGCATATCCCGAAGTGTTTCGTGAGCGTTGAAGACAACGGCCTCGGCGTATTTTTGTGGGACGTTCGTGCCGCCATCGTACATTGCGCTGACCGTTGCAAAAGGCGAAACCAACAACCCGAGAACAATCACAATAAATGGCAGACGCGCGATCTTCATGGGATCAGCGTGCGGCCGGTCTTGATTAATTTGGCGGATGCATCCCGCTCTCGAATGTGTGCGCCTGGAGAAAAATATTGAACCCAAAGATCGGCTTTTTTTAACATAAATGAGCGCCTTCATGAGTACTCCTTTGACCGACTTACCAGCGAGGGCCGAGAATTTCAACGAGCTAAATGAGCCCGGCATTTCGAAGCTTTTGAACAATTTCGCGAGCTAGGCCGCGGGTGAACACATCGTCCGTGATATTCGCGAGTCCTTGTGCGCGTGTTACTGGACCTGCCGTCCAAGCCACTTGAAAAGACCCTGTGTCAATGAGGCTAGTACTGTAGCCGTCATTGCTCGTGAAGGAGCGAACAGGTGTCGCAGATCCGTACGCCGTCACGGTATCGTGAAAAATGGCTCCTCGTTATTTTGAGTGGAATCCGCCGACATGCTGAACCATGCTCGGGGCGTGATTGCGGACAGGAGCGACGGCATGTGCGGCGACGAGATTCTGCTGTTGGGCATTGGCATTCAGCCACCGTGGCAGTTGGTGGATCAGCACTCGATACCGCGACCCAGCCGCATGAGCTGCACCTCCAGGTGGAGGGCGAGCGCGGCGCCCGCTATCCCTGCCCGCAGTGCGGCGCGCTGTGTTCGGCGCACGACTTCACTGAGAAGCGTTGGCGCCATCTCAACTTCTTCCAACACGTGCTGCTACATCACCGCTACATCACTGCTACATCTTCCAACACCACTGCTACATCACCGCATCGGTACCGCGGGTGAAATGCCCGAAGCACGGCGTGCAGCTGGTGGAGGTGCCGTGGGCACGCAAGGGCAGCGCCTTCACCCTGCTGTTCGAGCAGGCCGCACTGGCCCTGGTCCGGGAGATGCCCGTGTTGGCTGCCGCCCGGCTGATGGCCGTCACCGATACCCGCCTGTGGCGGATCGTGCGCTACTACGTGGATCAGGCCATCGCGCGCTTTGACCTGCGTGCGGCGCGCGCCATCGGCCTCGACGAGACTGCCTGCAGGCGCGGACATCACTACGTGACCGTGTTCATCGACATGGCCCGGCGTAAGGAGCCGGTCCTGTTCGTCACCCCGGGACGGGGCGAGGACATGCTGCGCCAGTTCGCCGCGTTCCTGCGCGAGCACGGGAGCGAGCCCGGGCAGATCGTCGAGGTGGTCTGCGACATGTCGCCGGCCTTCCTGCGTGGCGTCGAGCAGCACCTGCCGGGGGCATCGATCACGGTCGACTGGTTGCAGATCGTGCACCTGTTTACCCGCTCGGTGGATGAGGTGCGCAAGCTCGAGGGGAAAGAGAAACCGCTGCCGAACGACCTGCGCTGGGCGGTGCTCAAGCGCGGCCATGTAGACCACCTCACCACCGACCAGTTGGTCGCGATCGCCGAGATGACCCAGCAGGGGCTGGATGCCATGACCGCCTGGAAGCTGAAGGAGAAGCTGCCGTGGATCCGCAAAGCGCGCACGCCCAGGGCCGCGCTGTGGCGGATCACTCACTTCCTGAACTACGCCCGGGCCCTGGTCGGCGACACGCCGCGCTTGGAGCCGGTGCGCAAGGCGCTCGCGACCCTGAAGACCCATACGCGACGCGTGGTGCAACGCTGGACCTCGACCTACACCCATGCCCGCCTGGAGGGCTTGAACGGACTCTTCCAGGACGCACGGGCCAGAGCCCGCGGATACCGCAATACCGACACCTTCATCACCATGATTTACCTGATCGGGAGCCTCGCGGGCTCCATCCTCAAATCCACGTGACACGACGAAGAACCCGATTTCGACGTATAACACCGCAGTCTGCGTTGCAAGCGGTGGTTCTTGGGTAGTTGATCGGGACAAACGGCACGATAACGGAAGGAGGGAACATGGTCATGGAAACGCCCCGTCGTCCCCGGCTGCTCGGTCAGATGCCCGAGCGATTCCGTGCCAAGCACTTCAGCCTGTGTACCGAGCAGGCCTACGTTCACCGGATTCGCCGCATGATTGTGTTTCACGATTCGCATGGGCCTCGAGGAAGATACCCGCAGAATAGCAAGCTTCGGCGAAAGCTGTGAAGCATCCGTGCCACCACCGAACGCCGAGGGCGCGTGATGACTGTCTGCTTGTCGTCCTGGGACTCGGGCCGCTGACCGACCCCTATCGCATGCCGGCTTTGGGTCGGCACGAGACTCCCGATGGTCGGCAGTGGCAGGGCGCGGCCCACGGGCACTCGAGGCGAGACCGTCTGCGGCAGTATCGGAGCGCCAACCGGACAATGAATAGAAGATGTTGCCCCCAACCTGTTGCAACGGGTACAGCTGTTCATACTCAATGCCGTCCGAGCGAACCCGACGCCTCCTGCCTGTTATCGTGGCAAGTCCCCGGCGGCAAAACGCAGAGCGACGAAGGATGGGTCTGCAGGCCGGGGGTTGGGGGGTGGCGGTTGCTTCGGCGCAGCCGACCGCCAGCTTCGCCCAATAGCCGCGCTCGGGCCGCGGTACGTTGAGCAGCATGCAGACGCGGGCCTTGTAGCTCGACGACACGCCGAATCTGGCTGCCACCCGGAGCATGGGCTCGGACCATCTCGTACAGTGCTTCTCCACTGACCGGGCCGCCGTCGGTTGCATCCGGCCGAGCCGGGGCCTACGTTGTGTCTTGTTCCTCTGTCACGACGCTCGATCAAGCCCACTCGAGATTTTCCAGGCCGGGAGGCTGACTGGCGGACGAGGACAGGTGGATCGCCCCGGTGTCTCGGCTTCGCTCAGGCTTCGCTCAGGCTTCGCCACCAAGCGGTCAAGAAGATCTGTTTAGACAACAAGATCAAGTCACGCTGCAAAGAGCTTATTCGCAGGAGACCGGGGCTGGAACTCCAAAGCACGGGGCTTCACCGGGACCTGTCGGCGAACATCCGGCTGCCCGCGCGAGAATCAGGGCGATGCGCCCAATCCCTTGACTTGATCACGTTACAACATTAGTGTTGTAACGATGATTCCTGCCCTTGTGTATTTGCCTGGCTCCCCGTGGACCGTTCTGCCCCCCGGGGCACACGCTGCGAGCCTTGAAAACGTGGCGGCGGCATTCGCGACGAATGTCTGGCGGCGCGAACTGTTCGATGGCCTCGTACTTGCCTCGGGCAAGTTGCGATTGGCCGGATGTACCGTGATTTACCTCGACGGCAGCTATGTGACGGGCAAGCCGAAACCCGGCGATTTCGATGCGTGCTGGGATCCCTCGGGTGTAGACCTAGCCAAGCTGGATCCGGTGTTCCTCGAATTCGGGAACGGCCGGGCGGCGCAGAAAGCCGCATTCAAGGGCGAGTTCTTTCCGTCCACGATGCTGTGCGCGGACGTCGGGCAGGCATTTGTCGATTTTTTCCAACTGGATCGTTTCACAGGAAAACAGAAAGGGATCATCTCCATTTCGCTTTCGGCCGATCCTCTTCTCTTAGGGAAGGTGCAGCCATGATCTACAGCGACAAGCAATACAGTATCTCGAGCGCGCAACTGGCGAAGCTGCGGGGCGCGCTCTCCGCGGCAAAGGAGCGTACCACGGATCAGGCATGGCTCAAGAAGGCGGAGATCGACGGACTCAAGAGCCAGATCGCCGATATCGAGGCCGAACTGGCCGAATACGACATGCTGAAATCCGGCCAGGTCTCGTTCTCCAAGACGTATGCCCTTGAAGAATTACCTCGCGTGTTGGTGCAGGCCCGCATCGCCTCCGGCATGAGCCAGACGGACCTCGCGGAAAAACTCGGCATGAAGCCCCAGCAGGTTCAACGTTACGAGGCAACCGACTACATGGGCGCTAGCCTGGGAAGGCTGATCGAGATTTCAAGGGCGCTTGGCGTGAAGGCCTCGGAAAGCTTCGAGGGACCCAAGCAGGCGACCGGATCGCTCTTCGCCTGGGGCAACGCCGACGATGTCGTCTGGGCTCAGCTCCCTTATAAGGAGATGATCAAGCGCAAGTGGCTTGATCTGCCGCGCGGCGCTGATCCGATCAAGCGCGTGAAGGAGTACTTCCTGCGCGCGGCCGGGCCGCAGGTTGCGACGGCGCTTCATCGCAAGAAAATGCGCAGCGGAAACGTGCCGAATGAATATGCCCTGCTCGCGTGGCAAGCGCGCATTCTGGAGCGCGCGCGAGAAAGAATCGAAGCCGGCGAGGTTGGCGCCTTCGAACAGGATGACCGGTGGTTGCCAGAGCTTGTGCGCCTGACGAAACGAGATGACGGACCTAAGCGAGCGCGCGATCTGCTAGCCAAGAAAGGCATCGTGCTTGTCGTCGAACGCCACCTCCCGGGCTCCTATCTAGATGGGGCCGCGATGCTCGGTGATCGAGATACGCCAGTTGTAGGTCTCACTCTGCGCTACGATCGGCTGGACAATTTCTGGTTCGTGCTGATGCACGAGCTTGGTCACGTCTTCCTGCATCTCTTTGACGGACTGCGCTTCGACTTCTTTGATGAGGAAGACGGCAATGACGGCGATACGATCGAGGCAGAGGCCGATAGATTCGCGCTCGGCGCACTGATATCGGACGAGTTGTGGGATCAGTGTCTCTCGCGGTTCGCCTTATCGGAAGAGGCGGTGAGGATCGATGCGGACAGGATCGGCGTCGATCCGAGCATCCTCGCTGGACGCATCAGGAAGGAGCGCGGCGACTACACCATTCTGGATCATCTGGTTGGTCAGGGTCAGGTGCGCTCGCAGCTTGAGGAGGCGAGCGATGATCTTGAATAGGGATATGTATGTGCCGGCACTGCGGTGGCGGCAGGGCGAGTATCAGGCGCTTACCCGCCTTTCGGCCGCTGCAAAGGGTCGCATCGTGCCGTATGTCACCATTCCGGAAGTCGAATTTGATTTTGAAATGTGGCAGCCGAAGAAGACGGTACAGGAGCACGTTCATCCCTTTGCCGCTCGTTTCAAAGCCAAGTGGGGGCAGCAACCGGCGTGGATTTCTTTGCACCCTAGTATTTCCGGCGAGCCGATGGGGGACGGCCGCGACATCTTCACCTATGTGTTTGAAGCCCTGCGCGCATTCCAGGCGCATGCGATACCGGCCATCCCCCTTGACGCATCCACGCCTATGGCCGCATCCGTCGCGGCGATTGTTGCGACCGATTGCCTTGGAGTGGCTATTGCGGTCAGGTTGGAGGATCTGATGAAGCCGGATGCACGCATGCGCATCCAGGATTTGGTTTCATCAATCGGTCTATCGCTCACGGAGGTCGATCTCGTTGTCGACCTCGGCGCGCCGAACTTCGAACCCTACGATGCTTTCGCAGGAGCGCTGATTGCAGCAGTGCAAAGGCTTGGCGACCTGAACGCCTTTCGGAATTTCGTGATGATCGGCACGGCTATCCCGGAGACATTCAAGAACGTTGCCAAGGGTGCTGACCAACTCCCACGCCATGACTGGCTCTTCTATCAGGCGCTGCTTAGCAAGATGCCTTCTAACATGCGGCAGCCCAATTACGGAGACTACACGATCGTTCATCCGGAGTTTGCGCCGGTAGACATGCGGAAGATCAAGTCGGCTGGAAGGCTCGTCTATACGACAGCGTCCGAGTGGGAAGTACGCAAGGGCGGGGCGTTTCGCGACAATCCTGGGCAAATGCACGATCACTGCGCCTCGATCGTGGCGTCGGGTAAGTTCAGCGGGTCAGGGTTCTCATTCGGCGATGCTTACATCGCCAAATGCGCGGCGCGGACGGAGAACCCTAGCAATCAACCTTGGTGGAAATGCGTGACGATCAACCACCACATTACGCATGTGCTGGATGATCTCGCCAGCTATTGCGCTTCACCATGAACGCGCGGATCGAAGCCGTGATCTCGCGCAAGGTCATCGCTTCACACAGCATTTCGTACAGCTGCTTTCTTGGCCGGCGGAGCTCCTTCGGTGCGTACCCTGCTTGGTCCAGCAACTCCATGACTTCATCGCGCCAGAGAAGATGGGCCATCATGACCGCATCGACCTCGGGATTGGCGGCGGCGTTTCGTAACACGTGGAAGTTGATACCTCCTCTCGGTCCCTGCTCGGCTGCGAGCACACCGCACCATTCAGGAGCACGACTCATGATCTCTACGACATGCTTTGGCGCGGCCACGACCGTGAGCCTCTGTAGCGTCTGGCGGTAAATGTTAATCTGGGTTGCGAATCGATCGAGGGTGTCCTTGGCGCTTTTGATTTCATAGCCGTGGATGCAGCCATTGATGACCGCTACATCGATGCGGCTTTTCGCGTGCGCGAGACCAAGTTCATCGATCACAAGCGTATCGGGCTGTGTCTTGACGCGTCGCAGGCGCTTCGCGTGCAGCGCGATCCGGATATCCGCATCTCGTGTGGCGGTGTGTGTGCGCATGACTAGTGCCGTTTCCTCCTCTCCCGTGACAGATATTGTGCCTGAATTGCGAGCAGGCAGCGGCAATGCGCCCGCTTACCGCCCTATAGGAGAGCCTTTTGACTGCCCGCTCAGGGTTCGACCCCGGCCACTCATCCATTACGACCCTGTGGCTGCACAGGGTCGGGGTGAGACAACCCGTCGGCGGCAACACGATGCTGTTTCGTTACCTGACGGGCACCTCGTGGCTGCGGCTCAGGGCTGAAGGCGGTGTGACTGATCGAATTTGCCGGCCCAAGAAAGGGTGCCGCCCGTGCTTGGGCAACCACCTGCCTGATCCAGTCGAGGATCCCGGCCTCGTTCGCGCGGATGTCGTCGGGTGAGATCAGGTGACTGATGCAGGGCGACGCCCCTGCACCCGTGTGCCGCTAGGCGGCCTTGCCGTGGCGCGCACGCCAGAGATCGTAGTCGAGCTGCATTCCCGCCCAGACTTCGGCGCGTCCGCCACGTTCCACACCCAGCCAGCGTTCGATGCGTAAGGCCATCTCGGGCGAAATGCCCGCGTGACCGTGCAGCACACGGGACAGCGCCGCCCGCGTGACACCCAATTCCCGGGCCGCAGCCGTCACCGACAGGTCCAGCGCCGGCAATACGTCATCGCGCAGGATCTCTCCGGGGTGCGGCGGATTGTGCATCGTCATCGTGACTCTCCTCAGTGATAATCCTGATAATCGACCAGGATCGCATCACCGTTTTCGAACTTGAAGGTCAGCCGCCAGTTACCGCTGACCAAAACGGACCAATGCTCCGACAAGCTGCCCTTCAGCGGGTGCAAAGACCAGCCTGGCAGATTCATGTCCGGCGGGCCGCTGGCCCGGTTCAGGACAGCTAGTTGGCGCGACAGCTTTGCAGCATGCCCATTCTGGATGCCGGCCTTGGAGCCAGTCTCGAAGAATCGCTGAAGACCCTTGTGCCGAAAGCTCTTGATCACCCCGATGATCGTATAGCAATGCTATACATAGCGCAAGGGGCTGCCCGCTCCTGCCCTGGTTCCCGAGCGCGGCCTCACTGCTGCCGATGCATGTGAAGGGCCAGGAACGAACGCGGGAATCAATCAGGCAAACCTGTAGCGTTTTCCAGGGCGTCGCCCACCTTCTGCCAATGTTCCGCGCTTGCGAATTGCTAAGGCCCGGCCGACAGCGTGCTCAATGCATCCGAATCGCCCGCACCGTGAGCAGCAGCTGCACGTACCCAACCCGGTCCGTGTTTTCCGGCAGGTCGATGCTCGCCAGCGTCCGAAATTCCCGGTCGGTGATCTGCAGCGACTGGACGAGGTCTTCGCTCTTCAACAGCTTCTCGAGTCCCGGCGGCATCCCTTTGGTTACGAACTCGCGTAGCGCGGAGCCTACGACCTTCCAGCAGCTTGCCGAATCAGATGGCGTGGCCCTGCGCGCGGATTGGTGCGATGCACGAGCATTCGTTAGGATTTCGGATCCCGCTCCGCCGGTGCACGGGCGCCCAGTTGAACATGAACGCAAGCGAGTCCTCGCCCAAGAACCAGCTCTTCACCCATTTCGCGCGCGTCGCGAAGGCTCTGGCAAGCCCCGTGCGGCTGGAACTCCTCGAGGCGCTCGCGCAGGGCGAGCACAGCGTGGACGAATCGGCGCGCGCCGTGGGTGTGCCGATCGCGAACGCGTCTCACCACCTGCAGGTGCTGCGCGACGGCGGCCTGGTCCACTCGCGCCGGGACGGGGTTCAGATCATCTACTCCCTGAGTGACGAAACCGAGATCACCCAGGTCATCGCGGGCATCCGGCGCATCGCCGAGGCACAACTGGCTGAGGTCGACCGAATCGTACGGGAAGCCTTTACCAGCCGCGACACCCTGACCCCGATGGATCCGCGCGAGGTGATGAAACTGGCCCGCCGCGGCGAAGTGACGGTGATCGACGTACGCCCGCGCGACGAATTCCACGCCGGCCACGTGAAGGGTGCGATCAACGTCCCGCTGGAAGAACTGGGTCAGTGCCTGTCCAATCTGCCCCGGGACCGCGAAATCGTTGCGTATTGCCGCGGCCCCTACTGCGTGCTGTCCTACGAGGCCGTCGAGGAGCTGCGACGCCAGGGATTTCGCGCCCGAAGACTGGACGCGGGCTATCCCGAGTGGAAGGCCGCACGTCTGCCGGTCGCCCGCGCCACCCGCTGACAGACCGCGCCGCCGCAAGGCGGGGCGAGGCGCCTACCGCGGCGCGCGCTGGGACCGATGGGGCGAAGTGCGCCGCTGGTTTTCGGCATCCCGGAACTCGGGCCGGTGGTGTGCCGCTGGGCTGTGTTCGAGCCCAGTGCAAGCCCTGCTGTAGCCCGAATGATCGAGCAACTTCTGCCCGCAGCGATTCCGCTGGGCGGCTTTCTGGCCGTGGCCGCGCACCGGGGCGACGCCAGCAAAGCCAGATGCGAAACCGCCATGGCGCGGGAGTTCGGCAACCTGCGGGGCGCACGCACGCACGCATGCAACGCGATGCGCTCAGGGGTTCGGGCGGCGCTCCCGGTGGGCGCAGCTGGAATACCCGCCTGCGCGTTCGCTGACTTGACGCACCTCCGTGGTTGCCGTTAGCTTCAAATAATCGTTTGAATACGTGCATTTTGCGGCGGTGCGAGGAGCGCAGTGATGGAATGGTTTCTGGAGCAGGAGCCGGTCGTGCGCCTGGGCTTCCTGTTCGGTGTGGTCGGAATCATGGCACTGTGGGAAGTGCTTGCACCCCGCCGGGCGCTGACCATCGGCAAGGCCTACCGCTGGGCCAACAACTGGGGCATCGTGATCACCAACACGGTGCTGACGCGCCTGATCTTCCCGGCCGGCGCGGTCGGGCTGGCGTTCTTCGTCGAAAGCCAGGGCTGGGGACTGTTGCAGGTGCTCGACCTGCCGTTCTGGCTCACGGTGCTGATCGCGCTGGTGATCCTCGACTTCGCGATCTGGGCACAGCACGTGATGTTCCACGCCGTCCCCGCACTGTGGCGGCTGCACCGCATGCACCACGCCGACCTGGACTTCGACCTGACCACCGGTCTGCGCTTTCACCCGATCGAGATCCTGCTGTCATTCGGGATCAAGGCCGGCGTGATCGTGATGATCGGGGCGCCGGCGGTCGCGGTGCTGATCTTCGAGGTGATCCTGAGCTCGCTCGCGCTGTTCAATCACTCGAACGTGCGCATTCCTGTTGGCATCGACCGCGTGCTGCGCTGGTTCATCGTGACCCCGGATTTCCACCGGGTGCATCATTCCTGGTATCCGCACGAGACCAACTCCAACTTCGGCTTCAACCTGTCGCTCTGGGACCGGCTGCTCGGTACCTACCGCGCGCAGCCGCAGGACGGGCACGAAGGCATGACCATCGGGATCAACCTGTTCCGGGATCCCCAATGGGAGCGCCTGGACAAAATGCTGGTGCAGCCGTTCGTCGGCCCGGCCGACAGCTACCCGATCAACCGGCGGCCCGAGGGCGAGGCGGCCACTTGGCCCCCGGCGGGTGAGCCGTCCCGGAAGTCGGGAACGACCCGATGAAGTCCTGGCCCTGGCTCCGGATCGGTCTGCTCGCCGGACTGCTGGTCGCGATCGGTGTTGCGGTTACCTTCCGGGATCGGATCGATCCGGTCGCACTGGAAGCCTGGATCGCCGGATTCGGCATCACCGCGCCGCTGGTGTTCGTCGCCGTGTACGCGCTGGCCTCGGTGCTGTTCCTGCCCGGAATGATCATGACGCTCGCCGGCGGCGCGCTGTTCGGACCGGTCTGGGGTACGCTGATCAACCTGATCGGCGCGACGCTGGGCGCAACGGCTGCGTTCCTGGTCGCCCGTTACCTCGGCGCCGACTGGGTCTCGCGACGCCTGGGCGGCCGGCTGAAAGAATTGGTGAACGGCGTCGAGGCCGAAGGCTGGCGCTTCGTGGCGTTCGTGCGGCTGGTGCCGCTGTTTCCGTACAACCTGCTGAACTACGCGCTGGGACTCACGCGCATCCGCCTGCTTGCGTATGCCCTGGCCACCTTCGTATTCATGGCGCCCGGGGCGTTTGCCTACACCTATGTCGGCCATGCCGGGCGACAGGCGATCGCGGGAGGCGAAGCGGCGATCCAGACCGGGCTGATCGCGCTCGCGCTGCTCGCCGCGGTGGCATTTCTTCCGCGCTTGGTGAAGCGCCTGCGCGTTCCCGCCGAGTGGCTGACGGTGCAGGAACTCGCACGAGAGCTGGCAGGTCACTCGCCCCCCGTGGTAGTGGACGTGCGCAGCGTTGAGGAATTCACCGGCGAACTCGGCCACGTCGACGGCGCCCTCAACCTTCCCCTCGATCAGCTTGCCAACCGTCTGCACGAGCTGCCCAAGGACCGCCCCCTGGCACTGGTCTGCCACACCGACCGCCGGTCGCGGACCGCCGCAAAGCTCTTGCATGCCCACGGCTTTCGCGACATCCATATCGTGCGCCGCGGCATGACCGCATGGCGGGCCGCCGAGAGATCACGACACGACCAGGATTGACCGATCTCCCGGCACGTGTTCCGGACTTTTCCCGGCACAACGACATGCCGGCCGAGCGAGGTGCCCCAAGACGAGCCATGGCAGAGTCCGTGGTGGGTCCGAACGCAGACCGTGGATCATTTCCTCCGACTGCCCGTTTCGAACCCTGCTATCAGCAATCTCTTCTCGCCCACACAGGACAGTGTTGAGGAGGGTGAAGAGCGTGTTGTGGGGTGCAGAGCTGTCGTGACGGATCAGCATTAAGCACAAGGGCGCGGCGAAGCGCTGATTTCCGTCTGCGGGTAGTCTTTGCTTCGAGTCAGTTGGCAGACAGCAAACCGAGGCTCGCACGGGTGACTGCACGAGACCATGTTTGCTGTCATAGACAGCAGATCAGAGGTTTTGAATTATGGCGATCCTGACTGTAAGGAACGTGCCTGATGACGTGCACCGCGCTTTGCGCGTGCGGGCGGCTCAACACGGCCGCAGCACGGAAGCCGAGGTGCGCGAGATTCTGGCAACCGCGGTCAATCCGGAGAAGCGCGTGCGCGTGAGCGAGGCCCTGGCCGCCATCGGCCGCAAGATCGGTCTGACCGACGATGATTTCGCCGTCTTCGAGAGTGTGCGCGACAAGACGCCGGCCAAACCGTTGAGCTTCGACTGAATGATTGTCCTGGATACCAACGTCGTTTTCGAGGCGATGAGGCCGGAGCCGGACGCGACCGTGAGGGCTTGGCTGAACGACCAGGCGGCCGGGACCTTGTACCTGTCCAGCGTCCCCCTGGCCGAGTTGCTGTTCGGCATCCGGGCGTTGCCAGCGGGAAAGCGCAAGAACCTGCTCGATCGCGCCCTGACCGAGCTGCTGGAGCTGTTCAAGAATCGGGTCTTGCCGTTCGACACCGATGCAGCGCGCCACTATGCCGACCTGACCGTGACAGCCAGAAACGGCGGGCGCGGCTTTCCGACGCCGGACGGCTACATCGCGGCCATTGCCGCATCGAAAGGATTCATTGTGGCATCACGAGACACCTCGCCCTATGAAGCGTCTGGCGTGACCGTCATCAACCCTTGGGGGGCGATGACCGAACGCTACGCTAACTGTCATGGCCAGCGGCCACCCCCGATGATGAAAGAGGCGTAGGCGTAGGCGTAGGCGTAGGCGTAGGCGTAGGCGTAGGCGTAGGCGTAGGCGTAGGCGTAGGCGTAGGGCGGAAAAGGCCGAAGGCCGTCATCCGCCATCCGGCGCCGGGGAGGCGCGAACGCCGAGCGGCGGATGACGCTGCGCTTTTCCGCCCTACAGGTCACCCCGGACGCGCGCTGCGGGTTTTTTCACGTTAACCTGGCGCCGGAGCACCTCCGGTTCGCGGTCGGTTAGCTGGAGGGTGAGTCACGAAAGAGTCACGTTGTGAGTCTGGATGTGCTCAAGGGTGACGCAAGTCATGGAAAATGGCGCGCCCGAAGGGATTCGAACCCCTGGCCTCTGCCTCCGGAGGGCAGCGCTCTATCCAGCTGAGCTACGGGCGCATCGTAGCCCACCATCATACGAGCCGCCGCGTGGGGCGTCCAGAGCTTTCGAGCGGCATCGGGGTGTTCCGAGCGCTCCCTGAGCGTGTGCCGGCGCCGAATATGGCTAGCGCTCGGGGGATGGCCTATACTCGGCGACCGTCTCGGGCGGCCCCAGTGGTACGGGCAAGAACACGGGGCCGCAGCCGGCCAGGATCCCGGAGGAGTGAAGTGGCTGATCAACAGTTCAAGATAGATGCGGGGAACAAGTTCCTGATGGTCGTGTCCGTGCTCGCGTTGGCGGGTGCGGTCGCCTTTTTGGCGTATCACCTGGTGAGTTTCCTGGGGCAGGTCAGCCTTGGGGAAAGGGATCCGGCCCCGGCAGTCACTGAGACCGTGGACCAGCGCATTGCGCCGGTGGGGCGGGTCGAGGTGGCCGCGGTCGACGAGGACGCAGCGCCTTCGGAGCCACGCCCGGCCAGCGAGGTGTATCAGTCCGTGTGTGCGGCGTGTCATGACACCGGCGCGGCCGGTGCCCCCAAGACGAGCGATACCGACGAGTGGCGCGCTCGCCTGGATGACAAGGGGCTGGAAACGCTGGTTGCCCATGCGATCGACGGTTTCCAGGCCATGCCCGCGCGAGGCGGTGATCCGAACCTCAGCGATGATGAGGTGACGGCTTCGGTGAACTACATGCTGTCGGAGGCCGGGGTAGTGGATGTGGATGCCCCGGTCGAGGTCGCGGCTGCAGACGAGGAGGCGGATGCCCCTGAAGCCGTTCCCGCCGATGGCGACGCCGAGCGTGGCCAGGAGCGGTATGCGACCTGCGTGAGCTGCCACGGAGCCGAGGGTGAGGGCTCGGGCATCTTCCCGAAAATCGCCGGGCAGAGTGCGGAGTACATCGCCGAGCGCTTGTCGCAGTATCGCGCGGGTGAGACGGTGGGTCCGAACACGCCGCTGATGGCGCCGCACGCATCGGCCCTGTCCGACGACGCAATTGCCGATCTGGCCGCCTACGTTGCGACCCTCGGCGAGCCGGCTGACGATCCCGCGGTCGAAGACGAAGCCGCTGTCGAAGATGAGCCCGCGCCCGAGGCCGAGCCTGCCGCGGCGGGCGACGTGGAGCGCGGCCAGGAGCGGTATGCGACCTGCGTGAGCTGCCACGGAGCCGAGGGCGAGGGCTCGGGCATTTTCCCGAAGATCGCCGGGCAGAGCGCGGAGTATATCGCCGAGCGTTTGTCGCAGTATCGCGCGGGCGAGACGGTGGGTCCGAACACGCCGCTGATGGCGCCGCACGCATCGGCCCTGTCCGACGAGGCGATTGCCGATTTGGCCGTCTACGTTGCGACCCTCGGCGAGCCGGCTGACGATCCCGCCGTCGAAGACGAAGCCGCTGTCGAAGATGAGCCCGCGCCCGAGGCCGAGCCTGTCGCGGCGGGCGACGCTGAACGTGGCCAGCAGCGGTATGCGACCTGCGTGAGCTGTCATGGTCCCGAAGGGCAGGGGATGGGCATCTTCCCGAAGATCGCCGGGCAGAGTGCGGAGTACATCGCCGAGCGTTTGTCGCAGTATCGCGCGGGTGAGACGGTGGGTCCGAACACGCCGCTGATGGCGCCGCACGCATCGGCATTGTCCGACGAGGCGATCGCGGACCTCGCGGCGTACGTCGCTTCGTTCTGACCGGTTACCAAGCCCGCGTCAATCGATCCGCCACCGGTCCAGGGCACGGAAGCCCAGGGCTTCGGCCAAGTGGTCTGCGCGGATCGTCTCGCTGTCGGCCAGGTCGGCGATGCTGCGTGCGACTCGGAGGATCCGATGGTAGGCGCGCGCGGACAACCGGAACTTGTCGACCGCCCGCTCGAGCAGCACGCGTTCGCCCGGCTCCAATGGGGCATGCACCTCCAGTTCCCTTCCGCTTAACTGACTGTTGAGCCGGCCCTCCTGGCGTCGGCGCTGGCGCTCATGCGCGGCACGGACGCGCTCGGCGACGCTGGCCGACGCTTCGTCCTCTCCGGGAACCGGCTGCAATGCCGTGGTCGGCAGGCGCGGCACCTCGACCGCCAGATCGATGCGGTCGATGAGCGGGGCCGACAGCCGGCGGCGGTGTCGTGCGCGCTGTTCGGGGGAACACTGGCAACGTTCGGCCAGGTCGCAGTCGAAGCCCTGGGGGCAGGGGTTCATCGCGGCCACCAGCTGGAACCGTGCCGGGTATTGGGCGTGGCGTGCGGCCCGGGAGATATGGATCACGCCTGTCTCCAGCGGTTCGCGCAGCACGTCGAGCACCCTGCGGTCGAATTCGGTGAGTTCGTCGAGGAACAGCACGCCGTTGTGCGCCAGCGAGATCTCGCCCGGCCGCGGGTTCGGGCCGCCGCCCACCAGCGCCACCCCGGATGCGGTGTGATGTGGCGAGCGGAACGGGCGGCAGCGCCAGTTGTGGTGCAGATGGTCGGAGCCGCGCAGGCTGTGAATCGCGGCGGTTTCCAGCGCCTCTGCCTCGGTCATCGGCGGCAGGATTCCCGGAATGCGTGAGGCGAGCATCGACTTTCCGCTTCCAGGAGGGCCGATCATCAGCAGGTGATGCCCGCCGGCGGCAGCGATTTCGAGTGCCCGCCGTGCCTGGTGCTGCCCGCGCACATCGGCCAGATCGGGGGCGGATACCGGCTGCAGGCCGGGCGGCTCCGCGGCAGGCAACTGGGCCTTGCCGTTCAGCGCAGCGCAGACCTCGAGCAGGTGATCGGCGATGACCACGTCGGCACCGCTGGCCAGTGCGGCCTCCGGGCCGTCGTCGCGCCCCAGTACCAGCTGGCGCTCGCTGTCGCGGGCTGCCAGGCTTGCCGGCAGCGTGCCCCCGACCGCGCGTAGCCGACCGTCGAGCCCGAGTTCACCGAGAAACTCCCGCGGATCCAGCGCGGACTGGGGAACCTGGGCGCTGGCCGCGAGAATCCCCAGTGCGATGCCGAGGTCGAAGCGCCCGCCGTCCTTCGGCAGGTCGGCGGGCGCGAGGTTCACCGTGATGCGCCGGCGCGGGAATTCGAAGCCGCTGGTCTGGATCGCGGCACGAACACGGTCGCGGCTTTCGCGCACCGCAGCCTCGGGCAGGCCGACGATCTGGAACCCGGGCAGCCCGTTCGCGAGGTGTGTCTCGATGCGCACCAGCGGGGCCTGGATTCCGTCGACGGCACGGGCGTTGACCATTGCGATGGGCATCCCTGCCCCTCCTTGTTCTGTTGGGTTTCAGGCGGGTTGCGGATCCCGCGCGCCGTCCATGGGCTCAGTGCGTTGCAGGCGAGGGAACCGCGTTGGCGCACGTCGGCCCGTTTCCGGGGCTCGCCCAGCCGTTCCGCAAGCGAGTCGAGGGTTAGCGTGAAAGTCACGGCCTGTCTCGTGTCCCGGGCGACCCGTAGGGCGGAAGAGCGCAGCGTCATCCGCCGCTCGGCGTTCGGATCGCCCCGCGCGGCCTGCGGCAACCCGGGCGCCGGATGGCGGATGACGGCCTTCGGCCTTTTCCGCCCTACGCCTCTTTCATCACCGGGGGTGGCTGCCCGCGCCATGAGGGTTAGGCTCAGGTAATGTCCGAGCCGCCGCGGTCGTCGACCGGCGCCTGGCCTTCGAGTGCGGCGATCCTGTCTTCCAGTTCGCGCAGGCGCGCCCGGGTCCGTTCGAGGAGTGCGGCCTGCACGTCGAAGTCCTCGCGCGTTACCAGGTCCATGCGCTCGAAACCCTGGTGCAGCGTCGAGCGGACCTGCCGTTCCACGTCTTTCTGGAATGCGCGGACCGATTCCGGCAGGCCAGCGCCAATGCGCCGCGCCATCTCGTCCAGCTTCTTCGGGTCGATCATCGGTTGTTCTCCCGTAGTCCGGAGCTTGCCAGCATAACGCAGCCCGGGGCCGGCACCCTACTGCGATGAGGAACGCCCGCCGTCGACCGGAATCACCTGCCCGGTGATGTAGGGCGCCTCGCGCAGCAGAAACAGCACGGTTCGGGCGATGTCGCTGGGATCGCCTTCACGTTTCAGCGCGGTATGCAGAACCATCGTGTCGTGGGTGTGCAAAGACGCCACGTCTTCCGGCAACAGGATCGCGCCCGGGGCGACGCCGTTCACTCGCACCTCGGGACCGAGTTCACGGGCATAGGCCTGGGTCAGTGCCCACAACCCGGCCTTGGCCGCGGAATACAGCGGGTAGTCCTTCAGCGGCCGCAGCGCATGGATGTCGACGATGTTCACCACCGCGCCGCGTGCTTCCCGCAGGGCCGGCGCGCAGGCCTGGGTGAGGAACAGCGGGGCCTTCAGGTTCGATCCCATCAGGTCGTCCCAGTGCTCGCGCGTGATCTGGCCCACCGGGGTCGGGTAGAACGTCGAGGCGTTGTTCACGAGGTAGTTGAGGTGGCCGTATTCCGCCACCGCCCGTTCCGCCAAGGCCGCGGTGGCGCGTTCGTCGAGCAGGTCGGCCTGCAATAGCCGCGCACTGTCGGGCCTGGCCTCGTTCATTTCCGCGGCCAGGGTGGCGGCCTCCTCGCGCGAACCGCGATAATGCAGCAGTACTCGGATGCCGGCGCGGTGCAGGGTGCGGGCGATCTCCGCCCCGATCCGGCGAGCCGCTCCGGTGATCAGCACGACTTCGTGGTCGCGGCCGCTTTCGGCCGTGCCAGAACTTTCCGCCATCAGGGTCTCTTCATTCTTGCATCATGGTCGCTCGCCCAGAATCTAGCACACCCGCCGGCACGCGACCGGAGCCCGAGCCGATCGGCGAGGCGCTGGCGCTGTCGGAGCGCCTGCGCGACCGGATTCGCGCGGCGATCGACGCCGGCGGCGGTTTTCTGCCCTTCTCCCGCTACATGGAGATGGCGCTGTACGAACCCGGGCTTGGCTACTACGTGAACGGACTGCGCAAGCTCGGCGCCGACGGCGACTTCGTGACCGCTCCCGAGTTGTCGCCGCTGTTCGGCGCTACCCTGGCGCAGTGGCTGGGGCCGGTGCTGGACGGAACCCGTTGCGAGATCCTGGAGTTCGGCGCCGGCAGCGGCCGCTTGGCGGCCGACGTGATCCAGCGGCTCGACGACCTCGGCGTGCGACTCGAGCGCTATCGAATCCTGGAGGTCAGCCCGGATCTGCGTGCGCAGCAGCAGTCGCTGCTCGCTGCGCGCCTTGGTTCCGAGCGCATGGTCCGGGTCGAATGGCTGGACCGGCTCCCGGCCGAGCCGCTGAATGGCGTGGTGCTGGCCAACGAGGTGCTGGATGCGATGCCGGTGGAAGTCTTCGCCTGGCGCGAAGGCCGGGTGCTGCAGCGTGGGGTGGTGGCGCAGGATGCCGCCACCGGGCTCAGCTTCGCGGAACGCCCGGCACCGCAATGGCTGGACCGGGCGGTGCGGGAGCTGGAGCGGCAGGTTGGTCCCTGGCCGGAGGGCTATGTGTCCGAGCTGCGCCCGGCCGTGCAGCCGTGGCTGCGTACTGTGGCCGACCTGCTGGCGGACGGACTGGTCTGGATCGGCGACTACGGCTACCCCCGGCGCGAGTTCTACGCGGCCGAGCGCGATGCTGGCACGCTGGTCGGCTACTATCGGCAGCAATTGGTACTCGAACCGTTCGCCTGGCCGGGGCTGATGGATCTGACCGCGAGCGTGGATTTCACCGCCGTCGCCGAAGCCGCGCATTCGGCGGACCTGGACGTGCTGGCCTACGCGGCACAAGGCGAGTTTCTGCTCGGTGCCGGTTTGCCCGCCCTGTTCGAGCAGTCGGTGGCCGGGAACGACGATCCGCGGCACATCATGCAGCTCGCGCAGCAGGTACGGATGCTGACGCTCCCCGGCGAGATGGGCGAACGTTTTCAGGTGATGGTGCTCGGTCGTCGCTGCGACCTCCCCTCCGCTGGCAGCTTTCCCGACCGGCGCGAACGCCTGTAGCCAGTGCGGCCCGGGCCGACGACACTTCGCCTGCAGCACCTTGTCCAATCGCGGGCCGCCAACGAACTTTGACCATGCGTGTACTTGGAATCGAAACCTCCTGTGACGAAACCGGCGTTGCGATCGTCGACGCCGAAGCGGGCCTGCTCGCGCACCGGCTGTATAGCCAGGTGGATCTGCACGCGCTGTACGGCGGAGTGGTTCCCGAACTGGCGTCGCGCGATCATATCCGGCGCATCCTGCCGCTGCTGCGCGAGGTGCTGGACGCGGCGGGCATGCGGGGCCCGGAACTGTCCGCGGTCGCCTACACTGCGGGCCCGGGTCTGCTCGGGGCCCTGCTGACCGGTGCCTCGGTCGCGCGTGCGCTGGCCTATGGCTGGGGCGTGCCCGCGATCGCGGTGCACCACCTGGAAGGGCACCTGCTGGCGCCGCTGCTGGACGACGCCCGGTTGTCGTTCCCGTTCCTCGTGCTGCTGGTTTCCGGCGGCCATACCCAGCTGATCCTGGCGCGGGGGCTCGGTGATTACGAGTTGCTGGGCGAAAGCATCGACGACGCGGCTGGCGAGGCATTCGACAAGACGGCCAAGTTGCTGGATCTCGGCTACCCCGGTGGCCCTGCGCTGTCGCGGCTGGCCGAAAGCGGCGAGGCGGGCCGCCTTCGGTTGCCGCGACCGATGCTCGATCGGCCGGGTCTGGACATGAGCTTCTCGGGCCTGAAGACGGCGGTTCTGACGGCGGTGCAGAAGGGCGGGCACCCCCCGGCGACGATCGCACGGGCCTTCGAGGAGGCGGTGACGGATACGCTGGTCGAGAAGACGCGCAGGGCGCTGGAGGCCAGTCGGGCACCCGCGCTCGTGGTGGCCGGGGGCGTGGCCGCGAACCGCCGGCTGCGCGCCGCTCTCGAGGTCATGGCGGCGGCGCAGGCAGTGCCGGTGTTTTTCCCGCGGCCGGCGTTCTGCACCGATAACGGTGCGATGATCGCGCTCGCCGGGCTGCGCCGCCTGCAGGCCGGTGGTGCAGACACCGGGCTGGCGATCCGTGCCCGCGCCCGCTGGCCCCTGGCCGAGTTGACCCTGGGCGAGCCGGCGCCCGCGCAGCCCTCGGCCTGACCCGCGTCCCTTGCCCGCAAAGGGGGCGCTGGCGGATAGGGCTCAGTGGTGGCGGTCGGTGGCCGGCCGTTTGGTGCCGATGCGCGGTTCGGTGCCCTGCAGCAGGCGCTGGATGTTCGAGGCGTGGCGCAGGAACAGGAACAGCGCCATCACGCCCGCGGCCGCGATCAGCCAGGGCTCCGGGTGCAGTAGGGCCAGATATACCGGCGCTGCCAGTGCGGCCACCAGCGCGGCGAGCGACGAGTAGCGCAGAATGAATGCGATCAGCAGCCAGGTGGCCAGCACCAGCAGGCCGGTCAGCGGGTGGATCGCGAGGATCACGCCCAGTGCGGTGGCCACGCCCTTGCCGCCGCGGAAGCCGAAGAATGCTGGATAGAGGTGACCGAGGAATGCCGCCAGTCCGATGAGCCCGACCATCCACGCCGGGAAGTACCCGCTCTGTACCGCGATGAACACTGGCAGCCAGCCCTTCGCGACGTCGCCGGCCAGGGTCAGCGCCGCGGCGGTCTTGCTGCCGGCGCGCAACACGTTGGTCGCGCCGGGATTTCCCGAGCCGGTGCCGCGTGGATCCGGCAGCCCCATCAGGCGGCTGATCACGATCGCGGAAGAAATCGAGCCGAGCAGGTATGCCAGCAAAATGCCGATGATCAATACTCCCATGCCCATCCTTCCGGCCCGTGCCGCTGTCGACGGCTGCCATCATACGCAAGCCCGGCGTCCCGGTTCATCCGCGAGGGTGCACCGACCGCCGGATGCCGCGGCCGGCCGGTGGGCAACCGCGACCAAGAGGCAGCGCCTTCGGTCGCGGCATGGTGCCTTTCCCCGCCAGCCGCAACCGGCAGGGCGTGTGGGTCGATGAAGGCGGCACCGCGGCAGGCGCCCACGGTGGTGCTGATCCATGGCTGGGGTTTCAGCGGTGCTATCTGGGACGCGCTCCGGACGCGGATCGACGATCTCGATCCGCTGGTGCTCGAACTGCCCGGGCACGGCGATGTCCCCGGGGGCGCCGAACTGGCGGACCCTCGGCTGGCCGCGCAGAGCCTGCTGCGCCGGCTACCGGCGCAGGTGCGGGAACCGGTCTGGGTGGGGTGGTCGCTGGGCGCGATCGTCGCGCTGGCCGCGGCCGAGCGGTGGCAGGGCGCGCAACGTCTGGTGCTGGTCGCCGGCACGCCGCGCTTCGCCCGTGCGCCCGGCTGGCCCTGTGGCATGCCGGGGGCGGAGCTGGCCGCGTTCGGCGTCGAACTGGGGCGCAACCGAACGCTGCTGGAGCGGCGCTTCGCTGCATTGTGCGCGCAAGGTGGGCGGGCCCCCGCACGCCTGCGCCGCCAGCTGGCCGAGCAGATGACAGCCCGGCCAGCGGTTCTTCAGGGGCTGCAGGCGGGGCTCGACGCGCTGACGCGGGCCGACTTGCGCGCCGTTTGGGCCGGCCTGGATGCTCCCGTGGCCGCCTGGCTGGGCCAGCATGATCGTCTGGTCCCGCCGGAAACCGCGACCGGTCTGTCCGAGCTGCGCCCGGATGCCCGGATCCGGCTGGTGCCGGGCGGGCATGCCGCCTGGCTGGAGCGGCCAGACGATCTGGCGCGTTTCCTGCGCGAGGTGGTGGCTTGAAGGACGGTTTCGAGATCGACAAGGCCCTGGTGCGCGCGGCGTTCGACCGTGCGGCGCACGACTACGAGCGCCATGCCCGGCTGCAGCAGGAAGTGCAGCAACGGCTGCTCGAGCGTCTGGACTGGATCCGGATCGAGCCCGCGCGGGTGATCGACCTCGGCTGCGGTCCGGGCGGCGCGCTGAAGGCGCTGGCGCAGCGCTACCGCAAGGCCCGGGTGGCGGGGCTGGATTTCGCGCAGGGCATGGCGCTGCGTGCCCGTGCCCAGGGGCGCTGGTTCCGCCGGCCCTGGGCGATCTGCGCCGACATGGAGCGGCTGCCGCTGGCCGACGCCAGCTTTGACCTTGCGATTTCGGCTGCGGCGCTGCAGTGGGTGACCGATCTCGACCGCGTGTTCGCCGAGGTGCGGCGGGTGGTGGCGCCAGGCGGCCTCTGGCTCTTCGCGACTTTCGGGCCGGATACGCTGCGGGAATTGCGCGAGGCGTTCGCTCGGGTCGATGCGGGTTCGGCCGTGCACGTGAACGCGTTCATCGACATGCACGATATCGGCGATGCGCTGGTGCGCGCGGGCTTTGCCGATCCGGTGATGGATCAGGAGCGCCTGACCGTGACCTACCCCGACCTGCCCGCATTGCTGCGCGACCTGCGCGGCGTCGGCGTGCGCAATGCGCTGTCGGGGCGCCACCGCGGACTGCTGGGGCCGCGCCGGTTGCGTGCGGTGGCGGATGCGTATCTGTCGCAGTACGGTGAGCAGGGGCGGCTGCCGGCATCCTGGGAAGTGGTCTATGGTCACGCATGGGTTCCGGCGGCGCCGCCGCCCTCGCGATTTCCGGGCCGATTCATCCCGGTCCGGCCCGGATGAGCGTACGGGGGAATAGACGGGCTCCGCGTTTCGTCGCCTCATCCGGGGCGCCGGCGAGCCGGCTGAGCCTGTACAGGCATTGCTTTTTTCTGGTGGATTCTTGGGGTACAGTTCACGTCCCGGCGTGCCGGGCATACCGTATTCCCCGCAGGCAAGGTGGAAATCAATATGTCTGAAACTGCAGCAACCGCCGGGTCCGTGCCGGCTTCGACGGCTGTTCCAGCGGAACAGTACAACTACGAAATCGTCAAGAAGTTCGCGATCGCGGCGGTCGTCTGGGGGGTGCTGGGGATGGCTGCCGGCGTCTGGATCGCCTCGCAGCTCGCCTGGCCGTTCCTGAACTTCGACATCGCCCAGATCACCTTCGGCCGCTTCCGCCCGGTCCATACCACGCTGGTGATCTTCGGCTTCGGCGGTAACGCGCTGTTTGCGACCTCCTACTACATCGTGCAGCGCACCTGCCACACGCGGCTGTACGGCGACAAACTGGCGCTGTTCACCTTCTACGGCTGGAACCTCGCGTTGATCCTCGGCGTGATCACCTACATGGCCGGGATCACCCAGGGCCGCGAGTACGCCGAGTTCAACTGGCAGATCGACATCCTGATCGCGGTCGTCTGGGTCACTTACTTCTGGGTCTTCCTGATGACCCTGCTGCGCCGCAGCCAGCCGCACATCTACGTCGCGAACTGGTTCTTCATGGCGTTCATCCTCGCCACCGCGCTGCTGCACATCTTCAACAACCTGCAGGTGCCGGTCAGCCTGACCAGCCCGCATTCCTACTCGCTGTTCTCCGGTGTGCAGGATGCAATGACCCAGTGGTGGTACGGCCACAACGCGGTCGGCTTCTTCCTCACAGCCGCGTTCCTCGGGATGATGTACTACTTCGTTCCGAAGCAGGCCGGGCGCCCGATCTACTCGTACAAGCTGTCGATCATCCACTTCTGGGCGCTGGTGTTCCTGTACATGTGGGTGGGCGCGCACCACCTGCACTGGACCGCGTTGCCGGACTGGGTGTCGACGCTGGCCGCGACCTTCTCGATCCTGCTGCTGCTGCCGTCCTGGGGCGGCATGATCAACGGGATCATGACGCTCTCCGGCGCCTGGGACAAACTGCGCACCGATCCGATCATGCTGTTCCTGATCACCGCGCTGTCGTTCTACGGCATGTCGACCTTCGAAGGCCCGATGATGTCGCTGAAGAGCGTGAATGCGCTGTCGCACTACACCGACTGGACCGTCGGCCACGTGCACTCCGGCGCGCTGGGCTGGGTCGCGATGATCACCTTCGGCTCGCTGTACCACCTGATTCCGCGGTTGTGGAACACGCAGCTGTTCAGTCTGCGGCTGGTGTACATCCACTTCTTCCTCGCAACGATCGGCATCGTGCTGTACATCGTGTCGATGTGGGTCGCCGGGATCGGCCAGGGGCTGATGCTGCGCGCGTTCGACGAATACGGAAACCTTGCCTACACCTTCACCGAGTCCGTGGTGTTCCTGCATAAGCCGTATGTGGTCCGGGCGATCGGGGGTGGGTTGTTCCTGCTCGGCATGGTGATCATGGCCTTCAACATCACCGTGACCATTCTTTCCGCCAAGCGCGAGGCCCGCGCGACGGAGGCCTCCCGTGCCGCCGCCGCCAGCGCGTCCTGATCCGGAGTTGCCAGACCATGAAGCATGAAAGCGTCGAGACCAATGCGGGCCTGCTGATCATCCTGACGCTCGCGGTGATCAGTATCGGCGGCCTGGTCGAAATCGTGCCGCTGTTCTACATCAACGACACGATCGAGGAAGTCGAGGGCGTGCGCCCCTATACGCCGCTGGAGCAGCGGGGCCGCGACATCTACGTGCGCGAGGGCTGCTATACCTGCCACTCGCAGATGGTGCGCCCGTTCCGCGACGAGATGCTGCGCTACGGGCATTACTCGCTGGCCGCGGAGTCGCAGTACGACCATCCGTTCCAGTGGGGGTCGAAGCGCACCGGGCCCGACCTCGCCCGTGTCGGAGGCAAGTACTCGAACGAGTGGCAGGTACAGCACCTGATCGACCCGCAGTCGCTGGTGCCGGAGTCGATCATGCCCGGGTATCCCTGGTTGGCGACGACGCCGCTGGACTACACGGACATCGAGCAGCGAATGATTGCGCTGAAGCGGGTCGGCGTACCGTATTCGATCAATCAGGACGAGTTCGAGGCCAACGTCGAACGCTTCGGCGAGGAAGCCGCGGTCATGCTCGACATCAACCGCGCCGAGGATAATCTGATCGCGCAGGCGCAGGCCGGGAACTATGACGGCGATCCGTCGTTCATCTCGGAGATGGATGCCATGGTTGCCTACCTGCAGGTGCTGGGTACGATGGTCGACTTCAACGCGTACTCGGACGGCTACTTTGCCGAGTTCCGATAGATTGTCCCGAAGGCAGGGCGGAGGCTCGCATGGCTGAGTTCTGGAGCTGGATTACCGATCTGGGCAACAGCAAGATCGTGGCGCTGATCCTGTTCATGAGCACGTTCGTCGCGATCGTGATCTACCTGTTTTCGAGCCGCAGGCGTTCCACCCGCTTCGAGTCTTACCGCTACATTCCGCTGGATGACGAGGACTCCCATCTGGATCCGAACGTCTCACCCGGCGACCGCAACAAGGGCGAAAGGTCATGAGCACGAACGAGAAACCGAGCAAGAAGCCGGGCGAGGTCGAGACCACCGGGCACGTCTGGGACGCGAACCTGCAGGAGTACAACAATCCGCTCCCACGATGGTGGCTGTGGGGCTTCTATGCGACCGTGGTGTTCGCCGTGGTGTACTGGATCCTGTACCCGGCCTGGCCGGTCGGTGACTCGTTCACCAAGGGCCTGAACACCGTGACCTTCATGGATGACGGCGAAGAACGCACGATGCACTGGAATACCCGGGCGCTGCTGGCGCGCGACATGCAGGAAGGCAGGCACGCAGTGCGCCAGCGCGAGATGCTGGAGCGGGTGGGTGAGATGGAGTACGCCGCCATCCTGGCCGATGTCGAGGCGATGAGCTTCGTGAATGCCTATGCCAAGGGTTCGTTCGGCACCTGGTGCGCAGCCTGCCACCAGACCGGCGGAGCCGGGGTGATCGGGCAGTACCCGAACCTGCGCAACGACCAGTGGAAGTGGGGCGGGACCGTGGACCAGATCGAGGAAACGCTGGCACAGGGTCGGCTCGGCTACATGCCTGGCTACCGCGAAACACTGAATCGTGAACAGCTGGAGCAGGTCGCGTCGTACGTGCTGTCGCTGAACGGGTACGAGATGGATGCGGATGCCGTGGCCGAAGGCGGCGAGATCTTTACCGGCCCTCTCGGCGGCTGTTTCCAGTGCCACGGGATGGACGCGCAGGGGCTGGCCTCGCAGGGCGCTCCGAACCTCGGCAACAATCTCTGGGCGCTGGTCGACGTGCCCGGGGCGGCCGACGACAACGAGCGCGTCGCCTTGGTGGCGGAGTTCGTGCGCGACGGGATCCAGCGCGAGATGCCGGCCTTCGCCGACCGCCTGTCGCCGACCGAGATCCGGGTGCTGACCGCCTACGTGCATTCGCTGGGCGGAGGGCAGTAAGCGGGCGGCAGGAGTCCGCGCCGCGCGCAACCCGAGCGCGTGGGCGGCGGTTGCGCGCTCTTTCCGGGTCGGCCGCCGCCGCTGTGCGCGGCCGGGCTTGCGACTTCCGCAATGCCGTTGCGTGAACTCGCCGGCGCCGGCGCCGACAGGGCTAGAATGATATCGGGCGTGCGGGTGAGAGGCCGATCCGCCCGTCCGGTTCGTGCTGGCTCCGGAACCTTGTTTGTTGCGGCCCCGTGGCGACGTGCCGCCGTCCCGTCGAGTGCTACATGTCTCAGCCCCTCTATCAGGCGCGCGTACCGATCCATCCCCGTTCGGTCAGCGGCCGGTTCCGGAACCTCAAGTCCGGAATTCTCGTGGTCGCCTACGCGGTCTTTTTCCTGCTGCCCTGGCTGCGCTGGGAACGCGAAGCGGGGCCTTCCCAGGCGGTGCTCTTCGATATTCCCAACCGCCGGTTCTACCTGTTCGACCTGATCGTCTACCCGCAGGACATTTTCTGGCTCGCCGGGCTGCTGATGATCGCGGCGCTGCTGCTGTTCTTCGTCACCGGTCTCGCCGGACGCGTGTTCTGCGGCTATTTCTGTTTCCAGACCCTGTGGACCGACGTCTACATGTTTCTCGAGCGGCGGATCCAGGGCGAGCGCCCGGCGCGAATCCGCCTGTCCAACCAGCCGTGGAACGCCGAAAAGATCCTGAAACTCGGCGCCACCCACGCGTCCTGGCTGCTGGTCGCGTTCGCGACGGGTCTCGGCTTCGTGCTCTATTGGGGCGACGCGCCGACGCTGGTGCGCGACTTCTTTGCCGGTCAAGCGGCCCATGCAGCCTATGTGACCGCAGGGCTGCTGACCCTGACGACGTATACCTTCGCGGGGCTCGCACGCGAGCAGGTCTGTACCTACATGTGCCCGTATGCGCGCTTTCAGTCGGTGATGTTCGACCGGGACACGCTGATCGTGTCCTACGATGATGCGCGCGGGGAAGGCACGGCCGGACGTGCGAAGCCCGCGCGCGATCTTCGGTCCCGGGAACAGCGTCAGCAGGCCGGCGTCGGCGACTGTATCGATTGCGGGTACTGCGTGCAGGTCTGTCCCACGGGCATCGACATCCGCAAGGGACTGCAGATCGAGTGCATCCACTGCGCGCTGTGCATCGACGCCTGCGACGCGATCATGGACCGGCAGGGCTGGCCGCGCGGGCTGATCCGCTATACCTCCGAGAACGCGCTCGAGGGGAACAAGACCCGGTTCCTGAAGCTGAAGACGGTAGGCTACGGCACCGCGATCGTGATCGTCGGCACGTTGCTGGTGCTCAGCGTGCTGCACCGGCCCGAGCTCGATGCAAACGTCAGCCAGGTGCGCCAGCCGCTGTTCGTGCAGATGGCCGACGGCAGCACCCAGAACAGCTACGAGATCGCGCTGAACAACAAGACGCAGCGTCCGCTGGATCTGGAGATCCGGGTGGCCGGTCTCGAGGGCGCGGTACTGGATCTGGGGCGGGTCGAAGAGATCGTGCTCGAACCCAGCCAGCGCACGACTGTGCTGGCGCGGGTACGTTATCATCCGGAGCCTGGCGGCAGCCCGTCGCGGCTGCCGCTGGAATTCGAGATCGTCGACCGCGAGGGGGCGATGGAACCGGTGCGGGTAGGCTCACAGCTGAGCCTGCGTCCCTGATGGCCCCGGCCCCTGGTTTCGCCTCCTGGTCACCGGGGGACGTCGCTGGCACCCCGCGGGCAACGCCGGTATGTTTGCAGGTTACGTTTGTTGGCAGGTCGCTGTGATGGATAATCTGGTCGTCTCTCTCGGGCTCGGGGTCGCGCTGATCGCGGCCCTGTTCTTCGTCATCTACCGCTTCACCCGCATGCGCGGCTATCACACCGCCGGGCTGGTTCTGGCGATCACGATGATCGTGTTCATCCCGCTGTCGGTGCTGAACTGGAGCAGTGCGGACGTGTTCGCGATCCACCTTGCGCTCTACGTGATCGTGCCCTACGGGCTCGGGATCATCACCACCCAGATCGAAGGCGAGCGCGGCCGGAAGGCGACCGGCGGCCGGCTGCACTGGGCGCCGATGATCATCCTCGTGTTCTTCGGCGTGGTGGCCACGGTGAACGCGGTGCTGCTCGCCTGGGCCAACAATGGCATGCCGACCCAGCTCGTCGGGGTGTTCTTGCCCGAGCCCCAGAGCCAGGCGTCGGAAGTCACCTCCGGGTTCCCGGGCACCGTCGCGCGGATCAGCGAGCGCAAGGAGGCGCTGGCGGTCGACCATGTGACCCAGGTGCGCCGGCAGCGGGAACTGGGCTGGCAGGTGCATCAGGGCTGGCGGTCGCGGCCCACTGCCGGCGAACCGGCGCTGTTCCAGGTGCGGGTGCTCGATCGGAACGGCGAACCGATTTCGGATGCGGCGATCGAGGGTGAGTTCATGCGCGTCTCCGACTTCAGCCTGGACCAGACCTTCGCGATGCGGCCGGTCGGTGGCGGGCTCTACGAGGCGCAGGTAGCGCTGCCGGCAGCGGGGCGCTGGGACCTGCTGTTCCGCGTGCAGCGCGGCGACGATGTGCACGAGCAGCAGGCGAGCACCAGCGTCCGTGCCACGCGTGGCTGACCTGCGCTGGCCGGCGCGGCCCGCGCACGCACAGCGCTTGGGGTCGCCCGTGCCGCCGTCATCGGGGGCTGGCCGCGTCCCGGAATGCCGCCTGGCCGGCAGGCATATCTGCGAGGGAGCGGCCGATGACACCTGAGGATCCGCCGTCGGGCCGCGATTCGGCCGATGACTGTTTTCATTGCGGCCTGCCGATTCCCCGCGGCGCGCATTACCCGGTGTCTTTCGAGGGACGGTCACACGAGACCTGCTGCGGCGGTTGTCAGGCGGTCGCCAATGCGATCATCGACAACGGTCTCGGGGGCTATTACCACCACCGTACCGCGCCGGCCGGAAGCCCCGGCGAGCCGCTGATCCCGGATGAATTGCGCGAACTGAAGCTGTTCGACGAGCCCGAAGTGCAGCGGCAGTTCGTGACCGACGAGACCGACCGTGCCTCCGGGCGCGTGCTGCGCGAGGCCTCGCTGATCCTCGAGGGCATCACCTGTGCGGCCTGTGTCTGGCTCAACGAGCGTCATGTCCGGGCGATCCCCGGTGTGTCCGAGTTCGCGGTCAACTACTCGACCCACCGCGCCCGGGTGCGCTGGGATCCGGAGCGGTTGGCGCTGTCCGACATCCTGCAGGCGATCCGCGCGATCGGCTACCGTGCCCATCCCTATGATCCCGGCACGCGGGATCAGGCGTTTCGGCGCGAGCGGCATCTCGCGCTGCGCCGGCTCGCGGTCGCCGGTCTGGGGATGATGCAGGTGATGATGCTGGCGGTGGCGCTCTGGCTGGGCGCCGGCGACGAGACCCATGCCGACCTGCTGCAGTTCATGCGCTGGGTGGCGGCGGGGCTGACCACGCCGGTGGTGTTCTACTCGGCGCTGCCGTTCTTCCAGAGCGCCTGGCGCGATCTGCGGCAGCGCCAACTCGGGATGGACGTGCCGGTCAGCCTGGCGATCGCGAGCACCTATGCTGCGAGCGTCTATTCGGTGGTGCTGGGCACCGGCGAGCACGTCTATTTCGAGTCGGTGGCGATGTTCGTGTTCTTCCTGTTGACCAGCCGCTATCTCGAACTGATGGCACGGCAGCGCTCGAGTCAGGCGATCGACCGGCTCGACCGGCTGATCCCCGCGCTCGCCGTGCGCATCGACGCCAGCGGTCGCGACGAACAGGTTCCGGTCGCGCAACTCGTGCCCGGCGACCGGGTGCGCGTGCGTCCGGGCGAACCGCTGCCTGCGGATGGCGTGGTCGACGAAGGCGAATCGACGGTGAACCAGGCGTTGTTGACGGGCGAACCCGAACCCTGTCCGCGCCGGACCGGGGACCCCGTCACCGGCGGCACGGTCAACGTGGACAGCCCGCTGGTGGTGCGGGTCACCCGCGTCGGTGCCGAGACCACGCTGGCGGCGATCCAGCGACTGCTCGATCGCGCGCAGACGGAAAAGCCGCGGCTCGCCCGCTTGGCGGAGAAGGGCACCGGCCATTTCGTCGCGGCGGTGCTGATCCTGACCGCGCTGGTGGGCCTGACCTGGTATCTCTGGATCGCGCCCGATCGGGCCTTCTGGGTGGTCGTCGCAATGCTGGTCGCGACCTGCCCGTGTGCGCTGGCGCTGGCGACCCCGGTGGCGATCACGACGACCACCGGTGTGCTGTCGCGGATGGGACTGCTGCTGACCCGCGGCCAGGCGATCGAGGACCTGGCGCGTGCCCGGGTGTTCTGCTTCGACAAGACCGGTACGCTGACGATCGGCCACCCGGAATGGATCGGCACGCAGGTGCTCGCCCCGGGCTGGAACGAGCAAACGCTGCTCGCGGCGGCGGCCGCGCTGGAGCGTCATTCGGAGCATCCGCTGGCGCGGGCGCTGGTCCGCGCCGCCGGTGACCGGGAACTGCCCGAGGTGCACGAGCTGCTCAACTCGCCGGGCCGAGGGTTGGCAGGCCGTGTCGGCGGACACGAGATCCGGGTCGGGACGCCGCAATTCGTCGGCCTGGATCGGGTGCCTGACGACGTGCGGCCGCCGCCGGCGAACGGGCATGCCACCGCGGTCTGGATGGCCCGCGACGGCCAGGTGCTGGGCGTGTTCTGGTTTGCCGACCCCCCGAGGCCGCAGATGGAGCAGACTGTGCAGGAGCTGCGGGAGTTGGGACTCGCGGTGGTGCTGTTGTCGGGAGACCGTCCCGAAGCGGTCGCCGCGTTTGCCGCCCGTGCCGGTATCGAGGAGGCTCATGGCGGCATGACGCCCGAGGACAAGGTCGCCTACGTGCGTGCGCGCCAGGCTGACGGCGAGATCGTGGTGATGGCCGGTGAGGGGATCAACGATGCACCCGTGCTCGCGGGTGCCGACATCTCGCTCGCGATGGGCAGCGGAACGCGGATCGCGCAGACCCAATCGGACCTGGTACTGATGTCCGACCGGCTGGAGGCGATCCCGGCTGCGGTGCAGCAGGCCCGTCGCACCTTGCGGATCGTGCGCCAGAATATCGCCTGGGCGGTGGGTTACAACGCGTTGGCGCTACCAGTGGCCGCCACCGGACTGCTGACTCCATGGCTCGCCGCATTGGGCATGTCGCTGAGTTCGCTGCTGGTGGTCGGCAATGCGCTGCGGCTGCGCCAGGTGGATCAGGAGCAGTCGGCGGGATCGCGCATCCAGCCGGCGCAGCACGCCGCGGTGGTCCGCGCGGCACGCGACGGCTGACCCTGGCCATTGTCGCCGGGGTCCGGCTACACTGTCGGCATGGAAGTTCTGTACCTGCTGATTCCGCTGGCGATGATCTTTGTGGTCATCGTGGGTTTCGCGTTGTTCTGGGCGATTCGTTCAGGCCAGTACGAGGACATGGAAGGTCCGGCGTACCGGATCCTGATGGACGACGACGACCCGCTGATTCCCGGTAACGAGTCCCGCGACGATCGAGCGAAACGCGATCCCGACGGCGAGGGCCAAGGCGGCGATCGGGATCGCTGACGCGGCGGGAGGTGTCGCGATGCCGAACGCGGTCGCGGTGCAAGGACGGCGGTACCGCTTTCCGGCCGCTTTCCTTGCTTCCGGATGGCCATCCGCATACCCTTTCGACCCAAGCCACAGCCGAGATTGCCCGCGATGCGCGACTGGTTCACTTTCGACAATCTGCCCCTGACGCTGATCATCATTCTGGTCATCGTATCCTGGCTGAGTTTCTTCTCGGTGATCCTGTTCGGCGGCTAGTCGGCTTCGCCGGGTTCCTCCCCCGGCGCTTCCAACGATCGCGGCGCGTCTCGCCCCAGGAGATGCCCCAGAAGCTGCCGGGAGCGATCGGCGATGAACGCCTTCGACAGCTTTCGCTCGCCCAGCAGCAGGCGACGCTGCATGGGTTCGTCCAGGTAGACCAGCTGCGCCGGCGACGGGTCGAAGGCCCGGCCGAGGCTGATGCGCAGGATGCGGCCGAGGTTGATCCCGCGGCCGTCGTCGAGCAGCACGAAATGGGGTGCGAGGCCGCGCACAGGGTCCGGACGCGGGAAGTCGAGCACGTCGAGCAGCACCTGGCCGCGTCCGGTCTGGCGAACCGCGAGCTGGGTGTCGGAGGCGTCGAGTTCGACCAGGTAGACGGTCTGCCCCACCGCAGCGCGCAGGCGTTCGAGTTGCCGCGCATAGGCCGCGGACGGCCAGAGCTCCCCCGGACGATGGATCCCCGGATCCCGCATCAGCGGACCGCGGTCCTCCCGTCGGGGCGATTGCGCAGCTCGCCGGCGTGCCGAGTCTTCCAGGGTTCGCGGATCAGCCGTTCCGCTACCTCGGTGATTTCGTCATCGGTGGTGTCCCGTCCGAGGCTGAACCGCACCGTACCCTGTCCGATTTCGGGGGGTACCCCCATCGCGCGCAATACCGGTGAAAGCTCGATGACTCCGGAATGGCAGGCCGAACCGGTCGAGGCGGCTACGCCATCGAGCGCGGCCAGCACCTCGGACCCGGTCACGCCCGCGAACGACACACTCAGCGTGTTCGGCAGCATCGCGTCCCGGGCGCCGTGGAACACCACCCGTTCCCCCATCGCCGCGGCGAGCGAGTCGCGCAGCCGGTCTCGCAGCTCTCGAACCCGTTCGATCGGTTCGAGATCCCGCGCCAGCTCGGCGGCGGCGCCGAGCGCGGCCGCGAGCAGCGCACTCTCGGTGCCGGCCCGGAGGCCCCGTTCGTGGCCTGCGCCGTGAATCAGCGGTTCCAGCGCGGTGCCTGTGCGCAGGTACAGGGCGCCGACCCCCTTGGGGGCCTGGAACTTGTGGCCGGCCACGCTCAGCAGGTCCACCCCGAGGTCGTCGACCCGGGTCGCGATTTTGCCGACCGACTGGGCTGCATCGGTATGGAACGGGACGCCGTGCTCGCGCGCGATCGCAGCGCACTCGGCGATCGGCTGCACGCTGCCGACCTCGTTGTTGGCGTGCATCACGCTCACCAGTAGCGTGTCGGTGGTGATCGCGCAGCGTAGATCCTCCGGATCGATGCGCCCGGTCGGATCCACCGGCAGCCGGACGATCCGCACGCCCAGGGACTCGAGGAAGCGGCACGGTTCGGTGATCGCGGGGTGTTCCACGGCGGTGGTGATGATCTGGGCGCGAGTCGGCCGGCGGGCGAAGTACAACCCTTTCAACGCGAGGTTATTCGCCTCGCTTCCGCCGCTGGTGAACACGATCTCCTCCGGCGCGCAGCCCAGCAGCTCGGCCACTTGGCGGCGCCCGGTCTCGACGGCCGCGCGGGCGGGCCGCCCCGCCCAGTGCGGGCTGGATGGGTTGCCGAAAGCATCGCGGATCAGATCCTGCATCACCCGGGCCACCGGGGCCGCGATCGGCGTGCTGGCGTTGTGGTCGAGATAGATCCTGCGCATGTCCCAAGGATAGCAGTTCGCCCGGCTGGCCCCGGAGCGGTTGCGGGTCGCCGGTGTCTCGGGTGGTGCGCCGCCGATCCGACTCATGCCCTACCGCTGCGCTGCCGGCATCCACGGGCTTGCGATCGCGGTGCGGCTGACCGAACCTGCGCAGGGGCGCCGCGATCGGCGCCGTTCGGAGGTGTCCTGGAATGAATCCGTTCGATCTTCGATGGCTCTGGCAGGCGGTTCGCGGGCGCAGCCTGACGCTCGCGCTGGTGTTCCTGCTGGCGCTGCTGGGGATGTCCGCGCCTGATCTGCTGCGCCGGGTGCTGGACCCGCTCGGCCTGGCCGGGTGGTTGGCCTGGATCGCACCGGCCATTGCGCTGTGGATCCTGGTGCGCCTCGAGCCGATCGTGATTCCCTCCGAACAGGTCCGGCAACGGCTGGCGTTGGCGGTGGTGCTCGGCGCGCTGACCTTGGTGTGGGCGATGCGCGGGGGCGACGAACACGCTGCGCAGCGGTCCGATCCGCTGCCGGTCGCGTCGCCCGGTGTCGCCGACGCGCGGCTGGGCGCGGCGCGTGGCCAGACCCTGGTGTGACGTCCGGCCCCGGCGCGGCCGGTGTGCCGCCGCGCCGGGGGCGCAGCCGGGGACGCTGCCTGGGGTCGTCGGCTGGGGGCGCTATGCCGCCAGGGTTTCGCGCAGGGAGCGGATCGCGCGGTTTTCGATCTGGCGGATGCGCTCGGCGGACACGCCGTATTCGGCCGCCAGCTGGTGCAGCGTGGCCTTCGGTTCGCTCAGGTAACGCCGCGTCAGGATGTCGCGCGTGCGTGCATCCAGCGCATTCAGCGACTCGCGGAGCCGGGACTGGAAGTGGCGGTTCCAGTCGGCATCTTCCGTGACTTGCGCCGGATCGTGCTCCGGACTGCCGGCCAAGTGCTCGGCCGGTACCCGGTGTTCCCGGTCTTCGTCGTCTTCCGGCGCCGGGTCGAAACTGGTATCCCGGCTCGACAATCGGCTCTCCATCTCCAGCACGTCGCTTTCGGACACCCCCAGATCCCGGGCGACCGCGGTGACCTCGCCGGGATTCAGCCAGCCCAGGCGCTGCTTGGCCTGACGGAGGTTGAAGAACAGCTTGCGCTGCGCCTTGGTCGTCGCCACCTTCACGATCCGCCAGTTGCGCAGAATGAATTCGTGGATCTCGGCGCGGATCCAGTGAACCGCGAACGAGACCAGTCGCACGCCCTGCTCGGGATCGAAGCGGCGCACCGCCTTCATCAGGCCGACATTGCCTTCCTGAATCAGGTCGCCCAGCGGCAGGCCGTAGCCCAGGTAGCCGCGGGCCACGTGGACGACGAACCGCAGATTGTGCAGGATCAGTTGCCGTGCCGCGTCCAGATCCTGCCGGTCGCGTAGCGCGCGCGCCAGACGCTGCTCTTCCTGCGCGTCGAGGACCTCGATGCGGCTGACGGCGGCGATATAGTGATCCAGATTGCCGACTGGGACCGGCATGTCCACGGGCTTGCGCACCAATGCTTGGCTCATGTAGGTCTCCCCTGAGAAGAATATTGCTTGCGGCTGATTCTAGCAGTCTGCCGATTGGAGTGCTAAAGGCGGGAGGGGTTCCCGGCAGGCCGCGGGGGGATGCCTGCGGACGGGCACGGCCAGCGGCTGCCGCAGAGGCCAGTGTACGGAACGGCGCGGTCCTTCAGTCAGTCGTGCAGCGCGGCGCCGCTGCCAAGCCTCGCGCCCAGCCAGCCGAGCAGCGCGCCGGCGCCGGTCAGCAGCGCGGCCAGTTGCAGTTGCGGTCCGACGAATACCAGCGGCAGCCCGAACACGCCGGCGGCTTCCTCCACCGGGAGCCGGGTCAACCCGACGCCGATCCATAGCAAAGCGTAGCTGAAGAGCCCGCCACCCAGTCCGATCGTCAGTCCGCCATACAGCGACGGCCGGCGCAGGAACCGGTCCGTGGCGCCGGTGATGCGCGAGATCGAGATTTCTTCGCGCCGCTCCCGCAATTCGGCGGCGGATGCCACCGCGAGGATCAGGGTGATTCCGAGCCCGAGCAGTCCCGCGATCACCAGCAGGATTCGGAGTCCCGCGCCGTGCAGCGCCTCGAGCTGGCGCACCCACTCGTGATCGCTGATCAGCATGGCGTCGGGCAGCCGCTCCGCGAGCCGGGTTTCCAGCGCCTGCACCGCCTCCGGGGTATGCTGCAGCGGCACCACCTCGATGATGGCCGGCAGCGGGTTGGCGTCGAGCCAGTCGAGCAATGCCGGGTCCGGGAGGCTGGCACGGTACGCGTCGAGCGCCTGGTCCGCTCCGGTGGCGTCGACCTGCGCGATGCCCTCCAGGTCGCCGACCTGCTCGACCTTGGCGGCCAGCTCTGCCGCGCCGACGTCGTCCAGATACAGCGCGATCCGCGGTTCGTGATCGAGGTCGGCGGACAGGGCCCGGGCGTTTTCCAGCAGCAGCCAGAGATACGCGGGCAAGGCCAGGATGAAGCCCAGCACCGCGATCATGATCAGCGTCTGCACCGGCGCGCTCAGACGGCGCCGGGACGACCGGATCGCCGCGTCGGCGTGGTTGTGCAGCCAGGCTTCGAAACAACCCGCGCGTTCGCTGCCGTCCTTCTTCATGCCGGGCTCGCCGCACGGGGGGCGTGGCGGGCCTCGATGCGTCCGTGCTCCAGGTGCAGCATCGGCTTGCGCAGGGCCGAGATCAGTTCGAGGTTGTGGCTCGCGATCAATGCGGTCACGCCGACGCGATTGAAGTCGAGGAACAGCTGCATGATCTCGCGCGACAGCGCCGGATCCAGGTTGCCCGTGGGCTCGTCCGCCAGCAACAGCGCCGGCCGGTGCACAATCGCCCGGGCAATCCCCACCCGCTGCTGCTCGCCCGCCGACAGCGTCTGCGGCTCCGCGCCTTCCTTGTGCAACAACCCGACCTTGTCGAGCGCCGCGCGGACCCGCTTGCGGGCTTCCGCGCGGCGGTATCCGAGGATCTCCAGTGGCAGCGCGACGTTCGCGTGCACCGGGCGGTCGAACAGCAGCCGATGATCCTGAAACACCAGCCCGATACTGCGACGGAACTGCGGCTCACGGCTCTTGGGGAGGGTAGCGAGATCCTGGTCGTTGACCAGGATCCGGCCGCGGGTCGGTCGTTCGAGCCTTGCGATCAGCCGCAGCAGCGTGCTCTTGCCGGCGCCCGATGGGCCGGTGACGAACGCGAGCGCACCCTCGTCCACGCGCAGGCTGACGTTGTGCAGCGCCTCCGCGCCCCCGTCGAAGCGCTTGGTCACCCGCTGCAGCCGGATCATGGACACGGGTGATCGGGGCTCAGTCGTCGCCGCGGTTCAGCAGCGCCCGGACGAACGCACGGGCGTCGAACAGCTGCAGATCCTCGGCCTTCTCGCCGACCCCGATGAAGCGGACCGGGATTCCCATCTGTTCGGCCAGCGCGAACAGCACGCCGCCCTTCGCGGTGCCGTCGAGCTTGGTCACCACCAGCCCGGTGACGCCCAGCGCCTCGTGAAACTGCCGGACCTGGTTGATCGCGTTCTGGCCGGTACCGCCGTCGACGACCATCAACACCTCGTTCGGCGCGTCCGGGTCGAGGCGGCCCATCACCCGGCGCACCTTGCGGATTTCGTCCATCAGGTTGTGCTGGGTGTGCAGCCGTCCGGCGGTATCGGCGATCATCACATCGATCCGGCGGGACTGGGCGGCCTGCAGCGCGTCGAAGACGACCGACGCGGAATCGGCGCCGGTGCCCTGCGCGATCACCGGAACTCCGTTGCGCTCGCCCCAGGTCTGCAGCTGTTCCACCGCGGCTGCGCGGAAGGTGTCGCCGGCAGCCAGCAGCACGGAAAAGCCGTCGGCCTGCAGGTGATGGGCCAGCTTGCCGATGGTCGTGGTCTTGCCGGCGCCGTTGATGCCGACGACCAGGATCGAGAACGGCTTCCCCGGGGGGGGCTCGATGCGCAGCGGTTTCTGGACCGGCTCCAGGATCTCGGTCATCGCCTGTTCCAGCGCCTGTAGCAGCGCATCGCCGTCCTTGAGTTCGCCGCGCTTCACTGCGCGCGTGATCCGGTCCATGATGCGCTGGGTCGCGTCGACGCCGACGTCCGCGAGCAGCAGCCGCTCCTCGAGTTCCTCGAACAGGCTGTCGTCGATCTTGCGGCGGAACAGTTCGCCGATGTCGGTGTTCAGGACCCGGCCGGTCTTCGCGAGACCCTTGCGCAGGCGATCGAACAGGCCGGCGCGGCTCGGGGCGTCCGCCGGTGGGGCAGGGTCTTTTTTTCGGAAACCGAACATCGTGTCCGTGGTCAAGGGCTAAGGTTCGGCAATGCTATCACGAGGTTCACGCATGATGAGACGGCTATTCGAGGCACTGTCCGGTGCCCTGCTGGTATTTGCGCTCGTTCCAGGTGCTACGGCCGAGCAGGTGGTCGAACACCGGCTGGAAAACGGCCTGACCGTGCTGGTTCAGCAGGACTCGCGGGCCCCGGTGGTGACCCACCAGGTCTGGTACCGGGTCGGGTCGATGGACGAGCACAGCGGCATCACCGGTATCTCCCACATGCTCGAGCACATGATGTTCAAGGGCAGCGAACAGTACCCGCCCGGCGAGTTCTCGCGCATCGTGTCGCGGCTGGGAGGGCGGGAGAACGCGTTCACCGGGCGCGATTACACCGGGTATTTCCAGGTGCTCGGGAACGAGCACTGGGAAAAGGTGATGGCGATGGAGGCTGAACGCATGCATGCATTGCAGCTCACCGAGGAGGAATTCCGGCCCGAACGCCGCGTGGTCATCGAGGAACGCCGGCTGAGGACCGAGGACCGCCCGAACTCGCTGCTCCACGAGCAGTTCATGGCGACCGCGTTTTTCAACCATCCCTACGGTCACCCGATCATCGGCTGGATGACCGATATCGACGCGTATACGCTCGACGATCTGCAGGCCTGGTACGACTCCTGGTACGCGCCGAACAACGCGGTCGTGGTCGTCGTCGGCGATGTCGATCCCGACGCGGTGATCGCCGCGGCCGAGCGCCATTTCGGCGACATTCCGGCGCGCGAACTGCCGGCGCGCAAGCCCCGGATCGAGACCCCGCAGCGGGGCGAGCGCCGGGTCACATTGCAGGCGCCGGCGGAACTGCCCTACCTGCTGATGGGTTGGAAGACGCCGGTGCTGAAGACGCTCGACGACCCCGCCGACGCCTACGCGCTGATCGTCGCCGCCGGCGTGCTCGACTCCGGCGACGCGTCGCGCTTTGCGCGCGGGCTGGTGCGCGGCCGGGAAATCGCCAGCAGCACTTCGGCTCGCTACAGCGCGTTCAGCCGGCTGGATTCGCTGTTCACCGTCGCGGCAGTGCCGGCCGGGGGCACCGACATCGACGCCCTCGAGGCGGCGCTGCTGGCTGAAATCGAGCGGTTGAAGGAAGAGCCGATCGAAGATTCCGAACTGCAGCGCGTGCAGGCCCGGGTGATTGCCTCGGAGATCTTTCAGAAAGACTCGATCCGGGCACAGGCATTCGAGTTGGGGATGCTGCAGACCGTCGGGCTGGGCTGGCAGGTCGCCGAGGAATACGTCGACCGGATCCGGGCGGTCACCGCCGAGGACGTGCAGCGCGTCGCGCGCGAGTATCTGGTCCCGGAGCGTCGCACCGTCGGCGTGCTGGACCCGCTGCCGATCGGGGGTGAGGCATGAGCCGCCGTACATGGATCGCCGCGCCCGCCACGGGGCGCTGCCTGCGATGGCCGGGTCTCGGCCTGTTCGCTGCCTTCGCGCTGTGGTTCGCCCCCGCGCTGCAGGCGGTCGAGATCGAGCGTTGGGACGCCGCCGGCGGGATGCGCGTGCTCTACGCGCCCGCCGCCGGCCTGCCCATGGTCGACGTCCGGCTGACCTTCGACGCCGGCGCTGCGCGGGACGGAGACCGCCACGGGCTTGCGCGCCTGACCAACGAGGCGCTGACCTACGGCACGGAGGCGATGGATGCCGACGCGCTGGCCGAGCGCTTCGAGTCGGTCGGTGCCCGCTTCAGCACCAGCGCCGCACGGGACATGGGCATTGTGAGCCTGCGCACGCTGACCGAGCCGGACTGGATGGCCGAGGCGATCGACACCCTGACCGAACTGCTGGCGGCCCCCGCGTTCCCGGAGGACGATCTGGCGCGCGGGCGCAGGCAGCTGCTGCAGGCGCTGCAGCGCGAGCGCCAGGAGCCGGGATCGGTGGCCAGCCGCCGTTTCTACCAGCTGATGTACCCCGGCCACCCGTACGCCAACCCGACGCTCGGCGACGAGGCCACGCTGCCGACGCTGACCCGCGACGAAGTCGACGCTTTCTTCCGCCAGTACTACACCGCCGGCAACGCGGTGCTGGCGCTGACCGGCGCGATCAGCCGCGACGAGGCCGAGGCGCTGGCCGACCGCATCGCCGCGGCGCTGCCGCAGGGCGAGCGTGCGCCGGAACTGCCCCCGGTCCCGCAGCTCGAGGGTCCGGTGACCGAGCGGATCGGGTTCCCGTCGGAGCAGGCGCACATCTTCATCGGTGCCCCGGCACTGCGGCGCGACGACCCCGACTACTACGCGCTCACTGTCGCGAACCACGTGCTGGGTGGCGGCGGCTTCACCTCCCGGCTCTTCGACGAGGTCCGTACCCGCCGCGGGCTCGCGTATTCGGTCTACAGCGCCTATCGGCCAATGGCGGCCGAGGGTCCGTTCCTGATCGGAATGCAGACCGGCCGGGACCAGACCGACGAGGCCATCGAGGTGCTGCGCGAGGAGCTGCTGCGCTACCACCGCGATGGGGTCACGCCGGACGAGCTCGAGGCCTCCCAGGCCAATATCACCGGCAGTTTCCCGCTACGGCTGGCATCGAACAGCGACATCGTGCAGAACCTGGGCATGCTCGGGTTCTACGACCTGCCGCTGGACTACCTGAGCGGCCACAATGAGCGCATCGACGCGGTGACGGTGGACGACGTGCATCAGGCGCTGCAGCGCCGGCTGCGCCCGGACGCGCTGGTCACGGTCGTGGTCGGCGGCGAGGACTGAAGTCCCGGTGCGCGATTCGCGTCGCGGAATCGGCCGGTGAGCCGCAGGGCTCGGGGGGCTGCGCCGGCCGGTCGTCCGGCCCGTGTGCGGATCATCGGCGGCGCCTGGCGCCGGCGCTGGCTGCCGGTGGCCCCGGTTCCGGGGTTGCGGCCCAGCGCCGACGCGCAGCGCGAGACCCTGTTCAACTGGCTGCAGCCGGAGATTCCCGGCGCCGCGGTGCTGGACCTGTTTTCCGGCACCGGGGCGCTGGGACTCGAGGCTGCGTCGCGCGGTGCCCGATTCGTGCTGCTGGTCGAGCGCAATCCGGTTGCGCTGCGCCAGTTGCGTGACAGCGTGGCGCTGCTCGCTGCCGAGCAGGTGGGCGTGCATCCGGGCGATGCCCAACGGCTGCTGGACCAGGGCTGCCAGGCGGCCGGCGGAATGCCGTTCGACCTCGTGTTCCTGGACCCGCCGTTCGGCGCGGGCCGGGTGGGCCCGGCATTGCAGGCGCTGCGGGAGGGCGGCTGGCTGGCACCGCGGGCGCTGGTGTATGTGGAACAGGAGGCGGCACTGCCTGCCCCGGAAGGCTGGGAAATCCTGCGCGAGCGCGTGGGCGGCCAGGCCCGGGGCCTGCTGCTGCGGGTGCCGGAAGCCTGATCCGCCGGGTACGGCCGCGGCGGTTTGCGGCCGCCTGGAACGCCGGTGCGCCGTTGCCGCTTGGCCCCGCGAGCCTTGACCCTTCCCCGGTGCCGGGTCTAGGGTAGTGCGAAAACGACCCGACGCGCGCCCCCCTGTCTGGGCCGGCACGAGCGTTCCCGCGCACGACACGGGGTCCCGGCCGCAGCCCCCCGCCAACCCGCCGTTCGTCCGGCGCGCGTCCAAGGAGAGTCTCTTGACCCAGTCGAGTCCGGAGCCCCGTTGTTTGCGTCGCCCTGCTGCCGGAGTCTGCGCCGTCGTGCTGCTGGCGCTGGTCGCAGGATCCCCGGCCGCTGGGGCTGGCGCAGCCGCCCCCGAGATCAGCAGCTCGGCCGAGCTGGCGCGGGCCGGCTATTACCAGCTGCGCTGGGTGCTGGACGAAGCCGACGTCGCCCGCTACCGGGTGGAAGAGGACAGCGATCCCGGTTTCCCGGATCCGGTCGCATTGTACGAGGGCGCCGACCGCGCGACCGTGGTCAGCGGCCGCAGCGACGGCATTTTCCATTACCGCGCGCGGGCGACGCTCGCCGACGGCAGCGAGTCTGCCTGGAGCGAAACGCTGACGGTGGAAGTCGCGCACCATCCCCGCGCGCAGGCCTTCGGGATCTTCACCGTCGGCGGCCTGGTGTTCCTCGCGACCGCGGGCCTGATCGTCGCCGGAACGCGCGCCGAACGGCGCAGGGAACGGCAGCGGTGATCCCGGTGCCGGGAGCCCCATCGATGCCCATTCCGGCCGCTGCCCGCGGAGCATTGTGATGAGAGTCCAGGAAACCGCCATCCTCGAGCCCAGTCAGGCCTGGTTGCTGATCGCGCTGTTCACCGCGCTCTACGTCGGCCTGGGCTGGTATTTCGGCCGGCGCGACAAGGAGCTCGACCAGTTCGTGCTCGCGGGGCGCAAGGTTGGGCTCGCGGTCGGCACCGCGACCGCGATGGCGACCTGGGTGACCAGCAACACCACGATGATGGCGCCGCAGCTCGCGTACCAGATGGGCATCTGGGGCATGATCGGCTATTCGCTCGGTTCGGTCGGCCTGCTGCTGTTCGCGCCGCTGGCCCGGCGCATCCGCACGCTGATGCCCCACGGCTACACCAGCGGCGACTTCGTGCGCCTGCGCTACGGGCACCTGGCCTGGCGCATCTTTCTGGCCATCTCGCTGTTCTACAGCCTCGGCTGGCTGGTCAGCCTGGGCATGGCCGGCGGCGTGCTGACGCACGCGCTTTCCGGCATTCCCTACTGGCAGGGGATGACGGTGATTCTCGCTGCCTGCGTGGCCTACACGCTGATCGGTGGGTTCCGCGCGGTCATCGGCACCGACTTCATCCAGTCGATCCTGATCCTGGTCGGGCTGGTCGTGCTGGCCTGGATGGTGATCGGCGGGATCGGTTTCGACGAGATCCACTTCAGTCTGGAACTCGAGCGCCCGGAACTGCTGGCCCTGTTGATGCCGGCGGCGATCATGTTCCTGTTCAACAACCTGTTGTTCGGGATCGGCGAGATCTTCCACTCGAATGTCTGGTGGACCCGCGCCTACTCGTTCCGGGAAGGCGTCGGCATGTGGGCCTACCTGCTCGCGGGGCTGTTCTGGGCGCCGATTCCGATCGTCGCCGGGTTCATTGCGCTGGCGGGGCCGGCGCTGGGGGCGAACATCCCGGCCGCGGACATGGTCGGGCCGATCGTCGCCTCGGAGCTGCTCGGCGTCGCGGGTGCGGTGATCGTGCTGGTGATGGTGTTCGCGGCGCTTGCGTCCAGCCTCGACTCGCTGCTCGCGGCCACCGCGATGCTGGTCGTGCGGGACATCTACCATCGGCATTTCCGGCCGATGGCGTCGGCTGCGCATCTGCGCAGCGCGACCAAGGTCACGATCCTGCTGCTTGGCGTGCTGGCCTGGCTGCTGTGCCTGCCGCGGATCACCACGCTGGCGGAACTGCTGCATTTCACCGGGGCCTTCGTTGCCAGCACCATCTGGCCGATCGCGGCCGGGTTGTACTGGCGGCGCACGAACCGTCTCGGCGCTTCGGCGGCCATGGTGCTCGGGAGCGCGGCCGGCATCACCGCGTATTTCCAGATCGGCTTCTATGTCGGGGCCTTGGTGGGGGCCGCGGTATCGATGGTGATCGTGCTGCTGACCACCTGGTTGCGGCCGCAGGACTTCGACTGGGAGCGCCTGCGCGAGCCGCCGCCCGACAACGGACAGGGGGGCTGAGATGGCTTCGGAAACCTTTCTGGCCTTGCTCGTCACCAGCGCCACCGTGATCACCACGCTGTCGATCCTGGTGCTCCTCGGCCTGCTCGTGCGCGACTGGATCAAGAAAACGCTCTGGTAACAGGCCGGCCGCACGGAGATTCGGCGCGCCGCGCTGCTTGACGAAAGTCAAGGACACCCGCCGGCCGCCGGCGCACCCTCGACCCATCGGTAGACGATGGGTGTGCGATGGCTTTGAACAACCCGAGCTTCGTTTCCGGGGTCGGGCGCGGCGGATCCCGTCCCGCGGCTCTGCAGGGCGGATGGCAGTCGCTGTCGCGGCGGTCGGCTCCAACGCGTGCGCTGGTGGTCGACGATCACCCGCTGTTCCGCAGGGGGGCGCGGGATCTGATGGAGACGAGCGGGGCCTTCCGGATCGTCGGCGAGGCGGGTTCCGGGAGCGAGGGACTCGATCTTGCGCTGGATCTCGGACCGGACCTGGTGCTGCTGGACCTGAGGCTGCCGGACATGGAAGGGCCGGCTGCACTGCGCCGAATGCGCGAGGCTGGCGTTCAGGCGCGGGTGGCGATCGTCACGGTGTCGGACGCCCCGGACGATCTGGCGGCCGCGCTGCGCGCGGGCGCCGACGGTTATCTGCTGAAGAGCACGGCTCCGGATTGCCTGCTGGCGCAACTGCGCCGGATTGCGGCCGGCCACACGGTGCTGGGCGATGGGTTGGGGGAGTCGTTGGCGCAGGCGATTCGGAAGGACCGCCGCTGCGAGGCGCTGGACCGGGCCGGTCTGACCGACCGCGAAAAGGAGATTCTCGACCAGATCGCACTCGGTCTGAGCAACAAGGAGATCGCGCGCCAGCTCGGAATCGCCGATTCGACCGTGAAGGTGCACGTGAAGCATCTGTTGAAGAAGCTGAACCTGCATTCGCGCGTGGAGGCCGCCCTGTGGTGCATTCAGCACGGTCGCCATCGCGATCCAGCCGCCGCCCGCTCTGGCGGTGGTGTTCCGCAGCGGGCGAGAACCGCTGAAGTGTTACCGTCGCTGACACCAGGCCGCGAGGTTCGCCGCCAGCGTTGACCATGCGACTTCGGTCGGGATCGTGGCCGGCCCCTGAGCTCAGGGCCCCCCTTTGTGCTGCGGCGTCGGACGCGGCATGCTGCGCAGCATCACGCCTGCCGGACACGGAGAATGACCAGGATCTGGCCCATTGCGCTGGGTATCTACCTGTTGATGCTGCCGGTCACCGCGATGGTGCCGCTGCTGTATGCGTTGACCGAGGGACGCTACCCCGGACTGTCGGATCTGGAGCGCCACCTGTTCATGTCTGCGCATATGGCCGGGGCGCTGCTGTTCGCGGTTGTCGCCGGTTTGCTGTCCGACCGGCTCGGCGCGCGCAAGCGGCTGATCGTGCCGGCGCTGTTCGTGAACGGCGGCGTGCTGCTGCTGATGGCATGGCCCTGGCCCTACGAGATGCAGCTCGCGCTGCGTTTCGTCGAGGGCTGCGCGCACATGACCGTGCTGAGTCTGGCGATGACGCTCGCGGCCGATCGGGCGCCCGGCGGTCGCGAAGGCGGGGCGATGGGGCTGGTCGGCGCGGCGCTGAGCCTGGGCGTGGCCAGCGGCGCAGTGTTCGGCGGGTTTGTCGGTGCCGAGACACCGGAAGCGGTCTTCCTCTGGGGTGGGGGGCTGATGCTCGCGGCTGGCGTCGCCGGCGTTTGGATCCTGCGGGATGCGCCGCTGCTTCAGGCGCCACAACGCCTGCAGCAAATGCTGCAGTTGGCGCTGCAGCGGCGCGCGCTCCTGGTGCCCTACGCGTTCACCTTCGTCGATCGGCTGACGGTCGGCTTCATCATCTCCACCGTATCGCTGTACTTCGCCACCGTTCTGGCGTTCGACCCGGCACGGATCGGGCTGTCGATGGCCGCGTTCCTGCTGCCGTTCGCGCTGCTGACGTATCCCGCGGGGTTGCTGTGCCAGCGCCGGGATCCGGTAGTGTTGATGGCGGTGGGCAGCCTGCTCTACGGTCTGTTCCTGGCCGGGCTGGGGTTCGCATCCGCCCAGGCGGTGGTTCCGGTCATGGCGCTGGGGGGCGTGGTGGCCGCGATGATGTTCGCGCCGTCGCTGGTGTTGGTCACCCGGCTGGCCGATCCGGCACAGCGCGCGACCGCGATGGGCGGGTTCCACCTCGCCGGCTCGCTCGGCTTCATGCTGGGGCCGCTGGTGGGGGTCGGGGCCGTTGCGCTGCTGCGTGCACTGGGCTGGGAACCCTGGCCCGGGGTCTTCCTGCTCGTCGGCGCGCTGGAGGCGCTGTGCGTGCTGGTCTGCCTGCCCTGGCTGCTACGCTTGCATCGCTCCGGTATGTCGGCCCCGGCAGCGGCCCGGACACAGGCCGGCTGATGCCGCGCGCGATGCGACGGCCCGAGGCTGAGCGATGAACCGTTCGGAGCGTCCGATGACCGGGGAACTGCCGTCGACGCCGCGTCTGCAGCGCGAGTATCGCACCATCGAGAGTATGCTGCGGATCTGGTGTGCCGACCGTCATGGGGCGGTTGGCCGCTCCGATGGCCTTTGTGCCGAGTGTCAGGAACTGCTCGCCTATGCAGGACGGCGGCTCGCAAAGTGCCCGTACGGCGAACAGAAACCGACGTGTGCGAAATGCCCGGTGCACTGCTACAAGCGCGCGCAGCGGGAACAGGTGCGGCAGGTGATGTGCTACGCGGGCCCGCGGATGCTGTGGCGCCATCCCTGGCAGGCATTGCTGCACATGCTGGACAAGCTGCGGCGGGTCGAACACCCGCTGGCCCGGCGCCGCCGCAAGCACCGGTCCGGCCACTGACTGCCCGCCTTCAGGTTCAGGAAGCGGGCTTGCCCTCGCTGTCCTCGGTGGGAGCGGGTTCCGTCTCGGGTTCCGCTTCCGTCTCGATGGTCTGGCCCGGGCGCAGTTCCTGTCCGTCGACGACGCGCCGGTCCTCGCCCGCCAGCTTCAGAATCGTCTCGCGGTCGCGCCGGTCCTGGATCGCGTCGAAGAACGAGTATTCGCCGTTCGTGACTGCGCGGGACGTTTCGTCGAGCTCGTTGGCGAGTTCCTGCACGCTCCGGATCACCCGGATCAGGCGCTCGCCCGACTTCGAGAGCGAGAAGGTGTTGTTGCGTTTGGCTTCCTTGATGCTTTCGTTGAGTTCGCGGATGGTGTCCTGCAGGGTGCGGTTTTCGTCGCGCAGGCCGGCCGCGGCTTCGTCGAGCTGCCGGATCCGGGTTTCCAGGCGCTGGATCTCGGCGTCTTTCGCCGCCCGCTGGTCTTCCAGCTTCCGTTCGGCTTCGGCCGCCTGCCGTTCGCGGATCCCTTCCTGCTCGCTGCGCAGTGCCGCCGCGGCTTGCGCATATTCGCCTTTCAGCGTTTCCAGGTTCGCCTTCTGCTCTTCGCGCAGTGCCGCGAGTGCGCGCCCGTGTTCGTCGCGGAGGACTTGCACGTTGCGGTCCATCTCGGCCCGGGCCTCGCGGGTCTCGGCGGCGTGCTGCTCGTTCAGGTCGTTCACCGTCTTCTCGTGCTGCTCGCGCAATTGCGCAAGCTGCCCCTCGTAGTCGCTGCGCAGCTCCTTCACGTTCGCGATGTTGGCCTCGTTCAACCGCTGGACCAGGGCGTCGTGCTCCTCGGTCAGGTGCTGGATTTCGGCCGCGTGTTCGGAACGCAGCGTCTCGATCTCCCGGGCGTGCCTGGTCTTCAGCCGGTCGCGTTCCTCGGCGTGGCTCTCGCGCAGCCGGCTGAGCGTCTCGGCGTAGTCGGCTTCCAGATCGGCCACCGTCCGGGAATGCGCGTTGTTCGTCGCCTGCAGCGTCTCCTCGGCCCGGCGCGCCTCCAGGCCTCTGCCGAGTGCGAAGCCCAGCACCGCGCCGATCAGTGCCAGCAGGATGGCTACGATGACCACCTCGGGTTGGAGCAAGACCGCGAAATCCATGATGTCGACCTCGGTTGGATGATGGCAGGGCTGGGGCTTCCGAACGGTGCCGGCAGCACCCGGCCGGGATTCGACGGTAACCCTAGCACCGGTTCCGGGAAATTGCTCGCGCGGTCGCTGCGATCAGCGCAGCTGCGCCAGGAGCCCCAGTGCCATGCGTTCGGCCTGCATCGCGTAGCCGCCGCCGAACAGGTTGAAGTGGTTCAGGATGTGGTAGAGGTTGTAGAGTTCCCGGCGCACGGGATAGCCGGGATCGAGCGGCATGTGCTCGTTGTAGGCGGCGAAGAAATCGGTCCCGGGGTGCCCGAAAAGCTCCATCATCGCAATGTCCGCCTCGCGGTCGCCGTAGTAGACGGCCGGGTCGAACAGCGCCGGCGAGCCGTCGGGCAGAAAGCCCCAGTTGCCGCTCCAGAGATCACCGTGCAGCAGCGAGGGCATCGGGCGGTAGTCGGTGAAGAAGCCGCCGAGTTCCTGTTCGAGTTCGGCGACCGCGTCGAGCAGCGCGCGGTGCGCCCCGTTCTGACCTGCGAGCTGGCGCTGATGGGCCAGACGCTGTTCCCGGAAGAACTCGGCCCAGTCGTCGGTGCGGGGGGCGTTCGGCTGCGGCGTGCTGCCGATGAAGTTGTCCATCTGCCACCCGAATTCCCGGGCCGTGATCCGGTGCAATGCGGCGACTCCCTCGCCGAGCCTGGCACCGTCGGCAGGCCCGCCGAGTTCCAGGTGTTCGAGTACGAGGAAACAGGCGGTGCCCTCGGCCACCACGCCCAGGGCACCGGGGATACGCAGATCGCTGCAGCGCGCCAGTTCGGTCAGGCCGGCCGCCTCGGCTTTGAACATCGGCCGGAGGCGCAGCTGGTTCCGCTTCACGAAAAACCGCCGCCCGTCGCGGCCTGCGAGCACGAATCCCTGGCTGATCGAGCCTCCGCCGGCCCCGCGCGGGCGGCTCGCATCGAAGGGCTGGCCGGTCTGGGTCGCGATCAGGTTGCTGACGGCTTCGATCCAGGGTTCCATCGAGGGTTTCCGTATGCCCTTCTGCCGGGGCCGGCCGGCGTGAAACGGAGTCGCCAAAGGCAATTCACGAACATTGCCGAAAGCGACGGGAGAGCGAGGCGCTTTCGCGTGCTTCCACGTTCCTCCGCGGCCTGCTAGTGGCAGCGTGCGTTGGTGTACCCAGGTGCATCGCAGAAGTCCCGGGTCGCGGCCAGGGTCGCGCCGGTGATTCCCCGGCCGGCGAGGTGGCTCTCCCGCGCCAGCGCCAACTGTTCCGTGGGCGTTACCGGGTACAGCAGGGTTTGCAGTGAGGGGGGTGTCATCCCGAGCCGGACCGCGTAGATGATCCGGTACGCGAACACCCGCTGAATGTAGTCCCGGGTTTCGTGGAACGGGATCAGTTCGGCCCAGATATCCGGGTCCATTCGGCCCTGCTCGGGCAGCCAGGATCGCACGCGGTGCGCGCCTGCGTTGTAGGCCGCGGTCGACAGCAGGCTGTGGCCGCCGAAGTTGTCGAGATTGCGCTTCAGGTAGTAGGTGCCGAGGCGTGCATTGTTCGAAGGGTTCAGGATGTCGTGGTTGTTGCGCACCCGGACGCCCGCCGCGTTGGCGACCGAGCGGCCGGTGGCGGGCATGACTTGCATGATGCCCAGCGCGCCGGCGCCCGAGCGCACGTCGTGCAGAAAGGCGCTTTCCTGCCGGGCGATCGCCATCGCCCACGCGGGATCGATTTCCCGCTCCCGGGCGCCCTCGACGATCAGGTCGGCAAAGGCCAGCGGGAAGCGCAGATCGATGTCGTCCCAGCTGCGTGCGCGGGCAGCCGTGAAGATCGCGCGGTCATGCCAGCCCCAGTCGGCGAACAGGCGTGCGGCGGCCTCCTGGTCGCCGGGGGGCAATGCGTCGATGCGGTGCGACCACTCGCGGCGGGCTTCCGGATAGCGGTCCAGCAACACCAGTTCGCGCATGCGCTGGATCGCCGGATCCTGCGCCACGCGCTCCACGGCGCTTGCTGGAACCACCGTCGGCGCGTGCCCGATCCGGTACGGCACGCCAAGCCGGTCGGCGGCCAGGAAACCGTAGAAATTGCGTTCCTGGGCAGCGGCGCGGTAGTTCTGCATGGCCTCGTCGTCCCGGCCCAGCTGTTCCGCGGCGCGGGCACGCCAGTACTGCCAGCGCGCCTCTGCCGCCGCGTCGGTGCTCATCGCATCGACCGCCGCGAGCACCGTGTTCCAGTCGCGGTCTCGCAGCGCCGAGCGCAGCTGCCACTGGCGCAGCTGGTCGTCGAAGACCGCGTCCGGCAGGCCGGCCATGAAGGGCAGGGCCTCGGGGCGGCCGCGCAACGCCAGGCGCAGCGCCAGCGCGTGAAGAATGCGGTGCTGGTGGTCGGTCTCGAGCCCGAGCCGGTCGCCGTGGCTTTGCCACGCGGCGAGCGCGCCATCGAGATCCCGTGGGATCAGGCGCAGGAAGGCACGCTCCAGCATCCGGCCGGCGGAGCGGTGGGCGCCGGCATCGAATCCCGCGCGGGTCACCCGCGCCGGATCGGCCTCCAGCTGCAGCCAGCGGTCCGCCCACGCCCGGTCATCGGTGCCGAGGTAGCGGCGCAGATAGCGGGCAAGGCCGGTCTGGCCGGCGTCGATCGCGAGTTCCAAACGCTGCCACGCGAGTTCCGGGGTCAGTCGGCCTTCGGCGCGCCAAGCATCGAACACCGGGTCGCAGGCCTGTGGCTGCGAATGCCCGTGCAGCCAGATGGCGTCGACCTCCGCCAGCGCCTCCTGACGCTGCCCGGTGTTCAGCAGCGCCTGCTTGCGAAAACAGGTCAGTTCGGTGGACAGCCCGTCGCCGTCCCCGGCGAAGCGCAGGAAGTCGCGCCACTGGCCTTCCTGTGCCAGGTGGTTCAGGTAGCTGTTGCGCAGCATTCCCGCCAGCGGGGTCTCGCCGTGCCGTTCCAGGAAGTCCGCGACGTCCCCGGGATCCGGCCTTCCGAGGTTGCGCGCCAGGCGCCGGTACTCGAGGTAGGGCAGCAGAGGGTAGTCGCCGAGAGCTGTCCGCGTGGCCTCGAACGCGCGCCCGTCGTCTTGGTTCAATGCACGTTCCGCGAGCAGGAACAGGCTGCGCTCGACGGTGAAGTCGCGCTCGATCGGCCCCGCGGTCGCGGCGCTCAGGGTCAGGACAAGAGCAAGGGCAGCAACAACAGGCGCGCCGATTCGCATCGCGAACACTCCCTATGGGGGAACCCTGAAGATCGCTTCATGTTCCTCAAGTTTGTCGGCTAATGCAATGGTCAGGAAGAAAAAATCGTGTCCGACTCCGGACCGTCCGTGCGGTCCGAGCCCGACGCGGCGGCCCGGTTTGATGCCGTCGATCGTCCACGATGCCACGCGGCAGCGGATCCGCCGCAGCGATGGATGCCCGGCTGCGGCCGTCATTCGCCATGGTGTCGCGTTGGGCGAACCGGGTCAGCGTTCCCGGGACCTGTCGGGCAGATGGGGTATGCGCGCCGGAAGCCTAGCCTCCGGATGCCTGGTCGCAGTGGACCGTGACCCGCTCGGCGAAGTGGCGTCCGAGGTCCGGCTCGCCGGTTTGGCCGTAGTCCAGCGCCAGTGCCCGGGCGACCATTACGGGATCGGGCCGCGGCTTCTGCACTTCCAGGCGGCAGGGCCCGGTGCTCAGCTCGAGTCGCGGCGGCGTGTCGGTGTCGTGCAGCACCTCGATGAAATAGGTCGGGTCGTAGATGCGGTAGTGCAGTTCCTGCGCGCGCGGGTCGACCGCCTGGTCCAGGACCAGGCGGAAACGGAACCGTAGCCGCCCGTCGTGCAGGAACAGCTCGGCACCGCCGTCCGGGCGCGCGCGAATGCGGCGATCCCCGGCCCGGAACTCGGTGTACCAGTCGTACTCGGCGAGGTTGTCGAGGATCTCGGCGCCGAGCCGCGCCAGCTTGGCCTCTGGAGTGTCGCCCTCGAACTGCTCCATCGCGTCGTCGTAGAGGTAACGGCTGTAGAGCGGATCCATGATCCAGGTCTGCGCCATGGCGACGACGCGATCCTCAGGGTCGGCCTTCAGTTCGATGTCGAGGTCGATCCAGGCGTGGGGGTGCGCCTGCAGCGGTGGCAGCAGGCAGGCCCAGGCGATGATCCCCAGCAGCAAGGCGCTCAGCTGGGTGTTCGCTCTCGACCGCGGCGACCGCGTCCGAGGGTATCCGCCAGCCGTCATCATGCCGCCTGCTGCGGGCGCCGGCCCGCAATGTGGCGCCGGGCCATGTCCGCCGCGATCGCCAGCAGACGGCTGCGGTAGGGTGGGGCGACGCCGAGCGCATGCAGGCGCCGCTCCGCATCCGGCAGCGGTCCCTGCGGATACAGCGCATCCGGATCCGGCAGGTCGGGTACCGTCGTGACCAGCGCGGTCAGCCGGCGTGCCTGCCGGAGCGCATCGGCGCGGTCGGCCACCTGCCGGGCGATTCCGGCCGCTCCCCGGATCCGGCAGCGGGCGACTTCCTGCGGAGCGGCCAGTACGGCCTCCAGGTCTCCCAGCCTGCGCAGGATGCGCGCGGCACTGGCGGGGCCCACGCCGGTCAGGCCGCGGATGTTGTCGCTGCGATCTCCGGCCAGCGCGAGCAGGTCGGCCACCTGTTCGGGCCGGACCCGCAGCCTGCGCTCGAGATCCGCGCGCCCAAGAACGGTCCCGCGTTCGGGATCCCGGAGCCGATCGTCGGGACCGAGGATGACCTGGGCGAGATCCTTGTCGGCGCTCAGCACGTCGACCGCCAGGCCGTGCGTACGGGCATTCGCGGCCAGCGTCGCGATCAGGTCGTCGGCCTCGAACTCGCTGTGCGCCAGCTGCACCAGGCCCAGCGCGTCCAGCATCTCCCGGATGCGGCCGAACTGGCTGCGCAACGCGTCGGGCGCCGGCGGCCGGTGGGCCTTGTAGTCGGGGTCGATGCGGTGCCGGAAGCTGCTGCGCAAGCCGGTGTCGAATGCGAACGCAACCGGGCCCGCGGGGCACAGCGGCAACCATTGGCACAGCGAGTGCGCGAATCCATGCACCGCGCCGCCGGGGCGTCCGAACATGTCGGGCTGTTCGCCGCGGGCGAACCAGGCGCGAAACACGAAGATGCTGCTGTCGACCAGCGTCGCGACACGCTCGCCCGCAGCCGCTGGCGGGGTCGCCGACGGTGTCTCGGTACGGCTCATTGCAGGCGGTCGATGTCGGCCTTCACGCCCGCGAGCGAGGTCGTGAAGGCCTCGCGCTCGGCGGCGTTCAGCTCCAGTTCGACGATCCGCTCCATGCCGCCGGCACCGAGCACGCAGGGCACGCCCATCGCGATATCGCTCGCACCGTACTCGCCGTTCAGCAGCGCGACCGTGGGCAGCACGCGTTGGCGGTCGAGTACGATCGCCTCGACCATGGCCTTGATCGCCGCAGCGGGCGCGTCGTACGCGCTCGAGGTCTGTTTCAGCGCCAGGATTTCGGCGCCTCCGTGACGGGTGCGTTCGACGATCCGGTCGATGGCGTCCTGGTCCATGAAGTGATGCAGCGGGATGCCGTTGATGCCCGAGTACCGCAGCATCGGCACCATCGAATCCCCGTGACCGCCCAACACGAGCGTGTGGATGTCGCGCGTGGAGAGCCCCGTCTCGAGCGCGATGAACGCGGCCATCCGGGACGCGTCCAGTACGCCCGCCTGGCCGAAGACCCGCGAACGTTCCCACCCCGTTTTCTGCCAGGCCCGGTAGGTCAGCACGTCGACCGGGTTGGACACGACCAACAGGCGGCTGTCGGGCGCCTCGCGCATCACGTCGACGAGAATGCTGTCGAGGATCTCGACGTTCTTGTCGAGCACGTCGGAACGCGACATGCCGGGCTTGCGCGGAAGGCCCGCGGTGACGATGACCAGTTCGGCGCCGGCAATCACAGCGGGATCGGTGTCGCCGACCAGCCGGGCATCGAAGCCGAACAGAGGCGCGGTTTCCTGGATGTCCAGAGCGGCGCCGGCGGCGGCACCCTCGCGGACGTCGAGCAGTGCAATTTCGCGTGCCAGGTCGGATTCGGCCAGGAACTGGGCCGTGGACTCCCCGACGCGGCCGGCGCCGATGATCGCGATCTTCAACATGTCTGCGTTCTCCGCGTTGCGGTTCGAGGGATGGGGCCGGCTGACCGGCCCGCTGCCAGGGAAATGCCGATCAATGTCATGGCGAGCGAAGCGCGGCCATCCAAACGGCGCAAATGGAATCGGAACCACCAGGATCGCCACGTCGGTTCGCTCCTCGCGATGACGCGAGCCCCCGTTTCCCAAGCGGGCATCGACGGCGCGGGCACGCGATCCCCGCTACGGCGGCCTTCGGAAGATTGCATCGCGTGCGCTCAGATTCGGGCGACCCCGCTGTCCCGGGCCGCCTGTGCCACGGCCGCGGGAATGGTGTCGATCAGGCGCGGGTCGAACGGCGTCGGCAGGATGTACCGGGGGCCGAACTCGAGCTGCTCGGTGCCATAGGCGTCGAGCACGTCCTGCGGGACCGGCTCGCGCGCCAGCCGGGCCAGTGCGTGTACCGCGGCGACGTGCATTTCGTCGGTGATGTGCCGCGCGCGGACATCGAGTGCGCCGCGAAAGATGAACGGAAATCCGAGCACGTTGTTGACCTGGTTCGGATAGTCGGACCTCCCAGTGGCCATCACCAGATCGTCGCGGGTGGCATGTGCCAGTTCCGGCATGATCTCGGGATCCGGGTTGGACAGCGCGAACACGATCGGCCGTGGCGCCATCGACCGCAGCATCTCCGGGGTCAGGATGTCCGGCCCCGAGAGGCCGACGAACACATCGGCACCGGCGCAGGCCTCCTCCAGTGTGCGCAGCTCGGTCTCCTGCGAGAAGAGCTGCTTGAACTCGTTCAGGTCGGTGCGCTGGTCGTGGATCACGCCCTTGCGGTCGAGCATGAAGATCTGCGTGCGATGCGCACCGAGGCGCAGCAGCAGGCGCATCGACGCGATTCCCGCCGCGCCGGCGCCGACGCAAACGATGCGTGCGTCCTCGAGTTTCTTGCCCTGGATCTCGAGCGCGTTCAGCAGGCCGGCCGCGGTGATGATCGCGGTGCCGTGCTGGTCGTCGTGGAACACCGGGATGTCCAGCCGCTCGGACAGACGCTTCTCGATCTCGAAGCAGTGCGGTGCCGCGATGTCCTCGAGATTGATGCCGCCAAAGCCCCCGGCGATTCGCGCAACGGTATTGATGAACTCTTCCGGATGCGGGGCATTGACCTCGATGTCGAAAACGTCGATGTCCGCGAAGCGCTTGAACAGCACCGCCTTGCCTTCCATCACCGGTTTCGACGCCAGCGGACCGACGTTGCCCAGCCCCAGCACCGCGGTGCCGTCGGTGATGACCGCGACCAGGTTGCTCTTGCCGGTGTAGCGGTAGGCGGCGTCCGGATCCGCCACGATCGCGCGCACCGGTGCGGCGACCCCGGGCGAGTAGGCCAGCGACAGGTCGTCCTGGGTTGCGGTCGGCTTGGTGACATGGATCGCGAGCTTGCCCGCGGGTGCGCGCTCGTGGTAGTCCAGCGCGCGCTGTTTGAAATCGTTCGGCATGGTGGCGGGGTCCGTGACGGGGGATGGTCCAGTGTAATCCCTGGCCGGGGTCCGGTGCATGGGGCAGACCGCACCCGGACCCAACGGCCAGGCCGCGCAGTCAGCGTACCGGATGGGTCGGCAACGGGCCGCGGCGCGCCTGCTGGTACAGCGGCTGCATCTGGCTGGCGAGCGCCGCGAGATCGCGCTGCCGCGATTCGGGCGCCGGGTGGGTGCTCAGGAACACCGGATGCCGGGCGCCGGCCTGATCGGCCATTTTCGCCCAGAGGCTTGCGGCAGCCTCCGGGCGATATCCTGCGCGCGCCGCGATTTCGATTCCGATGCGATCCGCTTCTGCCTCCATCTGGCGGCTGTTCGGCAGCTGGATCGCCACCATCGCGGCCAATGCCGCGCCGGTCAGCGCGACATCGGAGCGGGTGCCGGTTGCCGCGTAGGTCGCCAGCGCGAGGTTGCTGGCCAGCGCCACCGACATCTTCTCGGCCGAGTGCGCGGACAGGGCGTGGGCGATCTCGTGGCCGATGATCTGGGCCAGTTCGTCATCGTTCAGGTCGAGCTGGTCGATGATGCCCGTGTAAATCGCCATCTTGCCGCCCGCCATTGCGAAGGCGTTGATCGTGTCGGGTGCGTCGATCACCGCGATCTGCCAGTCCCAGTCGGCGGTGTCGGGGCGGTAGCGCACCGCCTGGGCAACCACGCGTTCGCTGATCCGGAGCACGCGTTGCTTGGTGCGCGGATCGCTGTCGACGCGGCCCTCCTCGCGGGCGGGCGCCAGCATTTCCGTGTAGGCCTGGCGCGAGGCGCTGATCGCGGCACTCTCGGACACCAGCATCAGCTGCGATCGGCCGGTGACCGGGTTGGCGGTGCAGGCGACCAGCAGAGCAGCAACCGTGGCCAACGCGACCAGCGTCGCCCCGAAGGACAGGATGCGGCGCGAGCGGGGAGGCGCGGAAGGGGAGGGTTTCATGGTCTGGAACCTCGTGCCGGGTAGACGGACGGTTCGTCCGGGGCAGTACGGTTTCCATTCTAGCGCCGGCAGGATGAACGGCGCCTTAAGTGCGAGCGCCCGCGATCCGGGCCGCCGATGGCGCTTCGATGCCGGCCGGCGGCCCGCCCAGGAAAACGCAACGGCACCCGTCGAGGGGTGCCGTCTGGGCGGGGTTCCCGCGAGCGCCACCCGGCGACAGCGGGTGGCCGGTTGCCGTCAGAAGCCGTAGCGGCGGCGGAACTTGTCGACCTGTCCGGCGGTGTCGAGCATCTTCTGCTTGCCCGTGTAAAACGGGTGGCACTGCGAGCATACGTCGACGTGGATCTCGTCACCGGCGTAGGTGGAGCGCGTCTCGAAGGTGTTCCCGCAACTGCAGGTGACCTTCACGTCTTGATACTTGGGATGGATGTTCGCTTTCATGATCTGGCTCGGGTCGGGTTCCGGCGAAAAGTGCAATAGAATACAGCTGCCGTGGGCCGGCTGGCAACATCGGGTCGAGCAGCTCCAGAATGCCGGCCGTGCCCGGACGTCCGCTCGGGCACGCGAGGGCCGTAAGTGTCTGACCCTTCGTGCCGATCGCAGTTTTCCCCAGCTCCTGTGGATAACTCTGTGGATCAGTTGTCATCAGTGCCCGAAGATCGTTGTGGTTCAAGGCTTTCCGGGCGCAGGGCAAGAATTGACCGATTATCATAACTATATGAAAAATAATGGAAAAATATATCGTCGTCCGTTCCCCCGCGGGTGGGGCTCCGGAATTCGGACGTTCGCGGCCGCGGGTGAACGACTGTGAATAAGCGTGAGCGTCTGTCAACCCCCCAGCCACGGATCGGCTTCGTGAGCCTTGGGTGCCCGAAAGCACTGGTGGACTCGGAGCAGATCCTGTCCCGATTGCGCGCGGAGGGCTACGGGATCGCTCCGGATTACGACGGTGCCGACCTGGTGATCGTGAACACCTGCGGCTTCATCGATGCCGCGATCGCCGAATCGCTCGACGCGATCGGGGAGGCATTGACCGAGAACGGTCGGGTGGTGGTCACCGGCTGCCTGGGCAAGGACGCCGAGCGGATCCAGCAGACCCATCCGGGCGTGCTGGCGGTGACCGGCCCCCAGGCCTACGCGGACGTGATGGCGGCCGTGCACGAGCAGCTGCCGCCGCCACACGATCCGTTCGAGAGCCTGGTGCCCGCGCAGGGCGTGCGGCTCACGCCGGGGCATTACGCCTACCTGAAGATCTCCGAGGGCTGCAATCACCGCTGCAGCTTCTGCATCATCCCGAGTCTGCGCGGCGATCTGGTCAGCCGCCCGATCGGCGAAGTGCTGGCCGAGGCGGAGCGGCTCGCCGCAGCCGGTGTGCGGGAACTCCTGGTGATCTCGCAGGATACCTCGGCCTACGGTGTCGATCTCCGCTATCGCACGGGGTTCTTCCGCGGGCGGCCGATGCGTTCCGACATCGAGCAGCTGGCCACTGCGCTGGGTGAGCTCGGGATCTGGGTGCGGCTGCATTACGTCTACCCCTATCCGCATGTCGACCGGCTGATTCCGCTGATGGCCGACGGGCATTTGTTGCCCTATCTCGACATGCCGCTACAGCACGGGCATCCGCGGGTGCTGAAGGCGATGCGTCGCCCGGCCGCGACCGAGCGGGTATTGGAGCGGATCCGCGGTTGGCGCGAACGGGTGCCGGACCTCGCGCTGCGTTCGACCTTCATCGTCGGATTCCCCGGGGAGACCGAGGCCGAGTTCGAGGCGCTGCTCGAATTCCTGCAGCACGCGCAGCTCGACCGGGTCGGGGCCTTCGCCTATTCGCCGGTCGAGGGGGCGCAGGCGAACGCGCTGGCGGCCCCGGTTCCGGAAGTCGAGAAGGCGGCGCGCCTGGAGGCGTTCATGCAGGTGCAGGCCGACATCAGTGCCGCGCGGCTGCAGCGCAGAATCGGCACGCTGCAGACCGTGCTGGTCGATGCCATCGACGAGGCTGGGACGCTGATCGCGCGCTCCCCGGCGGAAGCCCCGGAGATCGACGGCGTCGTCTACGTCGAGGGCGCGAGCGCAGCGCCGGGCGACTTCCTGGAAGTCGAGATCGTCGAAGCCTCGGACCACGACCTGTTCGCGCGCCCGGCCTGAGTGGCGTGGGTCCGGCGCCGCCGGGGCAGCGGCGCCCCGGTCAGCCGTCGTTCTTGTTCGATTCGGGGCAGGGTGGGGGTACCGGCTCGGGCAGCACGTTCCAGATGTTCTCGGCGTACTCGCGCACGGTGCGGTCGATCGAGAAATGGCTCATCCGCGCGACGTTGAGCAGCGCGGCTTCGGACCAGGCCTCGGCGTCCTGGTACAGCCGGTCGGCCTGCGCGCAGGCGTCGCTGTACGCCGCGTAGTCGGCGAGCACGAAGAACGGATCCTCTTCCAGCAGGTAGCGCGCGATCTCGGCGTGCAGGTGGCGTCCGCCGTTCGAGAAGAAGCCGTCGCGCAATGCCTCGACCATGCTGCGCAGGCGCGGGTGTGAATCCAGGTGGGCGCCGGGCGGGATGCCCTGCGCCCGGTGGGCGCTGACCCGGTCTGCGGTCATCCCGAAGATGAAGATGTTTTCGGTCCCGACCGCGTCGCGGATTTCGATGTTGGCGCCGTCGAGCGTGCCGATCGTCAGCGCGCCGTTCATGGCCAGCTTCATGTTGCCGGTGCCGGAAGCCTCGAAGCCGGCGGTCGAGATCTGTTCCGACAGGTCGGCTGCCGGAATGATGATCGTCGCCGAACTCACCTCGTAGTTCGGGAAGAACACGCACTTGAGTCGATCGCCCATCGCCGGGTCGTGGTTCACGATGTCCGCGACCTCGTTGATCACCGCGATGATGTCCTTCGCGCGCTGGTAGCCGGGAGCGGCCTTGCCGGCGAACAGCACCACGCGCGGCAATACGTCCTCGCCGTCGCGGATCCGCTGGTAGAGTTCGATCACGTGCAGCAGCTTCAGCAGCTGGCGCTTGTATTCGTGGATGCGCTTGATCTGGACGTCGTACATCACGTCGGGGCGGATGGCGAGGCCAGTGCGCTTGTGCACCAGCGCCGCGAGCCGTTCCTTGTTCCGGAGCTTGACCGCGCGGAACGCCTCGCGGGTGGCCTCGTCGGAGGCGTAGGGCGCGAACTGCTTGAGCCGGTCGAGATCGAATTTCCAGTCGCTGCCGATTCTGGAGTCGATCAGTTCGGTCAGGCCCGGATTCGCCTGGATCATCCATAGCCGCGGCGTCACGCCATTGGTCACGTTCACGAACCGTTCCGGCCAGACGCGGCTGAAGTCCGCGAACAGCGTTTGCTTCAGCAGGCTGGTGTGCAGCGCCGCGACCCCGTTCACCCGGTGCGAGCCGATCACCGCGAGGTGCGCCATGCGCACGCGGCGCCCGTGCTCCTCGTCGATGATCGAGAGCCGGCGGAAGAACTCGTGTTCGCCCGGGAAGCGGTGGCGCACCTCCTCGATGAACTCATGGTTAATGCGGTAGATGATGCCCATGTGCCGGGGCAGCACGCGCTCCATCAGCGCCACGGGCCAGGTTTCCAGCGCTTCGGGCATCAGCGTGTGGTTGGTGTAGGAGAACAGGTTCTGGGTGATCGTCCAGGCCTGGTCCCACGGAATCCGGTGCTCGTCCAGCAGCAGGCGCATGCACTCGGCGACCGCGATCGCCGGGTGGGTGTCGTTCAGCTGGATCGCGGCCTTGTCAGCGAGTTCCTCGATCGGGTATTCGAGCTGCCGGTGACGGTCGAAGATGTCCTGCAACGACGCGGACACGAAGAAATACTCCTGCTTCAGCCGCAGTTCCTTGCCGATTGCGGTCGCGTCGTTCGGGTACAGCACCATCGAGATGGTCTCGGACTCGTTCTTGTCTGCGACCGCCCGGATGTAGTCCCCCTCGTTGAAATACCGAAGGTCGAAGTCGCGGGTTGCCTTCGCTGCCCACAGCCGCAGGTTGTTCACGTTCCGGCGCTCGTAACCGGCGGTGGGGTAGTCGTAGGCCATCGCCAGGACTTCCTCGCCGTTCTCCCAGTTGCAGGAGGTCTCGCCGTCGGGCCGGTGGTGTTCGACCACGTAGCCGTAGAATCGCACCGGGAACGTCTTTTCGGGCCGCGGAAACTCCCAGGGATTGCCGTAACGCAGCCAGTTGTCCGGGTGCTCGACCTGCCGGAAATGCTCGATATGCTGCTGGAACATTCCGTATTCGTAGCGGATGCCGTAGCCGTAGCCGGGATAGCCCTGGGTCGCCATCGACTCGAGAATGCACGCCGCGAGCCGCCCGAGGCCGCCGTTGCCGAGCGCCGCGTCTTCCTCCAGCCGCGCGATCTCGCGGAAGTCGACGCCCAGATCCTGCAGCGCCTGCTGGGTTACCTCGAAAATGCCCATGTTGCGCAGGTTGGCTTCCAGCATCCGGCCGATCAGGTACTCCATCGACAGGTAGTAGACCCGCTTCACGTCCTCCTCGGCGAACTGGCGCCGGGTGACGACGCGCCGCTCGATGATCCGTTCCCGGATCGCGAACGATACGGCGTGCAGCCAGTCGCGCGGGGTGGCCAGATCCGGATCCTTGCCGACCACCCGCACCAGCGCGTCGCGGATCGATTGGCGCAGGCCCGGGGCATCGCAGGTCAGTGGCGAGAGCCGGTGCCGGGGATTGGGCTGGGTGGATTCGGTCATCGCGTTGGAGCTCCAGGGGTCGCGGTGGCAGGCCGGTCGCTGGCGGTCCGGGGACGGGACGTCAGGGGTTGCGTTCGAGCGCGCGGTGGCCAATATCGGTTCGGTAGTATATACCTTTGAACCGGATGTGTTGCGAGGCCTGGTAGGCACGGTTCCTCGCGTCGCGGAAATCATCGCCCAGCCCCACCACGCACAGCACGCGTCCGCCGTCGGTGAGCACGCGGCCGTCGTCGCTGCGGCGCGTGCCTGCATGGAACACCTTCGCGCTCTCGCCGTCGACCGTGTCGAGGCCGGTGATCTCGTCGCCCTTGCGGTACTCGAACGGATAGCCGCCTGCCGCCAGCACCACGCCCAGCGCGACCCGGGGATCCCAGTCGATCGTGGTCCGGTCCAGGCGTCCGTCGATCGCGGCGTCGATCAGATCGGCGAGGTCGCCGGTCAGGCGCATCAGGATCGGCTGGGTCTCGGGATCGCCGAAGCGGCAGTTGAACTCGAGCAGCTTCGGGTGGCCCTGCGGGTCGATCATCACCCCCGCATACAGGAAACCCGTGTAGCGCTCGCCTTCGGCGGCCATGCCCCGCAGCGTGGGCTCGACGATCTCGCTCACGATCCGGCGGTGGATCTCCGGCGTGACCACCGGTGCCGGCGAGTACGCGCCCATGCCGCCGGTGTTCGGGCCGCGGTCGCCGTCGTCGCGGGCCTTGTGGTCCTGCGAACTGGCCAGCGGCAGGATGTGCTCGCCGTCGATCATGCAGATGAAGCTCGCCTCCTCCCCGGTCAGCAGCTCCTCGATCACGACCCGGTGCCCGGCGGCGCCGAAGGCATTGCCGGCCAGCATGTCGCGTGCCGCCGCAAGCGCCTCGTCCAGGGTCTGCGCAAGAATCACGCCCTTGCCAGCGGCCAGGCCGTCGGCCTTGACCACGATCGGCGCACCCTGCGCGCGGATGAAGGCCTCGGCCTCGGCGAGATCGGTGAAACTGCCGTAGGCGGCAGTGGGGATGTCGTGGCGCTGCATGAAATCCTTCGCGAACGCCTTCGACCCCTCGAGTTGGGCCGCCTTCGCGGTGGGCCCGAAGATGCGCAGCCCGCGCGCGCGGAACGTGTCGACGATGCCGGCGACCAGCGGGGCCTCCGGACCGACCACCGTGAACGCCACCGCCTCGCGCTGGGCAAGCGCTGCGAGCGCGTCGATGTCGGTGGCGGCGACAGCCGCATTCTCGCACTTCGGCTCCGCGGCCGTGCCGGCATTGCCCGGTGCCACCAGCACCCGGTCCACCCGCCGGGACTGCGCCAGCTTCCAGGCCAGGGCGTGTTCGCGGCCACCGCCGCCTACCACCAGCACCTTCATCTCGTATCCCCCTGCCACCCGATGGCTGTGATCGGCCGCGTCACCGTTCGGGCCTCGTGGCGCGGCGGCAAACCGGCGTCCGCGCCCGGGAATATGCCCAGATGCCGGGCCTGCGGTCCGGTGCCGCCCTCACCAATCCCCGCCGGCAGCCTGTTCGCAACGACGCGCAGCGCGATTGTACCGTTCAATGACGGAAGTGACGCATGCCGGTGAACAGCATTGCAATGCCGTGTTCGTTCGCGGCCGCGATCACCTCCGGGTCGCGCATCGAGCCTCCGGGCTGGATCACCGCGGTGATGCCGGCTTCGGCGGCGGCGTCGATGCCGTCGCGGAACGGGAAGAATGCATCCGACGCCATCACGCTGCCGGGCACGCGCAATCCCTCGTCCGCGGCCTTGATGCCGGCGATCTTCGCGGAATACACGCGGCTCATCTGGCCGGCGCCGACGCCGATCGTCTGTTCGTCGCGCACGTACACGATCGCGTTCGATTTCACGAACTTGGCGACCTGCCAGGCGAAGCGCAGGTCGCGGGCTTCCTGCTCGGTGGGCGCGCGTTCGGTCACGCAGCGCAGCTGTGCCTGATCGAGACTGCCGGTATCCGCGTCCTGGACCAGCAGCCCGCCGCCGACGCGCTTGAAGTCGAGCCCGGGACGGGCTTCGGCCGGGGGGATCTCGAGCACCCGGATGTTGCCCTTCGCGGCGGTCGCGTCGAGCGCGTCGGGGGCAACCGCGGGGGCGAGAATCACCTCGACGAACTGCCGGCTGACGATCGCCTGGGCGGTCTCGGCGTCGAGCGGACGGTTGAACGCGATGATGCCGCCGAACGCCGACGTCGGATCGGTCTGGAACGCGCGCGTGTAGGCGTCCACCGGACGCTCCGCCACGGCCACCCCGCAGGGATTGGCGTGTTTCACGATCACGCAGGCCGGTGCCTCGAACTGGCGCACGCACTCCCAGGCGGCGTCCGCATCGGCCAGGTTGTTATAGCTGAGCGCTTTCCCCTGCAGCTGGCGGTAGCTCGCCAGCTGGCCAGCGGCCGGCCGGGTTTCGCGGTAGAACGCCGCGGCCTGATGCGGATTTTCGCCGTAGCGAAGATCCTGCGCCTTGGTGAAATTCAGGTTCAGCTGGCCCGGGAAGCGCCCGGGATCCCGGGCTTCGTCGAGGGCCGACAGATAATTGCTGATCGCGGCATCGTAGCGCGCAACGTGGTCGAAGGCTGCCACCGCCAGCTGGAAGCGAAGCGCACCCGGAATCGCCTGCTCCTGCTGCAGTGCCTCGACGACGGCCGGGTACTGTCCGGGATCGGTCAGGACCGTCACGTCGCGGTGGTTCTTGGCCGCTGCCCGCAGCATTGCCGGGCCACCGATGTCGATGTTCTCGATCGCCTCGTCCAGTGTGCATCCAGCGCGCGCGACGGTGGCCTCGAACGGATAGAGGTTGACCACCAGCAGGTCGATCGGCTCGATGCCGTGGTCGTGCATCACCGCGTCGTCTTCGCCGCGGCGCCCGAGCAGGCCGCCGTGGACCTTCGGATGCAGTGTCTTGACCCGGCCGTCCATGATTTCGGGAAAGCCGGTATGCCGCGAAACCTCGGTGACCGGCAGGTCGTGTCCCGCCAGGAGTTTCGCGGTGCCCCCGGTCGACAGCAGCTGGACGCCGCGGTCGTGCAGTTCGCGGGCCAGTTCGACCAGCCCGGTCTTGTCGGACACCGAGAGCAGGGCGCGGCGGATCGGTCGCAAATCGGACATGCAATGGGCCTCGTTGCAGCAAAAACCCGCGAATTATAACGGACTGGGAGATCTCAGGTGTTGCGCAGCCGGGGCCGGCGATATGCCGATACATGCGGGCAGCCGCTGCGCGTCTGCAGCGGCGCAGGGACGGTGGTGTTTCCCCACCGCAAGGGCGGAAACAATGTTGAAACAAACGCTGCTGCCCCACTGCCGTGCATGAACAGGCCTTGAAATCGTGCTTCAGAACCTTCAGGGTAATAAAGCGCGCTTCGCTGGAGCCAAACCATGATACCGGTCGCGAGGCGCATCCCCGGTGCCGGCGGAGCGGTGGATCTGAACTCCGCCGTCGACGCCCGACGCCCCAGAGGGCTCATATGCGCGGTCACCGAATGAGCCGCGCCTGAACGGGCCGCGGTCAACCGGCCCGGGAACCCTGCTCAGCGGGAGACGATACAGCCAGGTCCGATCCGGGCGATCGGGTTCGCTTTGCGCAACCGTCAGAAGCGGTGCCGGGCGAGCCGGGCGTTAGTGCCCTTACGTTGTCTTCCGGTCCGTATTTCGGCGCCCAGCGCCCATTAGCCAGCGAGGAACGCCATGTCCGCCACGATGCAACAGGATTTCGGTGACGAGCCGATTGAACGCCGGGAAACCGACAACTACCGCTCGGAGTACGTGAAGTCCTTCGTCGACAAGTGGGACGATCTGATCGACTGGGACAGCCGCGCCCGCAGCGAGGGAGATTTCTTCATTCAGGTGCTCAAGGACCGCGGCGCGCGCCGGGTGCTCGACGTTGCGGCCGGCACCGGCTTCCACTCGGTGCAGTTGATCGAGGCCGGGTTCGATGTCGTCAGCGCCGACGGCAGCCCCGAGATGCTGGCCAAGGCCTTCGAGAACGCCCGCCGCCGCGGACACATCATGCGCACCACCCAGGCCGACTGGCGCTGGCTGAACCGTGACATCTACGGGCGCTACGACGCGGTGGTCTGCCTCGGCAATTCCTTCACGCACCTGTTCAACGAGAACGACCGGCGCAAGGCGCTGGCCGAGTTCTATTCGGCGCTGAACCATGACGGGGTGCTGATCCTCGACCAGCGCAACTACGACGCGATCCTGGATCATGGTTATTCCAGCAGCCATACCTACTACTACTGCGGCGATAACGTGTCGGTGGCACCGGAACACGTCGACGAGGGGCTGGCGCGGTTCGAGTACCGGTTCCCCGACAAGTCGACGTATCACCTGAACATGTTCCCGCTGCGCAAGGCCTACGTGCGCCGCCTGATGCGCGAGGTGGGCTTCCAGAAGATCGAGACCTACGGCGACTTCAAGGAGACGTATCGGGAGCACGAGCCCGACTTCTTCATCCACGTTGCCGACAAGCATTACGAGGAGGAAATCACCGATGAGTGATTATTCCAGTTCCGTGGCCACGGCCCGCGACTACTACAACAGCGCCGACGCCGATACCTTCTACCACCGCGTGTGGGGCGGCGAGGACATCCACATCGGTCTCTACGAGCACGACCGCGAGCCCATCATCGACGCCAGCCGGCGCACCGTCGCACACATGGCCGACCTGCTGGGCGAGCCGCGCGCCGAATGGCGGGTGCTGGACCTGGGCGCCGGTTACGGCGGTTCCGCGCGCTACCTGGTCGAGAACCATGGCTGCCGCGTGACCGCGCTGAATCTGAGCGAGGTCGAGAACGAACGCAATCGCGCGATCAACAAGGCGCGCGGCCTCGACGAGCGGATCACCGTGGTCGACGGCAGCTTCGAAAACGTGCCCGAGGACGACGAACAGTTCGATGTGGTCTGGTCGCAGGATGCGTTCCTGCACAGCGGTGATCGCGAGCGCGTGATGCAGGAAGCGGCGCGGGTGCTGAAGCCGGGCGGGGTGCTGATCTTCACCGACCCGATGCAGCACGACGCCTGTCCCGAGGGGGTGCTCGACCCGATCCTGCAGCGCATCCACCTGGACAGCCTGGGCTCGCCCGGATTCTACGAAAAGGCCGGTGCGGCGCTGGGGCTCGATTTGATCGGGTTCGAGGACCATTCGCACCAGTTGCCGCGCCACTACTCGCGGGTGCGGGAAGAACTCGAGGCACGCGAGGCGGATCTGTCCGCGCACATCTCGCCCGACTACATCGCACGCATGAAAAAGGGCCTCGGCCACTGGGTCGATGGCGGCGAGGCCGGCCACCTGGCCTGGGGAATCTTCCGCTTCCGCAAGCCCGCGGCCTGAACTGGCCCGAAACCTGAATCCGGGATGCCTGCGAGCGCGAGCCGCGCCCCGGGCGGGCCGGGAATGCGGCGCGATCGCTGCGCCCTTCCTGCCCGCCCGGCATCCCTGCCATTCGAACAACCGAACACTCTCAAGGAGTCTCCACAATCATGAACAAGCGCTACCTGTTTACTTCCGAATCCGTGTCCGAGGGCCATCCGGACAAGATGTGCGACCAGGTGTCCGACGCGATCCTGGACGCCTACCTGGCGCAGGATCCGAAAGCCCGTGTCGCCGCCGAGACCTTCACGCAGACCGGCCTGGTGCTGGTGGGCGGCGAGGTGAAGTCGAGTGCGAAGGTCGAGATCGAGGACATCGTGCGCGAGGTGGTGAAGGACATCGGCTACGATAGTTCCGACAAGGGTTTCGACTACGCGACCTGTTCGGTTGCGGTCACGCTGGGCAAGCAGTCGGCCGACATCAACCAGGGCGTCGACCGCGAGCGGCCCGAGGAGCAGGGCGCGGGTGACCAGGGCCTGATGTTCGGGTATGCCTGCAGCGAGACCGAGGTGCTGATGCCGGCGCCGATCCACTTTGCCCACCGGCTGGTCCGGCGCCAGGCCGAGGTACGCAAGAACGGTACGCTGCCGTGGCTGCGTCCGGATGCGAAGAGCCAGATCAGTTTCCGTTACGAGGACGGCCGGGCGGTGGCCGCCGACGCGGTCGTGCTGTCCACCCAGCATGCGCCGGAGATCGAGCAGAGCACGCTGGTCGAGGCGGTGATGGAAGAGATCATCAAGCCGGTGCTGGGCGAACAGTGGCTGCATGGCGATACCCGTTTCCACATCAACCCGACCGGTCGTTTCGTCACCGGCGGCCCGCTCGGCGACTGCGGCCTGACCGGGCGCAAGATCATCGTCGATACCTACGGCGGGATGGCGCGTCACGGCGGCGGTGCATTCTCGGGCAAGGATCCGTCCAAGGTGGACCGGTCGGCGGCCTATGCCTGCCGCTACGTGGCCAAGAACATCGTTGCGGCCGGGCTGGCCGAGCGTTGCGAGGTGCAGGTTTCCTACGCGATCGGCGTCGCCGAGCCGACCTCGATCGCGGTCGATACCTTCGGTACCGGCAAGATCGACGAGGGCAAGCTCACCGCGCTGGTGCGCAAGCATTTCGACCTGCGCCCGTACGGTATCCTGAAGATGCTCGACCTCGAGCGGCCGATCTACCGGCCGACCGCATCCTACGGCCACTTCGGGCGCGAGGATGTCGATCTGTCCTGGGAGCGGACCGACAAGGCCCAGGCGCTGGCCGACGACGCCGGCGTATCCCCGCGCAAGGCCTCGGCCTGAGCGGAGAGGTTCGGCACGGCGTTTCCTCCGCGACGGGCGTGCGCTCGTCGCGGGGCCGTGCACCTCCGCCTTCCTCGCGGAGCGCGGGCTGAGCGCTACGGCATCGCGATCGGCCGCCAGGCGCCGTTCACCCGGCCTTCGATCGGCCGGAAACGCGTCTTGTAGGCCATCTTCTCCGATCCGGCGATCCAATAGCCGAGGTAGAGGTGCGCGATGCCCAGGCGCCGGGCCTCGGCGATCTGGCTCAGGATCGCGTAGGTACCCAGGCTGCGTGCCGGCCGGTCCGGGGCGAAGAAGCTGTACATCGCCGACAGGCCGTGCGCGGTGACGTCGGTGACCGCGACAGCGAGCAGTTCCGACCCGAGCCGGTGTTCCAGCAGCAATACCCCGCAGTGGCGGTCGCTGATCATGTCGGCGTAGTCGTCGCGCGTGGTGTCGTCCATGCCGCCGCCGGGATGGCGGGCGTCCAGGTAGCGCCGGAACAGGGCCAGGTGCTCGTCGAGATTCGGCCGCAGCACCTGGCGCAGGTGCAGGTCGGCGTTACGGCGCAGGCAGCGCCGCTGTCCGCGTCCAGGGCGGAACTCGTGCACCGGGATCCGCACCGGCACGCACGCGCTGCAGCACGGGCACTGATGGCGATACACGAGCCGGCCGCTGCGGCGGAACCCCTCGACCAGCAGGCGGCCATAATGGCCGGTGGGTGCGCGGGCCGCTGGATCGACCAGCACGGCCTGCATCTCGCGGCCGGGCAGGTAGGGACACGGCTGTGGCGCGGTGAGGTAGTACTGCAGCGGATGCGCTTGCATCCGTCTATCGTGACAGGTCGCGGCGCCGGTGCAAGCGGTGGCCACTGCAACGGTCGTGCCGTGCAGGCCCCGCGCTTTTTCCAAATCCAGACGCAGGATTCGTGGTGATGACAGACAAGCAACCGATTCAACAAGCCCTTGCCGAGCGCATCCTGATCCTGGATGGCGGGATGGGCACGATGATCCAGGAGTACCGCCTCGAAGAGGCGGACTACCGCGGCGAGCGTTTCGCCGACTGGAACAGTGATCTGAAGGGCAACAACGACCTGCTGGTGTTGACCCGGCCGGATGTGATCCAGGCGATCCATGGCGATTACCTGGAGGCCGGCGCCGACATCATCGAGACCAACACCTTCAACGGCACCCGCATCGCAATGGCCGACTATGCGATGGAGGATCTGGTGCCGGAGCTGAACCGAGAGGCCGCGCGCATCGCGCGCGAGGCCGCCGACGCCTGGACCGCGAAGACGCCGGAGAAACCGCGTTTCGTCGCCGGCGTGCTCGGACCGACCAACCGCACCGCCAGCATCTCGCCGGATGTGAACGACCCGGGGTACCGCAACGTCGATTTCGACACGCTGGTCGCGAACTACCGCGAGTCCGCCGCGGCGCTGATCGAGGGCGGCGTCGACCTGCTGCTGATCGAAACCGTGTTCGACACATTGAACGCGAAGGCCGCGGTGTTTGCGGTGGAGACGCTGTTCGACGAAACCGGGCAGCGGGTACCGGTGATGATCTCCGGCACCATCACCGATGCCTCCGGGCGCACCCTGTCCGGACAGACCACCGAGGCGTTCTGGAACAGCCTGCGCCACGCCCGGCCGCTGTCGATCGGCCTGAACTGCGCGCTGGGACCGAAGGAGCTGCGCGCCTACATCGAGGAGCTTTCGCGGATCGCGAACACCCACGTGTCCGCGCATCCGAACGCGGGCCTGCCGAACGAGTTCGGCGACTACGACGAGACCCCGGAGCAGATGGCGGTCGAGATCGGCGAATGGGCGGCGTCGGGATTCCTGAACATCATCGGCGGCTGTTGCGGGACCACGCCCGATCACATCCGGGCCATTGCCGCGGCGGTACAGGCGCATCCCCCGCGCCGGATGCCGGAGATTGCCCCCGCTTGCCGGCTGTCGGGCCTGGAACCGTTGAACATCACCGAGGATTCGCTGTTCGTGAACGTCGGCGAGCGGACCAACGTGACCGGCAGCAAGCGCTTTGCGCGGCTGATCCGCGAGGAGGACTACGAGACCGCGCTCGAGGTCGCGAAGGATCAGGTCGAGAACGGCGCGCAGGTGATCGACATCAACATGGACGAGGGCATGCTGGACTCGCAGGCCGCGATGCAGCGTTTCCTGAACCTGATCGCCGGCGAACCCGACATCGCCCGGGTGCCGATCATGATCGACTCGTCCAAGTGGGAGATTCTGGAAGCGGGCCTGAAGTGCATCCAGGGCAAGGGCGTGGTGAACTCGATCTCGCTGAAGGAAGGCGAGGAGAAGTTCATCGAACAGGCGCGGCTGGTGCGCCGCTACGGCGCCGCGGTGATCGTGATGGCGTTCGACGAACAGGGACAGGCCGACACCGCCGAGCGCAAGCTCGAGATCTGCACGCGCGCGTACCAGATCCTGACCGAACGGATCGGCTTCCCGGCCGAAGACGTGATCTTCGACCCGAACATCTTCGCGATCGCGACCGGGATCGAGGAGCACGACAACTACGGCGTCGACTTCATCGAGGCGACGCGCGCGATCAAGGAGCGGCTGCCACATGCACTGATCTCCGGCGGCGTGTCGAACGTGTCGTTCTCGTTCCGCGGCAACGAGCCGGTGCGCGAGGCGATCCACGCGGTGTTCCTGTACCACGCGATCCACGCGGGCATGGACATGGGTATCGTCAATGCCGGCCAGCTCGCGGTCTATGACGAAATCGAGCCGGAACTGAAGGAGGCGGTCGAGGATGTGGTGCTGAACCGCCGTTCCGACGCCACCGAGCGGCTGCTCGACCTCGCCGAACGCTACCGCGGCAGCGGCGGCGCGGCGAAAAAGGAAGACCTCGAATGGCGCAGCTGGCCGGTGGCGAAGCGCCTCGAGCACTCGCTGGTCAAGGGCATCGACAGCTACGTGGTCGAGGACACCGAGGAAGCGCGGCTCGAAGCCGAGCGCCCGATCCACGTGATCGAGGGGCCGCTGATGGACGGCATGAACGTCGTCGGCGACCTGTTCGGCGAGGGCAAGATGTTCCTGCCGCAGGTGGTCAAGTCGGCGCGGGTGATGAAAAAGGCGGTGGCCCACCTGATCCCGTTCATCGAGGCCGAGAAGTCGGGCTGTGGCGAGAACAACGGCCGCATCCTGATGGCGACGGTGAAGGGCGACGTGCACGACATCGGCAAGAACATCGTCGGCGTCGTGCTCCAGTGCAACAACTTCGAGGTCATCGACCTCGGCGTGATGGTGCCGGCGCAGAAGATCCTCGAGACCGCGCGCGAGAAGAACGTCGACGTGATCGGGCTGTCCGGGCTGATCACGCCGTCGCTCGAGGAGATGGCCCACGTCGCAGCGGAAATGCAGCGCCAGGGCTTCGATACCCCGCTGCTGATCGGCGGCGCGACCACGTCGCGCGCCCACACCGCGGTGAAGATCGAGCCCAACTACGGGGCGGGCCCGGTGGTCTGGGTCAAGGACGCGTCGCGCGCGGTCGGCGTGGCGCAGAGCCTGATCAGCCCCGAGCTGAAGGGTCCCTACGCCGAGAAGACCCGTGCCGAGTACGCACAGCTGCGCGAGAGTCTCGCCGGGCGCAAGCAGCGCATCCACTGGCTTGGCCTCGAACAGGCGCGCGCGAACCGGCCGCAGATCGACTGGGAGTCGTACCGGCCGGTCCGGCCGCGGGCGCTGGATCCGGACTTCCCGCTGCCGCCGGGCGTCACGCGGCTGCAGCCCTACGGTCCGGATTCGGTATTGCTGCGCTTCGACGATTTCGACGTGCGCGAGGTCGCGCGCTTCATCGACTGGACGCCGTTCTTCCACTCCTGGCAGCTGCATGCCGCCTACCCGCGCATTCTCGACGACGAGGTGGTCGGTGCCGAAGCGCGCAAGCTGTTCGACGACGCGCAGAAGATGCTGGAACGGATGATCGACGAGGGCTGGGTGCGCCTGCGCGGCGTGGTCGGACTGTTCCCGGCCAACAGCGTCGAGTTCGACGACATCGAGGTGTACCGCGACGAGGCACGCAGCGAGGTGATCACGCGACTGCACCACCTGCGCCAGCAGGCACAGAAGCGCCGCGGCACCCCGAGCCATTCGCTCGCCGACTTCGTCGCGCCGCGCGAGACCGGCGTGCCCGACTGGATGGGTGCGTTCGCGGTCAGCGCCGGCGGTGAAGTCGATGCCCGCGCCAAGGCGTTCGAGGATGCCCACGACGACTACCACGCGATCCTGGTGAAAAGCCTCGCGGACCGTCTCGCGGAGGCGTTCGCCGAGGCGATGCACCAGCGCGTGCGGCGCGAGTTCTGGGGCTACGCTCCCGACGAGGATCTCGGCAATGACGATCTGATCCAGGAACGCTACACCGGGATCCGCCCAGCCCCGGGGTATCCCGCCTGCCCCGAGCACACCGAGAAGGGTCTGCTCTGGGAGCTGATCGATCCGGTCGAACACGCGGGAATGACGCTGACCGAGAGCTACGCGATGCTGCCGGTCTCGGCGGTGTCCGGTTGGTATATGGCACATCCGCAGTCCCGTTACTTCGGTCTCGGCAAGATCAACCGCGACCAGGTCGAGGACTACGCCCGGCGCAAGGGCTGGAGCATGGACGAGGCCGAGCGCTGGCTGGCTCCGAACCTCGGTTACGACCCGGCGCTGGCCGAGTCTGCCTGAGCGGTTCTCCCTCACCTTCGGTTCGCGGGCGAGCGGCGAGTGCAGTGGCGGGCGCGCCGCGCGCTCCCCGCGAGCCTCCCCGCGCGGGGAGGCGGGGCTCTGCCACAGGCGAGGCCTTCGGTGCGGTTCGGCTTTCCTGCCGGAGCGGCACTGCGCCCGCGGCCCCGGGGCGGATTTCGCTAACCGATACCGCTTAGGTCGCGGCTTCTGGCAAACTGCGGCTCTTGGAATCACAGGGGATTGCGATGACGAACCAGAACGAACCTGCCTACGACTCTCATCCGGCGATGTTCCGAAACCACCCGCTGGGCTACCTGCTCACCTGGGTGCTGATCCTTGCGCCGGTGGTGCTCTTGTTGCTGTTCCGCAACCAGATCGCCGGAATGGGCGACTTCCCGCCGGCGATGCTGCTGGCTGCGACCGGCCTCGGGATCGTGGTTCTGATGTACTGGTTCGTGAAGACGAGGGCGACCCGGCTGCGCATCACCGGCGACCAGGTTCACCTGGAGGAGGGGCTGCTGAGCAAGCACCACGTCGACCTGCACGTCGGCCAGATTCGTGCGGTGCGCGTGTACCAGGGGTTCCTCGACCGGGTCTTCCGGGTCGGGCGGGTCGAGGTCTTTACTACCGGCGATTCACCCGAGTTCACCGTGGGGGGCATGCCCAACCCGAACCGCGTGCGCGATCACGTGCGCAACCGCCGGGAGACTGCGGAGTGAGCAGCAGCGACCTGCGCGACAGCCGCCTGGCGCTGCGGATCCTGCTGGGGTTCTCGGCGCTGGTCGCGCTGCTGGTGGCGCTGGTCGTGCTGGCGGCGGCAGTCACCTTGCCGGGTCTGTCCGAATGGGTGGCGGTGACCTTCGACAGCGGCATCGGTCTGAAGAGCGCAGCGATCATTGCGGCGGTCGTCTCGGTGACGGTGATGATCGTGTTCGCACTCGCGGCCGGCGAGGGGATCATCGGCGAGATCCAGTTCATGATCCCCGGCTTCTTCCTGTTTTTCGTGTTCTTCTGGTTGATGATCGCCTGGGTGTTCTGACCCGAAACGCGCGCTGGTGTCCGGGGCTGATCGCTCAGGCCTGGTCGTGCTGCAGGATTCCATCGAAGAGCCGGGCCATGCCATCGGGTGGCTGGCCCTCGGCGCAGCGCCGGATTGCGGCGACGTCGAGAAGTTCGATGTGCATTCGAGAGCGCCGCAGCATCTGCCGGTCCTCCCAGACGCGCAGCGTACGGTTCACCGTTTCGACCGTGCTCCCCGCGAATTCGGCAAGATCCTGCTGTGTGAGCATCAGCCGCGTTCCGTTTGGACCCGGCGCCGCGGGGTGGAACTTCTCGTGGAAGTGCAGCAGCGCGCGCGCGACCCGCTGCCCCACGCGCTCGGTCGCAAGGTGGCGGATACGCTGATGCGCGTGGTGGGTGTGATCGACCAGCATGTCGATGAACAGCAGCCCGAGCGATGGGAACGTCAGGACCATGGCGCGCAGATCGACCGCCCGGAAACCGATCACCTCGGTATCCTGGGCCGCCACCGCGCCTGCCGGATGCGGAAATTCGCCGGAGAGCGCGAGCATGCCGAAGAAGTCGCCGCGCCCGTAAAGCTTCAGGTTCACGCTCTTGCCATCGGGCGTGTGTTCAACCAGCTGCAAGCCGCCGGACTGAACGGTAAACACCGAGTGCGCGGGGTCGCCCTGCCGGAAAAAGGTCTCACCCGCTTCGAGTTCGTACAGTGTGGCGATTCCGCGCAGGGCTTCGATCGCTTCTGCGTGCATCTGCGCGAAAAACGGGAGCCCTTCGAAGCAGATACGTTGCGCGTTGCGTTTCATTCCGGTTCCAAGGGCGGCTGGTGCATGGCGGGCGGCCTGCGCAGCAGCAATCTGCCCGATGGTTGCGTACCCCTTTGTACCACTCCTACCCTGTGAGGGGTAGACCGGTGCCGGAGGAGGTTGCCGGGATTCGGGGCGTGGGCCAGAATCCGGAACCGCCGATGCAGACCGGGGATCCGTGTCCATGACCGACAGCCACGATTCGGGCGTCACGCCACACCACCTCACCCTTCGGCAGACCCGACTGGAGGATTACCCGGATATCCACGAGATCATGGAGCGTGTGTACCCGGACCTCGACGGGGCCTGGAGTCTCGACCAGTTCACCTCGCAGGTCACGCGTTTTCCCGAGGGGCAGATCTGCATCGAGGACAACGGCAAGGTGGTCGCGGCCGCGATCAGTCTGATTGTCGAGTACCGCCGCTTCGGCGATCAGCACAGCTACTGGCAGATCACCGGCAATGGCTTCCTGACCACGCACGATCCCGACGGCGACACGCTCTACGGCGTGGACATCTTCGTGCACCCGGATTACCGCGGCATGCGCCTTGGCCGGCGCCTGTACGATGCGCGCAAGGAGCTGTGCGAGAAGCTGAACCTGCGCGCGATCGTTGCCGGCGGGCGCATCCCGGGCTACGCGGAATATGCCGGCGAGCTGACCCCGCAGCAGTACGTGGAGAAGGTGAAGAACCACGAGCTCACGGATCCGATCCTGACCTTTCAGCTCGCGAACGATTTCCACGTGCGCAGGATCATTACCAACTACCTGCCGGCCGACGACAAGTCCGGGGCCTACGCGACGCTGATCGAGTGGCTGAACATTTACTACGAGGAACAGGAAAAGGTCATCGGCGGCAGCCGTTCCGATGTGCGGGTGGGTGTTGTGCAGTGGCAGATGCGCCCGACCGCGACGCTGGACGAACTTTTCCTGCAGATGGAGTATTTCGTCGACGCGGTCTCCGGTTACCGGGCCGACGCATTGCTGTTTCCCGAATTCTTCAACGGTCCGCTGATGGGGCAGTTCAACCAGGAGAATCCCGCCGAGGCGGTGCGCAGCCTGGCCGAGTTCACCGGCGCGATCCGCGAGGAGATGGTGCGTCTGGCACTCGCGTACAACATCAACATCGTCGCCGGGACGATGCCCGAGTACCACGACGGCGTGCTGCGCAACGTTTCCTATCTTTGCCGGCGCGACGGTACCTGGGATCACCAGTACAAGATCCACGTGACGCCCGACGAGATCAGCTTCTGGGGGCTGCAGGGTGGCAGCGAGGTGAAGGTCTTCGATACCGACTTCGGGAAGATCGGAATCCTGATCTGCTATGACGTCGAGTTTCCCGAGCTGCCGCGGCTGATGGCGGACCAGGGCCTGCAGATCCTGTTCGTGCCGTTCTGGACCGATACCAAGAACGCCTATCTGCGGGTGCGCCGCTGCGCGCAGGCCCGCGCGATCGAGAACGAATGCTATGTGGTGATCTCCGGCAGCGTCGGCAACCTGCCGAAAGTCGAGAACATGGACATGCAGTACTCTCAGGCGGCGGTGTTTACGCCATCGGACTTCGCGTTTCCACACGACGCGGTGGCCGCCGAGGCGACCCCGAACACCGAGATGACGCTGATCGTCGATCTGGACCTGGACAACCTGAAGGAGCTGCGCAACCACGGGTCGGTGCGCAACCTGCGCGACCGGCGGCGCGACCTCTACGATGTCGTGTGGAAGGACGGGCGCTGAGGGCCGTGAAGGTTCTCGGCCCTCGCGCCGAACGGCATCAGAGCCGGTCGTTGAGGTAGGCGAGCAGCCAGTTCCAGGAGTCACGGTCGGCGCGCGCGTTGTAGCCGACCGGCATCCCGAATTCCTCGGCGATGGCGTCGGCACCCGGGTTGGTAAAGCTGTGCGTCGCGCCGGAGAAGTCGACGAAGGTGTAGTCGACGCCGGCAGCCGCCATCTCGTCGCGGAACGCGGCGATCTGTTCCGCCGGAACCAGCGGGTCGTCGGCGCCGTTGAAGACCAGGATGTCGGCCTTCACGCGATCCGGCCCGGCGGGGTGTTCGGTGGCGAGCGCGCCGTGGAAGCTCGCGACCATCGCGAGGTCCGCGCCGCTGCGGGCCGCTTCCAGGACCACGCTGCCGCCGAAGCAGTACCCGCTGGCCGCCAGCGGCTGCTCGGCGGTCAGCTCATGTTCGCGCAGCAGCGCCTCGGCTGCCTGGAACCGGCCCAGCATGGTGTCACGGTTGCTGCGTACCGCGGTCGCGAACTCACGCGCTTCGTTCGGGTGCTCGGCCAGCTTGCCGCTGCCGTACATGTCCAGTGCGAATCCGACGTAGCCCGCTTCCGCGAGCATCTCGGCGCGCCGGCGTGCATGCGCATCGTGTCCCCACCATTCGTGAACCACGATTACGCCAGGGCGCGGGCCCTCGCGCGACGCGTCGTGGGCGAGGTAGCCGGTCAGCTCGATTCCGGCGTGTTCGTAGGTGATTTCGTCGACCTGGATCTCCGCCCCGTTCTGGGCGAGGGCGGCATGGGTGGTCAGCAACAAGGCAAACGCGAAAACGACGATCATCCGGCGCATAGAGGACACCTCGTTCGGTGGGTCAGGGTTGGGCGGTCACCCCGGTTCGGGAGGCAACGCCGCTCGAGAGTATCCGGTGCCCGGAACCGGTGCAATCGAACCCCATGGCCACGGTTGGCGTGGAATGCGGGCGGTCGCCGGGAAGTCTATTCTTTATGCGGCTTCCGTTTGCCAGCCTCGCGCCACCCCGTAGCGGGCTGCAGAGCCCGAGGGGATTGGCGCCCGGCGCGCCGCGTCCCGGGCTGTGGGCCGGGGGCGGGCCGGAGCGCACCCGCCATGATCCAGGAGTGCACGCCATGCCCTACCGACTGACCGCGTTCATGCTTTGGCTGTTTCTGTCGAGCCTGGCCGCTGCCGATGACCGCCACGATTGGCTCGATCTGGCCTGGTGGTCCGACGGACAGCTGCCGGTCCCCTCGAACTACAGGGTCACCTCGACCACCGAGACACTGACGACGGACGAGGCCGATATCCCGATCTTCATCGCTCGTCCTGAAACGGAGGGCGAATTCCCCGGGGTGTTGTTCGTGCACGGCCGCCGCGGCGTCGATCCGCTGGTCCAGGGGCACGTGAGGCGTCTGGCGGCCCGCGGGTTCGTGGTCTATGCGCCCGACCTCTATATCGGGCGGTTCATCGAGGTGATGCCGATCGAGCACGACTACGTACTCGAGACCGACCTGAACGACGTACTCGAGCACGTGCTCGCGTCCGGGACACACGCCGGGGATCGCGTTTGCGTGTACTCGCATACCCGGGGCGGGTACAAGACCCTGAAACTGGCGGTAACCCTCGATCGCCAGTCCGACGCGCTGGCCTGCTACGTCAGCTATTACCCGCACATGCAGGATCCGAATGCCCCCGAACCGATGCAGGTCTATCGCTATGCGGTCGAGGCGGACCGGATGACGCTGCCTGCGCTGATCTTCGTCGGCGAGAACGAACAGTATCAGCGCAAGCGGGGGATCGACATGGCGGTTGCCAGCATGCAGGGCCGGGGATTGCCGGTGGAGCTGGTGACCTACCCGGGGGTGGGCCGCGGCTTCGATTTTCGCGAGCCACCGGTACGGACCTTTGCCGACGATCTCGCGACCCGCGACGCATTGATGCGAGCGACGGCGTTCATGAACCGGCAGCTGGGCGCCGGTGACTGACAGGCTGCGGGCGCTCCCGGGTCTTGTCCGCTGTGCCGGTTCCGGAACGGCTACGCCCGCAGCCAGCCGCCTGCCGACCGGGAACGCCGCGATCGCCGCCGGGGTCTGATCGGATATGGACAGGTTACGCCAAGGCCCGCGGTTCGCACTGCCGCTCGTGTGCGGTGCCGCTTGGCTGCTCGCGTCCTGCGCGACGGTACCCGAAGCGCTCGAGCCGGTGCCCGAAGCCCAGCCCGGAATCGCCGAGGTTCGGTCCGACCCCGACGCCTGGATGGGTACCGATGTGGTCTGGGGCGGTGTGATCGCCCGGGTTTCCAACGAACCCGACGGCACGCGCCTGGAAATCGTCGCGCGGCCGCTGACGCGCGCTCAGCGCCCGCAGATCGGTGATCGCAGCGAGGGCCGGTTCCGCGTATTCTTCGGCGACTTCCTCGATCCCCAGGTGTATGCGCCGATGCGCGAGGTGACCGTACGCGGCCGGGTCACCGGCGTGAGCGCCGGCAGCATCGGCGAATTTCCGTACCGCTTTCCCGAGGTCGCGGCGGCTTCGATCCATCTCTGGCCCCTGCCGGAGCCGGCGGTCATCTACCGGGATCCGTTCTGGGATCCGTTCTGGGATCCTTGGCGGCCGTATCATCGGTATCCCTGGGGGCCGCGAGGGTGGGGCGCGTGGCCATGAGCGCCTGGCGGCGCTGGGCGGCCGTCGCGCTGCTGTCGTTTTCGGTCGCCGCCTGTGCGACGCCGCCGTTTCCGGCGCCGGACGCCGGGACGCAGGTCACGCCCAGGCAAGCGGTCGAGATCGGGCTCCCGGTGCATCCACAGGTCTGGGGCGGCGTGATCGTGGGCGTGGTCAACCGTCCGGACCATACGATGCTGGAGGTGGTCGGCTACCCGTTGCGCAACCAGGAGCCGCGCACCGACCGGATGACCCAGGGCCGCTTCCGGCTGCAGGTGGCGGGATTTCTCGACCCGCTGGACTACCGGGTCGGCCGGAGGATCAGCGCCTACGGCCCGATTCAGCGCACGGAGCCCGGCCGGATCGGCGAGGTCGAGTACATCTTTCCGGTCATGGCCAGCACCGCGGTGAAGCTTTGGCCGGAGCCCGAGCTGCGCGACAGGCGTTCGGGCGGTGTGACCTTCGGAATCGGGATCGGCATCGGGCTCTGAAGGCCTGCTGCGACCCCGCGGGCGGTCTAGTTCCCTGCGCCGAAGAGATGTCCGAAGATGCGGGCGCCGCCGATATAGGTGCCAAGCGCCGATCCGAGGGTGGTCAACAGGAACACGAGCAGCACACGCGAAACGCGGTTGCGCCACCAGCCCCTGGCGCTGGTCGTGTCGCGGCGCAACTGGGCAAAGTCGCCCACCTGCGGCTTGCGCAGGTACAGCTCGACCGCGGCCGCGACGAAGCCGACCCCGATGGTGGGGTTCAGCGAGGTCAGCGGCGCCGCCAGCGCGGCGGTCACGATGGTGACCGGGTGGGCCAGTGCGATCGCGCCTCCCAATGCGGCCAGCCCCCCGTTGATCATGATCCAGTCGAGCACCATTTGCAGACCCAGCTCGGGGTTGCGCGTGAAGCCGATCACGAAGCCGGCCAGGATCACGCTGACCACCACCCAGGGCAGATAGCGGGGCCAGCGCGCCCGTGGCGGGGACTGTTCGAGGGCGTGCAACACCTCGGGCGGTGGCTGCCGGTCCAGCTCCACGTAGTTCTCGATCCCCTTCAGGTGTCCCGCCCCGACCACCGCGAGGATGCGTCGGTGGCCGCCGTCGGCCGCCAGCCGTCGCAGGTGCGCGGCCATGTAGCGGTCGCGCTCGTCGATCAGCGGGAGGTAGAGTTCGCGCGACTGCTCGGCAAACTCGCTGAAGGTCGATTCCAGCATGTCGCCCTGCTTCAGGCGCTCGATCTCCGATTCGTCGATCTTCTCCCGGCTCAGCACACTGGCGAACAGGCCGCCGACTAGCCCCATGCGTTGCCACCAGGGCACGGCCCGGTACGCGCGGCGCAGCGTCAGTCCGATGTCGCGGTCGATCAGCGCCAGCGGCAGCCCCCGGTCCATCGCGCCGTCGATCGCCGCGCGCATCTCGGCCCCGGGCTCGATCCCGTACTGTTCGGCCAGACGCTGCTGGTAGGCGCCGAGCGCAAGGCTCGCGGCGACCATCGGAACCTGGCCTCCGCGGATGACGCTGAACAGATCGAGCCTGCGCATCGCGTCCGGGTCGAGCATCGCGCGCTGCCGGCTCAGGCAGAGCTCGATCGCGACGGTGTCGAAGGCCTCGGTGGCGATCAGGTCGCCGACCGTGCGGGCGCTGGCCGGGGATACGTGTGCAGTGCCCAGCAGCACGATCTCGGTATCGCCGATGCGGATGCGCCGATGCGGTTCCTCGGCGAGCAGGGGTTCGATGGCTTGGCTCATGTCGGCACGAAGACGGAAAAACAGCCGGCCATCCTATCTGGAATAGGCCCAGGGAGCGAGCGCAGCGATCGGTCGAGGGCCGGATGCCGTTCTTGCGGCGGTGGCCACGGCCCAGATTCGCGGCCGGGGCGAGGGCTGGCGGGATCGTGGGGCATCTACTGCGCGTTCGCCGCGGCGTTGCGGTCGCGCAGGCTCTCTAGCCGTTCCTGCACCCGCTCCGCACGTTCGAGCGCTGCCTGCAACTCCGCGTGTTCCGGCGCTAGCTCGTGGCCGCGGCGCCACCGGTCGATCGCGGCATCGAGCTCGCCGGTCGCGTACAGACGCCGACCTTCCTCGAGCCAGGCATCGAGTTGCACGGCCAGCCGCCGTTCGAAGTCCTGGCACAGGGCCGCGAACGCGGGGTCGATTCTGGCTCTGGCCGCATCCGCGCAGATGCGCCCTGCCGCCTCGAGATCGTCGCTGGCAAGGGTCTGCTGGAGATCCGCGATGGTCGGGCGGTCCGGCGCGCTACGGGCTGGGGTGTCGCGGCGCGGCGGGCGCGCTGATGGTCCTAATTCGGCCAGCGTTTGCGCGCGCTGCTCTGACGGGTCCAGTGCCTGGGCGAGCTGGAGGAGGGGCTGGCGCTCATCGGGGGCCTTGCGCGTCGCGGCACGCGCGTCGAGCGCGCGGGCCAGCTCTCGCGCCTCGCGCTGCAGATCCTCCGGTCGCGTCGGCAGCTCCGCCGGGCCGGTGGCCAGGCGGTTCATGCTGTCGATCAGGCGCTGGCGTTCGAGCAGACTGGTGGCTTCGAGCATCAGATAGTCGCTGCCCAGCGCGTCCATTCGTGCGCTGCGCGCCGCGGTCAGCAATTCGATCTGGCGGTCCAGGCGGGGGTCGTCGGGCAAGCGGTCCTGTGCCTGACGCAACGTCACCAGCGCGCGCGCAAGCTCGCCGTCGGCTGCCAGCCGCTCGGCCTGCTTCAGCACGTTCTGACCCGCGCGGTTCGCGGCAGCCGCGATCTCGGGCTTGCGATCCAGCAGCGGTTCCAGGCGGTCCGGTTCCAGATGGTCGAGCAGATCCAGCGCGGCGCGGTATTCCCCGGCTGCCAGGAACCGCTCCAGGCGATCTTCCGGCATTTCGGGCGGTAACCACACCGCGCATCCCTGCAGCATCAACAGGAGCAATCCCGCTACGAGTGGTAGCGGGGCGCGGTCCCGGCGTCGGCTGTGCGTCATCGTTCCCCCAATACGCTGAGCAGCTCGACTTCGCCCGCGACGCCCCGGAGCCGGCGGCGGCCTCGCGATCGGATGCGGAAGCGCTGGCTCAGTTCGTCGCGGGGCATGAATCCGTCGGTCACCAGCAGCGAATCCGGTTCGGCGATCTCGGTCAGGCGCGAAGCCAGGTTCACTGGTCCGCCGACTACGGTGTACTGCATCCGATCCTCGGCACCGAGGTTGCCTGCGAGCATCCGGCCGGCGTGCAGGCCAATGCGGAATTCGACGCGAACGTCGCCGCGTTCCTCGCGGGCGCGGTTCAGGTCGCGGATCGTGTTCAGCAGCGCGAGGCCTGCGCGAAGTGCGTTCAGGCGATGCTGCACATCCGGCCGAGTTACGCCGAACACGGCCATCGTGCAGTCGCCGATGTATTTGTCGACCACACCGCCGTGGGCGGCGATGGTGCTCGCCATCGGTCCGAAGAACTCGTTGAGGATCCGCCCGAGTTCGGCCGGATCGAGCTGCTCGGAGAGCGTGGTATAGCCCTTGATGTCGGCGAACAGCACCGATCCCTCGACTGGGTCGCCCCCGAGTTCGATGCGGTCCAGATTGTCGAGGATGTCCTGCGCCACCCCATCCGACACGTAGCGGCGCAGCGCGTCTTCGACTTGGTCCTTGCGCAGCAGGTCGGTGCTCATGTTCCGGAACGCGTGGATCAGCTGCCCGAGTTCGTCCTGCACGAGGCTCGCTCCGGGCGTGGCTGCGGCATGCTTGCGGGTCGCCTTGGCGAGACGCTCGAGCGGCCGGACCAGGCGCTTGCTGATCGCGATTGCGAGCACGAGCCCCAGGACCGATACCACGACGGCGGTGGCCACGCCGGCGCGGATCGTGTTGTGCAGCAGTCCCTGCATCGCGGCGGTGTCGATGTACGCCTCGACCCAGCCCACCTCGACGCCCTGGAACAGCACCGGACGGTACTGGTGGTGGCTCGACGGAACCAGCGACCAGTGCGGATGCGCATTCAGCGGCTGGGTGCCCGGGCGCTGGCCAGCGCTGGCCAGCAGGCCTTGGTCGTTCGCGTGGACCGCCAGGAACTCGATCTCGCCATGCTGCAGTTGTGCCTGGACCAGCGTCTGCAGCGCCAGCCGGTCATCGGCCAGGATCGGTTCCGCGGAGGCCCGGGCGATGTGCCCGACGATCAGGTCGGCCTGTGCCCGGATCTGATCGTGCAGCACGTCGCGCACCTGGTGGAGGACCAGTGTTGCCAGCACCACCACGGTGAGCAGCGTCAGTGCCGACGTGACCGCCGCCAGCTTCCATGCGATCGGCAGGTAACGGGGCAGGGCGGGGATCAGCGCCATGGCGGCAGGGGTCAGCGGTGCTGGTCGAGCCAGCGCAACCAGCTGGCGTACAGCGCCGGCGTGCGTGCGGCGACTGCCGACGGCTTTTCCAGCCGGCGCCGGAACACCGGTCCGTGATCGAGATCGCTGGCCTTGCCGCCGGCCTCCGCCAGCATCAGGCCGCCGGCGGCGCTGTCCCAGAGCGCCTGCCCGCCGTGCAGGTACAGGTCGGCGCGGCCGGCAGCCAGCCACGCCCATTCCAGCGCGCAGGCGCCCAGGTTGCGCTGCGATCGATAGGGCGGATTGTCGACCAGCGCACCGGCCAGTCTCGGATGCAGGCGCTTGTAATCGACCAGCGCCGTGCAGTCGCGAAGTTCGGTGTTCTCGCGCGGCCGCTCGGGAATCGGTTCGCCGTTCAGGCGCAGGCCGCCCGAGCGCGTGGCGCTGAACAATTCGTCCCGGGCCGGATCGCAGGTGGCCCCGAAGCGCACGCCGGTTGCGTCGACCAGTGCGAGCGAAACCGCGAAAAACGGCAGGCCGCCGGTAAAGTTGGTGGTGCCGTCCAGCGGATCGAGCAGCCAGAACGGCCCCTCGCCGGCCAGTACCTCCTGCTGGTGTTCGGGGGTCTGTTCCTCGCTCAGCACCGGAATACCGGGAGTCCGGGTGGCGAGTTCCTCCCGCATGCGTTCGTCGACCGCGTGGTCGGCGCTGGTGACCAGGCTGCCGTCGGCCTTGCGACGCACGGCCAGCCGGCCCTCGAAGCGCGACATCAGTTCCTCCCGCGCGACCTCGCGCAGGGCCTTCAGCAGCGAATCGATCGTATCGGGTTTAGGGATCATCGCGGGACCACAGGGAATGGGCGGGACCAAAGGCGAATGCCGCATCGGGCGCGCAGGGGGTGAGCGCCGTGGAGCCTTACGCGTATCATACCCGTTCATGACTGGACTCTTCGTGATTCTTGCCCTCGTGCTCGCTGTCGTCTACTTCAACGATGCCTGGCGCAGCATCGAACGGGCGCGCAAGGTGGCGCGCGACGTGTGTGCCCGTGCCGGCGTGCAGTTCCTGGATGGCAGCGTGGTGGCCGCAGGGGTGCGCCCGGACTGGAGCGGGGGGCGCCTCGGTCTGGTGCGGCGCTACCGTTTCGAATTCGCCACCGACGGCAATGCGCGCTACACGGGGGAATTGTCGCTGCGGGGGCGCCGCGTCCGGGTAGTTAGCATGGATCTCCCGGACGGAGGGCGCCTGCTCGACCCGGACTCGACCGGTCCCGGACCGGGCGGCGAACGGCCATGACGCTGAACGAGTTGCGCTATGCGGTGGCGGTGGCGCGGGAACGGCATTTTGGCCGCGCTGCCGAGGCCTGCCACATCAGCCAGCCGTCGCTGTCGGTTGCCGTGCGCAAGCTGGAAGAGGAGCTTGGGGTCACCCTGTTCGAGCGTGGGCACGGCGATGTCACGGTGACTCCGGCCGGTGCCGCGCTGCTCCGTCAGGCGCGACGGGTGCTCGACGAGGCCACCGCGCTCAAGGAGATGGCGGCCCGCGAACAGGATCAGCTTTCGGGTCCGCTGCGGCTCGGGGCGATTTACACCGTCGCTCCATACCTGCTGCCCGAATTGATTCCGGTGCTGCATGAGCGGGCTCCCGGCATGCCGCTGGTGCTCGAGGAGAACTTCACCGCGGTGCTGCGCGATCGGCTCAAGGAGGGCGAACTCGACGCGATCGTGGTGTCGCTGCCGTTCGACGAGCCCGGCGTGGTGACGCTACCGCTGTACGACGAGCCGTTCGTCGCGGTTCTGCCAGCCTCGCATCCGCTGAACCACGACGAACCCCTGACCATGGATCGCCTCGCCGAAGCCACCCTGCTGCTGCTCGGGGCCGGGCATTGCTTCCGCGACCAGGTGCTCGAGGTCTGCCCCCGGTGCCTGCATGAGGCCAGTGCGCAGGGCAGCCCGTCCAGCAACCTCGAAGGTTCGTCGCTGGAAACCATTCGGCACATGGTCGCCTCGGGGATGGGGGTGACGATCCTGCCCTGCACCGCGGCCGGGGCCGATCGCTATGCCCAGCGGCTGCTTGCGGTCCGGCGTTTCGCCGAGCCGGTGCCCAGCCGGCGCGTTGCGCTGGCCTGGCGCACCAGCTTTCCCCGGCCCCAGGCGATCGAGGCGCTGCGCCGCGCGGTGCTCGACACCGGCCTGAGTTGCGTGCGCTTCATCCAGCCCGGGCAGCGCCCGGTGGTGGCCTAGCAGTCTGCCGGACTTGGGCTGCTAGGCCTGATGGTCGATCCGGCCGGCGGCATCGGCAGCCGCTGCCCGGCCGTGTCGACCGCCGGCGTTCAGGCGGACGGTCCGGTCCGCGCGGCGATGCGTTCCAGAATCAGCCGCGCGTCCTGCGGCTCGAGCCCGTGCTCGAGCGGGCTCGTGGTCACGGTGGCCCGCCCGCGCAGCGCCGGAATCTGGTTCAGATCCTGGCTGTACGCCGGCACCAGCAGGTCGCCGCCCATGCGGAACCCGGTATTGCGCACCACCGCGTCGTAGGTGATGTCCGGGTGTTCCTGGGCATTGAGCCAGCCGAGCAGGTTGCCCTGCGCCGGCGGCGTCAGGTCAACCAGCACCGCGCGGGAGTGGCGGAGCGCGTCGTAGTTGCTGCCACCCACGGCCTGCCGCGTCAGGATCTGCCGGAACGGTCCGAGCAGGCCGCCGCCCTGGGTTGCCTCGAGCGCCTGGATCGCCCGCCCGGTGCCGAGGTGCGGGCTCGCAATCGTGATCAGGTGCTCGACCGCTCCCTCGCCCGAGCGCACCAGACTGAGCCGCGCGACCACGCCACCGGCCGAATGGCCGACCAGCGTGACCGGTTCGCCGGGATGGCGTTGCGCGATTTCGCGGCGCATCGCGCTGAGCCAGTCCGCCTGCACGACCAGCGGTGCGGTCGCCGGCAGCGTCACGGTGTAGACGGTGTTCGGCGCCGCAGTGTCCTTGCGGACGAGCTCGGGACGGCCGTTGGCCGAGGGGCGCCAGTCGCCCGCGTACTGCCACCCGGCGGTTTGCAGCGCATCGATCACGCCGGCGCGATGGAAGCTCTCCCCGTCGCCCAGGTAGCCGTGCACCAGCACCATCACCGACGCCGGCAGCGCCGGGCTCCAGAGCAGCAACAGCAGCAGTGCCGTCCCGACCAGGCGGCGCGTCGTGGTGATCTTCATCGTCGTGTCCTCATCGTCTGCGGCGGTGGGGATCGCCCGGTCGCCGGTTGCGTTTCGCTGCGGCCCATTATATTAGCAAGGGCTTATGGGTGGGTGCGACCGCGACTTCCGATCGGGAACGCAGCGCGGTTCGGCGCTGCGGGTGCCGACTCAGGCGGTACCACAGTCCAGACCACGCGCGCCCGGATCGCCGCCGTTAACGCCCGTGGCCATCGCCTCCGTCGCGTTCGCCTGCATGCGCGAGCAGGGGGCGTTGGCCGATTCGATGGCGCAGGCCGTACACTTGCGCGCATGATTCGCTTTGAAGACGTGGAACTGCGCCGCGGTGGCCAGGTGCTGATCGGCGGCGCGAGTTTCGGTATCCATCCGGGATGGCGCGTGGGCCTGACCGGCGCCAACGGCTGCGGCAAGAGCAGCCTGCTGGCCGCATTGCGCGGCGAACTCGCGCCGGATGCCGGGCGGATCGCGATGCCGCGGGACTGGGTCTGCGCGCATCTGCCCCAGGAAGTGGAGGCCAGCCCGCGCCGCGCGGTCGATTATGTGCTCGACGGAGACGCGGCACTGCGGGCGCTGCAGGAGCGCCTGGAGCGCTGCCGGGACGGCACGGAGCACGGGCGGCTGTATGCCGAGATCGACGCGATCGACGGCTGGAGCGCGGAGGCCCGGGCGCGGCAGCTGCTGGCGGGTCTCGGCTTCGCGCCCGGCGATCCCGATCGGGCAGTGGCGGAATTCTCCGGTGGCTGGCGCATGCGCCTGGGGCTGGCTCGCACCCTGATGACGCGTTCGGATCTGCTGTTGCTCGACGAACCGACCAACCATCTCGACTTCGAAGCGATCCTGTGGCTCGAAGGCTGGCTCACGCGCTATCCCGGCACCCTGATCGTGATCGCGCACGACCGGCGCTTCCTGGACTCGGTGGTCAGCCACATCGCCCATATCGAGCACCGGCAGGTTCAGCTGTATACCGGCAATTACAGCGCGGCCGAACGCAGGCGCGCCGAGGTCGTGGCGCAGACCGAGGCCGCCGCCCGGCGCGTGGCCGAGGAGCGTGCGCATCTTGAACGCTTCGTTGCGCGGTTCCGGGCCAAGGCGACCAAGGCCCGGCAGGCACAGAGCCGGCTGAAGCGACTCGAGAAGCTCGATGAGGTCGCGTTGCTCCGCGCGGCCCGCCCGATGCACCTGCGCATCCCGGCGCCGGACCGTCTGCCCGACCCGCTGCTGCGCCTGGATCATGCCGGGGTCCGCGTCGATGGCCGGGTGCGGCTGCGCCCAACGACGTTACGCCTGCGCCCGGACGACCGCATCGGAATCCTCGGCCCGAACGGCGCCGGCAAGTCGACACTGCTGGCCGTGCTCGCGGGGCTGCTCCCGCTGACCGAGGGTGCACGCGTGGTCGAGCCAGGGCTGGTGGTCGGGCATTTCGCCCAGCACCAGCGCGAGCAGCTCGACGACGCGGCGAGTCCGCTATTGCACCTGCAACGCCTGGGTAGCAACCGGGCCGAACAGGAACTGCGCAATCTCCTCGGTGCGTTCGGATTCGCGGGAACGCGTGCCGACCTGCCGGTCGCGGGGCTTTCCGGCGGCGAGCGCGTGCGCCTAGTATTGGCAATGCTGGTCTGCCAGGGGCCGTCGGTACTGCTGCTGGACGAGCCCACCAACCACCTGGACCTCGACATGCGCGAGGCGCTGGCGGAGGCCCTCGAGGACTACGCGGGGGCGCTGGTCGTGGTTTCGCACGACCGCGATCTGCTTGCAAGGGCCTGCGACCGTTTCTGGCGCGTGCGCGCGGGACAGGTGGAAGAATACGACGGCGATCTCGACGACTATGCCCGGGAACTCAGTCAGCTCCGCTCCGGCACTGCCACGCTCGGGATCGCCGGTAGCCAGGCGGGTCCAGCGGAACGGGATGGTGGTCGCGAACGTCGCCGGGAGGCGGCCCGGCAACGCGAGGCACTGAAACCCCTGCGCAAGGCGGCGGAGCGTGAGGAGTCGCGTTGTGTGCACCTGCAGGAAGAATTGCGGGCACTCGAGGCACGTCTTGGGGACCCCGGGCTTTACGAGCAGGGTTCCGGCGGCGACCTCGAGGAACTGCTGCAGCGACAGGGCCGCCTGCGTGCGGAACTGGAGGCAGCAGAAGCGGCCTGGCTCGAGGCCCTGGCCGTGTTCGAGGACGCGCAGGCGCGGCCGTGAGTTGCGCGGACCCCTTGCGGCGGGCGCTGCACCCGCCGGGCGCCTCGTCAGCGTTGGTCTATACTGCCTGCGTGTGATTGTCGCCATGGATCGGAATTGTGTCGGAACCGCTGCATCTTCAGGTCAACCTGCGTCAAGTCATTTATTCACTTTCGGATGCGCTCGACATGGTCGGGGTCGATTCGCTGGGGCACGGCAAGCGGGTCGCGTACATGGCCGCAGAATGCGCGAACCAGCTGGGGTTCTCGAGTGAACGTTTCGACCGACTGATCTGCGCGGCGATCCTGCACGATTGCGGCGTATCGTCGACGCGACTCCACCAGAATCTGATCCGGGAGATGGACTGGAACGGCGCGCAGGCGCACTGCGACCGGGGGCATGCGCTGCTTCTGGGATGTCCGCCACTGGCGGATCTGGCCGAGCCCGTGCGCCTGCATCACTCCCACTGGCAGGTGCTGGAACGGCAGGATCTCGATAGCGAAGACGCCGAAATCGGCAACCTGATCTTCCTGGTCGATCGTGTCGATGCGCTTTCTGCGCAGCACGCCGGCGAGAATTTGCTGCTCGCGCAACGGGACACGCGCGATGTGATCCGCGGGCATGCGGGGCGCATGTTCGCTCCGCATCTGATCGATGCGTTCGAGGCCGTATCGCAGCGGGAGTCTTTCTGGCTGGCATTGGGCGAACGGGAAATCGATCATTACCTTCGGGCATGGGTCGCACGAGGCGCGACCTGCGCTGTCGATTCCCCCGCATTGCGCGCCGTTGCGGATATCTTTGCCACCATCGTCGACGCCAAGAGCCGCTTCACCGCGGAGCACTCCCGGGGTGTTGCCGCGCTTTCGCGCAAGGTCGGAACCTGGGCGGGACTGGACGGCGTGGCCTGTGACAAGCTCGAACTGGCCGGCCTGCTGCACGATCTCGGGAAGCTGCGGGTGCCGGACGAGATTCTCGAAAAGGCCGGGCCGCTCGACGAAAGGGAGTTGGCGGTGATGGCACGCCACAGTTTCGATACCTATGCCATTCTGGAGCCCATCGATGGCCTGCGCGAAGTGGCGCTATGGGCAGCGATGCATCACGAGAAAGTCAGTGGCGATGGATACCCCTTTCACCATTCCGGCGAGGCCCTGCCGCCAGAGGCGCGCATTCTCGCGGTCGCGGATGTGTACCAGGCGCTTGCGCAGGATCGCCCGTATCGGAAATCGCTCGCGCCGGACGAGATCGTGCGGATCCTGTGGGAAATGGTGGATGGCGGCCATCTTGATGGCGATATGGTAGCGCTGGTTGCGGATCGGCCCGACGAGAGCTGGGCCAGCGCAATGCAGCTTGCCGACGCGCGGCGTGCATCCGTCCCCCGGAACAAGGGCATGCCCGATGACCGTTCGGGTATTCGCTGGAGGACTTTGCAAGGTCAGTGGATCGGCTACTGACGCGGATGACCTGACTCGGGCGGTCTGCGAGCGACCCGGTTCTGCACGGAACACAAGACGCTGCCGAAGCAGCGGAAACTGGACCCCACCATCGGCTGGCTACCGACGGCGGGGTCCGGCAAATGGCCTTAGCCGAAGCCCTGGTCGATCAGGTTGTCGTACCAGCTGGCTGCGTACCGGGCCTCGCGGCCTTGGTAGAGGTCGTCGGCGTCTGCCGGCGATACCGCGACCGAGTCGCCGACCGGCAGGATCGTCTGTTGGCCGTCATCGGTCTGGCCGGCCTCGTAGACCCCGGAGACCGAGATGCTGTGCTCGGGCGTCAGCAGGCTGTAGCAGGTGTTGAAGTACGCCGGCGCGCCGGGCTCGCGGCCGTTGATGTGGTCGACCACGGCCAGTGCCGCCACCTTCGCGGTCGAGGCCGCGATGTAGCCGGACTTCGGCAGGGCGCTGCTGACCATCGCGTCGCCGATCACGTGCACGTTCTGCGCGAGCGTCGACTGCAGGTCGCGGTAATCGACCGGACACCACCCGGAGTCGTCGGTCAGGCCCGAGTCGACCGCGATGCGTCCGGCGGTCTGCGGCGGGATCACGTTGATCACGTCCGCCTCGAAGTCGTCGAAGTCGGTGTGCAGCGTCTTGGCAGCAGGATCCACTCGCCGGATCCCTCCCCCGGTCTCGAAGCCGCCGACCCACTCGATCATGCCCGGGTAATGGCGTTCCCAGCCAGCCTGGAACAGGCCCTGCTTGGAGAATGCGTCCTTGGCATCGTAGATCACGATCTTCGCGTTGGGCTTGTGCCGCGTGCAGAAATTCGCGATCAGCGCCGCGCGCTCGTAGGGTCCTGGCGGACAGCGGAACGGGTTCGGCGGGGCGACGATCGTGACCAAGCCGTTCTCGGGCATCGCCGCGACCTGATCGCGCAGCAGCAGCGTCTGCGGCCCTGCCTTCCAGGCGTGGGGCAGCACCTGTGAAGCCGCCTCGTCGTAGCCCTCGATCGCGCCCCATTGGAAATCGATGCCGGGCGATACGATCAGCCGATCATAGGGCAGGCTCTTGCCGCCCGCGGTCAGCACTTTCTGCCCCTCGGTATCGATTCGGGTCGCGGTATCGATCACGACATTGATGCCGCGTGCCTTCACGTTGTCGTAGCCATGTGTGAGGCTGTCGAGGTCGCGCATCTCGGCCAACACCCAGTTGCTCATGTAGCAGCTGGTGTATTCCGGATTGGCTTCGACGATGGTGACGTCGATCGCCGGGTCCAGCGCCTTCACGTAGCGGGCCGCGATCGCCCCGCCGGTGCCGCCGCCGACGACCACCACGCGCGCCTTGGTCTGGCTGCTCCAGGCGGTGCCGAACGGCAGGGTCGCCGCGAGGCTGCCCAGCCCAGCAGCCTGAATGAATCTCCTTCGGGTGAAATTCGCCATCTGTCGGTCTCCTGAATCAGTCAAACACGTAGGCCGCGGGGTCCTGCTGGCTGCCGTAGTAGTGGACCAGCGCCTCCAGATCGTCCACCGACAGCAGTCGCCGCTCCATCCCGCGTGGCTGCCAGCGCCCGTGGTCCCGGAAGTCCTCGAAGGAGTCGCGCAGGTAGGGCATCCACTGCCCGGCGATCGGTGCGGTGTCCGGCTCCGGGTAGCGGCCGCCCTCGGAGTGACAGGTATTGCAGTGCTGATCGTGAATCTCGGCGCCGCGCTCGGCGAGCTCGGGATCGTAGTCCTGTTGCGCCGGCAGGTAGGGCTGGGCGGCGAAAAACTCGGCCATCGCCTCGAACTGCTCCTCGGTATAGCCCATCGCCACGCGATCCATGATGGTCGCGTACCGGCTGCCATCCTTGTAAGCCATCATCGAGTCCACGAAGTACTCCTTCGGGAATCCCGCAAGCGACGGCGTTGCCGGCCCGACACTGTGGCCGTTGTAGCCATGGCAGCCGGCGCACTGGAACGCGAGCATCTGCCCCGACATCGGCGTGTTGTCTGCAACCGCCGCCGAGCCGGCCGTCAGCAGGCCGGCGACCACGATCGCCTTCAGTCTGGTTCGTCTCATCATGCCTCCTTCGCCCTTTGGGCTTATCTATAAGTGTGCTGCCAGGCGTCTTCGCGCCTTTTGGGTGCAGTGAATGTTTTTCCGGCTGCGCGTCCGGGCGCGGACTCCGGCCGGAGAAGCGATGCGGACCCATGAGTCAGTTCGAGGTCTTGCGTATTAGAAAAACGTTGTGTTTTGAGACTCTCTGAATTGTGGTCTGGCGCACGCCCCTTATACATTACATCATTCCTGCAAAATTGCTCGAGCGCTTGCGCGCGTCGCCGCGAGCCCAAGAAAGTCACCAAATTCAGTAAGTTGAGATGGGGTCGGCTTGGGTGTGGGGGTTGCTTGTTCCCATGGGGGTAACGCCTTTTACCTATAAATAGGTAGCGCTCTACCCAGGGCATGGGTGCCACCCGTTGGTAATGTTGAAACCATCGTGGGGAGGTGGCGTGATTTCTTGGGTTCGCTGAGCATGATGGGCAAGCAGATGTGCTATAAGTTCCCCTAAGGATGCGAGCAGGAACCGACGGTGACGCTACAGTCGATGTCATCGGTCACGAACGATCGGGCATTGGAACGCGTGCCCAGGGAGCAGCAGAGGAAGGCAGCGCCCGGATCATCGCATCCGACCTTTCGGAAAACAGGGGCGCGACCCGAAACCGCGCCCCTGTTTGGCTGAGAGGGACGAGGGGGAGGCCCGCTTTAAGGCTTCGTCCGCACCCGGATCCGGGGGTGGCTACAGGGGTGGGGCGTTCTGAAGGGATGTCCCGCATAGACCGTAAAGGCAGACAAGCGGCTCGGAGGCATGTGGAAGGCCCGAGGAGCCGAGGAGAGGAGAACCTGTATGAATGATTTGAATAGACTCGGCCGTGTGGGCCGATGGGTCGCGGGGGCAGCCTGTCTGTTCCTGGCCTCCGCCGCGCATGCGGGGTCGGGGGACCAGCTCAAACCCGTGGACGCGCTGCAGTGCTACGACTGCCACACGCAGATCGAGGACATGCACGTTGTAGGCAAGCACGCGACCGTGAACTGTGTGCACTGCCACGATGCCACCGAGCATGTGGAAACGGCCAGCGCCCGGCGTATGGGTGAGCGGCCGGTCACGCACACGTCCCCTGAGGCCTGTGCTTCCTGCCATACCGCGCAGTTCAACTCGTTCGCATCGGTGCGCCACGAGTCCCACCCGCGCGAGGAGAAGGCGAACCCGCGCAGCCGCTCGCCGAAGTTCGACACCCTGATCGGGGCGCACGGTTTCTCGCTCGAGCATGCGGAGCCGCGCAGCCACGCGTTCATGCTGGTTGACCACTTCATCGTCGACCGGGCTTACGGCGGCCGTTTCCAGTACAAGAGCTGGCAGAACGTCACCGATGGTCTCGGTGCGGTTCGCGGCGCCTGGACGGTGATCGAGGACATGGATCCGACGACGTCGGATCAGCGCCGCTTCCTGGCCCAGACCGCCACTGCGGCGAACCCGGTATGCCTGAACTGCAAGACCCAGGATCACATCCTGGATTGGGCCTACATGGGTGACGAGCACGACGCTGCGAAGTGGGCACGGACCTCGAAGGTCGTCGACTTCGCACGTGACCTGCACCATCCGGTGAACTGCTATATGTGTCACGATCCGCACTCGACCGAGCCGCGCGTGGTGCGCGATGCGCTGATCCACGCGGTCGTCGACCAGGGACTGGGCACCTACCCCTATGACGAGGCGAAGAGCGAGCATGTCACGCTGACCCCGGTGACCTTCCAGCGTGGCGGCGAAGACTTCCGCAAGATCGGCCTGCTGAATGTCGCCGACTCCAACCTGATGTGCGGTCAGTGCCACGTCGAATACAACTGCAACCCGGGCTTCCAGCAGAGTGACGGTGCTCCGGTCGGTATGGACGACCGTCGTACCAACCACTTCTTCTGGGCCAACGTGTTCGACTACGCGGAAGCCGCGAAGGAGATCGACTTCTTTGACTTCACGCATGTGACCACCGGTGCACCGCTGCCCAAGCTGCAGCATCCGGAACTGGAGACCTTCTGGGGCTCCACGCATGAGCGCAACGGCGTGACCTGTGCCGACTGCCACATGCCGAGGGTCAAGCTGGAGAACGGCAAGGAGTACACGATGCACAGCCCGCGCACCCCGCGCGACATGATGAATCGTGCCTGCCTGAACTGCCATGACGGCTGGACGGAGGCCGAGGCGGAGTACGCGATCGACTACATCAAGAACTACACGCACGGCAAGATCATGAAGGCCGAGTTCTGGCTCGCCCGTATGATCGACCTGTTCCCGGTTGCGAAGCGGGCCGGCGTGTCGGAGGATGTGCTCAACGAGGTGCGGGCGCTCCACTACGACGCACACCTGCATTGGGAATGGTGGACCGCCGAGAACTCGGTGGGCTTCCACAACCCCGATCAGGCGCGTGAGTCGCTGATGAAGTCCATCACCAAGAGCAAGGAAGGGGTAGGCAAGCTGGATGCGGCGATCGACGCCGCCGTGGCAGCGAACTAGCCTCAGCGTTGCCGCCAATGGGAGCCGGCGCTAGCCGCCGGCTCCTTTTTTCCATGTTTTCTGCCGGTCGTCCCAATGCCATATGCTTTTTGCACCGGGGTGTTCTCCGTGTGCACCGAATTCGCAAGATCTTCAGGTTTCCCGGTGGCCGGTCTGGTCCGCGGGAAATTTTCCAGTCCCTGTCACGGCCCGCGTGCAGGAGGTGATGCATGATCCCGGAGCTGGGACAGTTCGCGGTGGTCCTCGCGCTTGTGCTGGCGCTGGTGCAGGGGACCGTACCTCTGATTGGCGCCCAACGCGGCGACAGCCGGATGATGGCACTCGGCAAGCCCCTGGCCCAGGCGCAGTTCGTGCTGCTGCTGACGGCGTTCGCGGCGCTTGCCTGGTCCTTCCTCGCGCACGACTTCTCGGTGAAGAATGTCGCGCAGAACTCCTTCTCGCAGCTCCCCGCGGTGTACCGATTCACCGCGACCTGGGGATCCCACGAGGGCTCGCTGCTGTTCTGGACGGTGATCCTGGCCGGCTGGTCGGCCGCCGTCGCGGTGTTTTCGCGCCAGTTGCCGGAGGAGATGGTCGCGCGCGTGTTGGGTGTGATGGGGCTGATCAGCGTCGGCTTTCTGGCACTGCTGATCTTCACCTCGAACCCGTTCGAGCGCCTGTTCCCGATACCCGCTGACGGACGCGACCTGAACCCGCTGCTGCAGGATGTCGGCATGATCTCGCACCCGCCATTGCTCTACATGGGGTATGTCGGGTTTTCGGTCGCGTTCGCGTTTGCGATCGCGGCGCTGTTGTCGGGGCGGCTCGACGCGGCTTGGGCCCGTTGGTCGCGGCCCTGGACCACTGCGGCCTGGACCTTCCTGACGATGGGCGTTGCGCTGGGCAGCTGGTGGGCCTACCGCGAGTTGGGCTGGGGTGGCTGGTGGTTCTGGGATCCGACCGAGAACGCCTCGCTGATGCCCTGGCTCGCCGGTACTGCGCTGATCCATGCGCTGGCGGCTACCGAGAAGCGCGGCGTGTTCAGCAATTGGACGGTGCTGCTTGCGATTGCGACGTTCTCGCTGTCGCTGCTCGGCACCTTCCTGGTGCGCTCCGGGGTGTTGTCCTCGGTCCATGCCTTTGCCACCGACCCGATGCGCGGGTTGTTCATTCTGAGTTTCCTCGGAGTCGTCATCGGGGGCTCGATGATCCTGTACGCGCTACGGGCGCCGCGTATGCTTTCCGGGGGATCGTTCGGCTGGTTCTCGCGCGAGTCGCTGCTGCTGACGAACAACGTGTTCCTGGTCGCGGCGCTCGGCGCAGTGCTGCTGGGCACGCTCTATCCACTGTTCCTCGACGCGCTGGGCCTCGGCAAGATCTCGGTCGGTCCGCCGTACTTCAACGCGGTCTTTGTGCCGCTGGTGGCGCCAGTGCTGTTCCTGGTGGGTCTGGGGCCGCTGGCACGCTGGAAGCAGGCTGATCTCCCGGACCTGATAGGGCGATTGAAATGGGCATTCGCGGTCGCGCTCGTCACGGCCGCGCTGTTGCCGCTGACGGTCGACGGCATCAATTGGAAAGTGAGCCTGGGTCTGTTCCTGGCGCTGTGGATCCTGTTCACCGTGCTCAAGGGTTTCGCGCTGCGCCTGCAGCACAAGCGCGGCGGTCGCATCCGGGAACTTGCGCGTCTGCCGCGGTCGTTCTGGGGGATGCAGATCGCACACCTGGGGCTCGCGTTCCTGGTCGTTGGCGTGACGGTCGTTTCCAACTACGAGACCGAGCGCGACGTGCGCATGCCTATCGGCAGCCACGTGGAGCTTGCGGGCTACCGGTTCGTTTTCCAGGGAGTGGAGGAGTTGCCGGGTCCGAACTACGTCGCCGGGCGCGGCACGATGGAGATCACCAGCCCCTGGGGTCGTTCGTTCACGCTGTACCCGGAGAAGCGCAACTACAATGCCTCGGGAATGATCATGACCCAGGCAGCGGTGAACTACGGGCCGTTCCGTGATGTGTACGTGTCTCTCGGCGAGCCGCTGGGAGACGGCGTCTGGACGGTGCGCGTCTACCACAAGCCGTTCGTCGGCTGGCTCTGGGTTGGAGCGCTGCTGCTTGCGATCGGCGGCACGCTGGCCGCTGCCGACCGGCGCTACCGCGTGGTGTTGCGGCGCCGCGAACCGGCAATGGCCACGCGGCCGGCGGCGGCACCGCGCGAGGAGGTGGCGACATGAGGCGCTGGATCCCGCTGTTGCTGGTCACCGCACTGGGCGTGTTCCTGTACCTTGGCCTGTACCTGAACCCCAAGGAAGTGCCGTCTCCGCTCGTGGGCCGCCCGGCACCGGACTTCACGCTGCCCGTGGTCGGGAGCCCGGGCGAGACCTTCTCCCCTTCGGAGGTGCGCGGGCAGGTCTGGCTGTTGAACATCTGGGCGCCGTGGTGCAGCACCTGTCTCGAGGAACACCGCCACTTGCCACGAATGGTGGCCGGCCGGGTACCGATCTACGGCCTCACGTGGAAGGATCTTGACCGCGAGGCGGCGCCATTGCTGGCGCGCAACGGCAGCCCCTATGTCGCGGCGGTCGACGACCGCGACGGGCGCGTCGCGATCCGTTACGGCGTCACGGTGACTCCCGAGACCTTTGTGATCGACCGTGACGGCATCATCCGCATGAAGCACGTAGGCGCGATCACGCCGTCGGTATGGGAGCAGAAATTCGTGCCTCTGCTGCAGGAGTTGCGGACATGAGGCGGCGGGTCCTGCTGGCAGTCGTGCTGCTCTGGCTGGTTCCGGCCCTGTTGCCGGCCGGCCAGCCGGCCCTTCCGAATGCCGACGATCCGGTACTGGAGGCACGCCTGAACGTGCTGGCGGCGGATCTGCGCTGCGTCGTCTGCCAGAACGAATCGCTGGCCGAATCGCGTGCTTCGCTGGCGCTCGACCTGCGCGAGGAGATTCGCGAGATGATGCGCGACGGAATGACCGACGACGAAGTGGTCGAGTCGCTGGTCGCCCGGTACGGCGATTTCGTGCTGTACCGCCCCCCGGTCAAGCCGATGACCTACGCGCTCTGGGGCGGGCCGCTGGCGTTCCTGCTGATCGGTGTGGGGCTCGCCGCTGCGACGCTGCACCGCCGCCGGACCGTGACGGCCGCGCAGGGGGTCAGCCCGGAAATGCTGCGCGAGGCGGCCCGACTGCTGGAATCCGACACCCATCCGTCCGGAGCACGGGCCGCCTCGCGATCCGTGTCCGGTTCCCCGATGCAAGAAGAGAGGTAAATCCGTTGAATTCGATCGTATCCGTAGCCGCTTTCTGGGTTCTGGCCTTGCTGATGGTCGCCGTGGTGCTGGTATGGGTGCTGCCCGCCGCTCTGCGCCGGCCCGCGAAGGACGCGCTGGACCGGCGCGAACTCAACATCGCAGTGTACCGGGACCAATACCGTGAACTGGAAGAGGATCACCGCAATGGGCTGCTCAGCGACGCCCAACGCGATGCCGCGCGTGCGGAACTCGAGGCGCGCCTCGCCCAGGACGCCCTTACCGGGGCCGAGGCTGCAGGTTCGGCAACCGGCGGCGCTCGCCGGCTCGCCACCGGGCTGGCCGCGGTGATCCCGGCGCTGGCGCTGGGCGCTTACCTGGTGGTTGGAGAACCCGGTTTCGTGATCAAGGTCGCGGCAGCAGAGCAGGAGGAACAAGAGCGCCAGCGTGAGATGCAGGAGGCCCTGGAACGGCTGGACCGCCAGGTCGACGACGCGCTTGCAACCCTTGAAGAAGCCGTGCGCGAGGATCCGGAGGATGGCGTGAGCTGGACCTTCCTCGCCAACGCCTACATTGCTCGTGATCGCTGGGAGGATGCCGAGGCTGCGTTCGCACGCGCGTACGAGTTGCTGCCCGAGACGGCGGCGGTCGTCTCGGGTTATGCCGAGGCGCTGGCAGTGAACGCCGGCCGCGACCTCAGTGGGCGTCCGATCGCGCTGGTGCGTGAGGCGCTGCAGCTCGACGCTGAAGATCAAAAAGGGCTGGAACTTGCCGGGATCCATGCCTACCAAAACCGCGAATACACCACTGCCGCCTACTATTGGAACCAGCTGCTGGGCCAACTGCCGGAGGGCACGCCGGCGCACGACGAGCTCACCGCAATGGTGCGCAACGCCCGGGTTCACGGGCACGTCGAGGCGTTCGGCGAGTCGGAGCTCGAGCCGAGCGATCTGGTGACCGTGTCCGGCGTCGTCGAGTTGGCGCCCGAGCTCGCGGACCAGGCTGAACCCGGCGACACCGTGTACCTGTTTGCGCGTACCCTGACCGGCAACACCCTGCCGCTGGCTGCGCTGAGCACCCAGCTCGACCAGCTGCCGGTCGCGTTCACGCTCGACGACAGCCTTGCGATGTCCGCCGACCATGTGTTGTCGAACCATGAGAGCATCACACTGGTTGCGCGTGTCTCGCGTCACGGCGACTCGCGTGCCCGCCCAGGCGATCTGGAAGGGGTTCTGGACGAGGTTGAGGTCGGCAGCAACGATGTGCGCCTGGTGATCGATACCGTCAGGCCCTGATTGCGCGCCGCTGGCCGGCGCCACGGACCGGCGTCGGCGCAGCGGGGCCAACCGAACGTCAGCGGAGGCATGTTCGATGTCGCAGCGAAGCACCGCGGTCGCGGACCGGGGTATCCAGTGGTTCCGGTTCACGGCGCCGGCGAATTTCTACGATCTGGCGGGGCGGTTGATTCCGTGGTTTGCCGGGCTGACGGTGCTGCTGTTCGCGGCGGGGCTGTATCTGGGACTGGTGGTGGCGCCGCCGGATTATCAGCAGGGGGACAGTTACCGGATCATCTACATTCACGTGCCGACGGCGTGGATGTCGATGTTTTTGTACGTATTGATGGCGGTCTATGCCGGGATCGGGCTGATCTGGCGGATCAAGATGGCGGAGGTGATGGCGAAGGCGATTGCGCCGACGGGTGCGTTGTTCACGTTCCTGGCGTTGTGGACCGGCGCATTGTGGGGGCGGCCGACCTGGGGGTGTACTGGGTCTGGGATGCACGGCTGACGTCGGAACTTATTCTGCTGTTTTTGTATCTCGGCTACATGGCATTGCATGCGGCGATCGACGATCGCCAGCGGGCGGCGAACGCGAGTGCGGTGCTGGCGCTGGTGGGGGTGGTGAACGTGCCGATCATTTATTTCTCGGTGCAGTGGTGGAACACCTTGCACCAGGGTGCGTCGATCACGGTGACCGAGGCGCCGACGATGGCGACGATCATGTTCGTGACCTTGCTGATCATGGTGCTGGCGTGCTGGATGTATTCGATTGCGGTGGTGCTGGCGCGGGCGCGGATCGAGTTGCTGGAGCGCGAGCGTCGAGCGCGCTGGGTACGGGAACGGCTGGAGGGTGAGACATGATGGAGTTTCTGGCGATGGGCGGGTATGCGCCCTATGTCTGGGGCTCGTATTTGGTGATGGCCGGGCTGTTGCTGGTGGAGCTGGTGCAGTTGCGCTATCGCCGGCGCAGTCTGGTGGGCTGGCTCAAGCGCATGGCCCGGTTGAACGAGCAGGAGGGTACGCGATGAAGACGCGGCAGAAGCGGTTGTTGCTGGTGGCCGGGGGGCTGGCCAGTCTGGCGGTGGTGGCGGGGCTGGTGCTCAACGCCTTTCGGGACAATCTGGTGTTTTTCTACACGCCTTCGGACATCGTCGCCGACATCGTGCCGATGGAGCGGACGTTCCGGATTGGCGGGCTGGTCGAGGACGGCAGCGTGCAGCGGGGCGAGGACGGCGTGACGGTGCATTTCCGGGTCACCGACACCGCGGTGGCGGTGCCGGTGGTGTATCACGGGATTTTGCCGAACCTGTTCCGCGAGGGTCAGGGCGTGGTCGCGGTGGGCAGCCTGCAGGACGGCGGGGTGTTCAAGGCGAGCCAGGTGATGGCGCGCCACGACGAGACCTACATGCCGCCGGAGGCGGCGGAGGCGATCAAGCGCGCGCAGCGTGAGCAGGCGCGCACGGTCGGCGATGCCGGCGGGGCGGTGGACGGCCATCCCGGCGGCACCCCCGGCGGCTATTCCGGGGGGTACTGAGGCATGGTGGCCGAGCTTGGACTGTTTGCGCTGATCCTGGCGCTGCTGCTGGCGATTGCGCAAGGCACGCTGCCGCTGATCGGGGCCGCGCGCGGCGACGTCGCGCTGATGGCGGTGGGGCGCAGCGCCGCGTTCGGGCAGCTGTTCTTCATCGCGCTCGCCTACGCGGCATTGACCTACGCCTTCGTCACCGACGACTTCTCGCTGCGCTATGTCGCGACGCACTCGAACTCGCTGTTGCCGACCCAGTACAAGATTTCCGGGGTCTGGGGCGGGCACGAGGGCTCGCTGCTCTTGTGGGTGCTGATCCTGAGCCTGTGGAGTGCGGCGGTCGCGACCTTCAGCCGCAGCCTGCCGCGCGAGGTGCTGGCGCGGGTGCTCGGGGTGATGGGCCTGGTCGCGATCGGCTTCATCGGCTTCACCCTGTTCACCTCGAGCCCGTTCGAGCGCCTGCTGCCGGCGGCGATGGAAGGGCGCGATCTCAACCCGATGCTGCAGGATCCGGGGCTGATCTTCCACCCGCCGATGTTGTACATGGGCTATGTCGGCTTCTCGGTCGCGTTCGCGTTCGCGATTGCCGCGCTGATCGGCGGCCGGCTCGACGCGGCCTGGGCGCGCTGGTCGCGGCCCTGGACCGCGGTCGCCTGGGCGTTTCTGACGCTCGGCATCGGGCTCGGGAGCTGGTGGGCGTACTACGTGCTGGGCTGGGGCGGCTGGTGGTTCTGGGATCCGGTCGAGAACGCGTCGTTCCTGCCCTGGCTGATGGGTACCGCGCTGCTGCACTCGCTGGCGGTGACCGAGAAGCGCGGCGGGTTCAAGAACTGGACCGTGATGCTCGCGATCCTGACCTTCTCGCTGGTGCTGCTGGGTGCGTTCCTGGTGCGTTCCGGGGTGTTGACCTCGGTGCACGCGTTCGCGGTCGACCCCGACCGCGGGCTGTACCTGCTCGGCTTCATGGCGGTGGTCGTCGCCGGCTCGCTGACGCTGTTCGCCTGGCGCGCGGGCAAGGTCGGCCTCGGCGGCAGCTTCGGGCTGGTCTCGCGCGAGTCGGCGCTGCTGACCAACAACGTGCTGCTGGCGGTGTCCGCGGCGGCGGTGCTGCTGGGCACGCTGTACCCCTTGTTCCTCGACGCGTTCGGCCTGGGCAAGATCTCGGTCGGCCCGCCGTACTTCGAGGCGGTGTTCCTGCCGTTGATGCTGCCGCTGCTGCTGTTGCTCGGGTTCGGGCCGCGGCTGCGCTGGAAGCAGGACAGCCCGACCGAGCAGCTGTGGCGGCTGCGCTGGATCCTCGGGTTCAGCCTGGTGTTCGGGATGCTCTGGCCGCTGGCGGTCGGCAGCTGGTCGCTGCTTGCCGGGATGGGCACCTTCCTGGGGCTGTGGATCCTCGGCTCGGCACTGAAGGACGTGGTCGAGCGCCTGCGCCGGCGCCCGGGCAGCACGCAGGGCTTCGGCACCCGGGTCCAGCGGCTCGGGCGCAGCTACGCCGGCATGCAGATCGCGCACATCGGCGTCGCATTGCTGGTGATCGGCGTCACCTTCGTGATCGGCTACGACGACGAGCGCGACGTGCGCATGGCGGTGGGCGAGACGGTCGAGGTCGGCGGCTATGGGTTCCGGCTCGATCGGCTGGAAACCGTGGACGGTCCGAACTACACCGCCGAACAGGCGACGGTTGCGGTGTTCCGCGAGGACGGCCGGCAGCTGGCGACGTTGCGCCCGCAGATGCGCGACTATTTCAGCCAGGACATGCCGATGGCGCACACCTCGCTGCACCGGGGGCTGTTCCGGGATCTGTACGTGAACATGGGCGAGCCGCTGGGCAGCGATGCCTGGGTGATGCGGGTCTACTACAAGCCGTACATGAACTGGATCTGGACCGGCGCGGTGCTGATGGGCCTGGGCGGCTTCCTGGCGGCCACCGACCGCCGCTACCGCGTGCGCGTGCGCCGCGAAGAGGATCTGCCCGACGATAGCGCCGACACCGCGGGCAGACCGTCGGCGGCATCGGCCTGAGGCTCGGGATGCGTTCTCGTTCGCTGCTCCCCTTCCTGCCCGTTCTGATTCTGATCGGGCTGGTCGGGACGCTGGCCGGTGCGCTGGTCTGGAACATGCTGAACGTTGCGGAGCCACTGGTGGGCCGGGACGCACCGGCGTTCGACCTGCCTGAACTGCGGGATCCGGAGGCCCGATTCAGCAGTGCGGACATGCTCGGCAAACCGGCGCTGCTGAACGTCTGGGCATCGTGGTGCGTGACCTGCCGCCAGGAGCACCAGACATTGGTGAACCTTCAGCGCATGGGCATCCCGGTGTACGGGCTGAACTTCCGGGACAGCCGTGAGCAGGCCCTGGCCTACCTGAGCCGCGGGGGAGATCCGTTCTCCGCGATCGGATTCGATCCGAACGGACGGGTCAGTGCGGACTGGGGCGTGCACGCGACTCCAGTGACTTTTCTGGTCGACCGCGATGGGCAGGTACGGTTCAAGCATGTCGGGCCTTTGCACGCAGACCTTGTCCAGCGCCAGCTGATCCCGCTGTATCGGCAGCTCGAGGCCGACTCATGACCGCCAGTTACGTTCTGGATTCGATCCAGTTCGCGGGGCAGGGAGTCCTGCCCGGTTGTCAAACCAGTTTTCGGAGAAGTGCATGACCCTGTTCTGGATTCTTGCGATCGCGCTGCTGGCGGTCTCCCTGTTGTTTGTTTTCGTGCCGTTGTGGCGTTCCCGGGCGGCAGCCGGCGCTGCCGCCGGCAGCACCGGGAAGAGCGCAAGCGGCACCGGCTTGTCGATTTATCGCAGTCAGTTGGCGGAACTCGAAGCCGACCGGCAGGCGGGCGCATTGTCCGACGCGCAGTATCAGGCCGCAAAAGTGGACCTGCAGCGCGGGCTGCTGGAGATGTCCGAATCGGCTGCAGGTTCTGGCCGCACGCCGTCGCGTTCCTGGCGCTGGGCCGCCGGCGGCGGCGCGCTGGTGCTGGTGCCGGTCCTGGCCGTCGGCATCTACCAGGGATTCGGTGGCGGGCCGCTGGCCTTCGATCCGCCGCGGCAGCCCGACCCGTCCGAGCCCGTGGCGGAGGGCACGAACGACCCGGAAGCGATCATCGAGGCATTGCGCGAGCGCCTGGACGAGAATCCGGACGACCCGATCGCCTGGGCACTGCTGGGCAGGGTCTACCATGCGATGGGGCTGACGCGCCGGGCCGCGCAGGCCTATGCCTCGTCGATCGAGCACGGCGGAAATCACGACGCGGACATCCTGGTGGACTACGCCGATGTCCTCGGAACGATTCAGAACGGCAACCTCGAGGGGCGGCCGCGCGAGCTCGTCCGCCGGGCGCTCGACATCGAGCCCGATCACAGCACCGGTCTGTGGCTGGCGGGTACCGCGGCTTTCCGCGCAGGAGACTACGCCGAAGCCCGCGAGTACTGGCAGCGGCTTGCGCGCGGTCTGCCGGTGGGCTCGCAGAACCGAGCGATCATCCGTGCGAACCTCGACGAGGTGGAGGCGCGCATCGCCCAGGCGGGCGGTTCGGGCTCCTGATATCGGCTGCGATCCGACCTCCGGCCGTGCCGGTCCCCTGGATTCCCGGACGCCATGTCCTGCGGGAACCATCTATGATCATGGATGTAATCATCTTTGATGGAGTCCCGGCCGGCCGCCTGCTGCGGGTGCGGCGTTGCTCCGAGGATCTGCATGCTGCGCCTCATCCATCGATCGCTGTTCGTGCAACTGGGCTTCGCGCTGTCGCTGATGGCGACGATGGCCCTGTTCGGGATCGTGACCTCGGTGATCATCGCGGAGCAGCTGCGAGGAGCCGCAACGGCGATCAATCATGCCGGAACCCTGCGCTTTTCGACCTATGCCGCGAGCACTACGGCGCTGAGGCCGGAGGTCGAGGACATCGAACTGCACCGGAGGGACCTCGAGACCGCGCTCCGACGGTTCGAACGGCATTACCGGAGCGAGGCGCTCCTGCGGTTGGTGCCGAACGATGTCTCGCATCCCGCACGCCGATCCTATGACGAGATCGGACGAATGTGGGACGCTGAAATGCGCCCGACGATCCTCGGTTTCTCCACCGTGCACCCGGATGGTGCAGCGTACCGGGATCTGCGCGTGGTGGTCGACGATTTCGTGGATCGGGTCGACCGGATGGTCCTGCAGCTCGAGCAGCGCGCCGAGTCCTTCGTGCAGGTCCTGCGTGTCGTGCAGGCGGCCTGCCTGTTCATGATGGTGCTGGTAATGTTCATCACCGTGCGATTTCTGCGGCGCCAGGTGATGCGCCCATTGCGCGAGCTGCTGGGCGGTGCCGAGGAAGTGCGTCAGGGTGTGTTCACCCGCCAGATCGCGCATACCGGGCGCGACGAACTGGGACAGCTGGGCGCGGCATTCAACCGCATGACTCGGGATCTGTCCCGGCTCTACAACGATCTCGAAGGGCGCGTGCGCGAAAAGACACGCGCTCTGGAATACAGCAACCGGTCGCTGGAATTGATGTACCGTTCGCTGAGCCATCTGCACGATGGCTCGCTGAACCGGGCGACCTACACCGATACCCTGCGCGAGATGGAGGCACTGCTCGGTTTTGGGCACGGCAGCCTCTGTCTGCTCGACCAGGGCGGCCTCAAGGGGTTTCAGCTGGCCGATTCCGGGCCCATCGGCGACTCGAGCGGCCCCCTTTGCGATCGCCAGACCTGTGCGGGCTGCACCGGCGATGCCGGCGAGGGTCCGCGGTTGAAGGCGGGCCCCGGTGGCCAGCAAGTGCTGTCGGTGCCGCTGTTCGATGGCGGGGAGCTGCACGCGCTGTTGCAAATGACGGTGCCCGAGGGAACCCGCCTCGAGCCGTGGCAGGTCCAGCTGGTCGAGGCTATCGGTCGCCACCTGGGGGTTGCGATCGCGAGTCAGCGTCGTGCGATCCAGGGCCGGCGTCTGGCGCTGCTGGAGGAGCGCGCGACCATCGCCCGGGAATTGCACGACTCGTTGGCACAGGCGCTCAGCTATCTGAAGATCCAGGTCAGCCGCCTGCGCGCGGCTCTGCGTGGCTCCACGCGCAACGACGAAGTGGAAGCGGCGCTGCAGGATCTCCACCATGGGCTGAACGATGCCTACGGCCAGCTGCGCGAACTGCTGACGACGTTCCGGATCGGCCGCGGTGGTGAGGGATTCGGCCATGCGCTCGAGGAGACGGTCGCCGGTGTCGCCGCGCGCGGATCCCTCGAGGTCGCGCTCGAGAACGGGCTGGCCGACGGAGAGCTTGGCATCAACGAGGAAATCCACGTGTTGCAGATCGTCCGGGAAGCACTTTGCAACGTGTTGCGCCATGCCCGGGCCTCGCACGCCTGGGTGCGGCTCGGGTGGACATCCGAAGGGATTCTGCTGAGCATCCGCGACGATGGCATCGGCATCCGCCCCGGGGCGCGGGAGAAACCGAACCACTACGGACTCACGATCATGCGCGAGCGCGCACGGCAATTGCATGGGACGATCGATATCGAGTCGGTGGCCGATGGGGGCACCCGGGTCGAGCTGCGGTTCCGACCCGTGCCGGCCCCAGTACCGCAACCGGCCGAAGCCGCGCGCTGGGCGGTCTGAGATGCCGGAAGCGGTCCGGGTGCTGGTCATCGACGACCATCCGCTGTTCCGGCGGGGGGCGCGCCACCTGATGGATATCGAGGCCGGGTTCGAGGTCGTGGGCGAGGCGAGTTCCGGGCGCGAAGGCCTCGATCTTGCGCTGAAGCTCGTGCCCGACCTGATTCTGCTCGACCTGAACATGACCGACATGGATGGCACCGAGACGCTCGGCGCGCTGCGCGAGGCCGGGATCGACGCCCGGGTGGTGATGCTCACGGTGTCCGACGAAGAGGAAGATCTGGTGGCCGCGCTGCGGGCTGGCGCCGATGGCTACCTGCTGAAGCACACCGAGCCCGAGGAGCTGCTGCGCCAGCTGCGGCAGGTGCTTTCCGGGCGCCTGATCCTGACCGACGAGCTTACTGAACGTCTGGCCGAGGCGATGCGTCGCAAGCCGCCCCCCGGAGAACGCGGCATGCTGACGCGCCGCGAACAGGAGGTGCTCGACCAGATTGCGGCCGGCCTGAGCAACAAGCAGATCGCCCGGGAGCTGGGGCTGAGCGAGGGCACGGTCAAGGTGCATGTAAAGCACCTGCTGAAGAAGCTCGGGATGCACTCCCGCCTCGAGGCGGCGCTGTGGGTCGTGGAGCAGCAGAAATAGGGCCGGTATCGAGACCGGCGTTCCTCCCAGCGATTCGGCCGGTCCGCCAGCGCTGCGTCGGATCGGTGATGGCTTCGGCCCGGACGCCGGCGGCCGGCTCAGTTCGTCCCTTCCGGCAGGCCGGTCTCGATCTCCGGTGCGCGCAGATGCGGCTGTTGCCCGAAATAGTCGGCGAGCTGCGCGTAGACGCCGGGGAACACTTCGCGAAGGTATCCGGGCGAGAAGAAGAAATACTCGCTGGCTACCGCAAGGAACTCGGCCGGGTCGGTGGCCGCGTAGGGGTCGATCAGCGGCTCCTCGTCGCGCTCGATGGCGTCGTTCAGCTGTTCGAAGGCCGCGCTGAACGTTTCGGTCCAGGCCGTTGCCGGCATCCGCGCCGGTAGTGGCGGGAAGCCGTTGACATCGCCGTTCCCGGCGTCCAGCGTGTGCGTCATTTCGTGCACGATCACCGCACCGTCGGCAGCGATGTCGTTCCAGGACAGAACGACCGGGCCGCGTTCCCAGGCTTCCCCGGCCTGCGGCACCACCGCGTGGTGGTGCACGCCCGCGTCGTCGACCCATTCCTGTTCGGGAGTGAACGTGTCCGGGTAGACGATCACGGTCTTCCACTCCCGATAGGCGCGGGTGCCGAGATGCAGCACCGGCAGACAGGCATAGGCTGCGATCACATGCCGCTGCCAGGGTTGAAGATCGAGGCCGATCGCAACGAAATGCTTGGCCGCCAGGAACTCGCCGATGCGTTCCCGCAGGATGGCGATCTCTTCCGTTGACAGGGCGGCCAGGAACGGAACCCGTGCCTCCAGTGCCTGCCACTGGTGATCGTCCAGCACGATCGGGCCGGGTCCGGCCAGGCGCAGGCGCTTGCCGAGATCGTCGAACAGCGTTCTGAGGTCATTCAGCATCGAGGCATCATTATCCCGCGGACACCAATGTGACCGCGCGTGGTCATTACGGTATGTTCCCCGCTTTTTTCCCCTGGGGCAAAGGAACACGTACGTGGGTACTCCCGAAAACGATCTTCAGCAACTGATGCTGCGCTTGGGCGAGCGGCTGCCGCCGACCGCGTTGCGCGGCCGGATCGGCCTGGAGAAAGAGACGCTCCGGGTACGGGCGGCCGGATCGATCGCACAGACACCGCACCCTGCCGGTCTGGGGTCGGCGCTGACCCATCCCTACATCACCACCGATTATTCCGAGGCACTGCTGGAACTGGTCACGCCGCCGTTCGACGATGTGCGCGAAACGCTGGGTTTCCTGCAGGATCTGCAGGCCTTTGCGGCAGCCCGGGTCGGCGACGAGATTCTCTGGGCCACCAGCATGCCCTGCGCGGTCAGTGGCGAGGATTCGATCCCGGTGGCGCAGTACGGCCATTCCAACGCCGGCCGGATGAAGACCGTCTACCGCATCGGGCTCGGACACCGCTACGGGCGCTTGATGCAGGTGATCGCCGGCGTGCATTTCAACTATTCGCCGCAGCCCGCACTTTGGCCGATCCTGGCCGACTTGCGCGGCGAGACCGACGACCGCGACTTCCGCGACCGCTGCATGATGGGGATGATCCGCAACCTGCTGCGTTTCGGCTGGCTGGTGCCCTACCTGTTCGGTGCGTCTCCTGCGGTCTGCAACACTTTCCTCGATGGGCGCGGAGCCAGGCTCGAGGACTTCGATGACGACAGCAGCTACCTGCCGCTGGCGACCAGCCTGCGCATGGGGGACATCGGCTACAACAACCGCAAGGAGGCGGACACCGGGATCAAGGCCAACTACAACTCGCTGGCCGAGTACGTCGACAGCCTGCGCTGTGCGATCACCACCGAGAGCCCGGAATGGGCCCGGATCGGGGTCAAGGTGAACGGCGAGTACCGGCAGCTGAACGCGAATATCCTGCAGATCGAGAACGAGTACTACAGTTCGGTGCGGCCCAAGCAGCCGCTGGAACGCTTCGAGAAGCCGACCGATGCGCTGGAGTCGCGGGGTATCGCCTATGTCGAACTGCGCTCGGTCGATGTGAACGCCCAGCACCCGCTTGGCGTGGATGAGAGCCAGCTGCGCTTCCTCGAGGCTTTCTGTCTCACGGCGCTGCTGATTCCCAGCGCCCCACTCAGCGAGTCGGCGATGGCCGACATCGACGCGAACCTGCTCGCGGTGGCGCACTACGGCCGCAAGCCCGGCCTGATGCTGCGCTGCGAGCGTGGTCCCGCGGCATTGCAGGATCTCGGTCGCGAGATCCTGACTCTGATGCGCCCGGTTGCGGCAATGCTCGACCAGGGCCTGCCCGGAGACCCGTATCGCCGTTCGCTGAGCGAACAATGGGGCAAGGTGGAACAGGCCGCGCTGACCCCGTCGGCGCGGATGCTGGAGGACATGATGGCGCGCGAGGAGGGGTTCTACCGCTATGCGCGGCGGCTTTCGGACCAGCACCGCGAGGCTTTCCGCAGCAACTGCCCGCTGCCCCGCGAGGCCGAACTGGTCGAGCTGGCCCAGCATTCGCTGACCGAACAGGCCGCGATGGAGGCCAGCGACCGCTACGATTTCGACAGCTTCCTTCAGCGCTATTTCGATGGCAGTCTCGTGGGAATGTCGGGTGCACGCTCGTTCATCCGCTGAACCGGTCGCGCGCTGCCGTTTCCCTCGCCTGCGGGAGAGGGGTGTGAGCGAAAGCGAGCTCGGGGCGCGGGGAGGCTCTGCGCTTGGCCCGCCCGGCGCGCAGGTGTCCGCGCTTGGCAACAGGGCGTTTCCCGGGGCGGAATGGAATTAAACCTTTATGCCGCGGTCTTTCACTAGGAGCCTGTCGGACTTGGGCTGCTCCTACTGCGCCGGTGGGAATAGCGGTGCATTGTTCCCTGATTTCTCGTTCCATAGAACCGCTATGCGCCTCGAAATCATGAAAAACTGCCCTCGCTCTCCCACGCGGCTCGCTACGGGCACCCAAGTCCGACAGGCTCCTAGGCGGGAGGGAGACCGTCGGAGGGTGCCGGCCCAATCGGTCAACAACGCGCGGTGGCTGCTGCACGATGGGCGTGGCGGTGAGCGTGCAGGTCGAGGGAGACCACTGGTCGTGCGAAGAAAACGGACTTGCCCCACTTGGGCCGCCAGCGAAGCACGGTGTTGAAAGCGTTCGTCATCGTGCTGCTGTTGGCCGCTGTCGGTGCCGGTGGCTTGTGGTTCTGGTCGAGCCAGGAGCGCGCGGCGGGTAACGCGAGCCCGGCGGCCGGCAATGCCGCCGTCGACCGCAGGATCCCGGTGCGTCTGGCCGTGGTCGAGCCGCAGCGCTTCGAGACGGTGCTCGAGTCGCTCGGCACCGCGCAGGCCAATGAATCGGTCACGCTGACCGCGACCGTGACCGCGACCGTGGCCGAAATCGCGTTTCGCGATGGCGACGAGGTCGAGGCGGGTCAGATCCTGGTGCGCCTCGCGTCAGCGGAGGAGTTCGCAGAGCAGCGCGAAGCGCAGGTCGCGTTGGCGGAACAACGGCGCGAATTGAACCGCATTCGCGGGCTGGCGGCAGACGGCATCGTGCCGCGCCAGCAGGTGGACCAGCAGCGCTCGCGTGTCGAGGAATCGGAGGCCCGCCTGGCCGCGGTCGAGGCGCGGCTTTCCGATCGCGTGATCCGGGCGCCGTTCGCCGGAGTACTTGGGCTGCGGCGGGTCAGCTCGGGTTCGCTGGTGTCGCCCGGCACCGCCGTCGCCGAGCTCGATGACATCTCGGTCATCAAACTCGATTTCACCGTGCCCGAGCGTTTCCTGGGTGCGGTGCGCGCGGGTAAACCGGTGAAGGCGCGCAGCGTCGCGTTCCGCGACCGCGTGTTCGAGGGCGTGGTCACCGCAGTCAGCACCCGGGTCGACGTCGCCACCCGCAGCTTCACCGTGCGCGCGGAGATCGATAACCCCGAGCGCGAGCTGCGGCCCGGGATGCTGCTGACCACGCGCCTGCCGCTCGATCCGGCGGATCGGCTGGCGATTCCTGAAGGCGCGGTGCTCGCGACGGCCGACCGGCATTTCGTCTTCCGGCTCGCCGACGACGGCAAGGTCGAGCGCCAGCAGATCCGGATCGGTCGGCGCCAGCCGGGCTGGGTCGAGGTGCTGGACGGACTCGCTGCGGGTGACCGGGTGGTCACCGATGGCATTCTGCGCGTGCGCCAGGGCAGCGAGGTGCGAGTGCTGGAGGAAGAACCGGCATGATCATCTCCGACATCGCGAATCGCCGGCCGGTACTCGCGGTCGTGTTCAACCTGCTGCTGGTCACCTTCGGCCTGATCGCCTATCAGCAACTGCCGCTGCGCGAGTACCCCGACATCGACGCGCCGGTGATCACCGTGACCACCGACTATTCGGGTGCCAGTGCCGAGATCATCGAGCGCGAGGTCACCCAGCGCCTCGAGGACCGAATCGCCGGCATCGAGGGGATCCGCTACATCCAGTCGTCGAGCCGCGACGGCCGCTCGTCGATCACCGTCGAGTTCAACCTGAACCGCGACATCGACGCCGCCGCCAACGACATCCGCGAAGCGGTGTCGCGCGTGGTGCGGTTCCTGCCCGACGAGGTCGACCCACCGCAGGTGACCAAGGCCGACGCCGACGCGAGCCCGATTCTCTGGCTGAACCTCTCGAGCACCACGATGGATGGCCTGGAGCTCGCCGACTACGCGCGCCGCTACCTGGTCGACCGGCTGTCGGTGGTCGACGGCGTTGCGCTGATCCGGCTCGGCGGGGCCCGCCGCTACGCGATGCGAATCTGGGTCGACCGCGAGGCGTTGGCGGCGCGTGAGCTCACCGTCGTCGACATCGAGGACGCGCTGCGGCGCGAGAACGTCGAGCTGCCCGCGGGTCGGGTCGATTCGGTCGACCGCGAGTTTCGGGTTCGCGTCGACCGCATGTACCGCACCGTCGAGGATTTCGAGAGCCTGGTGATCCGGCGCGCGGACAACCAGCACCTGGTGCGTCTGGGCGAGGTGGCCGAGGTCAGGCTCGGCTCGGACTCCGAGCGCACCGAGTTTCGGGGCAACGGCGAGGACATGGTCGGGCTCGGCATCATCCGCCAGGCCAACGCGAACGTGCTCGACGTTGCCGACGGCGTGAAACGGGTTGCGGCCGATCTGCAGGAGCAGCTGCCCGACGGCACCTCGCTGGTGGTCACCTATGACAGCTCGGTGTTCATCGAGGGCGCGATCCGCGAGGTCTACATCACGCTCGCGATCGCGACCGCCGCGGTGGTGCTGGTGATCTACCTGTTCCTCGGCAGCTGGCGCGCGACGCTGATCCCCGGCGTGACGGTCCCGGTCGCGATCACCGCCGCGTTCATCGGCGTCGCGCTGCTTGGCTTCTCGGTGAACCTGCTGACCTTGCTCGCGCTGGTGCTCGCAATCGGGCTGGTGGTCGACGATGCAATCGTGATGCTCGAGAACATCCACCGGCGCATCGAGCGCGGTGAACCGGGTCTGCTGGCGGCGTACCGCGGGGCCCGCCAGGTCGGTTTCGCGATCGTCGCGACCACCTCGGTACTGGTCGCGGTGTTCGTGCCGTTGGCCTTTCTCAGCGGTACCGTCGGGCGGCTGTTCACCGAGTTCGCGCTCGCGATCGCGATCGCGGTGGTGTTCTCGAGCATCGTCGCGCTGACGCTGGCGCCCGTGCTTTCCGGACGGCTGATGCACAAGGGCGACGACGATACCGGCATGGCGCGTTTCGTCAGCCGCGGCTTCGGGGCGCTGGAGCGCGGCTATCGGCGGCTGCTCGAGCGCAGTCTGCCGCATGCCTGGGGTGTGGTGCCCATCCTGCTGCTGGCGCTCGGCGGCGCCTGGTGGCTGCTGAGCGAAATCCCGGAGGAGTTCGCGCCGCGCGAGGACCGGGGCGCGTTTTTCATCATGGTCACCGGCCCGGAGGGCGCGAGCTTCGACTACATGAGCGAGCGGATGGCGGAGGTCGAGCGCCGCCTGCTGCCGATGACCGAGCAGGGTGATGTGCGCAGGATCATGGTGCGTACCCCGCGCGGTTTCGGCAACCCGGAGGCGGTGAACAACGGCTTCGTGATCGTGATCATGCATCACTGGAACGACCGGGAGCGCTCGTCCTGGGAGGTGATGGACGAGATCAACGCCTCGCTGGCGGAGATCCCGGGGATCACCGCGCGCGCGATCATGCGCCAGGGACTCTCGGCCGGGCGGATCGGACCTCCGGTGCAGTTCGTGATCACCGGGCCCGATTACGACGAACTCGCCGAGTGGGGTGAGACATTGCTCGAGCGCGCGGAGGAGATCCCCGGCCTCGCAAGGCTCGAGCTGGACTACCGGCCGACGCAGCCGCAGATCTCGGTGCATATCGACCGCGACCGGGCAGCCGACCTCGGGGTGTCGCTGACCACCGTCGGGCGCACATTGGACGTGATGCTCGGCGGGCGCAGCGTGACCACCTTCATCGAGCGCGGCGAGGAGTACGACGTGATCGTCGAGGGACGTTCCGACCAGCGCCGCACGCCGGGCGACATCTCGAACCTCTACGTGCGCTCGGACCGGGGCATGCTGATCCCGCTGTCCAGCCTGGTCAGCTACGACGAGGTGGCCGGTGCCGGATCACTCGAACGCTACAACCGTGCGCGCGCGGTGACGTTGACTGCGGCGGTGCAGGAAGGCCACACGCTGGGTCAGGTGCTCGCGGAGCTCGATGCCGCGGCCGCCGAGGTCCTGCCGCCCGAGGCCCGCATCGACTACAAGGGCGAGTCTCTGGATCTGCGCGAGGGCGCGCAGGCGGTGTTCTTCGTGTTCGTGCTCGCGCTGCTGGTGGTCTACCTGGTGCTCGCCGCGCAGTTCGAGAGTTTCGTGCACCCGTTGGTGATCATGCTCACGGTGCCGCTCGCGATTGTCGGCGCGCTGCTGGGGCTGTACTTCACCGGTCAGACGATGAACATCTACAGTCAGATCGGCATGGTGATGCTGATCGGGCTGGCGGCCAAGAACGGCATCCTGATCGTCGAGTTCGCGAACCAGTTGCGCGATCACGGACGCGAATTCCACCGGGCCATCGTCGAGGCGTCCAGCATGCGGCTGCGTCCGGTGCTGATGACCGCGCTCACCACGGTCGCCGGGTCCATCCCGCTGATTCTCGCGACCGGTCCGGGTTCCGAGACCCGCTTCGTGATCGGTATCGCGGTGTTTTCCGGGGTGCTGTTCGCGACGCTGTTCACGCTGTTCGTGATTCCCGCGGCCTACACGTTGCTCGCGCGCCGCACCGAGTCGCCCAAGGCCACGACCCGAACCATCGAGGGTCTCGATGGGCGCATCGACGACGTGGATCGCGATCGGGATATCGTTGCCCCCGCCACTGAAACCAGGAATTCGTAGCTTCCCCCTCCCGCAGTGCGCGGGAGGGGGCCGGGGAGGGGCGACCGGTCAGTCCGGCTCGAATTCGAGCACCGCCGAGTTGATGCAGTAGCGCAAACCGGTCGGCGCCGGTCCATCCGGAAACACATGCCCCAGATGGGACTGGCAGCGCGCACAGCGTACCTCGGTGCGGAGCATCCCGTGACTGGCATCGCGGTGCTCGGATACCGCGTCGCCGCTGGCCGGCGCGGTGAAACTGGGCCAGCCGGAACCCGAATCGTACTTGTCGGTGGAGCGGAACAACCCGGCCCCGCAACCGACGCAACGATAGCGGCCCGGCGCCTTGTGATCGTAATACTGGCCCGTGAAGGCCGGTTCGGTTCCGCCCTCGCGAGCGATGCGGTACTGCTCCGGGGTCAGTCGCTGCCGCCAGTCGGCATCGGAAATCTCGTCGGATCGGGACATCATGAAGACTCCTCGGAAACGGGCTGCGTCCGGGGCGTGACGCAAGCTTGGCCGGTTCACCGGCATTGTGTATGGTTATGGGCGCCGTGCGGTTCATCCGTGGCCGCGGGCTGCCCCGGGGGCCGGCAGATTCATCGCGCCGGTTGCGCCTCCTCCGAACGGGCCTGCCCGCGAGTCTAGCCGGCGCCGCCAGGCCTCTGAAGGATCCCACCCATGCCGCGAGGAGAAACGTGAAGAAGACCCAGAGCAAGGCACGCGCCGGCGAGGGCCTCTACCTGGTGCTGATCAGCGTGCATGGCCTGATCCGGGGCAGCAATCTGGAACTGGGGCGTGATGCCGACACCGGCGGTCAGACGCTCTACGTGGTGGAACTCGCGCGCGCGTTGGCGCGACATCCCGAGGTGGGGCGCGTCGATCTGGTCACGCGAAGGGTGGAGGACAGCCGCGTCGCGAACGACTACGCGCTGCCCGAGGAGGATCTCGGCAACGGCGCACGCATCGTCCGGATCGAATGCGGCCCGCGCCGCTATTTGCACAAGGAGAAGCTCTGGCCGCATCTCGATTGCTTCGCGGACAACCTGCTGGACCATATCCGCACGGTCGGGCTGCGCCCGGACGTGGTGCACGGGCACTATGCCGATGCCGGCTACGTGGCGACGCGCATTTCCAACCTGCTCGGCGTGCCCATGCTGCAGACAGGGCATTCGCTCGGGCGGGTGAAACGGGAACGCTTGGTGGCCAACGGCATGAAGGAAGCCGACATCGAGAGCCGCTACAGCATCTCGCAGCGCATCCAGGCCGAGGAAGAGGCGCTGGCACACGCGCACCGGGTGATCGCCAGCACGCAGCAGGAGGTGGGCGAACAATACGCGACCTACGACAACTACCATCCGTCGCGCATGGTCGTCATCCCGCCGGGTACCGATCTGTCGCGCTTTCGTCCGCCCAGGCGCGGACAGCGCAAGCCGCCGATCTGGCCCAGCATCGCCCGGTTTCTGGAGAAGCCCGACCGACCGCTGATCATGGCGTTGTCCCGGGCCGACGAGCGCAAGAACATCCGGGCGCTGGTCGACGCCTACGCCGGCAGTGAATGGCTGCGCGAGCATGCCAATCTGCTGATCGTGGCTGGGAACCGGGATGACATCGCCGCTCTGGAAAAGGGGGCGCGGCAGGTGCTCACGGATCTGCTGTTGCGGATCGACCGGCACGATCTCTACGGCAAGGTCGCCTACCCGAAGCATCATCAGAGCGACGACGTGCCGGATCTCTATCGACTGGTCGCCTCCACCCGTGGCGTGTTCGTGAACCCGGCGCTCACCGAACCGTTCGGTCTCACGCTGATCGAGGCCGCGGCCAGCGGTGCTCCGATCGTGGCCACCAACGACGGCGGTCCGCAGGAGATCCTCTCGCGCTGCCACAACGGCGTGCTGATCGATCCCCTGGATCCGCCGGGAATCGCCGCCGCCACCGAGTCGATCCTCTCGGACCGGGCCCTGTGGCGCCGCTTCTCCGAACAGGGTGTGAAGGGGGTGCGCGCGCACTACTCCTGGGACGGCCATGCGGCGCTTTGCGTGAAGCTGATCAAGCAACTGGGCCGCGAAGTCCGGCGCAGCCGCCGGGAACAGCGTTCGGTATCCGGCCGGCTGGTCGATGTCGACCGCGCGGTATTGACCGATATCGACAATACCCTGATCGGCGACCCGGCGGCGCTGAAGGCCTTTCTCGCCTGGCTGCGCCGGCACCGCGGCGAAGTCGTGTTCGGCGTGGCCACGGGCCGGCGTCTGGATTCCGCGCAGGAAGTGCTGGCTCGACACGGAGTCCCGGCTCCGGACCTGTGGATCACCTCGGTGGGTTCGGAGATCTACTACGGTGCCGAGGCGACGCCCGACAAGGGCTGGGCTCGCCACATCAGCCACCGCTGGCAGCCGGAACGGCTGCGCGAGCTGCTGAAGAAAGAGCCGGGGCTGGAGTTGCAGCCCGAGGTGGACCAGCGGCCGTTCAAGATCAGCTACTTCGTGGATGCCGAAAAGTTCGAAGGCGCAGCGGCGATCGACCGGCTGCTGTATCAGGCGGATCTGCATGCCCGCGTCGTCTACTCGCACGATATGTTCCTGGATCTCCTGCCGGTACGTGCGTCCAAGGGGCTCGCCGTGCGCTACGTCGCCGACAAATGGGGCATCCCGCTGGAACATGTGCTGGTGGCCGGTGACTCCGGCAACGACGAGGACATGCTGCGCGGGCGGCTGCTGGGCGTCGTGGTGGGCAACCATCACCCGGAACTGGAAAAACTGCGGGGGTTTGCGCGCATCTATTTCGCCGAGGCCACGCATGCCCGCGGCATTCTGGAGGCGGTGGAACATTTCGATCTCCTGAATCGCTGCGACATCCCGCTGGAATCGGGAGATTCCGGGGCCGCGGCGGCTCCGTCGGGGCGGGCGGCCGACTGAGTCGCTGCGCCGCATCGACAGCCCGCGGCTCCGGGGAACGCAGCCGACACCCGTGCGGGCCTGCGGCTTCCGGTGGAATTCGCCGAAACGCGGTGAAATCGTGTTGAAGGGCCGTGTGGGGCGGCCTATGATCAACCTCGGTAGCTGCTGGCGAGCAGCACCGTTGTCAAATTCGCTGGCAAGCTCCAGGGGGGCTGCATCATGGCAAGGCAAAGCAAGAAAGGCGTAACCCAGTCCGACACCGCGGCCGCGGCGTCCGAAACCTCCGCGACGAAAACCGCGAAGCCGAAGGCGCCGGCGCGTGCAAGCACCAAGGCCGCACCGGCCGAGAAGAAGCCAGCCGCGCGCAAGGCGGCACCGCGCAAGGCAACACCGCGCCAGGCGACCAATGGTACCGGGGCGCGTTCTTCGCGGAAGGCGGCGCCGGCTACGGGGTCGGAGGTCAGTCCCGAGCAGCGCTACCGCATGATCCAGGATGCCGCGTATTTCATCGCCGAGCGCAACGGGTTCACCGGCGACAACCACGCCCACTGGCTGGAGGCCGAGAAAGCCATCGACGCCCAGCTTGCGAGCCGCTGACAGCCCGCCGGGTCGGACCGGGGCGGGGGGGTAATGCCTGTGGGCTCGCGCAACGAAGATCCGGGGCGGGTCCACCCCTGGATCCGCTTTTGGGCGCGTGCCTTCGACGTGTTCCTGATGGCGGTGCCGCTGGGGCTGGCCCAGTGGCACTGGTTCTGGCCGGCAGAGCCCGGCTGGATCGACCTGATGCTGTTCGGCATGCTGGTGCTGTTCGTCTGGCTGCTGATCGAACCCATTCTGATCAGCCGCCTGGCGACGAGCCCCGGCAAGTGGGTGTTCTCGATCCGGATCCTGAACCGGGATGGTTCCCGGCTCAGCTACTCGCAGGCGCTGCGGCGCTCGGACATGGTCTGGGCCAAGGGGCTCGGCGCGGGCGCGCCGCTGATCGGGCAGTTCCTGATGGCCGCCCAGCACTACCAGTTGTCCCGCGACGCCAAGACCTTCTGGGACGAAGAAGGCGACTTCGACGTCCGTCACGGCCAGATCCGGGCCCCCCGCGTGATCGCCGCAGCCGCGATCGTGGCCTTGGCCGTTCTCGCCCTGTGGCTGGCGGCCGCGGCTGCCTGACGGCGTTCCGGAGCCGACCAGGGCCGAGTCGATCGGTATCATCCGGTGCGGTCCATCCCATCTTGCGTTCCACGTCACTTGTCAGGAATCCCTGTCCATGTCGTCGTCTTCCAGCGACCGTGTTGCACTCCCCGTCTTGCTCGCGTTCGGCGTGGTCCTGGTGCTCGCCGTTCATTACGGGTCGATGCTTCACGTCGGTACGATTAGCCATTGGGACGAGTACTTCACGCTCGAGCGGTCGCACGGTTTTTCGCTGCACAGCGACTGGTTTACCGTCTACACGAATCACCGGCCGAGTTTTGTCAAACCACCGCTGCATTACTGGCTGACCGCAGCTGCCCTGGCGCAGTTTGATGATCTCGAATTTGCACTGAGATTCTGGCCTTTCCTGCTCGGGCTCGCATTGCTCGGCGCCACGGGGCTGCTCGCCCATGCGCTCGCGCCCGGGCATCCTTACGCGATCCCGGCTGCAATCCTGATCCTCGCCGCCTCCTCCTTGTTGTGGCGCCACAGCACCTCTGCGCTGCTGGATACCGGTGCGGCTTTTTTCCTGACGCTCGCCATTGCCGCGTTCATTCTGGCAATGCGCCAGCCGAGATGGTGGTACGTGGTGGCGCTGGCGGCAGGGCTCGGCGCCTTGCAGAAGGTTCCGGCGGCGATGGTGGCGGTCGCGGTCTTTCTGGTCTTGGTTCCACTGAGCGCTCGGTTTCACGACGTCTCGCTGCGCTTGATCGTGCGTAACGTTCATTTCCGGATCTCGCTGCTGCTGGGGACAGCGGTCTTTCTCTGGTGGCCGATTCTGCAAACGGTGCTGCACGGACCCCGGTTCATTAGGTCCGCCTATGGCCGGGAGCTCGTGGGTCGGTTTGCTCCGAGCGGGGGTCTCGCGGACGTTGAGATGCAGTGGTGGCAGTGGATCCTGCGGGATGGTGCGGGGCTCTGGATCCCCGCGATCGCAGCGCTGTTCCTGTTGCCGTTCCTCGTCCGGCGGCCGGAGGCGTTCCTCTTGCCTCTGGCAGCCGTCGGATTCGCGTTGATGCTCACGCTGGCCTCGGGGATGACCTACGAGCGGTATATGCTGCTCGTGCTTCCGATCCTGGCCGCTAGCCTGGGGGTCGCAATGGCACGGATGATCCCGTGGCAAGGGCTGGTCGTGCCGGCTGCATTGCTGCTGGCGTTCTGGGCCGGCGCGCCGTTGCAGTCGGCCGAGTCTCTGAGGTTGACGAATGACTCTCAGAGCCAGTATCGGCCCCTGCTCGAGGACTTCGCAAGGGCATTGCGGGACGACGAGACTCCAGTCTACTGCGGCTGGTCGCGCCGGCTCGGTGTCGTACCCGGGGCCTATTCGTACCATGCAAGCAATGGTAGAAGCTTCACGAGGCTGGGCACTCCCGACGACCTAGTCGTGCGAACCCGTCAACGCGGCGCGGCAGGCCCGCTCTATCGCGGACTCTGCGACGCGGCGGAACTCGACGATCTGCGTCCGTATCTGGAGGAGCTGGAGGTAATTGCGGAGCTGAACGGACTCTTGCACTGGAGGGGCAGGATCGTGCGGTAGGCCACCCTGCCCGGTGCTCAGCGCGCGCTCGGGGGCGGCAGTTCCGGGCGCCGCGCATTGTTGTCGTGCAGCAAGCCGAGGCTCCGTCCGGTAGACTCAACGCCCAGGAAAAACCTGGCAACGCTCAAGATCCGGCGCTGCTTTGCGGTGTCGCTGAATGCGGTTGTCATTACCGAAGCGGGAGGGGTAGAGAATGAATCACAGGATCGTGTCTCTTGTCATTGCATGCGCGTGCATGCTGTCCATCGCGCCGCCAGTCGATGCCTGTTCACGGGCGGTCTATCAGGGGCCCGACGGGCTCACCATTACGGCGCGCTCGATGGACTGGAAGGATGAGATTCCGGCCAATCTATGGCTGTTTCCCAGGGGAATGGAGCGGAACGGGGCGGTTGGTCCGAATTCGGTTTCCTGGGTCTCCCGGTATGGGAGCGTCGTCGCCAGCGCTTTCGACATTGCCAGCGCCGACGGTATGAACGAGAAAGGTCTCGTCGCCAACCTGCTCTGGCTGACCGAATCCCGCTATCCGGAATTCGATGGGGATCGGCAGGGCCTGAGTATTGCTGCCTGGGTGCAGTACGTGCTCGACAATTTTGCCACGGTTGAAGAAGCGGTCGACGAGCTACGCGATGAGCCCTTCGTGGTGGTTTCCACGGATATCCCCGGGACCGACCGCTTCGGAACGCTTCACCTGTCGATCTCCGACGCCAAGGGCGACAATGCGATCTTCGAGTACGTGGATGGAGTGCTGACGATTCATCATGGCATGTCGTACACGGTGATGACCAACTCGCCGGTTTTTGAACAGCAGCTGGCGCTGAACGAATACTGGAAGCAGATCGGCGGCACGACCATGCTGCCGGGAACCAGTCGGCCGGCGGATCGCTTTGTGCGGGCATCGTTTTACATGGATGCGATCCCCAGGACGAGCGACCCGCAAATCGCGGTGGCGAGCGTGTTCAGTGTCATCCGAAGCGTCTCGGTTCCTTTCGGCATCTCGACCGAAGGTGAGCCCCATATCTCGTCGACCCGGTGGCGGTCGGTCTCTGACCAGAAGCATCTCGTGTATTACTTCGAGACAGCGCTTACACCCAATACGTTCTGGGTAGATCTGAACCGGGTCGATTTCGCCTCGGACAGTGGGGTCAGGCAGCTGCCCCTGGCAGGGAACGAGGTCTATTCCGGCGAAGTGTCCGATGCATTCATGAACGCCGAGCCGTTCGCATTCGCGGGGCCGTGAAAAGGCGATGGCATCCGCCGTGGCAGCGTCCACGCTCCCGGCCGGCGCGACACCCGTCAGGGCGCCGGCGGGGTTGAGTGCGCCTTGCCCGGTGAACGGACCGGGTAGGCGTTCGTGCGCCGGTGTTGCGACCTGGCGCAGGTACGGCCGATTCGGGTTCAGGCGGCGGGGCGGTCGAGGCCGAGGCGCGACAACCATGCCTGAGGGTCTTCGGCGCAGACCAGGAACTCGGGGTTGAGCAGGGACTCCCGGGTGTTGTAGCGCAGCTCCGCGCCGGTCAGATCGACGACCCGCCCGCCTGCAGCGCTGACTACCGCATGCGCCGCGGCGGTGTCCCACTCGCTGGTGGGACCGAGGCGGGGGTACAGGTCGGCGGCACCCTCGGCAACCAGGCAGAGCTTCAGGGAGCTGCCCATCGGCACGAGCTGGTGCGGGCCAAGCTTTTCCAGCGCGGCAAGCAGCCGGTCGTTGCCATGGGAACGGCTGCCGACGACGCGCGGCCTGTGCCCGGGCGCGGGCGGCTGCACCTGGATCGGTGCCCGCGATGCCGCCGAGGTTTCCCGGAACGCGCCGACGCCGTGCGCGCCCGAGTACAGGGTGCCGAGCACCGGGCTCCAGACGACGCCCAGCAGCGGGTCGTGGTGCTGGATCAGCGCGATGTTCACGGTGAACTCGCCGTTGCGTTTCACGAATTCGCGCGTGCCGTCCAGCGGATCGATCAGCCAGTACGATGGCCAGTGCCGGCGCTCGTCGAACGGGACGTCGCGCCCCTCCTCGGACAGCAGCGGGAGTTCCGGTGTCAGTTCCCGAAGGCGCGCGCTGATGATACGGTGTGCCGCGAGGTCGGCCTCGGTCAGCGGCGACCGGTCGTCCTTCTCCATCGTCGCGAAACGGGTCTCGTAGACGTCGAGAATCGCATCCCCGGCCTCCCGGGCGATGTTCCGGGCTTCGTTCAGCAGCACCTCGACCGGCAGCGAAAGCCCGCTCATCATGGTTTCGCCAGCAGCCGTTCGCGCACCATGAACAATGCGGCGATGGATCGGGCCTCGGAACAGTCCTCGCGCTCCAGCAGGCGGCCCAGATCGGCAAGCCGCCAAGGCAGCACCTCGATTTCCTCGGGCTCGTCGCCGGGAACCCGGTGCTCGTACAGATCCTGCGCCAGGACGAGATGCGAGGTGTGTGACATGTACCCGGGAGCGAGCGAGAAGGATCCGAGGTGGCTCAGGCGCCGGCTGCCATAGCCGATCTCCTCCATGATCTCGCGGTCGGCCGCGGCCAGGATGTCCTCGTCCGCCTCGATCCGGCCCTTGGGCAGTCCGAGCTCGTAGCGGTCGGTTCCCGCCGCGTACTCGCGGATCAAGAGCACGGTTTCCGCGTCCAGCATCGGCGCAATCACGACCGCGCCGCGACCGCTGTTCAGCAGCCGCTCGTAGCGTGCATGCACTCCGTTGCTGAACTCCAGATGCATCTCCTCGACCTCGAACAGGCGGCTGCGGGCCACGGTGCGGCGATCGTGAACGGCGGGCTTGGTTCGCTGCGTGGACATCAGTCGTTGGTGCCGGCGTCCCGCGAGCCGTTCTCGAACCGCAGTACGGTATTCAATCGCCCCTCGAAGACGGTGTCGATGATCACGCCGTGGCGGGACGTGGTGATATCGAAACCCGGCTGGGCGTCCGGAGTCGTCTCCGCCAGCGACAGATCAAGATCCCCCCAATTGATGGCTACGGTCACGCGCATCGGATAATAGCCGTCGAGGAAACGCCGCATGAACGGCCCGTTTTCCAGCACGTAGCTGCCGTCGTCGAGCATCCGGAGCATTTGCGAGCGCGCACGTACGCAGAGTTCGGCTTCCGGTTCGACCCGGCGCAGCTGCACCGAGGCTCCCTCGACCCAGGATTCCGCGATATTGCTCTGCGATTCGATTTCGATGTCCCGTGTCGTGGCACCATTGTAGAGGATCTGTGCCCGACGAACCCGGTCGATGTCGCGGTGGCACTGGCGCAGTTGGACCCAGCCGTCGTCCAGGCTGCTCGCAGCCAGCGTGATCTGGTTCTCGTGGTGGTGGACCGGTTGCTCCGGCCGTTCGCTCAGGAACTGCAGTGCGCCCCGGTTGGTTTCCGGGCGGGGTGGCTCCCAGAGGCTGTCGTCGTCGAACGGGTCGGCGGAGCCGTGGTCGTCGAACGGATCCCCCGGCTCGGCGGCAGCCAGTGGCAGTGCCAGTACGGCGGCCAGTGCGCCGATGCTCAGGCTGCGGCAGTACGGGCGCGGATACAATGTGCCAGGCATGATGAACGCCTCTCTGTTTCTCTCCGGATATTAGGCATGGACACTGCGACTGCGTCAAAAAATCCTGATACGCGTTCCGCGACCGATCGCGGACTGCCGTGGGCGGAGATTGACACCGTGCTGTTCGACATGGACGGTACGCTGCTGGATCTGCATTTCGACAATCGCTACTGGCGCGAACTGATACCGGACGAGTACGCCCGGCTGCATGCTCATGAGCCGGAACTGGCGCGCCAGCGTCTGTTCGCCGAGATGGAGCGGATCCGCGGCCAGTTGCGGTGGTACTGCCTGGACCACTGGGTCCGTTTCACCGGGCTGGATCTGCTGGCGCTGAAAGTGCGCCTCGAACGACACATCGCGCTACATCCCCACGCGCTCGACGTGCTGGATACGCTGCGGGTACAGGGTAAGCGCCTGGTGCTGGTCACCAATGCCCACCCCGAGGTGTACGCGTTCAAGCATGCCCGCACCGGTCTCGGCAACCACCTGCACCGGGTGGTGTCGGCGCATGCACTCGATTGCGCGAAGGAGGAGGGGTGCTTCTGGGAGCGGTTGCAGACGGTGGAACGCTACGACCCGCAGCGCAGCTTGCTCGTCGATGACAATCTCGCCGCGCTCGCCAGCGCGCGCGCGGCCGGTGTGGAGCATCTGCGCGGCGTGCGCTATCCGGATTCGCGCGGACCGGCGATGCAGTCGGTGGATTTCCACCTGTTGGAGAGCCTGGCCGAACTGTTGCCCGACCGCCGGCTCCACGCCTACGCTTCGAGCCCGGTCTGAAGGTTCCGGCGGAATGGGGTTTGACTTCCATGGCCCGTGTGGCCATCCCCGATGATGCAAGAGGCGTAGGGCGGAAGAGGCCGAAGTCCGTCATCCGTCAGCCGGCGCTCGGGGTGCCGCGGGCGCCTGGGCACCGCGAACGCCATGTGGCGGATGACGCTGCGCCCTTCCGCCCTTGGGACTGGCTCTGGTCTTGACGAAACGACAATGGGCCTGAATCAATGGGGTTGAACTGGAAGTCCGCGCCAATGCCCAAATGGTACGGGTAGGTGAATTCGAAAGCGAGGAGCGTATGCGTCACGCAGCGTTTGCAATCGGACAGATCATTCATTTCCGGGGTGGAAATGCGCGTGGGGTCGTGGTGGACGTCGATGAAAGCTTCCGTGCGCCGGCGGAACTGCCCGAACAGGTTCGCGCCGGTTTGCCGAGCCCCGAGCAGCCTTGGTACTACGTGCTGGTCGACGGCTCCGAAGACCGAGTGTACGTGGCCGAGGAGAGCGTTCAGGCCGATTCCGACCGTTCCCCGGTGGAGCACCCCGGAATCGACCGGTTCTTCCGGCGTTTCGGCGATGGCCGCTACCAGCCCCAGTATTCGCTGAACTGAGCCGTTCGCACTGCGCATGAGACGACCGGGGTGAAGGTGCGCGGTTCCGCGCTGCGAACGGTCGTCCGGGCCTCAACAGCCGTGCCGTCGGCACGCCCCGCCGGCGCTGTCGGCCGCCGGAGCCGCTGATGGACGCCGGCACTCTGGTGGCCGCCTTCGCGGTCGGCGTGCTTGGGGGCGTGCACTGCCTCGGAATGTGCGGCGGGATCGTCGGGGCGATCTCGCTGAGCCACGGGGCCGGTGCCGCGCCTTCCTGGCCTCGATTGCTTGCCTACAACCTGGGGCGGATGACCAGCTACGTCGTTGCCGGCGCACTCGCGGGGCTGCTCGGCGCGGTACTGCTTGGCGGCCTGCCCCAGGGGCAGCGGGTGCTCGAGCTCCTGGCCGCGGTGTTCCTGGTGCTGCTCGGTTTGTACCTGGCCGGCTGGTGGCCGGTTCTGGCCCGGCTGGAACGGGTCGGTGGGCGGATATGGCGGCGGATCGAGCCACTGGGGCGGCGCTTCATTCCGGTGCGGCATGCCGGGCAGGCCTTCGTGGTCGGAGGGATCTGGGGGTGGCTGCCGTGCGGTTTGGTCTACAGCGTGTTCGTCTGGACGCTGTCGGCGGGCAGCGCTACCGGCGGTGCGCTGCTGATGGCGGCCTTTGCGCTCGGTACGCTGCCCAACCTGATGTTGATGGGGATCTTTGCCGCCCGCCTGGCGCGGATCGTGCGCAACGACTGGCTGCGCAAGGGCGCCGGAACGCTGCTGATCGCCTATGGCCTGTGGCGGCTGGCCGGCGCGCTCTACTGAAGGCGCCCTCAGGGCACGAAAGCGGCCTGCCGGAAGTCCAGCGGCATGGGTTCGTCCGCGCCCGCAACGCGGATCTGGATCCGGAAATCCAGGACTTCGCCCGGGCGCACCCGCGCCTCCGCGAGGTGGTAGATCGCGTCGGCTTCACGCACTTCGCGGAACTCCAGCGGACGGACCTGCTGGTTCAGGTTCACGGTCTGTCCGCGCAGCGACGCGGATATCGGCTTCAGGTCGTCGCCGTCGCGTTCCATCACCACGATGTTGACCAGGGCGCGGCTGCGGCTGCGGCGAATGTCGTAGGCGCGGGCGACCTCGGGAGAGAGAAAGGTGGTGTTGACCACGGTGTAGTGCACGACGTGGCTGTCGAAGTCGACTTCGTTGGCCTGGGCCCATCCGGCGCCCAGGAATGTACCCAGTACGATGCCCAGCAACGCCACGAAGGTTCGGTGCACGCTCGTCATTCCCTTTCTCCTGTGTTGGTTGGTCCGGGGTGTCCGCGCGCACCCGCACCGGGGTCGGTGCAGGATGTTTCCGGGTGCGGCGACCCTTTCCAAGTCTAGTTGGAAATTCGCCGAGCGCGACCGGGCGTTAGCGTGAAAGTCACCGCCTGTCTCGTGTCCCGGGCGACCCGTAGGGCGGAAAAGCGCAGCGTCATCCGCCGTACGGCGTTCGCGCCTCCCCGGCGCCTGCGGCGACCCCGGCGCCAGCTGGCGGATGACGGCCTTCGGCCTTTTCCGCCCTACGCCTCTTTCATCATCGGGGGTGCCTCACCCCCAATGGCATGACAGTTAGATCGAGCGCACCAGGATCAGCAGCACGTAGAGGCCGATCAACGCCACCATCGGCGAGAAATCGATCGCGCCGGTGCTCGGCAGGCTGCGCCGCAAAGGCCCGAGGATCGGGCGATTGACATCCGCGACCAGGCGAGCCACCGGGTTACCGCGCATTTCGCCGCCGCCAGCCTGGATCCAGCTCAGCACGACCTCGACGATCAGGCTGATGATGAAAATCCAGATCGTGGTGACGAGCACGGCCGATACGGCGGCCAGGATGATCGTTCCGAAGCCGGTCTGGATGCCCATCAGAGACAGGCGCAGCCAGAGTTCGATGACCTTGAGCAGCAGAATCAGGATCACCGCGGCCAGGTCGAGTCGCCCCAGCGGCGGAATGAAGCGCCGCATCAGCACCAGCGGCGGGTTGGTCAGCTGGACGATGGTCTGCGAGATCGGGTTGAAGAAATCGGCCCGCACCAGCCCGAAGATCAGGCGCAGCAGCAGCAGGATGATGTAGATCCCGAACAGGGTGCTGATCAGGAAATCGAGGATCTGGTCCACAGGGCCTTGCATCGTCAACTCCGGGGTCGTGGGTCAGGGTGCGGCCGGCCGGGCATGTGCGCTGTCCCGCCAGGGCCGGGAGGTGCGAGGCCCGCCGATCGCGGCAGCGGTGGGCCGGGCATTGGAACTGTCGCGGCGGCGGCTGTCACTCGCCGAGTTCACGGCTGCGCACCGCGGCGGATTGTAGCGCCCGGTCTACCAATCCGGCGAAGTCCCCATCCTGGAAAGTGCCGAGCGCCCGCTCGGTGGTGCCGCCCGGCGAGGTGACCCGGGCCCTGAGTTGGGCGGCGCTCTCCGGACTTTCAGCGGCCAGCCGGGCAGCCCCGCTGACCGTGGCCAGCGTCAGGCGATGCGCGGTCAGTGGATCAAGACCGAGCCGGGTCGCGGCTGCTTCCATGGCCTCGATCAACAAGAACACGTAGGCCGGGCCGCTGCCCGAGGTCGCCGTGACCGCATGCATCAGGTCTTCGTGTTCGACCCAGACGGTTTCCCCGACCGATCCGAGCAGCCGTTCCGCGTCCTGCCGGTCCAGTTCGGTCGCGCGCGGGTTCGCGTACAGGCCGGCGATGCCTGCCCCGACCAGTGCGGGGGTGTTGGGCATCGCGCGGATGATCCGTGTCTCCGGGCCGAGCCAGTGCCCGAGCCGCGTGGTGCTGATCCCCGCGGCGATCGACACCACCAGCGGCTCGGACTGGCGGACCGCCGGTGCGAGGTCTGCAGCGACGTGAGGCAGTACCTGGGGTTTCACCGCCAGCACCAGCGTGCGGGCGCTGCCGGCGAGCTCGCCGGCGCTCAACAACACCAGGCCCGGGAAACGTTGCAGCAGGTCGCGGGCCCGCGTGGAATCGGGCTCGGCAATGCCGATCTCGCCGGCGTCGACGCCCGCCCGAATCAGGCCCGCGATCAGGGCCTGCCCCATGTTCCCGGCGCCGACGAAGCCGGTTTCGAGTGTATTCGTGCTCATGCTTGTGTTCCCTGCGCGTTGCGTGGGCCAAAGAGTGCGGTTCCGACGCGGACGAGCGTCGCGCCTTCGAGGATCGCGGCCTCCAGATCGCCCGACATGCCCATCGACAAGGTGTCCAGCCGATGCCCCCGGGTGTTCAGCCGATCGTGCAGCTCCCGCAGGCGGCGAAACGGTCGCCGCTGTTCGGCCGGATCGGTGCTGGGAGCCGGCAGCGTCATCAGGCCCCGCAGTCGGAGGCCGGGGAGTTCCGCGACCGCCGCCGCAAGCGGCTCCAGATCGGCTTCGGCGACCCCGGCCTTGCCAGGTTCGCCACTCAGGTTCACCTGCAGGCAGACCTGTAGCGGGGGGTGGCTGTCCGGCCGCTGTTTTGACAGGCGCTGGGCGATGTTGAGACGGTCGATGCCATGGACCCAGTCGGCGCGTTCTGCGACCGCCCGGGTCTTGTTGCGCTGCAGGGCTCCGATGAAATGCCATTCCAATGGCGGCTCGAGTGCTGGAAGCGCGAGTGCCTCCCATTTTGCCACGAACTCCTGTACGTAGTTCTCGCCAAAGCGCTGCTGCCCCAGTGCGTGCAATGCCGTGATCTCCGGTACCGTTCGTGTCTTGCTGACCGCGATCAGCCGTACCGAGCTCGGATCCCGGCCCGCTTGCCGGCAGGTCTTGTCGATCCGCCGGTGCACTTCGTTCCAGCACGTTTCCAGTTGCGCCATGGGGCTATGATATATTCGCGAGGAAGGTGATGTGGGTGGCTCGCGCAATGAAGGGTGGCTTGCATCGCGTGGTGTTGTGGCCCGCGGGCTCAGGGATCGGGGGACTTGATGGACATTACCCAGTTGCTTTCCTTCGCGGTCAAGAACGGCGCATCGGACCTGCATATCTCGGCCGGCATGCCCCCGCTGGTCCGCATCGATGGTGACATGCGCCGGGTCAACGTGCCCGCGATGGACCACAAGCAGGTCCAGGCGCTGATCTACGACATCATGAACGATCGTCAGCGCAAGGACTACGAGGAGTTCTGGGAAACCGATTTCTCGTTCGAGCTGAAGGGGCTTGCGCGGTTCCGGGTCAATGCCTTCAACCAGGATCGGGGCGCGGCGGCCGTGTTCCGCACCATCCCGTCCAAGGTGCTGACGCTGGAAGACCTCGGTGCGCCGCGGGTGTTCGAGAAGATTTCCGACTATCCGCGCGGCATCGTGCTGGTGACCGGGCCGACCGGGTCCGGCAAGTCGACCACGCTCGCGGCAATGGTCAACCACAAGAACGACAACGAGTACGGCCACATCCTCACGATCGAGGACCCGATCGAATTCGTACACGAATCCAAGAAATGCCTGGTGAACCAGCGCGAGGTTCACCGCGACACGCATGGCTTCAGCGAAGCGCTGCGCTCGGCGCTGCGCGAGGATCCGGACACGATCCTGGTCGGCGAGCTGCGCGATCTCGAAACCATTCGGCTGGCGCTGACCGCGGCGGAAACCGGGCACTTGGTGTTTGGAACGCTGCACACCAGTTCTGCGGCCAAGACCATCGACCGGGTCGTCGACGTCTTCCCGGCGGCGGAAAAGGACATGGTGCGCGCGATGCTGTCGGAATCGCTGCGCGCGGTGATCTCGCAAACGCTGCTGAAGCGCGTGGGCGGTGGCCGGATCGCCGCGCACGAGATCATGCTGGGGACGCCGGCGATCCGTAACCTGATCCGCGAAAACAAGATCGCGCAGATGTACTCGACCATCCAGACCAGCGCCAATCTGGGCATGCAGACCCTCGACCAGTGCCTGAAGGACATGCTTGCGGAAGGCACGATAACGCGCGAGGATGCCAGGCGTCGGGCCGTGAATGCCGACGCACTCTGAGCTGACCGCAAGGCAGCCCTGCGGTCGCCGTCCCAACCAGCAGCGGAAGCAAAGCCATGGATCGTGACAAGGCCATACGTTACATGCACGACCTGTTGCGGACGATGGTGGGCCGTGGCGGGTCGGATCTGTTCATCACGGTAGGCATGCCGCCTGCGGCCAAGATCAATGGTCTGGTGCAGCCGATGACGGACCAGAACCTGACCTCGGCGCATACGCAGGTGCTGGTGCGCTCGATGATGAACGATAAGCAGTCAGCCGAGTTCGACCGCACCCATGAGTGCAATTTCGCGATCGCCCTCGAGGGGGTGTCGCGTTTTCGCGTCAGCGCTTTTACCCAACGCGGGAACGTCGGCATGGTGCTGCGCACGATCCAGGGCAAGATCCCGAGCTTCGAAGAGATCAACATGCCGCCGCAGCTGAAGGATATCGCGATGACCCGGCGCGGGCTGGTGATCTTCGTCGGCGCGACCTCGTCCGGCAAATCGACCTCGCTGGCTGCGATGATCGGCTACCGCAACCATCACTCGGCCGATCACATCATCACCATCGAGGATCCGATCGAGTTCGTGCATGCGCACGACAAGAGCATCGTGACCCAGCGCGAGGTCGGAGTGGATACCGAAAGCTACGAGATCGCGCTGAAGAACACGCTGCGCCAGGCGCCCGACGTGATCCTGATCGGCGAAATCCGCGACCGGGCCACGATGGACTACGGCATCGCGTTCGCCGAGACGGGGCACCTCTGCCTGTCCACACTGCACGCGAACAACACCAACCAGGCGCTGGATCGGATCATCAACTTCTTCCCCGAGGAGCGCCGGCCACAGTTGCTGATGGATTTGTCGCTTAACCTGAAGGCCGTGGTGTCGCAGCGCCTGATCCGGACCCAGGACGGCGAAGGGCGGGTGCCGGCGGTCGAGATCATGATCAATACACCGCTGATGTCCGACCTGATCCTGAAGGGGGCGGTGCACGAGATGAAGGATCTGATTGCGCGTTCGCGCGAGCAGGGCATGCAGACCTTCGACCAGGCGCTGTTCGATCTCTACGAGGCGGGCAAGATCAGTTATCAGGAGGCCATCCGCAACGCGGATTCGATGAACGACCTGCGCCTGCGGGTGAAGCTCGACAGCAAGCGGGCGCAGCGCGAGGAGGAGCCCGACGTGATGGACGATCTCTCCGGTCTGTCGGTGGCGGACAAGGTCGACGATTTCGTCGCGCGTTGAACCGGTCATGAGCACCCCTCAGATCGAACCCTACCTGAAGCTGATGGCGCAGAAGAGCGCGTCGGATCTGTTCTTCATCACCGGCGCGCCGATCTGTATCAAGGTCGACGGTCGGGTGCGGCCACTCTCCCAGACCCCGCTCGAGCCCGGGCAGGTGGAGAAGATCGCGCGCGAGATCATGACCACGACCCAGCAGGAACGCCTGGACTCGCAGCATTCCTCGAACTTCGGCGTATCGCGCGCCGGGCTTGGCCGCTACCGCATCAACGTCTACCGCCAGCGCGGCGAGGTCGCGATGGTGATCCGCTTCATCCGGCTGGCCATCCCGACGATGCAGGACCTTGGTCTGCCCGACGTGCTGAAAACGTTTGCGATGCACCGCAATGGCCTAGTGCTGATCGTCGGGGCTACCGGAACCGGCAAGTCCACCACGCTCGCGACGATGATCGACCACCGCGCGCGCGAGGAAACCGGCCACATCCTGACGGTGGAGGACCCGATCGAGTTCCTCTTCTCGCACCGCCGGGCCCTGGTCGGCCAGCGCGAGGTCGGGATCGACACGCCCAGCTACGAACTCGCGCTGCAGGACGGGATGCGCGAAGCCCCGGACGTGATCATGGTCGGCGAGGTTCGCAGCCGCGAAACCATGCGTGCGGCGCTGACGTATGCGGATACCGGGCACCTGGTGCTGACGACGCTGCACGCGACCAGCGCCAACCAGGCGATGGACCGGCTGATCAACATGTTTCCCGAAGACTTCCGCGGTCAGATCCTGGCCGACCTGTCGCTGAACCTGCGTGCGATCGTCGCGCAGCGGCTGCTGCAGACCCCGCAGGGCGGCCGGGTCGCGGCCCTGGAGATCCTGGTGAACACGCCCTATGTGTCGGAGCTGATCCGCGAGGACAAGATCGGCGAGATCAAGGAGGCGATGACGAAGGGTGCGAAGGACGGGATGCGCACCTTCGACCAGGCCCTGTTCCAGCTCTACAAGGAAGGCAAGGTCGAGCTCGAGGAAGCGCTGTCGAAGGCCGATTCCCGGGCCGATCTCGAGTGGCGTCTCAATTTCGGCGGTGGAGTCGGCAGCCTGGAGGGCGAGGCCGACGAGGAGTTCAGGCTGCCGGAGGACACGCAGCGCTGAGCAGCGCCGGACGTCCGGCGTATTCCTCCGGTATCCAGGCATGCCCAGGAACGACGCTGCCGCGGCGAGACCTGCGTCCCGGCACCGGTCTCAGGCCGCCTCGTCCACCGGGGTCGTCCAGGCCGGGCGCCCGGACACCCAGGTCTCGATCACGCGTCCGGAGAAAGTCCAGCCGAAGAACGGCGTGTTGGCGCCGGCGCTGAGCCAGGTTTCCGGACGGATGTGGGTCAGTGCCTCGGGGTCGAACAGCACGAAGTCCGCGCGACTGCCGGCCGCGAGCCGCCCGCAGGAAGCGCCCAGGATCGCGGCCGGCCCGATGGTGACCCGAGCCAGCGCGTCGGACAGTTCCATCAGGCCTTCTTCGGCCAGGCGCAGGGTCAGCGGCAGCAGCGTTTCCAGTGCGCTGATGCCCGGCCGGGTCTCGGCGAACGGACCGAGCTTGCTGTCGCTCTCGTGCGGCTGATGATCCGAGCAGATCGCCGCGACGTCGCCGCGCGCGACCGCCTCGCGCAGGGCCTCGCGGTCACGCTGGGTCCGTAGCGGAGGATTCACGTGGCACAGCGGATTGAAGTCGGCCACGTCGATCTCGGTCAGGAACAACTGGTGCGCCGCGACATCGGCCGATACCGGCAGCCCGTCGGCGCGTGCCTTGGCGATCATTTCCGCGGCGCGCCGGGTCGACAGCCGCTGGATGTGCACGCGCGCACCCGTTTGCTCCACCAGCGCGAGGATCGTCCCCAGTGCCGCGGTCTCGGCGGCCTCGGGGATGCCGGGCAGCCCCAGGCGCGTCGACACCGCACCCTCGTGGACGCAACCCGATCCGGCCAGCGCTGTGTCCTGGGCCGACAACGCGACCATCAGGTCGAAGGTCGCGGCATATTCCAGCGCCCTGCGCAGCACCAGCGGGCTGGAAAGCGAGCGTCCGGCATTGCCCACCGCGACCACGCCCGCGCGCTTCAGTGCGGCCATTTCGGCGAGCTGCTCGCCCTGGAGGCCCCGGGTCAGCGCGCCGATGGTCAGTACGCGCACGCCGCAGGCCTGCTCGGCGCGTCGGGAGATCAGCTCGACCTCGGCAGGCGAGTCCACTGGCGGGTCGGTGTCCGGCGGCATCACCAGCGTGGTGATTCCGCCGCGCGCGGCCGCGAGCGTCTCGCTGGCGATGGTCGCTTTGTGCTCCTCGCCGGGTTCGCGCAGGTGCGCGGCCAGATCGACCAGGCCGGGGAACAGCCAGCGTCCCCGCGCGTCGATCCGGCGCCGGGGTTCGAAGCCCTCGGGAATCGTGCCGACGGCCAGGATCTCGCTGCCCTGAACGCACAGCGGGGCCACCGCGTCGAAGCCGCTGGCCGGGTCGAGAATCCGGGCTTGCTCGACCAGGACGCTCATGCGCTGCGGACTCCCATCACCATCGACATCACCGCCATACGCACCGCGATGCCGAACGTGACCTGCTGCAGAATCACCGACTGGGCGCCGTCGGCCACCGCGGAGTCGATCTCGACCCCCCGGTTGGCGGGCCCCGGGTGCATCACCAGACAGCCGGGCGTCGCGAGGTGCAGCCGCCTCCGAGTCAGGCCGAACAGCTGGAAGTACTCGTGCTCGGAAGGCAGGTGCGCGTGTTCCATGCGCTCGCGCTGGAGGCGCAGCATGATCACCACGTCGACGTCGCGCAGGCCCTGTTCCAGATTGTGGAACACGTGGACTCCCAGGTCTGCGACATGCGCCGGGAGCAGCGAGCGCGGCGCGACGACCCGTACCTCGCCCGTCTGCAGAATGTTCAGCGCGTGGATCTGCGAGCGGGCGACTCGCGAGTGCAGGATATCGCCGACGATCGCAACCTTGAGCCGGGTGAAATCGCCCTTGAAGCGGCGGATCGTGAACATGTCCAGCAAGGCCTGCGTCGGGTGGGCATGGCGGCCGTCGCCGGCGTTCAGCACACTGATGCCAGGCTCGACGTGGCGGGCCATGAAATGGGCGGCACCGCTCTGCTGGTGCCGCACCACGAACATGTCCACGTTCATCGCCTCGAGGTTGCGCAGCGTATCCAGCAGGCTCTCGCCCTTGACCGCGGCGGAGGTGCTGACGTTGATGTTCAGCACGTCGGCCGAGAGCCGTTTCGCCGCCAGTTCGAAGGTGGTGCGGGTGCGGGTGCTGGCCTCGAAGAACAGGTTGACGACGGTTTTGCCCCGCAGCAGCGGCACCTTCTTCACCGCCTTCTCGTTCATGTTCGCGAACGACTCGGCGTTGTCGAGAATCTCGGTGAGCAGCTCCCGACTCAACCCCTCCACGGTCAGCAGGTGGCGCAGCTTGCCGTCGGCGGTCAGCTGCAGTGCGTTGGGCAGCGGACCGGGCAGTGGCAGGCGTTCGGCCGGTGCGGCGGCTGGGTTCAACGCGGCTCCTCCAGCCGCACGCGTTCCAGGCGCAAGGGATCGGGGCCGCGCAGCTTGACCTGTTCTTCCGGCCCCAGTTCGAGGTGGGCGCCGACGATGGCCGCCTCGACCGGCAGTTCGCGGCCGTCGCGCTCGACCAGCACCGCGAGGGTCACCGACGCCGGGCGGCCGTAGTCGAACAGCTCGTTCAGTGCCGCCCGGATGGTGCGGCCGGTGAACAGCACATCGTCGACCAGCAGGATGTGCTCGTTGTCGAGTTCCTCCGGGAGTTCCGAAGGCCGCACCTGCGGATGCATCCCGATCCGGGAGAAATCGTCCCGGTAGAAACTGATGTCGAGCTTGCCCATCGGGCGGGTATAGCCCAGGCGCGGGCGCAGGGCCTCCGCGATCCAGACACCGCCGGTGTGGATCCCGACCACGATGGGTTCCTCGATGCCGCGCTGTTCGAAATGCCGGCGGGACTGCTCGGCCATGATGTCCAGAAGGGATGCGATCTCAGGCATTGCGCGTGTTCTCCGTTAGCCAGCCTTCGAGTATGACCGCTGCCGCGTGGGCGTCGAGACCGGGGTCACGGCGCCGCCGCTGGATCCGCTCGCGTCCCAGATGCGAGCTGAGCCGCTCGTCGGCCCAGTATACCGGCAGGCCGAATTCCCGGCCGAGCATTTCGCCGAAACTGCGGATCGCCGGGCCCAGTGCGGTGGCTTGCCCATCGTCGCGGGTCGGCCATCCGACGACCAGGGCGTCCGGGCGCCACTCGGCGACCAGTGCACGCAGGCGTTCCTGCAAACCGGGTTGGTTCGTCGCCAGCGTCTGCAGGCCGCGTGCACGCCCGGTCAGGCTCTCGCCCACCGCGATCCCGATGCGGCGACGGCCATAGTCGAAGGCCATCAGGCGCACGGTCAGGCGTGTCCGGTCACCTGGCTGATCAGGTTCATGTCGATGCCGATCGATCGGGCCGCCGCGGCCCAGCGGTCTCCGGGTGCCAGCGAAAACACGATCGCGGGGCTGACCGGCGCGACCAGCCAGGCGTTCTCGGCGAGCTCGCCTTCGAGCTGCCCCGGGCCCCAGCCTGCGTAGCCCAGCGCGACCAGCGCCTGGGCGGGACCCTTGCCCAGCGCCATCGCTTCGAGTATGTCGTGCGAGGTGGTCAGGGTGAGCCCGCTGCCCAGGGGCCGGCTCCCGGTCCAGCTTTGTTCCGAGCTGTGCAGCACGAAGCCGTGTTCGGGATGAACCGGGCCGCCGCGGAACACCGGCTGTTCCGGGGCACCCGCCACCGGTTCCAGGTCCACCTGTCGCAACAGCTGATGCAGGCTCAGGTCGAGCGGCTGGTTGATCACCAGCCCCATCGCGCCCTCGTCGTTGTGCTCGCAGAGGTAGGTGACGGTATGCGCAAAGTACCCGTCCTGCAGACTCGGCATCGCGATCAGGAAGTGATCGCGCAGCCCCTTGGTGTTCGACCTGGAGATGCTTGCAGACATGGGCAAAGTATCGAACGGCTGGGCCGGGTCCGCAAGCGCCCTGACCGTTGCACCGGGGTTGTGCCCATGCCCGTTGCCTCGCCACGGGTGAATCCCGCGCCTGGCCCGCATGTTGCCGGGCGCGGCCATACGCGCGACTCCGGGGCCCCGTTGCGGTGCCACCTGCATTCGGCTGCGGCCCGGCAGGCTGCTGTTGTCGCGATCGCTCAGCGCACCCGTTCCACCCGGTCCCGCCGGAACGCCCAGGTTCGGGTGATCACCAGTTGGTCATACGATTCGCGCATGCTCTCGGTGAACGGCGCAAAGGGTTGGGCGAGTTCCACGATGCGGATCGCGGCCTGGTCGAGGATCGATTCGCCCGAACTCTGCGCGACTGCGATATCGAGCACCCGTCCGTCGGCATCCAGCCGCACCGACAGTACCAGCGTCCCGGAGAGGCCGCGGCGGCGTGCCTCGTCGGGATAGTTCAGGTTGCCGATGCGCTCGACCTTGCGGATCCATGCCTCGAGGTAGGCCGCCTCCGGGGCGCCACGGGCCGCCAACGTATCCAGGTAACGCGTGCGGGTGGCACGCGACAGCAGCGTTTGTTCGGTCTCCGCGGGCATGGAACGCGCCGCTTCCAGCCCGCGGGCCATCAACAGCGCCGCCGAGGGTTGTTCGGGGGGCTGGGTCGTGTCCGTTGGCGAGGGTTCCTCCGGCATCGGCGCAGGGGGCGCGTCATCTGCGTGCGCCACGACCGGGTCGGGCTGGCGTTCCGGGGCCGGATCGGAGGCTTCCAGCTGCATTTCGATCGGTTCTGGTATCAGGCCCGCGTCGCCCGCCGGCGCGGGATCGGCCGGCCGTTCGCCGACGGGCTCCGGGGTCTGGGCCATCCGGTCCTGGTCGGCGTCGCCGCTCGCTTCCTGTGGCCGCGGCGCGACGTGCTCCGCGTGTTCGGGTTCCGGCGCTGGTGCGTCGACCCAGGTGACGTCCAGCGTGATCTCGGCCGGCCGTTCTTCGGGCAGCATCTCGAATCCGACGCCGAGGATCACCAGCGCATGCAGCACCAGAGCGAGGAACAGCGGCAGCGTCAGCCGGTTCGACTCAACGGGTGCGGATCGGGGAAGGGTGGCGGACATGTCGTTGGATGCGCGGATCGGCCAGCACCGAGACCGTCAGTATACCCGTGATCAGCCCCGTGATCAGCGCTGCAAGCAGTAGCGGGGGCAGCAGCAGCGGCAGCTGCGGGTGCGGAATGATCACGGCCCAGGCCAGCAGGAACTGCCCCAGGGTATGGGCGAGGGCTGCCGGGATCGCCAGCCCCAGCGCGCTGAGGGTGCGCGGGTGCAACGGGGCCAGGACCGCGAGTACCGCCAGGGCGGTCAGGCCGCCGGCCAACGAGAGCCAGAAGGCCGGACCGAGCAATGTCCCGAGCAGCAGACTGGCACCGACGATCCTGAGCAGCGTGACCGCGAGCGCCGCCCGCCAGCCCAGCGTCAGCAGCGCGACCAGCGTGACCACGTTCGCAAGCCCGGGTTTGATCCCCGGGACCGGGCTTGGGATCGCCGCTTCGATCACCTGCAGGCCGATCGCGAGTGCGGCGAGCGCGGCGATGCGGCGGTCCGCGAGGTCGGCAGTAGTGCCAGTCATCCCGCGCGGCTCAGTAGTGCATGCTGTCGAACGCCGGCCGCGACCCCGCCAGCTGCAGCACCATCCGGTTCGGCAGACTCACCGCGAGGTCTCCGGGGCGCTCCAGCCAGCCGGCGCTCTCGCAGATGCCCTGGCTCCCCGGGGAGCGCAGGCAGCGGGCGCGCCCCGCGCGGATTTCGATCTCGGTGACGCCGGCGACGCCCTCGATGCGGATCGCTTGTTCCTGATCCAGCGGGAACTGCCGTTGCGGGTGACCGGCCTGGGTGACCACCAGCGCAAGCGGGCCGACATGCGCCGTGTCGGGCGGCGAATAGGCCAGCAGGAAACTGGCGCCGACCCCGGCGGTGGCCAGTGCGATCACCAGCCCGTCACCCCAGCGCAGACCCCGGATCATGGCGCCGGTTCCGCCTCCGCGGTGCGGATCCGCGACGTGACCTCGCGCTGGAATTCCACCCGGGAGGCGATCGCCGGAGTCAGTTCGACCGTGCCGTCCGGCAGCGTGACCAGCGCCAGTTCCACGCCGAGGCGCTGCGCGTACCGGGGCCAGGCCTCGGCGCCGGCGATCATCAGCGTGGTCGCGGCAGCATCGGCCAGCACGGGGTCGTCGTGCAGCACGGTTGCCGACGTGAGTCCCCGGGCGGGACGGCCGCTGCGGGGATCGATTACATGATGCATGCGCTCGCCCTCCCATTCGTAGCCGCGTTCGTAGTCTCCGGAGGTGAACAGCGCCTCGCCGGATCCGAGTTCCACGCTGCCGAGCACCTGCGCAGACCGCGGATCCCGGATCCCGATCCGCCAGGCGCGGTGGGCAGGACGTCCCATGGTCATCAGGTCGCCGCCGGCATTCACGATGGCGTGTTCCACCCCGAGTTCAGCCAGCTGCTCGAGGCCGCGGGCGACCGCCAGGCCCTTCGCGAGGCCGCCGAAATCGAGCCGCAGGTCGGGATGCCGGCCGCGCAGCCGGGTTCCGTCGCGCTCGATGTCGGCCATGCGCGGGGGGGCTTCCAGCAATGCCGCCAGGGTCTCCGGTGCGGGTGGCGGCCCCGCCGGTTCGTCCTGGTGGAACCCCCAGGCCGCGACGAGGCGGCCCAGCGCCGGGTTGAACAAGCCCCCGGTCAGCGCTTCGAGTTCCTGCGCGCGTTCGATCAATTCCAGAATCGACGGCGGCGCGTCGAACGCCTCGCCCTGCGCGAGCCGGTCGTTGGCCCGACCCAGCGGCCCCGGCTCCCAGGCGTGCCACAGGCCGTGCATGGTTTCGAGTTCGGCGCCCAGTTCGGACTCGATCCGCAGCAGGTCGTGCACGCCGGCCGGGTACAGCGTGACGTCGACCAGGGTTCCGAAGGCATAGAAGGTCAGCCGGTCCGTGTCGGGCTCCGGCGCGTCGGCACAGGCCGCGAGCCACAGCACCCCCAGCAGCAGGAGCCGGAGCCCAGGCCCGGTGCGGCCTGGGGCAGCCGGGCGACGGCTCATGTCGTACCGCTCTCCAGGAACTCGATGAACGTGCCCGCGATGTCCAGCCCGCGCGCCCGGTCGAGCTCGCGGACTCCGGTGGGGCTGGTGACGTTGATCTCGGTGAGGTAGTCGCCGATCACGTCGAGCCCGACGAAATCGAGGCCGCGGGCGCACAGCTCGGACTCGAGCTGCGCGCAGATCCAGCGGTCGCGCTCGGTCAGCGGCACTGCCTCGCCGCGTCCGCCTGCAGCCAGATTGGCGCGGGATTCGCCTTCCGCGGGGATTCGCGCCAGCGCATAGTCGACCGGCTTGCCATGGATCAGGAGGATGCGCTTGTCGCCCTGGCGATACTCGGGCAGGAATCGTTGGGCGATCACCGTGCGCCGGTCGAAGTGGGTGATCGTCTCCAGGATCACCGACGTGTTCGGGTCGCCCTGGTCCAGGCGGAAAACCGACGCCCCGCCCATTCCGTCCATCGGCTTGACCACGATGCGTTCCTGTTCCGCAAGAAACGCCCGAATGCGGGCACGGTCCCGGGTGATCAGCGTCGGTGGGCAGCACTGCGGGAAGTGTGCGGTGAACGCCTTCTCGTTCGCATCGCGCAGGGAGCGGGCCCGGTTGACCACGCGCACACCCGCCTGTTCGGCGAGTTCGAGCAGGTAGGTCGCGTAGATGTACTCGAGGTCGAACGGCGGGTCCTTGCGCATCAACAGGATGTCGAAGCGGTCGACCGGACCTTCGACCGGGTCTCCGAGCTGGTGGAAGTCCCGCGCCTGATCGCGCACGGTGATCGGCCGGCTGCGCGCCAGCACGGCGCCGTCGCGCAGCCAGAGATCGGAGAGCTCGAGATAGTGCGCGTGATGACCACGCCGGGTCATCGCCAGAAGCATCGCGAAGGTCGAATCCTTGGACGGCTTGACGGCCTGGATCGGATCCATCACCACGCCGATGGAAAGCTTTTCGGGCATGTGTCGATCGCCTCCTGTGTCGTGCCAGTATGCCATGATCGGAGCCGGGCCCGGCGGTTCGGCGCCCGCCGGCGATGCCGGAAATCGGCATCCGTGGAGTGCGGCCCGGCCCGGGTCACGGCGCAACGCGACCGGCTGCGCGAACGGCCCGCCTGCTTCAAACTGGCTCGGTGTGGCGCCGGCGTGCCGGATCGGGCGCCCGGTTCGCGATGGTCCACCACCGCGCCTTTGTGGCACAGTCCGCGCCGCCCGCAGCCTTCACCGGCGGGCCTCCCAACCCAGGGCCAGCGCCGCCGGGCAACTATGCAGGCCAAGGCCGTTCATCGACGACGCGAGCGTAGACATGACCACCGCATCCGGCACCTGGACCCGCGGCGAACTCGACGACCTGTTCTTCTGGATTCAGCGTGCGCTGCAGAAATACGTCGAAAACGCGGCCTGCGGCGAGTGCCTGCGCCTCGCGGGGGAAGGCCTTGGCCAGGTCCAGGCCAGTCTCGAAGGCGCGGGGCGTGGGGATATCGACAGCCTGTGCGCGGAAATGCTTCATGTGATCGCGGCGTTGGAAACTGATGACATCGCCGCCCAGTCTGAAGCCGGCGATGTCCTGTTGCGCGCGGCGCTGCGGATTCCCGGGCAGCTCGAAACGACCGAGACGAGCGTGCAGCAACGCGACCGCGCCGTGGCACCGCTGGTCAACGAACTGCGAGCGTTGCGCGGCGCGGCGCCGCGGATCGCTGCGCCGGAGCCGCGGATTGCCGAGCCGGAGCTGTTCACCCCCCGGTTGGTCGACCCCGGCGCGCCGTCGCCCGCGGCTGCGCAGTCGTCGCCGCTGCAGCAATCCCGGCGACGGTTCCAGCAGGCGCTGCTCGACCTGCTGCGTGACCGGGACCCGCCCGCGACGCTGTTGCGGCTGGCGGAGACCGCGGCCGGCGTTGCGCGGGCGCTGCCCGATGGCGACGGGCGGGCGCTGTTCGATGCCACCGGCGAACTCGCGGCGGCGCTGGTGCATAAACCCGGATCGCTGTCGGTGCTGCACAAGCAGCTGTTCGGCCGGGTCGACCGCGAACTGGGGCAGTGGCTGCGCCGGATCGAGCAGGCGCCCGCGCAAGGCCGGCCGTTCTCGGTCGAACCCGTGGCGGTCACGGCCGAGTTGATCGAACAGACCCGGGACGCGCTGGACCGCGTGACCGGCGCCGCGCCGCAGGCGCTCGTGTCCGCAGCGGACTCGCAGCCAGCGGCTGAGGATCCGGGCGGCGCGGCTCCCGTTCGTGGTGGGCCGGCCGCCGGGCCCCCGGGAGTCCGGGCGGCCCCCGGCGACTCGATTCCCAAGATCGATCCCGGGTCGACCACTGCAGGCGGCCCGGCCGTATCGGATGCCGGGCCCGACGCATCGGTTGACGGATCGGTCGATGCATCGGTCGGCACATCGGGCGGCGCCGTCGGGGGTAAGACCGGAACGACGCTCCCGAACGATCGCGCCGAGTTCGACGAGGGGCGGCTGCTCGGTCCGGTGGGCGCCGGGGCGGGGCCTTTGCCCGGGGGTGAACTCGAGCGTCTGGCGGCGGGGGTCGTCAGGCTCGAGCAAGCGTTCGGCGAGTGGCGCGCAGCGCCGTCGGAGCCGGGCGCGATGGGATCCGTCGCGGCCGGGTTCCGCGCACTGCGCGAGGACGCGGAGGCGACGGCGGCCCCGCGCCTCGGGGAGTTCGCCTGGCTGCTCGAGTCGTTTCTGGCGACGCTGGCGGCAGAGGGCCGTGTGGCGGGTGCGGAACCCTTGCAGGTGGTGGACGATGCGGTGCATGTGTTGCCTGAACTCCTGGCCGAGATCCGCGAGGATCGGTCCCCCGACACCCCCGTGATCGACATCGTTCTGCGGATCCAGGCGATCCGGGATCAGCCGCCGCTGCCAGCCGAGGAGGACGACCCGGTGCCCGATGCTGCCGGAGAACCGGATCTGGAACGGATCCGGCGCAAGGGTGCCGAGGACATGGCCCGGCTGGCGGCTGCGTTCGCGGCGCTGGACGGCGACGACGCGCGAGCGAGCGCGGAGGACGACGAGCCGGTGCTGTGGTCGCCAGCGGAGGTTCAGGCGGCTCGCGCGAAACTGTCGGAGCTGGCGTCGTGGCACCAGCACGCGGTCGCTGCGCTGACTCAGGCGGCAGGCCAGTTGGGAACGCTGGAGCAGCTGCTGACGCGCATGCAGCAGGCCCCGGGGTCGGCAGCGCCTTCCGAGGGCGACGCCGACCCGGAGACCCGCGAGTGCCTCGACCTCCTCGAGCAGGCGCGCTTGGGCTTGGCCGGAGCCATCGGCAATGCTTCGGCGGCACTGCTGCAGCAGCGCCGCGCGACGCAGGCGCTGCAGGACCGGCTCGACACGGGCGGCGGCGAATGAAGCCGGCGCCCGCAGCACCCCGTGCGCCGGCTGGCGGATGACGGCCTTCGGCCTTTTCCGCCCTACGCCTCTTGCATCATCGGGGGTGGCCACACAGTCCCGTAGGGCGGAATAGCGCAGCGTCATCCGCCACACGGCGTTCGCGGTGCCCAGGCGCCAGCGGTACTCCCGCGTGCCGGCTGGCGGATGACGGCCTTCGGCCTTTTCCCTACGCCTCTTGCCCGGCAGAATATCTGGGGGGCGGGCAGGGCTAGGCGAGGTCGCCGTAGAGGAGTTGCAGCGTGGTCAGCGCCGTGATCGCCGCGGTCTCGGTGCGCAGGATCCGGGGGCCCAGCCGCAGCCCGAGGAACCCGGCATCCCGGGCCCCGGCGCGTTCCTCGGGGGTCAGGCCGCCCTCGGGGCCGACCAGGAGCGTGATTGCGCCGGCGCCCGGGTCGGCGCGCTGGCTGCGCCAGACGCTTGGGGGCTCGCCTTCCGGGTCGGCCAGCACGCGCAGGCCTGTGGGCGGCAGATCCGCCAGCGCCTGCGTCAGATCCCGGGGCGGGTCGAGGCGGGGCAGTTCGTTGCGGCCGCATTGCTCGGCGGCGGCGCGCAACACACCCTGCCAGTGCTGCCGCTTGCGGTCGAGTCCGCGGTGCGCGGCCGCCGAGCGGCTGCGTTCGCCGAGCAGCGGCCAGATTTCGCCGACGCCGAGTTCCACGGCCTTCTGGATCGCCAGATCCATGTGGTCGCCCCGTGCGATGCCCTGCAGCAGCCGCAGCCGCAGTCGCGGGGTCGTCGGGGCGGCAGCGACCGCCCCCAGTTCGACGGCTCCGTCGCGCCGCCCGGCCAGAATCAGCCGAGCATGGTGCTCGGCGCCCCGGCCGTCGAAGACCCGGCAGGCAGCGCCGTCGCGCAGCCGCAGTACCGAGACCGCGTGGCGCAGCACCTCGGGCGGCAGTTCGATCCGGCTGCCGGGGGCCAGCGTCGCGTCGATCAGCAGCAACCGGGGGCAGCGCATCGAACGCGGCTCAGCGCGGCTGGGCCAGGCCCAGGTTGTTCCAGATCGCCTCGGAGGGGGCGGCCTGGTTCATCGAGTAGAAATGCAGCCCCGGGGCTCCGTCGTCGAGCAGGCGCTGGCAGAGCCGGGTCACGACCTCGACGCCGAATGCCCGGATCGACGCGGTGTCGTCGCCGTAGGCTTCGAGCCGCTTGCGGATATAGCGCGGGATCTCGGCACCGCAGGCGTCCGAGAAACGCGCGAGTTGGCTGTAATTCGTGATCGGCATGATTCCGGGCACGATCGGGATGTCCACCCCCATCGCGCGTACACGCTCGACGAACGCCAGGTAGGCATCGGGGTTGTAGAAATACTGCGTGATCGCCGCATCGGCGCCCGCCGCGACCTTCTGGCGGAAGTGTTCCAGATCCTTCTCGGCGTTGACGGCCTCGGGATGGAACTCGGGATAGGCGGCAACCTCGATGGTGAAGTGGTCGCCGAACTGTTCGCGGATGAACGCCACCAGTTCGGCTGCGTAGCGGAATTCGCCGAGACCGCCGCCCACGCCGGTGCCCGAGGGCAGATCTCCGCGCAGCGCGACCAGACGCCGGACACCATGGTCGCGATAGGTCGTCAGCAGGTCCAGTAGCTGTGCCCTGGACGACGAGATGCAGGAAATATGGGGCGCGGCCGCGACCGCGGCTTCGTTCTGGATCTCGAGCACGGTTTCCAGCGTCCGGTCACGGGTGGAACCGCCGGCGCCGAAGGTGACCGAGAAATACGCGGGGTCGAGCGCGGTCAGGCGCGCGCGCGCGCGGCGCAGGCGTTCCGCGCCCTCGGGGTTCTTGGGCGGAAAGAACTCGAAACTGAATGCCGGTCGGGTATTCGAATGGTGATGCATGGCTTGGTCCTCGCGGGTTGTGCGGGCGCAGGGCAGCAGGCCGCCCCCTCCCGCGTGAACGGGGAGGCGCCTTTTGCCCTTTCCCGCTTGCGGGGGAGGGGCCGGTAGGGAGGGTCAGTGCACCCGGATCGGGGCGGTGCACTGCGACCGGGTCGTGCCCGGCCGCCGTTTCCAGCCCCCGCCCCACGGGAGGGACGGGGGGAAGGCCCCGCTCAGTAGCGGTAGTGCTCGGGCTTGAACGGGCCTTCGACCGGCAGACCCAGATACTGGGCCTGGTCGTCGGTCAGCTGCGTCAGCTGGGCGCCCAGCTTCTTCAGGTGCAGGGCCGCGACCTTCTCGTCGAGATGCTTGGGCAGCACGTAGACCTTGTTTTCGTAGCGGTCGCCGTGGGCAAACAGCTCGATCTGGGCCATGGTCTGGTTGGTGAACGAGTTCGACATCACGAAGCTCGGATGCCCGGTGCCGCAGCCCAGGTTCACCAGCCGGCCCTCGGCGAGCATGATGATCCGCTTGCCGTCCGGGAAGATCACGTGATCGACCTGCGGCTTGATGTTTTCCCACTGGTACTTGCGCAGGCCGGCGACGTCGATCTCGGAGTCGAAGTGACCGATGTTGCAGACGATCGCCTGATCCTTCATCTGCGCCATGTGATCGTGGGTGATCACGTCCTTGTTGCCGGTGGCGGTCACGAAGATGTCGGCCTTGTCGGCGGCTTCTTCCATGGTCACCACGCGGTAGCCTTCCATCGACGCCTGCAGCGCGCAGATCGGGTCGATTTCGGTGATCCACACGGTCGCGCCCAGCCCGCGCAGCGACTGCGCGCTGCCCTTGCCGACGTCGCCGTAGCCGCAGACCACCGCGATCTTGCCGGCGATCATCACGTCGGTGGCGCGCTTGATCGCGTCGACCAGCGACTCGCGGCAGCCGTAGAGGTTGTCGAACTTGGACTTGGTGACCGAGTCGTTCACGTTGATGGCCGGGAACACCAGTTCGCCGTCCTTCTGCATCTGGTAGAGGCGGTGCACGCCGGTGGTCGTTTCCTCGGTCACGCCGCGGATGTTCTTCTTGATGTTCGAGTACCAGTTCGGCGAGGTCTCGAGGCGCTTGCGGATCGCGGCGAACAGCGCGGTTTCCTCGTCGTTGGTCGGGTTGTCGAGCACCGACGGATCGCTTTCCGCGCGGGTGCCGAGCATGATCAGCAGCGTCGCGTCGCCGCCGTCGTCGAGGATCATGTTCGGGGTGCCGCCGTCATGCCATTCGAAGATGCGGTGCGCGTAGTCCCAGTATTCTTCCAGGGTCTCGCCCTTGAACGCGAACACCGGGGTGCCGTTCGCGGCAATCGCGGCCGCGGCATGGTCCTGCGTCGAGTAGATGTTGCAGGACGCCCAGCGCACCTCTGCGCCCAGCGCCTCCAGCGTCTGGATCAGTACCGCGGTCTGGATGGTCATGTGCAGGGAGCCGGCAATGCGCGCCCCCTTCAGCGGCTGGTCCTTCGCGAATTCGTCGCGAGTCTGCATCAGACCGGGCATCTCGGTCTCCGCGATCGCGATTTCCTTGCGGCCGAACTCGGCCTCGTTGATGTCCTTGACGATGTAGTCGGTGTTGTCGGTCGGGTTCATCACAGCATTCATGGTGTACGGACTCCGTGAGTCTGGATGAGCGCCGTTGCATGGTTGAAAAGACCCCCGGCTGAGCCTGACGGATGTCCGCTGCAGCGCTCCTCAGCCGGGATGATCCGGTGCCGGGCGCTAAGCGAGCCCGGCTGCGGCGCGGAGTTCTTCCGCGCGGTCGGTGCGTTCCCAGGGCAAGTCGACGTCGTCGCGCCCGAAATGCCCGTAGGCTGCGGTCTGCCGATACAGCGGCCGCAGCAGATCCAGCGCCTGGATCAACCCCCAGGGCCGCAGATCGAAATGTTCACGCACCAGCGCGACGATCCGGTCGTCCTCGATTCGGCCGGTGCCGAAGGTCTCGACGCTGATCGAAGTCGGTTGGGCCACCCCGATCGCGTAGGACACCTGGATCTCGCACTTGTCGGCCAGGCCGGCCGCGACGACGTTCTTTGCCACGTACCGGCCGGCATAGGCGGCGGAGCGGTCGACCTTGGAGGGGTCCTTGCCCGAGAAGGCGCCGCCGCCGTGGCGGGCCATGCCGCCGTAGGTGTCGACGATGATCTTGCGGCCGGTCAGGCCGCAGTCGCCGACCGGACCCCCGATCACGAACTGCCCGGTCGGGTTGATGTGGATCTGGTCGCGCGCGCAGTGCTCGAGCCACTGTGCCGGAAGCACCGGGCGCAGGATCTCCTCCATCACCGCCTCGTGCAGATCCTTCTGGGCGATCTCGGGCCGGTGCTGGGTTGACAGCACGACCGCGTCGATTCCCGCAGGCCGCCCATCAGTATAACGCAAAGTGACCTGACTTTTCGCGTCGGGGCGCAGCCAGGCCAGCGTTCCGTTCTTGCGCAGCTTGGCCTGGCGCCGCACCAGCTGGTGCGCGTAGTAGATCGGCGCCGGCATCAGCGTCTCGGTTTCCCGGGTCGCGTACCCGAACATCAGGCCCTGGTCGCCCGCGCCCTGGTTCGCGCGGTCGGACACGTCCCGGTCGACGCCCATCGAGATGTCCGCGGACTGCTGGCCGAGCGCGTTGAGCACCGCACAGGTATTCCCGTCGAATCCGACTTCCGAATTGTCGTAGCCGATCGTGCAGACGGCTTCGCGCACCAGCCGTTCGTGGTCGACGGCCGCGCTGGTGGTGATTTCCCCGGCCAGCAGCACCATCCCGGTCTTCACCAGGGTCTCGCAGGCGATGCGGGCATGCGGATCCTGGGCGATGATCGCGTCGACGATCGCGTCCGAGATCTGGTCGGCCATCTTGTCCGGGTGACCCTCGGACACCGATTCCGACGTAAACAGGAAGCTGCTGGGCATGCGATCCGATCCTCGGGGTGGTGTGGGCGAAAGCAGGGATAACCGCGAGAGTCTAACGCCTCGGAACAGGCATTTCTAAACCATCCGCCGAAACCGCCCGGGTATCTCCGATGGGCAGGTCCCCGGTGTCCGGGATGTTTCGGACTTGCCCCGGGCCTGGAAAGCGGACAAAATGCAGCGCCTTTAATCCGGGGCTGCACCCGGCGAAGACGCGCCGACCGACCTGCTTATCGCGCCGCCAGAAGAACAACGTACAACAACGCGGCCGGCGCCTGCGCATGGTCGGGCATCGAGTCCCGACCCGATTCAAGAATACTTCAGCCAGGAGATTCGCATGCCTTCCCGCAGAGAGCTTGCCAACGCCATACGCGCCCTGTCGATGGACGCGGTCCAGAAAGCCAATTCCGGTCATCCCGGTGCGCCGATGGGCATGGCGGACATCGCCGAAGTGCTCTGGAACGACTACCTGAAGCACAATCCGGCGAACCCGGGCTGGCTCGACCGGGACCGTTTCGTGATGTCCAACGGCCATGGATCGATGCTGGTCTACTCGCTGTTGCACCTGACCGGCTACGATCTGCCGATGTCCGAACTGCAGCAGTTCCGCCAGCTGCACTCGAAGACCCCGGGTCATCCCGAATACGGGTATACCGCCGGTGTGGAAACCACCACCGGCCCGCTGGGGCAGGGCGTGAGCAACGCGGTCGGCATGGCGCTGGCCGAGCGTGCGCTGGCGGCGCAGTTCAACCGCGACGGTCATGAGATCGTCGATCACCACACCTATGTCTTCCTCGGCGACGGCTGTCTGATGGAAGGGATCTCCCACGAGGCCTGCGCGCTCGCGGGCACTCTCGGCCTGGGCAAGCTGGTCGCGTTTTACGACGACAACGGGATCTCGATCGACGGCGAGGTCGAGGGTTGGTTTACCGACGATACCCCGAAACGCTTCGAGGCCTATGGCTGGCATGTGGTGCGTGACGTCGACGGCCACAGCGCCGATGCGGTCAAGGCGGCGATCGAGCAGGCGCGGGCCGAGACCGGCAAGCCCACGCTGATCTGTTGCAAGACCGTGATCGGCTTCGGTTCGCCGAACAAGCAGGGCAAGGAAGAATGCCACGGTGCGCCGCTGGGCGCCGACGAAATCGAACTCGCGCGCAAGGAGCTGGGTTGGCAGCACGCGCCGTTCGAGATTCCGGCCGACATCCAGTCCGCCTGGGACGCGCGGGAGCGGGGTGCACAGGCCGAGGCCGGGTGGACCGAGCGCTTCGAGGCCTACCGTGCCGCCCACCCGGAGCTCGCGGCCGAGTTCGAGCGCCGCATGCGCGGCGAACTGCCGGCCGATTGGGCCGACAGCGCCGCGGCCTTCGTGCAGCAGACGGTCGAGAAAGCCGAGAAGGTTGCGAGCCGGAAGGCGTCGCAGAACGCGATCGCCGGTTATGCCCCGGCGCTGCCGGAACTGCTGGGCGGTTCGGCCGATCTGGCCGGTTCCAACCTGACGCTGCACCCCGGTTCCAAGGGAATCAGCCGCGAGGATTCGGCGGGCAACTACGTGTTCTACGGCGTGCGCGAGTTCGGCATGGCCGCGATCATGAACGGCATCGCGCTGCACGGCGGATTCATTCCCTACGGCGGCACCTTCCTGATCTTCTCCGACTATGCGCGCAATGGCATCCGCATGTCGGCGCTGATGAAGCAGCGCGTGCTGTACGTGCTGACGCACGATTCCATCGGCCTGGGCGAGGATGGACCGACCCACCAGCCGATCGAACAGACCCCCAGCCTGCGCCTGATTCCGAATCTGAACGTCTGGCGTCCCTGCGACGCGGTCGAGACCGCGGTGGCGTGGAAGGCCGGGATCGAGCGCACCGACGGTCCCTCGGCGTTCATCCTCTCGCGGCAGGGCCTCGCGCCCCAGCAGCGCGATGGCGAACAGGTCGCCGGCATCACCCGCGGCGGCTACGTGCTGCGGGATTGCGAGGGAACCCCCGAACTGATCCTGATCGCAACCGGTTCCGAGGTGGCCCTCGCCGCCGCGGCTGCCGAGACGCTTGCGGGCGAAGGCCGTCGCGTGCGCCTGGTGTCGATGCCCTGCGTGGAACTGTTCGAGCAGCAGGACCCCGCCTACCGTGAAGCGGTGCTGCCGACGGCAGTGCGCGCCCGTGTGGCGGTCGAAGCCGGAGCAACCCCCGGCTGGTACAAGTTCGTCGGCCTCGATGGCGCGGTGGTCGGACTCGATCGTTTCGGCGAATCGGCTCCCGGCGGCGCGCTGATGGAATACTTCGGCTTCACCGCCGACAATGTCGCGCAGGTTGCCCGCGACGTCCTGAACTGAAGCACTGAAACCCCCATAGGAGTACGACCCATGGCTATCAAAGTCGGTATCAACGGATTCGGCCGCATCGGCCGCATGGCCTTCCGCGCCATCGCCCAGGAATTCCCGGAACTGGAAGTCGTCGCGATCAACGACCTGCTCGATCCGGAATACCTGGCGTACATGCTGCGCTACGACTCGGTGCATGGCCGGTTCGGTGGCGAGGTTTCGGTCGACGGCAATAACATGATCGTCAACGGCAAGAAGATTCGCCTGACCGCCGAGCGCGACCCCGCGAACCTGAAGTGGAACGAAGTCGGCGCCGACGTGGTGATCGAGTCCACCGGTTTCTTCCTGACCGAGGAAACCTGCCAGAAGCACATCGACGCGGGTGCGAAGAAGGTCGTGCAGAGCGCGCCTTCCAAGGACGCGACCCCGATGTTCGTCTACGGCGTGAACCACCAGGACTATGCCGGCCAGGCGATCCTGTCCGCCGCCTCGTGCACCACCAACGCGCTGGCGCCGGTGGCGAAGGTGCTGCACGACAACTTTGGCATCAAGCGTGGCCTGATGAGCACCGTGCATGCCGCCACCGCGACGCAGAAGACCGTCGACGGCCCGTCCCAGAAGGACTGGCGCGGCGGCCGTGGCATCCTGGAGAACATCATCCCGTCGTCCACCGGCGCCGCGAAGGCCGTCGGCAAGGTGCTGCCGTCGCTGAACGGCAAGCTGACCGGAATGGCGTTCCGCGTGCCGACCTCCGACGTGTCCGTGGTCGACCTGACCGTGGAACTGGACAAGGGCGCGAGCTACGACGACATCTGCAAGGCGATGAAGGCCGCATCCGAGGGCGAACTGAAGGGCGTGCTCGGCTACACCGACGAAAAGGTCGTTTCGACCGATTTCCGCGGGGTCGGCACGCCGTCGATCTTCGATGCCGAGGCCGGCATCCAGCTCGACGACACGTTCGTGAAGGTCGTCGCCTGGTACGACAACGAGTACGGGTATACCTGTAACATGCTGCGCGTGGTGCAGCACGTCGGCCGCTAGGTCCGAACGGTGCCGGCCGGTTGCGGGCGACTGCGGTCGCCCGTGGCCGGTGCGGAAGCCGGAGAGGGGTTCGGCAAGTGCAGGCGCATTTGCCCAACAACTTTCATTTGCTCGAGCTTTGACTGAGGAGTGCTGCCATGTCCGTGCTGAAGATGACCGATCTCGACCTCAAGGGTAAGCGTGTATTGATCCGGCAGGATCTCAACGTCCCGGTCAAGGACGGCAAGGTCACTTCGGATGCCCGGATTCGTGCCAGTCTGCCGACGGTCCGCAAGGCCCTCGAGGCCGGAGCGCGGGTGATGCTGATGTCGCACCTCGGTCGTCCGACCGAGGGCGAGTTTTCCGAGGCCGACTCGCTGGCGCCGGTGGCGGCGCACATGGGCGGCCTGCTCGAGCGCGACGTGCGGCTGGTGCGCGACTACCTGGACGGGGTCGAACTCGCCGACGGCGAAGTCGTGCTGCTCGAGAACGTGCGTTTCAACAAGGGCGAGAAGAAGGATATCGAGGAGCTGGCCAGGAAGTACGCCGGAATCTGCGATGTGTTCGTGATGGACGCCTTCGGCACCGCGCACCGCGCGCAGGCGTCGACTCACGGCGTCGCGAAATTTGCGCCACAGGCCTGTGCGGGGCCGCTGCTGGCGGCGGAACTCGACGCACTGGGCAAGGCGCTGGACAACCCGAAGCGGCCTCTGGTCGCGATCGTCGGCGGCTCCAAGGTATCGACCAAGCTGACCGTGCTCGAGTCGCTGTCCAAGGTGGTCGATCAGCTGATCGTCGGCGGCGGCATTGCCAACACGTTCATCGCCGCCCAGGGGCACCCGGTTGGCCAGTCGCTGTGCGAGAAGGATCTGATCGACGAGTCGAAGCGCCTGATGGCGGCCGCGAAGGAGAAGGGCGGTGAGATCCCGGTGCCGACCGACGTGACCGTCGGCAAGGAATTCAGCGAATCGACGCCGGCCACGGTGAAGAAGGTCGCCGACGTCGCCGGCGACGACATGATCTTCGACGTCGGCCCCGAGACGGCCGCCTCCTATGCCGAGCTGCTGAAGCGGGCCGGCACGATCGTCTGGAACGGTCCGGTCGGGGTGTTCGAGTTCGACCAGTTCGCGGCCGGAACCAAGGCGCTCGGCGAGGCAATCGCCGAGAGTGACGCGTTCTCGATCGCCGGTGGCGGCGACACGCTGGCCGCGATCGACAAATACGGGCTGGCCGAACGCATCAGCTACATCTCCACCGGCGGCGGCGCGTTCCTCGAGTTTCTCGAGGGCAAGACCCTGCCGGCCGTCGCGATGCTCGAACAGCGGGCCAAGGGCTGAAGGAGCCCATCAACGTGGCACAGGAACCCCCTCGGATGCGCAGGACCAAGATCGTGGCCACGTTGGGGCCCGCGACCGACAGCGCGCAGGCGCTGGAGAACCTGGTCCGCGCCGGGGTCGATGTGGTCCGGGTGAATTTTTCCCATGGGGACCCCGATAGCCACCGCAGCCGGGTGCGCCGGATCCGCGAGGCTGCTGACCGCGTCGGCCGTTGCGTGGGCGTGCTCGGTGACCTACAGGGGCCGAAGATCCGGACCGCGCGTTTCCAGAGCGGTCAGGTGGAGCTGGTGGAGGGCGACGCGTTCGCGCTCGACGCGAGTCTGCCGGCCGACGCCGGTGATCGCACGCAGGTGGGGCTGACCTACCCGGATCTCCCCGGCGATGTCGAACCCGGCGACGTGCTGCTGCTCGACGACGGCCGCATCGTGCTCAATGTCAAGTCGGTCAGCGGGCCGCGGATCGAAACGACGGTGGCCGTGGGCGGCGCATTGTCCAACAACAAGGGGATCAACCGCCAGGGCGGAGGCCTGTCCGCGCCCGCGATCACCGAAAAGGACCGCGAGGACATCCGGCTCGCCGCCGAGCTGGAGGTCGATTTCCTGGCGGTGTCGTTCCCGCGCTCGGCCGACGATGTGCATCTGGCGCGGTCGCTGCTGCGCGAGGCGGGCGGCGACGCTTCGCTCTGCGCGAAGATCGAGCGTGCGGAGGCGCTGCAGGCGATCGACGAGATCATTTCGGCGTCGGACGTGATCATGATCGCGCGCGGCGATCTGGGCGTCGAGATCGGCGATGCCGAACTGCCGGCCGTGCAGAAGAACCTGATCAGCCGCGCGCGCAAGCTGAACCGTGTGGTGATCACCGCGACCCAGATGATGGAGTCGATGATTCAGAGCCCGATCCCGACCCGTGCCGAGGTCTTCGACGTGGCCAACGCGGTGCTCGATGGCACCGACGCGGTGATGCTGTCGGGCGAGACGGCCACCGGCCGCTATCCGGACAAGGTCGTGGCGAGCATGGGCAGGATCTGTGTCGCGGCCGAATGCCAGCGCGCCGCGCGTCGGTCCACGCACCGGATGGACAGTTACTTCGGCCGGGTCGACGAGGCGATCGCGATGGCCACGATGTACACTGCGAACCACTTCGATGTCGCCGCGATCGCGGCATTGACCGAGTCCGGGTCGACGCCGCTGTGGATGTCCCGGATCAGTTCGGGCATCCCGATCTTCGCGCTCACCCAGCGCCGCAGGACCAGCCGCCGCCTGACGCTGTACCGGGGCGTGTACCCGGTGCAGCTCGATGCGATTCCGGAGACCCACGAGGAAACCAACCGCGAGGCGATCCGGTTGCTCCTCGAGGAGGGGGTCGTCAAGGACGGCGAGCTGGTCATCATTACCAAGGGCGATCTGAACGGCGTGCCCGGCGGTACCAATGCGATGAAGATCGTGCGTGTGGGCGAGACCGTCGCCGTTCCCTGATACCATTCGCGCGACTGTTGCGCTGATTCATTCCCACCTGAATCCTGTTAAGGAGGAGCACCCATGGCATTGATTTCTCTACGCCAGCTGCTGGACCATGCCGCCGAGCACGGCTATGGCATGCCGGCCTACAACGCGAACAACATGGAGCAGGTCCACTCGATCATGGAAGCGGCGGCTGCGGTCGACTCGCCGGTGATCATTCAGGCGTCGGCCGGCGCCCGCAAGTATGCCGGTGAGCCGTTCCTGCGTCACATCATCCTGGCCGCGGTGGAGCAGTATCCCGACATCCCGGTGTGCCTGCACCAGGACCACGGTTCCGAGCCGGCGGTCTGCTTCCGCTCGATCCAGTCCGGATTCACCTCGGTGATGATGGACGGCTCGCTGATGCCCGACATGAAGACGCCGTCGAGCTACGACTACAACGTGGAGGTGACGCGCAAGGTGTCCGAACTCGCGCATGCCGTCGGCGTGTCCGTTGAGGGCGAGCTGGGCTGCCTCGGTTCGCTCGAAACCGGCATGGCCGGCGAGGAAGACGGCTCCGGTGCCGAGGGTGTGCTGTCGCACGACCAGCTGCTGACGGACCCGGACGAGGCGGCCGACTTCGTGAAGAAGACCGCTGTCGACGCGCTGGCGATCGCGATCGGTACCTCGCACGGCGCGTACAAGTTCACGCGTCCGCCGACCGGTGACATCCTCGCGATCCAGCGCATCAAGGAAATCCATGCGCGCATCCCGAACACCCACCTGGTGATGCACGGGTCGTCGTCGGTGCCGCAGGACTGGCTCGAGATCATCAACAGCTTCGGCGGCGACATGGGCCAGACCTACGGCGTGCCCGTCGAGGAGATTCAGGAAGGTATCAAGCACGGCGTACGCAAGGTCAACATCGACACCGACCTGCGCATGGCCTCCACCGGCGCGATCCGCAAGTTCCTTGCGGAGAACCCGAAGGAGTTCGACCCGCGCAAGTTCCTGATCGCTTCCACCAAGGCGATGAAGGGCATCTGCCAGGCCCGGTACGAGGCCTTCGGCTGCGCCGGCATGGCGTCCAAGATCAAGCCGGTCAATCTCGACACGATGGTCGCCCGTTACAAGAGCGGCGAACTGGATCCGAAGGTCAACTGATCGGTCGATCCAGCCGGGGTTCCGGTTGTCCGCGCGCTTTGCGGCGGCCGGGATCCGCGCACCAAGGGGGGCTTCGGCCCCCTTCTTTTTTGGGACGATGCCGCGGCGCCGTGGTCTGTTAGGCTTGTTGCCGGTGCGAGTTCATCCGGTGTTCAGCGCGGCCGCGCGATCCTGCCAGCCGCCCGCAGCGCTACGAGGAGATTCCGATGAGAGTCCTGACCGTTGTTCTGATGCTTTTCGTCTGGACCTGGACGGCGACCGCCCAGGCCCAGTTCACGCGCGAGATCGACCCGCAACAGGTGATCGACGACGCGCGTGAGACCTTGCACGGTATCACCGCGAACCCCGACTACGAGGCGCTGCTCGCTGATCTGCAGACCGCCCGGGGCGTGCTGATCTTTCCCAGGGTGGTGCGGGGTGGCTTCTTCGTCGGGGGCTCCGGCGGGCTCGGCGTGTTCCTGGCCTGGGACGACGATCGTGGCGACTACAGCCCGGTGGCCTACTATTCGCTCGGCGCGGTCAGCCTGGGCCTGCAGTTCGGTGGCGAGGTGGCCGAGGTCGTGATGGTGGCCAAGACCCAGCGCGCGGTGGATTCGCTGTTCGCGTCGGCGTTCCGGCTGGGCGGCGATGCTTCGGTAGCCGCAGGTCCGGTCGGCGCCGGGCGCCGAGCGACCGTGACTGCCGACTTCATCTCCTATGCGCGCTCGCAGGGTGCATTCATGGGAATGAGCCTGGAGGGTTCGATGCTGCGCATTCGCGACGATTTCAACGAGTCGTATTATGGTGAGCGCCTGCGTCCCGTGCAGATCATCGAGGCGCGCAAGGTCGACGTGCCGGGCGCGGATGCGCTCCGGCAGGATCTTCTCGGATTCCGCCGGGATGGCGGGCGAGCGACGCCGGCACCGGCCGCACCAGCGGACGAACCGGTACCGGCCGCTCCTGCTCCGCTTCAGGAACCGGCTCCGATCGAACCAGGGTCGGGCGGCCTGACGATCGAGGAGCTCCAGGTCGAGAGACTCTGATCCAGATCTGCCGGGGGCACGCCCTCGGCGAACGTGAACACCGGCGCGTCGGTCCGGCCGCTGAGTGCCGTGCGATTGTCCATCGCTGGATGGGCATCGGCGCGGCGCCGGTTGAGTACCACCGCGGCGATTCGCAGGCGGCGCCGATCGAGCGCCTCCAGGGCGAGCAGGCACTGGCTCAGGGTGCCCAGGCGATCCTCGGCAACCAGCACGACCGGATCGCCGAGGGCCTCCGCCAGATCCGCGTTCAACCCGTCCTCGCACAGCGGGGAGTACAGGCCGCCGGCACCTTCGGTGATTCGCCAGGTGCCGGCGGGCCGGGCGCAGGCGTCGATCAGTTCGTCCAGGTACAGCGGCCGGCCCGCCAGCCGTGCCGCGAGGTCGGGTGCCAGCGGCTCGGCCAGGCGGAAGCGGGTGACTTCGTCCAGACGCTCGGGCGCGACGCCGGCGGCCGCGGCGAGCAGCGCCGCATCGGCCGGGTGGAGTTCGGCGCCGCGCAACACGCAGCCCGATTCGACCGGCTTGCGCGGTGCGACGTCGATCCCGAGCGCGCGCCAGTTGCGCGCGAGCGAGCACGCAACGAAGGTCTTGCCGACACCGGTGTCGGTACCGGTGACGAAGATGCCCCCGGCCGAGCCGGCATCCGCGGGGCTCATGCCGGCTCGGCGGTCAGGCGGCGTAATGCTTCCCGATAGCGCTCGGCGGTGCGGGCGACGATGTCGTCGGGAATGGTCGGGCCGGGCGGATTCTTGTCCCAGTCCAGCCCCTCGAGGTAGTCGCGCACGAACTGCTTGTCGAAGGATTCCGGGCTGATCCCGGGGCGGTAGCGCTCCTCCGGCCAGAAGCGCGACGAGTCCGGGGTCAGCACCTCGTCGATCAGGTGCAGGCGACCGTCGCTGTCGAGCCCGAACTCGAACTTGGTGTCGGCGATCAGGATGCCCCGGCGCCGGGCATGCTCGCGGGCCATCGCATAGATCCCCAGGGACGTGCTGCGCAGCTGGTCCGCGAGCTCGGCACCGAGCAGGCGAACCACGTCGTCGAACGCGATGTTGGCGTCATGCTCGCCGAGTTCCGCCTTCGTGCTGGGCGTGAAGATCGCCTCCGGCAACCGCGCCGCCAGGTCCAGCCCCTCGGGCAGGTCGATTCCGCAGACCTTGCCGCTGGCCCGATAATCCTTCCAGCCGGAGCCGATCAGGTAGCCGCGGACCACGGCCTCGACCGGCAGCGCGCGCAGGCGGCGCACGACCAGGCTGCGGCCCTCCAGGGGGGCGCGCACCGCCGGATCGGCGACGACCTCGGTCAGCGCGATGTCGGTGAGCTGGTTGGGGATGCCCAGCATTGCCTCGACCTTGCGCATCCAGAATACGGTGATCGCGGTCAGGATCCTGCCCTTGTCCGGGATCGGCGTCGGCAGCACCACGTCGAACGCGGAGAGACGGTCGGTGGTGACCATCAGCAGGTGATCGCCGTCCACCGCATAGAGGTCGCGGACCTTGCCGCGATGGATCAGGGGCAGGTGCGGGATGTGGCTCTCGAACAAGGCGTCTCGCATCCGCCCAGTGTAGCCCGAAGCCGTGACCGTGGGCATCCCGAGTTGGCGGTCCGCCCCCGGCAGCGTCGCGGGTCTTGCCTGCGGTCGCCAGCGCCAACCCGGCGTTGTGCGTGACGAGTTTCCGCTTCGGCGTCGCGTGCTGGGTGCGGTTCTTGCCCGTGCCGCCCGCCGGGGCTATCTTTGCGAACCTATGGAATCGACAAACCCCAGGATCGGCGTGGTGATGGGCAGCAGTTCCGACTGGCCCACGATGGAAATGGCCGTGGCGATCCTTGCCGAACTGGACATCCCCTTCGAGGCGCGCGTGGTCTCGGCTCACCGCACGCCGGACCTGTTGTTCGAGTACGCCGAACAGGCGGTCGGGCGCGGGCTGCAGGCGATCATCGCGGGTGCCGGTGGCGCGGCCCATCTGCCGGGGATGCTGGCTGCGAAGACCCTGGTTCCGGTGCTTGGTGTTCCGGTGGCCTCGCGTCACCTGAAGGGGCAGGACTCCCTGCTGTCGATCGTGCAGATGCCGAAAGGCATCCCGGTCGCGACCTTCGCGATCGGCGAGGCGGGGGCGGCCAACGCCGCGCTGTTTGCCGCTGCGATGCTGGCGAACACGGACCCGGCGTTGCGCGCGCGCCTCGAGCGCTTCCGGCAACGCCAGCGGGATGCGGTGCTGGCGCAGGATCTGCCCCCGGTGCCCGGGTGATCCTGCCGCCGGCGATTCTGGGGCTGCTCGGTGGAGGGCAGCTCGGACGCTATTTCGCGATCAGCGCACGCACGATGGGATACCGGGTCTGGGTGCTGGATCCCGACCCCGACAGTCCTGCCGGGCAGCTGGCGGACCGCCACCTGTGCGCGGGCTTCGACGACCGCGACGCGCTCGGCGAACTCGCCGCGCATGCGGCGGTGATCACCTGCGAGTTCGAGAACGTGCCGGCGGCCAGCGCCGAATGGCTGGCGCGACACGCCCTGCTCCGGCCCGACCCCCGAGCGCTGGCGGTGGCCCAGGACCGCATCGTCGAAAAGCGCTTCCTGGAGGCCGCCGGCGTTGCGCTCGCGCCCTGGTTGCCGATCGATGGCGTCGACGCCGCCAAGGCCGCGCTTCCGGACTGGAAGTTTCCAGCCATCCTCAAAACCGCGCGGCTCGGCTATGACGGTAAGGGCCAGCAAGCGGTCACGGCTCCCGACGGCGTGGTGCGGGCGTTCCGCCAGCTCGGGGAGGTGCCCTGTGTGCTGGAACAGAAGGTCGATCTGGAACGCGAGGTGTCGGTGGTGCTGGCGCGGGACCCGCACGGCCGCTGCCGGAGTTTTCCGGTAGCGGAGAACGTGCACCGCGGCGGCATCCTGCATCTGAGCCGGGTCCCCGCCCGGATCCCGGAGCCCGTCGAGGCTCAGGCCGAGGCGATCGCGCAGCGTATCGCCGAGCAACTCGATTACTGCGGTGTGCTCGCGGTCGAGTTCTTCGTGACCGGCGCAGGCGAACTGCTGGTCAACGAGATTGCGCCGCGTCCGCACAATTCCGGGCATTACACGCTGGACGCAGTGACCGTGTCCCAGTTCGAGCAGCAGCTGCGTGCGGTCTGCGGGCTGGCGCTGGCCCCGGCGGAACTGATCGCGCCGGTGGCAATGCTGAACCTGCTGGGAGATCTGTGGCCGTCGGACGGCAGGCTGCCGGATTTCTCCCGGGTGCTGGAGCAGGGGCGTGCGCGGCTGCACCTGTACGGCAAGCCCGGCGCGCGCCCGGGGCGCAAGATGGGGCATCTGAACCTGCTCGGTCCGCCGGGGGAGCCCGACGCGGCGCAGGTGGTCCGGCTGGCCGAGTCGCTCGCGGCGGACCTGGCCGCGGGCGCCGGCAGGGGGTCGGGATGAGCGACGCGCGCTGGAGTCTGCGTACCCGGGCCGAGCGGCAGCGGTTGCGCAAGGAGCTGAAATCCGATCTGCATTTCGCCGACGTGCTGGTGGGAGAGCGCCTGGAGTTCGTGACGACCTGGGGGCTGTTCTCCCCCCGGCGCATCGACGACGGCACCCGACTGCTCCTGGACCATGTCGAGCCGAATCCGGCAGACCGTTGCCTCGACCTGGGCTGCGGCTACGGTCCGATCGGACTGGCGTTCGCCCGCAAGGCGCATCAGGGGCACTGCACGCTGGTGGACAAGGATTTTGTCGCGGTGGAATACAGCCGGCGCAACGCGGCGTTGAACCGGATCGCGAACGTGGACTGTCTGCTCAGCAATGGGTTCGACCAGGTGGCCGGGCGCCGCTTCGACCTGGTCGCCTCGAACCTGCCGGCCAAGGTCGGGCGCGAACTGCTGTACACCTACCTGCTGGATGCCTGGGAGCAACTGAACCCGGGCGGTCGCCTGTGTGTCGTAACGATCACCGGCCTTCGACGCTTCATCGAAAAGGGTTTCAAGGAAGTGTTCGGAAACTACGACAAGCTCAAGCAGGGCAAGGATTACACGGTGGCCCTGGCCGTGCGCGAGCCCGATTGACCACGATTGCTCCGGTCCAGCCTGCCGGTCGCGTATCCCGAGTCGTCGATGCACCATATCTCCGTTGCTTTCCCCCTCTGGCTGCAGATCTCGGCGGCGGTCGTATTGGCGCTGCTGCTCGGCAGGATGTTGCGCGAGATGACCTGGAACGAGATCTTCGTTCCGGGGCGGATCCAGCATTTCGTGATCGCGGCGCTGCTGATGCTGCTGATCTGGAGCCTGCGCGCACAGTCGGTGGATGGACTGGCGATGCATTTCCTTGGTGTGGCCGTGGTCACTCTGGTGTTCGGCTGGCAGCTTGCAGTGCTGATGGTGTCGCTGGTGGTCGTGATGCTCGCCGTGCTCGGCATCGTGGATCCGCTGCAGGTGCCGCTGACCATCCTGCTGTCGGGCGCGCTCCCGGCGCTGGCGGTCTGGGGGCTGCTGGGGTTCAGCGAGCGGCGGTTGCCGCCGCACATGTTCATCTACCTCTACGTCGTCGGTTTTTTCGGCGGCGTGCTGTCGGTGCTGGTGGTGATGGGCAGCTACGCGGCGCTGTTCGGACTGTTTACCGATGTGCCCTGGGAACTCGTCTATTCGGAGTACCTGCGCTACACGGTGCTGCTGATTCTGCCGGAGGGTGTGCTGAACGGGATGGTGATCACAGGCCTGGTGATGTTCCGCCCGGAATGGGTGGCAACTTACTCGGATGCGCGCTATGTTGATGGCCGTTAATGTCCGGTTCAGGATCGACGTGTAGCCTGACGTTGACTCAGAGAAGTCCAAGAACTTCAACCCGAACAACCCTGCAGGAGGATGAGCATGAAGAAGTTGATGGTAGTCGTGGCCGGCGTGATCATGGCTTCGGGAATGGCAAGTGCCCATGCGGCCGACATCGAAGCCGGCAAGGCCAAGTACGAGTCGACCTGCCTGAGCTGCCACGGTGCCGAGGGCAAGGGTCAGGCGATCTTCCCGGCGGTGACCGGCCAGGATGCGGCCTATGTGACCGAGAAGCTCGAGCAGTACCGCGCCGGCGAGCAGGTCGGGCAGCACACCGCATTGATGGCACCCCACGCCCGTACGCTCAGCGACGAGGACATCGCCAACCTGGCGGCATATATCGACGCCGAGTTCAACTGACAGCCGCCGGAAACGGATCTGCGGGATCCGTCCCGGCGCTAACCGATACGCCGCCGCGAGCGCCTGCTTCCGGCGGCTTTTTCGCGCCTGACGAGGGACGACCTGCCAGCGGTTTTTGCCACGGCGACGGGCTTCCGGTAAAGTTCCGCGGTTGTTGAGCGCGCCCCCGATTTCGACCGCGAGGTTCTGCCATGGCCCTACCCGACCTGATCGCCCCGTCCATCCTTTCCGCCGATTTCGCTCGTCTGGGCGAGGAAGTCGACAACGTGCTGCGCGCCGGCGCGGACATCGTGCACTTCGACGTGATGGACAACCATTACGTGCCGAATCTGACGATCGGCCCGCTGGTCTGCGAGGCGCTGCGCAAGCATGGCGTGACTGCCCCGATCGACGTGCACCTGATGGTCAAGCCGGTCGACCGCATCATCCCGGACTTCGCGAAGGCCGGCGCGAGCTATATCACCTTCCACCCCGAGGCCTCCGAGCACATCGACCGTACGCTGCAGCTGATCCAGGCCGAGGGCTGCAAGGCGGGGCTGGTGTTCAACCCGGCGACGCCGCTGTCACACCTCGACTACGTGATGGACAAGGTCGACATGATTCTGCTGATGTCGGTCAACCCCGGCTTCGGCGGCCAGAAGTTCATTCCCGCGACGCTCGACAAGCTGCGCGAAGCCCGCCAGCGCATCGACGCGTCGGGTCGCGAAATCCGGCTCGAGATCGACGGGGGGGTGAAGGCCGACAACATCCGCGAGATCAAGGCCGCAGGTGCCGACACCTTCGTCGCCGGTTCAGCAATCTTCGGTGCAGCCAGCGACGCGGATCCCAACCGCTACGACAGCATCGTTCAGGCGATGCGCGACGAACTCGCCAAGGTCTGATCCGGTTGTCCGCCGTGTTCCTGCCGCGTCCGGAGATGATTCTGATCGATCTCGACGGGACGCTGATCGACAGCGTCCCGGACCTTGCCTTCTGTGTGGACGCGATGATGTCCGAACTCGGTTTGCCCGAACGCGGCGAAGCGACCGTGCGCAACTGGGTGGGCAACGGGGTCGAGCGGCTGGTGCAGCGCGCGCTCGCCAACAGCCTCGATGGCGAGCCCGACCCGGAGCTCTACACGCGTGCGCTGCCCGTGTTCCTGCGGCTCTACCAGGAACACACGTCGGGGCGCAGCCGGCTATACCCCGGCGTGCGCGAGGGCCTCGACCAGCTGCGCGCCGACGGCTTCCGGCTGGGCTGCGTGACCAACAAGGCCGAGCGGTTCACGTTGCCGCTGCTGCGCGACAAGGGCATCCGGGAGATGTTCGAGTTGGTGGTGTCCGGCGACACCCTGCCCCAGAAGAAGCCGGACCCGGCGCCGCTGCTGCATGCGGCGTCGGCGTTTGGCGTGACACCGGCCGAATCGCTGATGGTTGGCGATTCCCGCAGCGACGTGAAGGCGGCGCGCGCGGCCGGATTCCGGATCGTCTGCATGAGCTACGGCTACAACCACGGCGCGGATATCCGCGACGAGCACCCGGACGCGGTGCTGGATCGCCTCGACCAGCTGCCCGAGCTGTTGCGGGCCCGAGCTGCGTGATGCGGTGGCGCGGACGGCATCCGCGTGCGGGGCGCTGCGCATGACCCCGGACCAGTTCGATCGTCTCGCCGACGAAGGGCACAACCGCATTCCGCTGGTGCGCGAGGTGCTCGCCGATCTCGACACCCCGCTGTCGGTGTTCCTGAGGCTGGCGAACCAGCCGTATAGCTATCTGTTCGAGTCCGTGCAGGGCGGCGAGAAATGGGGGCGCTACTCGTTCATCGGCCTGCCCGCCCGCACGCTGGTCCGGATCCGCGGTCACGCGATCGAGGTCGAGCGCGCCGGCACCGTGGTCGAAAGCCTCGAGCACGATGATCCGCTGGCCTGGATCGAGTCCTTCCAGGCCCGCTACCGTGTCCCCGACCTTGGAGGCATGCCGCGATTCACGGGAGGACTGGTCGGCTATTTCGGTTTCGAGACGGTCCAGCTGATCGAGCCCCGGCTGGCCGGCAAGGACAAGCCGGATGCGCTGGGTCTGCCGGATATCCTATTGATGGTATCCGACGAGGTCGTGGTGTTCGATAACCTGGCCGGGCGTCTGTATCTGGTGGTGCACGCGGATGCCACCCGTCCCGACGGCCAAGCCGAGGCTTCAGCGCGCCTGGACCGTCTCGAGACGCGGCTGCTGGAGCCGCTGGCGCGGGCCGAGCCGCACATGCGTCCGCATGCGATGCCGGAGTATCTGGCCGGCTGGCCTGCCGACGAGTTCAAGGCTGCGGTGGCGCGGGCGCAACGCTACATCGTCGATGGCGACGTGATGCAGGTCGTGCTCGCCCAGCGGATGAGTGTGCCGTTCAGTGCGCCGCCGCTCGATCTGTACCGCGCGCTGCGCGGCCTGAATCCGTCTCCGTACATGTTCTACATGGACCTCGGCGACCACCACGTGGTCGGCGCGTCGCCCGAGATCCTGGTGCGCCTCGAGGACGATCGGGTCACCGTTCGGCCGATCGCCGGCACGCGGCCACGGGGCCGCAGCGAGCAGGAGGACCAGGCGCTCGAGGCCGATCTGCTTGCGGACCCCAAGGAGCGGGCCGAACACCTGATGCTGATCGATCTGGGGCGCAACGACGTCGGTCGAGTCAGCCGCACCGGCACGGTGCGCGTGACCGACACCATGGTAGTGGAGCGCTACTCGCATGTGATGCACATCGTCTCGAACGTCGAGGGCGAACTGCAGCCGGGGCTCAGTGCGATGGACGTGCTGCGCGCTGCATTCCCGGCGGGTACGGTCAGTGGCGCGCCCAAGATCCGCGCGCTGGAAATCATCGACGAACTGGAACCCGTGAAGCGGGGGATATACGCGGGTGCTGTCGGCTACCTGTCCTGGTCCGGTAACATGGATACCGCGATCGCGATCCGTACCGCGGTGCTGCACGATGGCGTGCTGCACATCCAGGCGGGGGCCGGGGTCGTCCATGACTCGGTGCCGGAGAACGAGTGGCAGGAAACGCTGAACAAGGGCAGGGCCGTGGTGCGGGCGGCGGAGATGGCGATCGGCGGGCTGGGGCCGCGGCGCGACTGAGCCGCATGCGCAGCGGGGTGGGTCTGATGCTGCCCGGTTTCTGGCTGGGCGTGCTGCTGTGCCTGCTGCCGCTACCGCTGGCAGCTCAGGTGATGCTGCTGATTCCCGGGCACGAGGGGCAGCAGTTCCAGGCTTTTCGTGAGGCCGGTGTCACCATCCCGCTGACCAGTTCGGGGTGGGTCGACGGTGGGCAGATGCTGCCGTCGCTGCGTGGGGTCGAGTTCGACCGTTCGCCGGAGGCCTCCAGCCGGGTCTTCTATACGCTGCTGATGCCCACCGAGCGACCGGTCTCGATGCAGGCCGAATGGCTGAACCTCTACCTGGACGCGGCCACCCGGCGCCATCCCGGCGAACCGGTGATCCTGGTAGCGCATTCGATCGCCGGGGTCGTCGCCCGGTATGCGCTGGTCACGCGGAAACGGCCTGAGGTCGAGACGCTGATCACCATTGCCAGTCCGCATGTCGACGGCAGCATGATCGAGTTCGGCGACTTTTTCTGGCAGTCGCCGCTGGGCACCTATACGCCGCTGCTGGGGGCCGGCGGCATGCAGCGCTTGCTCGAACTCTATGCCGGTATCAGCGTCAACCAGCCGGGCAACATCCTGCGCTGGCTGGCACACCAGAACCACCCGAACATCCGCTATGTGAGCATCATCCGGCTGCTCGACACCGTGGTCGACCCGATGATGCAGGATCTGAACCGGGTGGCCAACCTGCGCGGGCGCGCCGAGGTGCTGTGGAGTCCGGCAGGGCATGCGCTGGAGGCGAGCGACGGCACGCTGCTCGCCGCGCTGTTTCTGGAGCGGATCCGCCGCGATTGAACGCCGGTGAACGGACCCATGCCCGCCGCGCGGGCATGGGTATATCCCCCGTTGCCGGAAGACCGGTGCCGCCGAATCAGGCGGCGTTGTCGAAGATGAAATGGTGCCGTGCGCGATGCTGGCGCAGGTCGGGCTTGCCCATCACCTTCTGTACCTCGGGGTGGTTCGCGAACTGATCCAGCGTGATTCCGTCCAGGAAATCGTGCAGCTTCTGGTCGAATTCCTGCCACAGCCGTTCGGTCAGCGGCAGTTCGGTTTCCGAGTCGCCAGGCGGCTGCTTCAGCCGGTTCAGGTTCATCGTGTCGCCGAGCGCGTCGATGATGTCGGCCACGCTGACCTGCTCGGGCCGGCGCGCCAGCCGGTAGCCGCCGCCCGGTCCGCGAATGCCCTCGACCAATCCGCCCTTGCGCAGTCTTGCGAACATCTGTTCGAGGTACGACATCGAAATCCCCTGACGCTCGGAGATCCCGATCAGCGTGACGGGACCGCCGCGTTCGTGGATGGCGATGTCCATCATGGCGGTAATCGCGAAGCGGCCTTTGGTGGAAAGTTTCATGGCGGACTCCTTGCATCGGTACTGTAGACGCATTAAAGCAAATCTTGACAATTTTAGTCAAGAATGAGGCGCGCATCGGCGAGCGAACGCTTGCGAGCCGCTGGCTACACCGTGCGGCCATCGCTGATGGCGGCTGGGTGTGGCCGGTCCCGCTGCGAACGACGGCTACGGTTGGGACGAGCCGGTGTCCTGGGCGCGGCCGGCGGCTGCGCGGGCACGCCGTGCAGGAAACGGGCGTGGCGCGGGCAGACGGTTTATGCTACGCGGTCGCGGCCTGCCCGCAGGCCGTCGCTGTGGTTCACGCGGCGCTTCGTGTCCTTCGGCCGGCATGGCCTCCGGGCAGGAAGCGTCGGCAAACAGGAAATGCGCTCGATGATCCTGATGATCGACAACTACGATTCCTTCACCTTCAACCTCGTGCAGTACCTCGGCGAGCTCGGGGCGGAGGTCGCGGTGCACCGCAACGACCGGATCGACCTGGAGGGCGTGCGCCGGCTGGCGCCGCAAGGGATCGTGATTTCCCCGGGGCCTTGTACGCCCAACGAGGCCGGGGTGTCGCTCGAGGTGATCCGAACCTTCGCCGGCGAGATCCCGATCCTGGGCGTGTGCCTGGGACATCAGGCGATCGGGCAGGCTTTCGGGGGGCGCGTGGTCCACGCGAAAGCCATCATGCATGGCAAGACATCGCCCGTGTTTCATTCTGGGCAGGGGGTGTTCGAGGGGCTGGAGAATCCGCTCGAGGCGACTCGCTACCATTCGCTGGTGATCGAACAGGCGAGCCTTCCGGATTGCCTCGAGGTCACCGCCTGGACGCAGGACGAGACCGGTCGGCTGGACGAGATCATGGGCGTGCGCCACCGCAGTCTGGCAGTCGAGGGCGTGCAGTTCCACCCGGAATCGATTCTCACCCGGCAGGGGCACGAGCTTCTGGGCAACTTCCTGAAGCGGCTCGCGGCCGTGGCGTGAGTCCGGGCCGGGGCGGGCGGGTCGTCTGCGCGGGCTGCGGGCGGTAGACTGTCGGCCGCATTTTCGATTCCAGTCAGCAACAGGGGTGGGCGGGTGACGATACAGGAAGCGATCGCCGCTTTGATCGAGCGGAAGAATCTGGATGCCGGGGCCATGACTTCGGTGATGCGCACGGTGATGACCGGGCAGGCAACGCCGGCGCAGATCGGCGCCCTGCTCGTCGCATTGCGCATGAAGGGCGAAACGCCGGACGAGATCGTGGCCGCGGCCCGGGTCATGCGCGAACTCGCGACCCGGGTGCCGGTGCCCACCGATGGTCTGGTCGACACCTGCGGGACCGGGGGCGATGCCTCGGGTACGTTCAATGTGTCCACCGCGTCGGCGCTGGTGGCCGCGGCGGCCGGCGCGCGAGTGGCCAAGCACGGGAACCGTTCGGTGTCGTCGCGCTCCGGCAGCGCCGACGTGCTCGAAGCGCTCGGGGTGCGGCTGGGCATCGCGCCCGATGGCGTCGCGACCTGTATCGAGCGCATCGGGGTCGGGTTCCTGTTCGCTCCGGCACACCATGGCGCGATGCGCCATGCGATCGGTCCGCGGCGCGAACTCGGCGTGCGCACCATGTTCAACGTGCTCGGGCCGCTGACCAACCCCGCAGGTGCTCCGAACCAGGTACTGGGCGTGTTCAGTGAGCAATGGCTGCGGCCGCTGGCCGAGGCCCTGCAGATGCTCGGCAGCCGGCATGTGCTGGTCGTGCACGCCGAGGATGGTCTGGATGAGATCAGCATCGCTGCGCCGACCCGGGTGGCGGAACTGCGCGATGCGACGATACGCGAGTACACGCTGGCCCCCGGCGATCTGGGGCTGCAGTCAGCGCCACTGGACAGTATCCGGGTCGACGGCGTCGAAGCCTCGGCCGCGATGATCCGCTCGGTTCTTGCCGGTGATCCGGGAGCGGCGCGCGATATCGTGCTGATGAATGCCGGCGCGGCGCTGTACGTCGGCGGTTATGCGGAGAGCCATCTGCAGGGGGTGGCCCGCGCGGCGCAGGCGATCGACAGCGGTGCCGCCGCCGACCGTCTGCGGCAACTCGTGGAACTGACGCAGGAATTGCCCGAATGGCAGGCGTGACCGCCGGGGTGCCCGACATCCTGCAGCGGATCCTCGCGCGCAAGCAGGAGGAGATTCGGGCGCGTTCCGCAACGCTGCCGTTGCCGGAGCTCGCGTCCCGGGCCCGGGACGCGGATCCTCCCCGTGGCTTCCGTGCGGCGCTTGCCGCTCGCATCCGCCGGGGGTTGCCCGCGGTCATCGCCGAGATCAAGAAGGCCAGTCCGAGCAAGGGCGTGCTGCGCGCGGATTTCGATCCGGTCGCGATTGCGGGTAGCTATGCGCGGCACGGCGCGGCCTGCCTGTCGGTGCTGACCGACATCGATTTCTTTCAGGGGGCCGACGGCTACCTGCAGAAGGCGCGGGCCGCCTGCGACCTGCCGGTGCTGCGCAAGGACTTCGTGGTGGACCCCTACCAGGTCCACGAGGCCCGTGCGCTGGGCGCCGACTGCATCCTGCTGATCGTTGCCGCGCTGGACGATGAGCAGATGCGGGCGCTTTACCGGCTGGCGCTGGACCTGGGAATGGACGTGCTGGTGGAAGTGCACGACCGGGACGAACTCGGGCGCGCGCTGGCACTGGATGCCGGGCTGATCGGGATCAACAACCGCGATCTGCGCAGCTTCGAGACCCGCCTGGAGACGACGCTCGATCTCTGTGCGCAGGTTCCGGAAGGCGTGCTGCTGGTCACCGAGAGCGGGATCCACCGGCCTTCCGACGTGGCGCGGATGCGGGCAGCCGGGGTCGAGGCGTTCCTGGTGGGGGAGGCGTTCATGCGCGCCCCGGATCCGGGTGAGGCACTAGAGCGCCTGTTCGGTCCGGAGCCGGACGCGGGCTGACCGGCCCGGTGGTCAGCGGGTGCCGAAGACGACGATGGTCTTGCCGTGGGCGCTGATCATCCCGCGCTCCTCGAGTCCCTTCAGCACCCGCCCCGCCATTTCCCTGGAGCAGCCGACGATCTTCGCGATCTCCTGACGAGTGATGTGCAGTTGCATCCCGTCGGGATGGGTGATCGCGTCGGGCTGCCGGGCCAGGTCCAGCAGCGTCTGCTCGATGCGCCCGGTGACGTCGTCGAACGCGAGATGGCGGAGCTTCTCGGAGGTTCTGCGCAAGCGGTCGGCAATCTGTCCGGTCAGCATGATCAGAACCTCGGGGTCGCGCATGACCAACTCACGAAAACGCGTGTAACTGATCTCGGCGGTTTCCGTCTCCTCTCGGGCGACGACCGTCGCGCTGCGCGGGTCATGCTGGAAAAAACCGAGTTCGCCGAAGAATTCGCCCTTGTTCAGGTAGGCCAGCACGAGTTCCTGGCCGTCGTCTTCGACCAGTACGCGCACCGACCCGCTGACGAGATAGTAAAGGGCATCCGGGGGCGTCCCGGACAGGATGATCGTGCTGTGCTTCGGGTAGCGCCGCCGGTGGCAGTGTTCGAGCAGCCGCTCCAGTGCGGGATTCGGTGGAGGCGGTGCAGGAATCAGACGGCTCATGCATGGTACCGTAGGCGCTGGCAGGCGATCAGTCTAGCAGACCGCCGCTGCGCGGGCGGTCGCAGGGGCGGGCACATGGGGAGGCGAAGCCGATGCAGGTACGGGTGAAGTGGGTCGACGGTATGGCCTTCGTCGGCGAGACGGGGACCGGGCATGCGCTGGTGATGGACGGTGCCCCCGAGTTCGGCGGGCGCAACCTCGGTGCGCGACCGATGGAAATGCTGCTGCTCGGGCTCGGTGGCTGTACCGCCTTCGACGTGGTCGCGATCCTGAAGAAGGCCCGCCAGCCGGTGCTGGACTGCGAGGTCACGGTGGACGCGGTTCGCTCGGACAAGGTGCCGAAGGTGTTCACTGAGATTCGGGTGCACTACCGGGTGTACGGGAACGGCCTCGCCGAAAAGCAGGTCGCCCGTGCGGTGGAGCTTTCGTCCACCCGCTACTGCTCCGCATCGGTCATGCTTGGGGCCTCCGCGAAGATCGAGCACGACTTCGAGGTGATCGAAGGGCCCGCAGCGCGTGACCGCAGCGCCCGCGACGCTGGGGAGTGAATCGTTGACTCCCGGTTCAGGGAGTCTAGAATTCAGCGCTCTTTTGGTTGGGGCTGGAGGACACCGCCATGCTGGCTCGCCACAACAAGCGCATCAAGCTCCACGGGTTCAACAACCTGACCAAGAGCCTGAGCTTCAACATCTACGACATCTGCTACGCGGCGGGTGAGCGGCACCGCGACGAGTACATCGCCTACATCGACGAGGCCTACAACGCCGCGCGGCTGACGCAGATCCTGACCGACGTCGCGCAACTGATCGGTGCCAACATTCTCGATATCTCGCGCCAGGACTACGACCCGCAGGGCGCTTCAGTGACCATGCTGATCTCCGAGGAGCCGGTCGCTACCGAGAAGATCGGCTATACCGAGGGCCCGGGTCCGCTGCCGGAGGCCGTGCTCGCGCATCTCGACAAGAGCCATATCACCGTGCACACCTACCCGGAATCCCACCCCGAGGGCGGGATCGCGACCTTTCGTGCGGATATCGATGTCTCCACCTGTGGGCGGATCTCGCCGCTGCGGGCGCTGAACTACCTGATCCACAGTTTCGAGTCCGACATCGTGATCATGGACTACCGCGTGCGCGGCTTCACCCGCGACATCCGCGGCAAGAAGCATTTCATCGATCACAAGATCAACTCGATTCAGGATTTCCTTTCCCGCGACACCAAGGACAAGTACCAGATGGTGGACGTGAACGTGTACCAGGAGTACCTGTTCCACACCAAGATGGTGCTGAAGGATTTCGACCTCGATAACTATATGTTCGGACTCGGGAAGGACGACTACTCCGCCAAGGAAGCCGGGCGCATCGCCAAGCTGCTGAAGCGCGAGATGATGGAGATCTTCTACGGCAAGAACATGAACCGCGCACCCTGAGGTTACGCGTTTCGATGCATCGGGCAGGGTCGGGAGCGGCTGTGCGCCTGCGATCGGCCGCAGCGCAGCGCCTGCGATTCAGATCCAGTAGGTGGTGCGAGTCATCACGCCGGCCATCGCTGGCATCAGCAGCTTTCGTACTGGCCAGGGCAGCGGCTGCCCGCCGAGATCCATTGCCTTCGCGCCGTGCTCGACCTCGTCCTGTTTCATCTGCTGCAGGATCGCCGCAGAGGCATTGTCCTGACGGGGCAGGCGTTGCAGATGTTGATCCAGATGCTGCTCCACCTGCCGCTCGGTCTCGTCGACGAACCCGAGGCTGTACCGGTCGCCGGCCAATCCCGCGGCCGCGCCCAGCGCCACCGACCCCAGATACCAGAACGGGCCGAGCAGGCTGGTATGCGTGCCCATCTGCTGCGCCCGTTCGGCGCACCAGTTCAGGTGGTCGCCCTCCTCGCGCGCCGACTGGTCCAGCTGGCGGCGTACCGCCTCGCGGCGCGACGTGAGCATCTGGCCCTGGTAGAGCCCTTGGGCCGCGATCTCGCCCGCATGGTTCACCCGCATCAGGCGGCCCACCAGGCGGCGTTCCTCCGGCTCCAGGTGGGGTTCGGGTAGATCCTGCGCCGGCGAGGGGCGCCCGGTCGCGCGCGCATGACCCGAGGTCACCTTCAGGAAGGCATCGGCCTGGCTGATCAGTTCGTCGAGCAGGGAAAAGTGTCGCATCGTCTGATACTAGGGCCCCGGCGATGCGCCATCAAGTCGGCCCCGAGTGTGCCGCCAGGCGCTCGCGCAGGAACGCGGCCGGGGACAGGATGCGCAGTGCATCGGCTGCCTGCAATGCACGCAAATGCACGCTGCAGCCGACATTCGGGCTCACGATCACGTCGGCGCCGGGCGCCGCCAGCGCCGCCAGCGTCGGCCGACCCAGGGAATCGGCCAGCGCCGGCTGGGACAGCATCGCGGTGCCGGCGGCGCCGCAGCAGTTCCCGGGTGGCGTGACCGCCGTCAGCGTGACTCCCGGCAACTGCTCCAGCAATTGCCGGATGCCCGCGGTCTCGCGCGTCACGTTGCGCAGCGTGCAGGGAAGGTGCAGCGCGACCCGCACCGGGTCAACGCGCCATCGGATGCGATCCACGGGCAGCCTCGAGAGCAGTGCGGTCAGGCTGGTCACGCGTTGCCGCCACCGGGCCTGCGGATATTCGCGCAGCTGCGCCTCGCAGCCGCTGTCCAGCACCACGATCGGCCGGTCGCCGGCCCCGAACGCCGCTTCGTTGCGCCGCTGCAGCGCCGCCGCTTCGGCCGGGCGGCCGAGGTGCTGATCCAGCGCGCCGCAGCAGGCCTGGTCCGGCGGTACCTGTACCCGCAGGCCGAACGCGGCGAGCACTTCGAGCGCGGCCGCGGCATCCGGTCCGGTGAAGAACGCGTCCATGCAGCCGGTGAACACCAGCGCGTCGGGGGCATCCGCGCCGGGGACCACCGGCATCGCCGGCATCCGCCGCAGCGAGGGTCCGGTGTGGCGCAGCACGCGCCCGAGATGGGAGCGCGCGGGCAGCAGGTGGCGCAGTCCCAGCCGGTGCGCGGTTCGGGCGGCCAGCGCGGCGAACCGGCGCGCAAAGCGGCGGCGCAGCGCCAGAGCGCGCAGCGGCGCGAGCAGCCGGTCCGGGATCCGGCGCCAACGGCGGTCCGGGTGCTCACGAAGGATCGTTCGGCTGGCATCCATCAATGCCCCGAACGGTACGCGGGCCGGACAGATCGCCTCGCAGGAGCGGCAGCCCAGGCAGCCCTCGAGGTGAGCCCGCAGGCGCTCGTTTCCGGGATCCAGCCGCCCCTGGGCCAAGCCCTGCATCAGCGTGATACGGCCGCGCGGCGAGTCGCCTTCGATCCGGTGTGCGGCATAGGTCGGGCAGTGCGGCAGGCACATTCCGCAGAGCACGCACCGGTCGGCCGCGGCGAGCGCGTTGGCAAACGGTGGGTCGCCGGCCGGCGCCGGCCGGCCGGCGCTGGGTTTAGGGGGCATGGGCTTCGCTTGCGACGGCTGCACCCGCTTAGGATACTCGCAGCGGGGCCGCGCCTGCGGGAAAACCGCAACAGAGGGTGCCTTCGGATCGCGGATGGGCAAGGGGGCGCCAGGAAGAGCCGACGCCTCGGGCGCTTCCCCCTGCCGGCAGCAGCGGTCGGGGCGCGTGTCGCCGCGACGGTCCGGGCGCTATCATGGCAAGCGGACCGGGGGAGGTGACATGGCCTACTACGAACGACACATCTTTTTCTGCAACAACATCCGTGACGACGGCAATTGTTGCGAGGACCATGGGGCGACCGAGTTGCGTGCCTATGCGAAGGACCGCGCGAAGGCGATGGGTATCCATGGCAAGGGCAAGGTGCGGGTGAACACCGCCGGTTGTCTGGATCGCTGCAACGAGGGGCCGGTCGCGGTGGTGTACCCGGAGGGCGTTTGGTATACGTACCAGGATCGCCGCGACATCGACGAGATTCTGGAAGAGCACCTCAAGGGTGGCCGCGTGGTGGAACGCCTGCGCATCTAGCAGCCCAAGTCCGACAGACTGCTGAGGAGCGGGCCATGCCAACAGCTGATCAACCGGTCGCTTCGCCGAACACGCCGGTGCCGTGCTCGGCAAGCTGGCACCAGCCGGGCGATTCCTGCATCTGCCCGGCTGCTCCATCGGCACCCGGCTTTCCGCACGGTCCGCCAGAGCGCCCGCAACCACTCGCGGATGCGCCGCGGGCGACAGCCCAGGTCGCAGCGGCTTGACATTGGCGCGCCGGCGCTCGAGAATTCGCAACCCGCATGGCTACGTAGCTCAGCTGGTTAGAGCACATCACTCATAATGATGGGGTCCCCTGTTCGAATCAGGGCGTAGCCACCATATTTTTCAATTACTTAGAGCTGCCCCTCCCGTCTTGATGGTCCCTGGGGAGCAGCGCTCTCCAGGCTCTCGCGCCGCAAAGGCCGGTAGACGCTGCCCTGGCGTCACTCCTGAGCATGTCCCTTGCTCGCCTCTTCCTCTACCTGTTCGTCGGGAACGTACTCGACCAGGTCTTCAATCCTGCAATCAAAATATCGGCAGAGCCTCGAGGTTGTCGCTCTGCGTGTTGTAGCCCCGGTGGTTGAGCATCTTGGAGAGGGGGATCCGCGCGATTCCGGTCGCGGCACGCCGGCGCAGACCCTCCGGCCCTTCACGGGAACCCTTCAGGAACCGCTCCGGTAGACGTCCGGGAATGGACGGTTACCCAGAGCTCGCTCTGTTGCACGCAACTGTGCTGGCCAAAGCGGGTCCTGTCGACCAGGCACGACGGCTGCCACGCCAACTTCCATGGCCCGTGTGGCCACCCCCGATGATGAAAGAGGCGTAGGCGTAGGGCGGAAGAGGCCGAAGGCCGTCATCCGCCATCCGGCGCCCGGGGGTGCCGCGGGCGCCTGGGCCCTGCGAACGCCGTACGGCGGATGACGCTGCGCTCTTCCGCCCTACGGGTCGCCCGGGACACGAGACAGGCCGTAACTTTCACGCTAACTGTCATGCCGCCGGGCGCGCGGCACCCCCGATGATGAAAGAGGCGTAGGCGTAGGGCGGAAGAGGCCGAAGGCCGTCATCCGCCATCCGGCGCCCGGGGGTGCCGCGGGCGCCTGGGCACTGCGAACGCCGTACGGCGGATGACGCTGCGCTTTTCCGCCCTACGGGTCCCCAGGGACACGAGACAGGCCGTGACTTTCACGCTAACTGGCTACGGACGCGCCGGCTTTCATCGATACCGCCCAGCGTTTCGCTGCCGCCAAGCTTGTCGACCCAGGTCTTTTCAAAGAAATCATCCCCGAAACTTGAAGGTTCCTCGTCATTCTGAGTGGAATCCGGCCAGTGGCATCCTGCCCTTTACAAGAACTTCTGCAGGATCACGAGATCCATCCAGCGGGCGAATTTCCAGCCGGCCTGCGGGATAACGCCCGCGGTTTCGAAGCCGATATCCCGGTGAAACTTCAGTCCTACCGCATTCTCTCCGGTGACACAGGCAATGAAGGAGTGCAGGTCACGGGCGCGCCCCTCGTCTTCCAGTGCCCGCATCAGTTGCTCGCCGAGGCCTTCCCCTGCGGCGTCGGGGTCCAGAAAGATGGTGTGCTCCATGGTCCGTGCATAGCCCTCACCCTCGCGAAAGGGTGCAAAAGTGGCAAATCCCGTCACCCGCCCATCCTCTTCCGAGACGAGCCACGCGAAGCCTGCGCTCTGCCGCTCGCTGATCATGGCCGCAATCGCGTCCGCGGAGTACACGTCATGGTCGAAGGTGAAGGGCGTATCGCGGATCATGGCATTCCAGATGGCGGCGATCGCCTCCGCATCCCCACTGTGTGCATATCGGATGGTCACCATGCCGTTGATCCTTGTTTCCGAGATATCCGGGTCAGACGATCCGATCGAAGTGCCTCATGGTGATCCAGAATAACGCGAACGGCAGCACAAGGTGATTGTCCGCAGGGCAACCGAATAACCACGCCTGTCGAAACACGAGGTTGGCGCGGAAGTCATCACTGATGGCGGCGCTGAGGCGTTTGCGCTTGATGCTACGGCGATCGGGATAGCGCTTGAGGAGATTCAGGGTGAACTGACGCAGGGTGTTGGAGCTGGGCGGTGCATGGTCGCGACGGATGCGGTTGTCGTCTTCGCGGAAGGTGGCATCCAGGGCCCAGTGCAGTTGGTTCTCGATGCCCCAGTGGCTGCGCACGGCGCGTCCGAAGTCGGCGATGGTGTTCCAACCATGGCCGCCGCTCACCACGGCGCAGATGCACAGTGAAGTGGTGCGTTCGTTGAGTTCGTAGGCCGGATAAGGCGCAGCCACATCCGGCGCACCAAGCGGAGGGATCTGTTCTAGTATCTGCAGGGTGAACACAGAAAACGGCCGAGGGTGGCGCCCCTCGTCCGGGGACGTTCCGATATGGCGAGCACCACGCCGCACTTCAAGCGCCCGGCGGAGAAGGCCTTCACCCGTGATGAGCGCAAACGGGTGACGTTGCTGTTCAACGGCCTCACTACCGCCCACGATCGGCTCATGGCCGCCGGTCTGAGCGGGCTCGGCTATCGGGCCCGGCCGTTGCGGGTGCCGGAAAAGGCGGACTTCCAGACTGGCAAGGAGTACGGCAACAACGGCCAGTGCAATCCCACTTATTTCACCGTGGGCAATCTGATCAACGAGTTGGTGCGCCTGCGCGACGAGGAGGGGCTCCCCACCGAGCGCATCCTCGCCGACCACGCCTTCGTTACCGTGGGCACCTGCGGGCCGTGCCGCTTCGGCATGTACGAGGCCGAATATCGGCTCGCCCTGCGCAACGCCGGCTTCGACGGCTTCCGGGTTCTGATCTTCGACCAGACCGGCGCCGGCGAACAGCGCACCGCCGGCGACGGCTTCGAGGTCAATCTGCAGCTCATCACCACGCTGCTGGACGCCACCTTCATCGGCGACCTGTTGAATGCCCTGTTCTTCCACGTGCGCCCCTACGCCACCGATCCACAGGCCGTGGCACGGGCGCGGGAGCGCTGTCTGGCTGTCTGCGAGGCGGCGCTGCGGGAGCGGGACCACCGGGTTCGCCCGGGTCTCACGGCCCGCGCCCTGCGTGCATTGCTGCCGATCGATCGCGCCGGGGACATCCAGCGGCTGTTCGACCGCATGCGCGGCGACAGCCACCTGGCGCCGCTGCGCCGCTGCCGGGAGATCGTCGCCTCCGAGGTCGAGGTGGACTACACCCGCCCGAAACCGGTAGTGAAGATCACCGGCGAATTCTGGGCGCAGACCACCGAGGGCGACGGCAACTTCCACATGTTCGATTTCCTGGAACGGGAGGGGGCGGAGGTCCTGGTGGAGCCGGTGGCCACCTGGATCGACTACCTGCTGCACCAGCGCCGTGTGGCACTGGGTGACCGGGCCGGACTGGCGGACGGAGGGCGCCTGGCGCGTCTGGGCCACCGCCTGCGTACCACCCGCGCCCGCCTGCTGGTGACCGCCTGCGAGCGGCTGCTGGCGCGCGAGTACCACCGCATGCGCGAGGCGCTGGGCGGTACCGTGCATCCCCTGGCTGATCAGCTGGAGATGCAGCGGGTGGGCCATCCCTTCTACAACATCCGTGCCAGCGGCGGCGAGGGCTATCTGGAGGTGGCCAAGAACATTTACTACTTCAACCGCTCCCTGGCGCACATGACGCTGTCGCTCAAACCATTCGGCTGCATGCCCTCCACCCAGTCCGACGGCGCCCAGGCGGCGGTGATGGCCCACTACCCGGAGCTCAACTACCTGCCGGTGGAGACCTCCGGCGAGGGCGACATCAATGCCTATTCCCGCGCGCAGATGTCGCTGGGGGAAGCGAAGGCGCAGTGCAAACGGGAGTTCGACGAGGCGGTGGCGCGCACCGGCCGTTCGCTGGAGGCGATCCGCGCCCATGTGGCGATGCGGCCGGCGCTGCATGACCCGATCCAGCCCGTACCCCATCACCATGGGGTGATCGGTCGGGCAGCGAACTTCGTGCTCCACGTGGGGGCACTGATGGACCGCGAGGGGATCCCACGACGGGAGGCGGCGGAGGGCGCGACGGCATGAGCTGTTCCGGCGGAGGGGCGTGCGATTTCGGCCCGCGCCCGGCGCAGGGCGACGCCGTGCCGGTACGCTTCATCGCCCGCCCCGGCACCGAGCGCCCCGCACCGCCTGACGAACCCTTCCGGCCCACGGGAGCGCACCCCGAGGGGCTGATGATCGGCCTCGACGTGGGTTCCACCACGGTGAAGGCGGTGGTGGTGGACCCGGCGCGGGATGCCACCCTGTGGCAGGACTACCGGCGCCACCAGGCCCGCCAGGCGGAGACCGTGCTCGATTTCCTGCAGGCCATCGAGGCCGCCTTCCCCGACACGCCGCGCACCGCCTTCCGGCTCTTTGCCACCGGCTCCGGTGCCGGGGCGCTGGTGGACCTGATCGGCGGTAAATTCGTGCAGGAGGTCAACGCCGTCTCCCTGGCGGTGGAGGCACTCTACCCCGAGGCGCAGAGCGTGGTGGAGCTGGGCGGACAGGACGCCAAGATCATCATCTACAAGGATCTCGGCCAGCGGGGCAAGAAGAAGATCCCCTCCATGAACGACAAGTGTGCCGGCGGCACCGGCGCCGTCATCGACAAGATCCGCGCCAAGCTGGACATCCCGCCGGAGGATCTTCCGGGGATGCCCTACCGCGGCCGGACCCTGCATCCGGTGGCCGGGAAGTGCGGCGTGTTCGCCGAGACCGACATCAACTCCCTGCAGAAGCAGGGGGTGGCGGCCGGGGACCTGATGGCGTCGCTCTACGAATCCATCATCCAGCAGAACCTCTCGGTGCTCACCCGCGGGCACACCCTGCGTCCCTCGGTATTGCTGTTGGGCGGTCCCAATACCTTCCTGGTCGGCCTGCAGGAGTGCTGGCGGCACAACCTGAAGGCGCTGTGGCAGGAGCGCAACGTCGCCCTGCCCGATCCGGAGCGCGATCCCGACGATTACATCATCACTCCCGAGAATGCCGAGTACTTTGCCGCCCTTGGCGCCACTCTGTTCGGCCGGCAGGAGGTGGCAGACGACGCGGGAATCGGCCGCTACCACGGCACCGATCTGCTGTGCTGGCAGCTCGAGCACGGCCGCCGGGCGGCGCGTGGCGAGGCCGCCCAACGCGGCGGTCTAATCGCCGGCGCCGAGGAGCTAAATGCCTTCCTGCACGAATTCCGGCCCGAACCCTGGCAGCCTGCCACCTTCCAGACCGGCCAGATGGTGGAGGCGTTTCTCGGTATCGACGGCGGCTCCACCTCCACCAAGGGGGTGCTGATGGACATTGAGGGCAACGTGCTGGCGAAGGCGTACCGCCTCTCCCAGGGCAACCCCATCGCCGATACGGTGGAGATCATCGATCGCCTCCACCGCCAGGTGGCCGACGCCGGTGCGGCGCTGAAGATCCTGGGCGCCGGTACCACCGGCTACGCCAAGGATACCCTGCAGGGGGTGCTGAAGGCCGACACCGCGCTGGTGGAGACCGTGGCCCACACCCAGGCGTGCCTGCACCACTACCCCGACACGGATGTGGTGGTGGACGTGGGCGGACAGGACATCAAGCTCATCTTCCTCAAGGACGGGCGCGTCCGCGACTTCAAGCTCAACACCCAGTGCTCCGCCGGCAACGGCTACTTCCTGCAGGCCACCGGCGGCGGCTTCGGCTTCCCCGTGGAGGAGTACGCCGATATTGCCTTCAGCGCCGACGCCATGCCGGAGTTCGGCTACGGCTGCGCGGTGTTCATGCAGTCGGACGTCGTCGACTTCCAGCGCCGTGGCTGGCGCACCAACGAGATCATGGCCGGCCTGGCCGCCGTGCTGCCCAAGAACATCTGGCACTATGTGGCGCAGATCCCCAACCCGGCCCAGCTCGGTCGCAAGTTCGTGCTGCAGGGGGGCACCCAGCACAACCTGGCGGCGGTCAAGGCGCAGGTGGACTTCCTCCGGGAGCGCTTTCGCAAGCAGGGCGCCGAGTGCGAGATCCACGTGCACCGACACTGTGGCGAGTCCGGCGCCATCGGTGCCGCCCTGGAGGCGCGGAGGCTGTGGCGGGAGGGGCGCACCACCGGGTTCATCGGCGTCGAACGCGCCCGCGAGATCGATTACACCGCCCGTCGGGACGAATCCACCCGCTGCAACTTCTGCAAGAACCAATGCCTGCGCACCTTCATCGACGTAACCACCAGCCGCGGCCCGGAGCGGCTCATCGTCGCCAGCTGCGAAAAGGGCGAGGTCGAGGACGTGGAGCACATGCGCCGCATCAAGGCGGCGATGGATGCCGCCAAGGAGCGCGCGCCCAATTTCGTGGAGATCGCCGCCCGCCAGCTGTTCCGCCAGGTGGCGGTGGACGATGTGGCCGACCCGCTGCCGTGTCCGTCGCTGCTGCACCCCTTGCGGCACCGGCACCTGGCGCGCCGGGCGGCCATGGAGCGCCGCCGGGAGGTGCGCATCGGCATCCCGCGGGTGCTCAACCTCTACTCCCACGCCCCCTTCTTCATCGGCTACTTCACCAGCCTGGGGGTGCCTTTCCGCAACGTGGTCTTCTCCGACTACACGAACGCCGAGCTCTACAAGCAGGGAGCCAAGCGCGGCGCTATCGACCCCTGCTACCCCAGCAAGTTGGGCATCGCCCACGTGCACAACCTGCTGGTCCGCAGGCACCGCCGCAACCGGCCGCTCACACACATTTTCTTCCCCATGATGCAGAGCTTTCCCAGCCACCTGCACGGGGTACAGGCATCCCGTGCCTGCCCCACCGCCGTCGTGACCGCCGAGGCCACCCACGCCGCCTTCGTGAAGGAGGGCGATCTGTTCCGGGAACGGGGTATCCGCTTCAAGAAGACGCTGCTCAATCTGGACGAACCGGCCCTGTGCGCCCGACAGATGGTATGGGACTGGGGCGAGGAGCTGGGTATCACCGAAGGGGAATCCCGCCGAGCGGTCGATCAGGGCCTGCGGGCGATGGAGGACCAGTACGCCGAACTTCGCCGGCGCCAGCGCGAGGTCCTGGACCAACTGGAACGCGATGGCGGCATCGGCGTGGTGGTGCTCGCTCGGCCCTATCACAACGATCCCGGCGTGCACCACGAGATCGTCGATGAGCTGCAACGTCACGGCTACCCCGTCCTCTGGCAGGATGCCCTGCCTACCGACCCCGATATCCTGGAGCGGCTGTTCGGCGACGAGGTTCGGGCTGGCGAGATCACCTCCCCCCTGGAGATCGCCGATGTCTGGAAGAACAGTTATTCGGAGAACAGCTCGCGCAAGCTCTGGGCCGCGAAGTATGTCGCCCGCCATCCCAACCTGGTCGCCGTGGAGCTCTCCAGCTTCAAGTGCGGCCACGACGCCCCGGTCTACACTGCAGTGGAAGAGATCGTGGAGCGCTCGGGAACCCCCTACTTCTGCTTCAAGGACATCGACGAGAACAGGCCCTCCGGCTCCATCAGGATCCGGACAGAGACGATCGCCTATTTCCTGGAGCGGTACATGAGCACGGTGTCGACGAAACGCCAGGACGAACAGTCGCGGCCGTGAACCCCGCAACGCGAGGGGGGGGAAGGTCTTGCTGAGGAGCGGGAAAACGAAGTCTTTGCGCACGGCCGGGAAGCCTTGGGTGCGTTGGAAAACCCTGCTGCAAAGCCGGTTTGCGCCGATCTGGGGCAGGGGGGTACCATCTGCACGTCTCCACTCATGATGCTGGGGCTCCCCGGTTCGAATCGGGGCGTAGCCATCATCTCTTCCGTGCGCCCGGCCCCGTCGATGAAACGCTGATGAAACGCTACGGTATTCGCATCACGCTCCCCGAAGACAGCACGCTACGGGCACCGCATCTGCTCGGGCCGGAATGGGAGTCGTTCCGCTGGTTCGACAGCGAGGGCGCACGCGAGCGCGCGCTGGCCGAGATGTCTCGCACCCTCCCCAACTACCGCAGGGGCGACCACGTGTCCCAGGTGCTGGAGCGGGTCGAGCGCGAGGCCTGAAAGCCCCGCCGCGCGCCGCCGTCAGCTCCGAGTGGCCTGCCGGAGATCCATCGGTTCCATCAGGTAGCACAGGCAGTCCTGCGCGATCACGCGTGTGTCCAATGTCAGCATCGAAGGCATGATCGGCTGGCGCAACAACAGGTCCGGGCCGACCTCGTCCAGGTATTCCCGGGTGACGTCGCGCCCGTCCGGGGCGGTTGCGATCAGCGCGTTGAGCCCGGCGCGGGCCTGGCGCACCAGCCGCGTGCCTGTGGGTAGCATCTGAAAGTTCAGTTCGTCGAGGCCGGGCTCCAATGTTACGTCGGCGGAGGTGCCGACGCCGATGTGCAGGCCGGGGCGCACGCGAACCTGGGCAACGGTGTGGAAAATCTCGATTGCCTGCGCAGCGGGCGCGTGCTCCGGGAACCGTTCCAGCTGCAGTACCGTATCGACGAATTCCGTTGCGTGCGCGATCCCCGCCTCCTCGCCCGGATGGCCGCATTCCAGCGTGACCGACGGGGCGAGCCCGGCCAGCGCCATCGACGCCACCCCGCGCGGCCGGGTGAAATAGACCACGGTGCGGCCGAACATGGCGGCAAGGCTGAGGAACGCGTTCCCGAGACGGTTGACACAGGCATAGTGGGGGTTGCGGCCGGTGTTGTTGTGCAGGTCGATCGCGGCAAAGAGCCTGTCTTGCTGCAGCCGCTCGATGATCCGGCCGAACATCGCCGCCTCGGGTGATCCCGGGTGTTCGGTGCCGGGCCAGATGCGGTTGAAGTCTGGCTGGTCGTCGAGGTGGCGCTGACCGAGTGCCGCGGCGCGCACGTTGCCGACGACCAGCGTCAGCGCGCGCGGCAGCGCTCGGCCGGCATACCGGCGCAGCAGCCGTTGCACCGCCTGCAGACCCACCGGCTCGTTGCCATGCAGCATCAGGACCACGGCGAGTGCCGGTTGCCGCAGCCCCGGAAGCCGTATGATCGCGGGCCGGGGCAGGATCCGGTGCAGCGTCTCGGGGAGCGCGTCCAGGAACCCGTCCGGAAGGCCGTGAAGCTCGTCGAACGGCGATGGCTCCATCATAGGCTCCAGCTGTGTACCGGTCGGCCGGTGGCCTGCCAGGCACGGTACGCGCGCGTCAACGCGGTCATGTCGCGGCCGTGCCGGTCGACCCACTGCTGCTGCCAGACACTGCCGGTCTGGCCCGATTCGATCCGGGCCGCGATGATGCCGAGCAGGTGATCGCGTTCGTTGGCGTCGATCCCGAGCCGGTCGAGTCCCTCCGCCGCCCGTGGGAGGAGTTGGTGCTGCAGCAGTTGCCGTGCCGGTCGGGACGCTTGGCCGTCCCACTGCAGTCGCCCCTTCAGCCCGTAGCGCGCCGCCGCGTAGAAGTTGTCGCGGGCGCTTGCGAACGGAAGCGTACCGTGGCCCGCGCCGGGGCTCGCTACCAGGTGTTCGACCAGTCCCAGCAAAAGCGCGGCATTGGCCAGCATGTCGGGCAGGGTCGGGCCGGCGGGCAGGCTGCGGTGTTCGATGCGCAGGTTGAAGCTGCCATCCGGATCGATGCCCAGGATCGGCCGGTTCCAGCGCCAGATGGTACCGTTGTGCAGGCGCAGGTGGGGCAGACCGGGATCGTTCTCGGGTAACCGGCTGGGCAGCAGCACCGGGAAGTGTTCCAGGTTCTCGGCGAACGCTTCGATGATGCTTTCGCGCAGATAGCCGCTGCCAAAGGTCACCCGGCGCAGCGGCCCGCGGGCCGACTCGCCAAAGCCGCCGACCTCGACCGCCTGCTCGAACAGCGGGATCCGCGTTTCCTCCCACAACCGTTTCGAGAACACGAACGGGGTGTTCCCGGCCGCGGCCAGCACCGGGCCGGATGCGGCCAGCGCGGCGTTGTAGACGCGGTGCGCCACCGCGGGTGCGGTCTCGATGTGAATCTGAAACGAGGTCGCCGCGGCTTCCAGCATCACGTCGCAGTGTTCGTGGCGCAGGTGCTCGTGGCCCTCGATATCCAGGCGCAGCGGCCGCTGGGCGCGGCGTTCCAGTACCGCTGCATTCAACGCGCGGAAACGGGTGCGCCGCGACATGTGATGCAGGCCGAGCTGTTCCGGGGTCAGCGTGGGCAGCGAGCCGGCCAGCAGGATGTGGCCGCCGATCTGCTCGGCGGCCCGCTCGGCGCGGCGCAGGGTTTCCGCCAGTTCGGTCATCATCTCGCAGAAACAGTCCGGGCCGGTGCGAAATACGCTGGAATTGAGTTCGACATTGAACTGGGCGAGCTCCAGCGTGGCCAGCGGGCTCGCAAAGGCCTCCAGGAAGGCCTCGTTCCGGGGCAGCGGCTGGCAGGCCTCGTCGATCAGCCAGGCCTCGATCTCAAAGCCGATCCGAGGCTGTCCGGGACCTGGATCCTCCTGGCTGCGTAGCCAATGGCCCAGGCGCTGCGTCTCGCGCTCGAGATTGCGGGCGAAGCGCCGGTCGTCCTCCGCGGTGAACCGGTCTTCGCTGATTTCCTCGCCCATCACTTCCTCACTCGTCGTCCTCGTGGGCCTCGTCGCAGAGGCATTCGAGTGGTGCGCTCCAATGCTGTCGCGCCGCTGACGGACGGCGGGCCAGCGTTGCCCGAACGCCAGGCATTCGGACTGGAAACACTCCAAGCCCCGACCTTCGATTCCCGCTTGCGCAGCCGCGGCAGCTCCCCATGGTAGGGTTCCCGGTAGCGGTCCCTACCACCAAGACCATCTGGCGGCCCCAGGATTCACGCAACCCGCGGACCGTTTCGCGGTCGAATCCGCAGGCAGTGCCCTGCTTTTCGGGGTCACTGGGCCCGGTCCAGCAGAATAAGCGGCTGGAATAGCGGCTGGAGGACAAGCGTCCTACAGCCTACAAGAACACGCAAGATCGCGATGACGGTCGGGTGAGGAGATGACCATGGCAGCGTGGCTCAGGCAGCGACGTTTGCGTCAACAGGTGTGTGACTTGCGTCCACAACTCTACAGAACGGCGTTCGCTTGGTGTCACGATGCCGCCCTGGCCGACGATCTGGTTCAGGAAGCGATGATCAAGGCGCTGACTGGCCTGAAGACGCTGCAGGACGAAGCGGCCCTGAAGGCCTGGGTGTTCCGCATCATGACCAACTGCTACCGGGACTGGGGCCGGCGCCAGCGCGACACGGTGGACGTGGACGACCTCGAGCTGCCCTGTGACGACGCTTGCCCGGAAACCCATACCGAGCGCGGCCGCGTGGTGCTGGACGTCCGCCGGGCGATGGCCCGGCTCAGTGACGACCATCGGCAGGTGATATCGCTGGTCGATATCGAGGGTTTTGCGTATGCCGAGGTCTCGGAGGTACTGGGCGTGCCGATCGGAACCGTGATGAGCCGGCTGAGCCGTGCCCGCGGGCAGCTGCGCAAGCTCTTGCAGGAGCAGGCGGGCCAGCAGTCTCCGGCACTCCGACTGATCAGGAACACCAATGAGTGACCGTCGTCCCAGCGAAGAGATCCTGAATGCGTTCGTGGATGGCGAGTTCTCTCCTGAGGATCGGTTGGGAACGCTGAAGTCCATCGCGGCGGACGAGTCCCTGAGCCGTGATGTCTGCGATCTCTACCAGCTGAAAGAGCTCGTGGCCATGGCCTATCGTCCCGATACGCTTCCGGATCCCGATATCCGGCAGTGCCGGACCGGGGAGCGCCGCACGGGGACCTGGTTGACCGTGGTGGCTGCCAGCCTCGTGGCGCTGGCGGTGGGCACCATCGCAGTGCTCGAGATCACGCGCGAGCAGACGGCCGACGGGCCACAGCCGTTGGCGGCCGCGCCGGACCGGGACGCGGCGGCCGTCCCGGCCGCCGGCGAGCGGGGTGACCAGGTGCTCCTGCATGTGACCGATGTCCAGATCGACGATGCCGAGGTGCTGTTGGACGACATCGAGTACATGTTCGAGACGGCGTGGCTGCACGGCCAGGATCTCGAGGTGCAGGTCGTGGTGCACGGCAACGCGATGGATCTGGTGCGCGCGGATCTCGCGCCGTTTCCGAACCGGATCCGGGAGCTGGTGCATACCTACCCCGGGCTCAGGATCACCGCTTGCGGTCAGTCTCGCGCCCGCCACGAACGGCAGGAGGGCCGCATGATCGAGTTCCTGCCCTGGGTCGAGGAGGTCGAGTCGGGCGTACGCGAGGCCGCCCAGCGACAGCAGCAGGGGTGGACGTACATCCGTGTCTGACGCGGTCCACAGGCGCTTTTCGGGAACGGCAGCCGCGTGCGGTGGCGCTCACGCAGCGCGGAGCGGCGCACTCGAACGGCCGCCGGAACCGGCGTGCGCCGAACGGCGCCGTTTCCATCGCGGGTTGCTGTTCGTGCTGTTGGCGGCTGCGGCTGCCGGTAGCGTCGCGTGGGCCGGACCGGGTCGTTCGCGCGTGGTCTATCACGTGAACCGCAGCGATACCGAAACGCAGCGGAATGCATTGCAAAGGGTGCAGGATCACATTGATTCCGTTGGTGCCGAGAACCTGGAGATCCGCGTCGTGTTGCACGGTGGCGGCGTCGATCTGTTGCTGGCCGCGAATCACGACGCGCCGATCCGGGACGGCATTGATGCGCTGAAGCTGCAGGGCGTGCGCTTCGAGGTCTGCGGGCACACGTTGGCCCGGCGGCAGATACCGGTGGACGCGCTCTACGATGCCCGCGACGCCGATGTCGTGCACAGCGGCGTCGCGCGGCTTTCGGATCTGCAACGTCAGGGCTACATCTATGTCAAACCCTGAGTTCCTCTCTCCCCCGACCCTCTAGCGAGGGTGCTCTACGGAGCGTTGACCCGGCGCAGGCCGGGTTTTTTTTGTCCGTCGGTCGGACCCGCTTCGGTCCGAAGCGCCACGTCGAGCGCGCGCAGGCGCTCGGGTGTGCCGACATCGACCCAGGTGCCGCGATAATGCTCTCCGCCGACCGCGCCCGCAGCGATCGCCGATCGCAGCACGGGTGCGAGCGGGCTACGGCCCCGGGGCAGCGCCGCGAACAGTTCCGGCCGGTACCAGCCGATGCCGCTGAAGGTGTAACGGCGCGTGCCGGCGAGCGCGACTCTGCTGCCGTTCAGCGCGAAATCCCCGGCCGGGTGGTGCGCGGGATTGTCCACCAGCACCAGGTGGGCGAGGGTTTCGTCCCCGAGCGCCGGCGGGGTCAGCGGGTGGTCGCACCAGATGTCGGCATTGATCGCCAGGAACGGCCCGGGGCCGAGCCAGTCCAGAACCTCGCGGATTCCGCCAGCCGTTTCCAGCGCCCCCGCGGGTTCGCGCGAGTATCGGATCCCGACCCCGAACCGGCTGCCGTCGCCGATCCGTTCCACGATGCGTTCCCCGAGGTGTGCCACGTTGATCACGATTTCCTGGTAACCGGCGGCGTGCAGGCGCCGAATACCGTGCTCGATCAGCGCGGCGCCTCCGGCTTCGAGCAGGGGCTTGGGCGTGTGGTCGGTCAGCGGTCGCATGCGTTCGCCGCGTCCCGCTGCCAGGATCATCGCGCGCACGGTTGCCCCGCGCGGTCGAAGTGCGAGCGGAACCAGCGCGCCACCGGCGCGACCTCCTGTGCCCGCAGGCCGCGGTCGAGCAGCCGCCACAAGCGCGGTTGGTGCACCTGGTAGCCGGGCTTGCCGTCGCGGCGTGCGAGGCGGGTGAAAATCCCGATGATCTTGACCGTGCGCTGCACCCCCAGCACGCGGTAGTGATGCAGGAACGCCGCGCGCGGCCAGGGCCCAGTCGCAAGGGCGGCGTCGAGCAGCGCCTCCTGCACCTGCGGGGATACGTCGCGACGGGCATCCTCGAGCAGCGACACGAGGTCGTAGGCGGGGCTGCCGAGCACGGCGTCCTGGAAGTCGAGCAGCCCGCAGGATTCGACGCCCTGTCCATCCGCCAGCAGCATCAGGTTGTCGACATGGAAATCGCGCAGCACCAGGGTGGGCGGCAGTTCCGGCAGCGCAGCCAGGGTTTCGTGCCAGGCTTGTTCGTATTCGCTTCGCAGCGCCGGCTCGGCAGCGTGGCCCCAGGCTTCCGGCCAGTACCAGTCGACGAACAGCCGGACCTCGCGCAGCAGCAGTTCGGGGCCGTAGGCCGGCAGCCCGCTCGGTTCCAGCCCTGGCCCTTGTTGCGCCCAGCGCAGTTGCAGGGCGTGCAGGGTATCGGCCGCGAGTCGGTACAGCGCGGACTCGGATGCCCCGGCGGCGAGAGCTCGAGTGAAAGTGCGGTCGCCCAGATCCTCGAGCAGGAGGAATCCCCGCGCCGGGTCGCTGGCCAGGATCCGCGGCGCCCTCAGGCCCAGCGCGTGCAGGATGCCCGCCACCTGCAGGAAGGGCCCGATGTCTTCGCGTTCGGGGGGCGCGTCCATGATCACGACGCTCTGGTCGCCGCGCCGGCTCCGGAAATATCGCCGGAAGCTGGCATCGCTGCCCAGCGGCCATGCCGGCGCGAAGCCCGGGTCGATTTCCCGTAGCCAGTGGTTCAGCGCGTCCGCCCGCGGGTCGGGGCGCGGCTCGATCGCTGCGGCATTCATGCCGGCAGGGGGCCGGTGCCGGCCACGCGCCGGACATCGGTTTCGAGACGCCCATCCGGGTGCAGGGTCAGCACGCGATAGCCGGCATCGTCCGGATCGAGTGCGAAATCCTCCGATCCGGGCAGGAACTGCACGCAGGTGGACGGGCTGCCGAGCAGCCGTATGTGCCCGTGCATCGCGTCGAACGGCTGGTGGATATGCCCGAACACGCAGGCCCGCACACGCGGATGGCGTTCCAGCACCGCGAGCAGGTCGCTGCCGTTGCGCAATCCGATCGCATCCAGCCACAGGCTGCCGACCGGTACCACCGGGTGGTGGACCGCCACCAGCACCCAGCACTCCGGATGGCGGGCGAGGCATTCCTCGAGCCGGTCGAGTTCCTCCGGTCGCAGCCGCCCGGCGGTGTGTCCCGGCCAGCACGAGTCCAGACCGACGATCAGCCAGTTGCCGAGCCGGATGTCGCCGTCGAATCCGTGACCCGCGGCGACGAAGGTCTGCCGGGCCAGCCCCGGGTCGTCATGATTCCCCGCGAGCGCAAGGATGGGTGCGCCGAGCGCGGCGAGACGTGCCTCCAGCCGCCGGTAGGCCTGCGCCTCGGGGTCCTCGGCGAGATCCCCGGTCACGAGCAGCAGTGCAGCGGGCGGCAGGCGCGCCTCGATGTCGGCGAGTACCGCCTCGAGCTGGGCATCGCTGTCCGGGTACCCGGGACGCAGCGGTCTCGGGCTGCGGCCGAGGTGGGTATCGGTGATCTGGACCAGGGTTGCGGTCGGTGGTGTCGTCGCCACGTTGCTGTCCCTCATGTTCGCCCGTGGGCCGGGCGTTGCCACGTTGGCGCCCTTGCGCCATGGGTTCGACTATACTGGTCGGATTGCATCAAAAACGAGTACCGTTTCCCGCGTCCGTGATTCGGTCGCGGCATCCCAGGTGAAGGAAGTCGGCATGGATACAGCACCCTCTGAATACCGGCCCTCGGCTGACGAGCCGTACATGAATCCGCGCCAGCTCGAGTACTTTCGGCGCAAACTCCAGGCGTGGCGCGAGGAATTGATCGCGGAATCGGAGGAGACCCTCGAGCATCTGCGTACCGAGAACTGGCAGGAGGCCGACCCGAACGACCGCGCAACCCACGAATCCGAAGCGAGCCTCGAACTGCGCACGCGGGATCGCTACCGCAAGCTGATCGGCAAGATCGACTCGGCGCTGCGCCGGATCGACCTCGGCGAATACGGCTACTGCGAGGAGACCGGCGAACCGATCGGACTCGCGCGCCTGGAGGCGCGCCCGATCGCGACGCTGAGCGTCGAGGCCCAGGAAGCGCACGAGCACGACGAGCGCCGCCGCTGGGAGTGACACCGGCACCGGACGGATTTCCGAAGACGGCTTGGCGGCACGCCCCGCGATTCGCCACCGTGTGGCGCGCGGCTCAGCCCTGCAGCTTCCGGCGCAGGAACTCGGGGGTGGCTCCGGCGGCCCGGTGGATCGCGGCGTTGTAGTATTCGGTCTGAAACGCAAGGGCCTCTGCCGCCTGTTCCCGGTGGAACCCGACGCGGCCGTCCTTCGCCGCAATCGTCGCGGTCCACCAGCCTGAGGGGTAGCTGGCCTGCGGGAAGTGGATCGTCCTGATGTCCGCGAAACCCGCGGCCCGCAGGCTGTCGTGCATCGGCCGGATGATGGGGTCGGCATGCAGGAGCGGCGATTCGCTCTGCTGCACCAGCAGCCCGTCGCGTCCCAGGGCGCGCAGGCAGTCCCGGTAGAAGGCGGTGGAGAACAGCCCCTCGGCCGGTCCGACCGGGTCGGTCGAATCCACGATGATCACGTCGACCGAACCGGGTTCGGCGTTCTTCACGTGAGCGATCCCGTCGTCGAACCGCAGTCGTGCGCGCGGGTCGTCGTTGGAGTCGCACAGCTGAGGGAAGTACTGCTCGGCCAGCCGGGTCACCCGCTCGTCGATGTCGACCTGCGTGGCCAGGCGTACGCAGTCGTGTTTCAGCACCTCGCGCAATGTGCCGCAGTCGCCGCCGCCGATGATCAGCACGTTCTTCGGGGCCGGGTGCGCGAACAGCACCGGGTGGGCCATCATCTCGTGGTAGATGAAGTTGTCGCGGTCGGTCAGCATCACGCAGCCGTCGATCACCATCAGCTTGCCGAAGCCCACGGTGTCGTAGATCTCGATCTTCTGGAACGGGGTCTGTTCCTCGTGCAGCTTCTCCCTGATGCGCAGGGAAAAACCAATGATGTCCTGATGGGGTTCGCTGAACCAGTTCTCGTCTAGGGTCATCGTCTGCGGGCTCCGGCGGTGGGTGGCGCGTATGATACGGTTTCGACGCCGGCCCCTCACCCCCTGGTCTGGCGGATCGGGCCGGGGCCGGGAACGGCAGGTGCCCGTTGCCGGCGGGCGAAGGTCGGGAAGAGGGAACGCGGGATACCCCGGGGAGCATGCATGAACGAATCCGACTGGACGCTGGAGCAGGCGCGACGCGCCTACAGCATCGAGCACTGGAACGGCGGTTTCTTCGATATCAACGATCGCGGCCATGTGGTGATGCGCCGCCCGGACTGGCCCGAACACCCCGGTGTCGACCTGTTCGAATTGGCGCAGCGCCTGCGTCAGGAGCACATCGGCCCGCCGGTGCTGGTGCGTTTCCAGGACATCCTCGGTTCGCGGGTGCAGCGCCTGACCCAGGCCTTCGCCCGGGCGGCGGAAGAACTCGACTACGACGGCGGCTATACCGCGATCTACCCGATCAAGGTCAACCAGCAGCATTCCGTGATGCGGCGCATCCTGTCCGAGCCCGGCGCCCGGGTGGGCCTGGAGGCAGGTTCCAAGCCCGAATTGATGGCGGTGCTGGCGCTCGCCCCGGCGGGCGCGGTGATCGTCTGCAATGGCTACAAGGACCGCGAGTACGTGCGCCTCGCGCTGATCGGGCGGCGGCTTGGGCACCGGGTCTACATCGTCGTCGAGAAGCCTTCGGAGCTCGAGGAAGTCATCCGTCAGTCGGCGGACATGGGGATTGCGCCGCTGCTCGGCCTGCGCGTGCGTCTGGCGTCGATCGGCAAGGGGAAATGGCAGAACACGGGAGGCGAGAAGGCCAAGTTCGGCCTGTCCGCGGCCGATGTGTTGCACCTGCTGGAACGGCTCCGGGAGATGGATTGGCTGGCGCAGCTGCAGCTGCTGCATTTCCACATGGGGTCGCAGATCGCGAACATCCGGGATATCCAGGCCGGCATGGGCGAGGCCGCACACTACTTCGCGGCGCTGAACGACGCCGGTGCGCAGCTGCAGGTGGTCGATGTCGGCGGCGGCCTCGGGGTCGACTACGAGGGCACGCGCTCGCGCAACGACTGTTCGATGAATTACTCGGTCGAGGAGTATGCGCTGAACATCCTGCGCCCGCTGGCGCAGATCTGCCGCGATCAGCATCGGCCGATGCCCGAGATCTTTACCGAGTCCGGCCGCGCGATGACCGCGCATCACGCGGTGCTGATCACCAACGTGATCGACTGCGAACGCGCGCCCGGAGCGACGGCGCCGGCTGCCGCGGAGCCTGGCGAACCTTCGGTGCTGGCCGATATGCGCGCTCTGCTCGAAGATGATCGCCGCCCGGCCTCGGAGATCTATCACGATGCCGCGTACGGGCTCTCCGAGTCGCAGGCGCGCTTCGCTCGTGGCCTGCTGTCGTTGGAGGACCGTGCCCGCGCCGAAGAGCTGTATTTCGTGATCTGCCAGCGGCTGCTGCAACGGGAGGGTGCCACGCTGCCCGGCGAGATCCGAACCGAACTGGTCGACAAGCTCGCAGACAAGTACTTCTGCAATTTTTCGGTGTTTCAGTCGATCCCGGATGCCTGGGCGATCGACCAGGTGTTTCCCGTGCTGCCGCTGCACCGTCTCGACGAGCCGCCCGCGCGCCGGGCGGTGCTGCAGGATCTGACCTGCGACTCGGACGGGCATGTCGACCGCTACGTCGAGGGCGAAACGACCACCAGCACGCTGGCGCTGCATCCCTGGCGCGACGGCGAGGAGTATTTCCTCGGGATTTTCCTAGTCGGGGCCTACCAGGAGATCCTCGGCGACCTGCACAACCTGTTCGGCGACACCGATTCGATCAACGTCGAGCTCACCGAGGACGGTGGCTACCGGCTGCTCGACCCGGAACGCGGCGATACCGTCGACGAACTGTTGCGCTATGTGCATTTCGAACCCGACGCGCTGCGCCGGGCCTACCGCGACAAGATCTACGCGATCGGCCTGCGCGGCGCCGAGGCCGGGGCGCTGCTCTCGGAACTCGAACACGGCCTGACCGGCTACACCTATCTCGAGGACTGAACCGCGTGGTGCACTGTTACGTCTATCACAGCAGCCGCAGACCCGGCACCTACGTGTATCTGCCGCGACGCGATGACTTCGCCGGTGTCCCGCAGGCGCTGCTCGACGCGCTCGGCCGGCTCGAGTTCGCGCTCGCGTTCGATCTGCCCCCCGAGCGGCGTCTCGCGCAGGAGGACACCGCGACCGTGCTCGCCAACCTCGAGTCCAAGGGCTTTCACCTGCAGCTGCCGCCGCCGGAGGAATGATCGACCGCTCCTGCCGCGGTTTCGGCGGAGCGCGAGCGGGGATTTGCGCGGCAGCGACAGCGGGAAACGGGTATAATCCGCGCCCTTTTCTCTTTCGAGTCCGCCCCGCATGACCGCGAACCTTCGCAATATCGCCATCATCGCCCACGTCGATCATGGCAAGACCACTCTCGTCGACCAGTTGCTGCGCCAGTCCGGCACCCTCGACGCCCGTACCGAGCAGGGCGAGCGCGTGATGGATTCCAATGCCATCGAGAAGGAACGCGGCATCACCATCCTCGCGAAGAACACCGCGATCCGCTGGCAGGACTACCGGATCAACATCGTCGACACGCCGGGGCACGCGGACTTCGGTGGCGAGGTCGAGCGAGTGCTGTCGATGGTCGATTCGGTGCTGCTGCTGGTCGACGCGGTCGACGGCCCGATGCCGCAGACCCGCTTCGTGACATCGAAGGCCTTCGCGATGGGGTTCAAACCCATCGTGGTGGTGAACAAGATCGATCGGCCCGGCGCCCGTCCGGACTGGGTCATCGACCAGGTCTTCGACCTGTTCGACCGCCTTGGCGCGACCGACGAGCAGCTGGACTTCCCCATCGTCTACGCATCTGCGCTGCAGGGTTATGCAGGCCTCGAACCGGACGTTCGCGCAGGCGACATGAACTGTCTGTTCGAGACCATCGTCGAGCGCGTGCCGCCGCCGGACGTCGATGAGGCCGGCCCGTTCCAGATGCAGGTCTCGTCGCTGGACTACAACAGCTACCAGGGTCTGATCGGCATCGGCCGGATCCGCCGTGGCCGCATTCGCAGCAACACCCCGGTCAAAGTGGTCGACCGCGCCGGCCATGTCCGCAACGGGCGCGTGCTGCAGATCATGGGCTTCCACGGGCTGCAGCGAATCGAGGTGGCGGAGGCGGCGGCCGGCGACATCATCACCTTCACCGGGATGGACGAGCTCTACATTTCGGACACGCTCTGCGACCCGGCATGCGCCGAAGGGCTGCCGCCGCTGACCGTCGACGAGCCCACCGTCAGCATGACTTTCCAGGTGAACACCTCGCCGTTCGCGGGCCGCGAGGGCAAGTACGTGACCTCGCGCGTGCTGCGCGACCGTCTGCTCGAGGAGCTCAAGCACAACGTCGCGCTGCGCGTGGAGGAAACCGACGACGCCGACAAGTTCAAGGTCTCCGGACGCGGCGAGCTGCACCTCGGCATTCTGATCGAGAACATGCGGCGCGAGGGCTACGAGCTCGGTGTGTCCCGCCCCGAGGTGGTGCTGCGCGAGATCGAGGGCGAGATCTGCGAACCCTACGAACGGGTCGCGATCGACATCGAGGAGGCGCACCAGGGTGCGGTGATGGAGGCGCTGGGCACCCGCCGTGGCGAACTGCAGGATATGGTGCCCGACGGCAAGGGCCGCGTGCGGCTGGACTACGTGATGCCCTCGCGCGGACTGATCGGTTTCCAGACCGAGTTCCTGACCACGACCTCGGGCACCGGCATTCTCCATCACGTGTTCGAGCACTACGGACCGTACCGCGCGGGCGCGATCGGCGCGCGCAACAACGGGGTGCTGATCGCCAACGGTGCCGGCAAGGCACTCGGATACGCGCTGTTCAACCTGCAGGACCGCGGGCGTCTGTTCATCGGCCCGGGCGAGGATGTCTACGAGGGCATGGTGATCGGCATCCACTCGCGCGACAACGACCTCGTGGTGAACCCGCTGAAGGCCAAGCAGCTCACCAACATCCGCGCATCCGGCTCCGACGAGAACATCCTGCTGACGCCGCCGATCCGGATGACGCTGGAGCAGGCGATCGAATTCATCGATGAAGACGAGCTCGTCGAAGTCACACCCGAGAACATCCGCATCCGCAAGAAATTCCTGCTCGAGCACGAGCGCAAGCGCGCGGCTCGGGCCAGCGCCTGAGAAGCCCGCGCCCGCCGTCGATGCGTCGTGACCCGGGGTTCCCCCCCGGGCGCAGGATGATCTGCCGGGACGAGTGCGCCGGTCCGGGGACGGGGCGCAAGCACCAGCGCCTGCTTCCTGCGCCATCGACGCGGTGACACCGGAACCGCACGCGGCCTTCACTTCGTGTCGGGCGCGCGCTATTCTGAATCGGTAGCGGTTTCAAGCCTCATGGATGGAGGCCAACGATGCGCAGGGAAGCGGGCCTTACCCTGGTAGAACTCCTCGTCACGATTGCGGTGCTCGGTGTGCTGCTGACCCTGGGCGTGCCCAGGTTCGGGAACTGGGCCGACGACGCGCGTCTGGTCAGCGCGACCAATCGGCTCGTCTCCGCACTCCATTTCACGCGTTCGGAGGCGATCCGGCGCAACGCCCGGGTCACGCTGTGCAACAGCGCGGACGGCACGACCTGCGCAGCCAATGGCGGCTGGGAGCAGGGCTGGATCGTGTTCGTCGACACTGCTGGAACCGGGGCGCGGGACGAAGGCGACCCCCTGTTGGCCGTCGGGCAGGCGGTGGCCGGCAGTATCGCGATCAGCGGCAACGGCCCGGTGCGGCGCTACGTCTCCTATGTCGGTCTGGGCGCCACGCGGCGCGCGAACGGCGCGCTGCAGATGGGGACGCTGAGCGTCTGCGGCGCGCGCGCGGGCCGCCAGATCGTGATCAGCCGCACCGGCCGCCCGCGCCTGCAGCATGAAGGCTGCGCATGACCGCGCGCCGGGCTCCGGAGATCCGGCGGCGCCACCGCGGCGCGGCACGAGGGTTCAGCCTGGTGGAACTGCTGGTGGTGATCGCCGTGCTCGCGCTGCTGGCGGCCATCGCCTGGCCGTCCTACCGCGACACGGTGCTGAAGGCGCAGCGCGCGGATGCCCGGGCCGCACTGTTGCAGGCGGCCCACCGGCTGGAACGCTGTCATACCCTGAACGGCAGCTATCTGCATCCCGACTGCGCGATCCCCGACACCTCGCCGGACGGGCATTACCGGCTGATCGAGCCGGAGCCGCGTGCTGCGCTCGCCTACCGTCTTCGCGCCGTTCCGATCGGACCGCAGGCGGCCGACGCTGGCAACTGTGCCTGGCTGGAACTGGATCAGCGCGGACAACGGACGGCATCGGGCCATCCCGGGGCCTCCTGCTGGTGACGGGCTGCGGCATGCGTCGGTCGGGCCGGGCGATCCCTGCGGCGCCAGTACGTGGCGGATTACGGTGTGCGCGCGGCGCGAAGCCCCCGCGGCCTGCCTCGGCGGCGCCACGATGCCCCATCCTGCCGGTTTCCCGATCGCGCCGCGGCTTCACGCTGATCGAAGTGCTGATCGCACTGCTGGTGTTCGCGTTCGGGCTTCTGGGGTTGGCCGTGCTGCAGTTGGGCACGCTGCAGGCGACCCATTCGTCCTACCAGCGCACCGTCGCCAGCGTCTTCGCGATCGACATCGCGGAGCGGTTGTGGCTGGGCGTCGCCAATGGCCAGGTCCAGACCGACTGGCTGGCGGACTGGCAGGAGCAGCGTTCCTGCGGGACCGACGATGGCCATGTCTGCCTGCCCGATTTGCAGGTCGCCGTGGACCGTGACGGCGATCGGCATCGGATCACCGTGTCATGGGCGGAGACGCGCTTCGACGATGCGACCGGCGGGCGCAGTGCGTTCGACTATGTCCTCACCCTGCCGCCCGAGACGCTGCCGTGAACGGGTACCGCCGCCGTGGCCGCAGGGGGTGCCCCGCGAACCCACAGCGCGCGTTTTCGCTGGTCGAGCTGCTGGTGGCGATGGCGCTGGGCCTGTTGCTGGCCGGAGCGGCCGCCGGGATGACGCTGAGCGTGCGCCAGGTGTCCTGGGAACAGGATCGTGTCGCTTCGCTGAAGGAGAACCTCCGGTTCGCGGCCGACTTCATGATTCGCGATATCCGGCCCGCTGGTCTGCTCGCCACTGGCGGACTCGACCTTTCTTCGGGGCTGGAACCCGGCGACCCGAATCAGGCCGTCCAGCAGGTCTTCACCGTGCGCAAGGCTGGAATGAACTGCCTGGGCGAAGTCGGTCCATGGGTCGCCAGTGTCTACAGCGTCGCCAACGGGCAGCTGCGCTGCGGCAACGATGCCGTTCCCCCGCAGGTCCAGCCACTGGTCGATCACGTGCAGGCGATGACCGCAGTGGCGCTGGATGCCGACGGTGCTGCGGACTGGAGCCGCCCGGCGGCGCTGCGGGTCGAACTGGTGCTGCGCAGCCCTCAGGGCGCGCCGGAAGCGTCGTATCGTCTGGAGTTCGTGGCCGGCCTGCGCAACGCGGTGCTGGAGCAGTATTCATCCGACTGAGGAGGCATTGCGATGGAACGGGGTGCCGATGGGCAACGGGGGCTGGTGCTGATCGTGGTGCTGTCGTTGATCACGATCGCGAGTCTGGTGGCGCTGACCGGCATGGAACTTGCACGAGTCAACGAACAGCTGGCCGCCAACCAGCGGCAGGTTGCCGAGGTCTTCATGGCGGCCGACGCCGGATGGGTACAGGCGGCGCGCTGGTGGGAGGAGTTTACCGACGGCGAGCCCAACCATCGGCATTTCTGGAACGACGCGCCGGGCGCGCTCGCGGCCATCGGGACGCTCGATCGCGTGCCGCGCCCGGGGCTGCAATGGACCGTCGACGAACTTCGGTTCGACGGTGACGTGGTATGGATGGCCAGCCGTGGTGCGCCGGTTGGCGGATTCACGGCCCGCGAGATCCGCGTCGGGTACCGCCGGCCGATGGCGGCGTCGATGGATCGCCTCGCGCCGGTCACCGTCGCCGGCCCGCTGGGAGAGTACACGGCTCCGGATCTGCGGGTTCTGCATGGATCGCCGGAAGCGGCTGCGGGACCGTCGATCACGACCGCGAGCGCCGACGACGCGGAACGGCTGCGCTCGGAACTGGAAGACGACCAGCTGGCGCGGCTTCCGGGCGGCATCGACGCCGCGGACAGCGGCCTGTCCGATCCCGAAGGCCTGCGGGCATTGGTCGATAGCATTGCCGGGACACCGGGGGCGTACGATGGCCCGCTGCCAGGCGATTTCGGATCCCTCGAAAGCCCGGGCATCCAGGTCATCCGCGGGACCGACGGACAGGCGATCGACTTGCATCTGACCGGGCGCGTCCGGGGTGCGGGGATCCTGGTGGTCACGGGCAAGCTGTCGCTGGAGCAGGCGCCGGACTTTTCCGGCCTGATCATCGTGCTCGGCGGGGTGTTCGAGGTCGACCGCGGAGCCGGGCGCATCGACGGCGCGATCGTTCTGCACGGCATCGAGGATCCCGCGGCCCGGGAGTGGTCGACCGACCCGAACGGTAGCGATTTTCGGGTCGGCGCAAGGCTGGAACTCGGACCGGGGCAGGAAGCCCTGAACCGGGTATGGGATCAACTGCCCGCACAGACGCGGGCGTTGTGGGACGAACTCGCAGGTGCCACCGGGCCGGCGGGATCGGGGCGGCTTTTCGGCTGGGCCGAATCGCCGGGGATCTGATGTCCCTGGCGGTGCTCGGTGGGCACCGAGTGTCCCGCATCGCTTCACAGGCTCCTAGGGACCCGGAAGCAGCAGCGCGATGCCGGTCAGTACCGTCACGATCTCGAACACCCGCTTGACCAGCCGATTGCCGTAGCGATGCGCGAGACTGGCGCCCAGGTATCCGCCTGCGAAGCTGCCGATCAGCAGCGCCGGAAGCCAGTCCCAGCGCACCTCTCCGAGCGTACCGAGCACCAGCGCCCCGGTCCCGTTCCAGAACAGTCCGACCAGCACCAGGGTGTAGGCCACTGCCTGCGTGTACGACAGGCCGTACCAGCGCACCAGCCAGAGCGTGACCATCAGCCCGGTGCCCGAGGTCAGCGAGCCGTTCAGGACGCCGATCAGGAACAGGCCCAGCGCGCCGGTCGTGGCATGGGTCCAGTCGCTGGTGACTGTGACAGTCGCCTGGCCGAGCTGCGGGCGCCGCCAGGAGTACCAGCCCAGGCCGATGGTCAGGAGTCCGAGCGCGATCTCGCCGGCCCGAGGCGGAATCTCGAGCACCAGCAATGCGCCGATGATCACCCCGGGTAATCCGGCGGCGAGGATCAGTACTAGTCGCCCTGCGTCGAATGTGTTTTCCTTGAGGTGGCGGACGCTGGCGCCGGCACCCAGCGCGACCGACGCGATCTTGTGGGTCGCCAGCGCCACCGGGAACGGCAACCCCAGGAAGATCAGCGCCGGCAGTTGCAACAGCCCGGCACCGCCACCGGCCAGAGCCGAAAGGCCGTTGGCGACCAGCGCGATCAGGATCAGACCAAGGTGATCGAGGATGGACATCGCACAGACGATACGCAAAGCCTGGCTTCTAGTTCCATGGCTGCTGGTGCCCTCGCTGGTCGATGCGCAGATCTACCGCTGGGTGGACGACGCAGGGGTCGTGCATTTCACGACCACGCCGCCACCGGAAACGGCCCACCGCGAGCGCAGAGTGCTCGACCGTCACGGGATCGAGCGGGACGTGTTGCCGGCTCCGATGACACCCGAGGAGCGGGAACGCCAGGAAGTCGAGCGCGAGCGGGAGCGAATCGAGATGCAACGGCGGGAGCAAGAACAGGCGCGCCGAATCGAGGAGGGCAGGGCGCTTAATGCCCGGGTCCGCCAGTTGCACCATGCCTTTGCGAGTGTCGACGAAATCATCGAACAGCGTGACCGGAGGCTCGCGCTGGTCGCCAACACGCTTGCGCTCAGCGCGAATCAGGAAGCGACCCTGCAGCGTGAACGGGACCGCATCGCCGCCCAGCTCGACGATCCGCGTGCGAGCCCCGAGAATCGCGAACGCTACCGCCGCGAACTCGCTGATCTGGACCGACGCATCGCGCAGGAGCAAGCGTTTCAGCAGCGCCAGCGCGCGGCGATGGACGACATCCGCGCGCAAGCCGCCGCAGACATCCAGGACTACGAGCGGCTGGTGCTGCCGGTTCCGGTCGGGCCCTAGCAGCCCAAGAAGTCCGACAGGCTGCTAGACGGGATATGCCGGTCTGAAGCACGCTGTGGGCGCTGCCCGCATGGCCCACTAGCGGGTGATCAGCGTGCCCACCCCTTCGTTGGTCAGCAATTCCAGCAACACCGCATGCTCGACGCGCCCGTCGACGATATGCGTGGCCGTGACCCCGCTGCGCACCGCATCCAGTGCGCACTGGATTTTCGGGATCATGCCGCCGTGGATCACTCCGGTGCGGGTCAGGTCGTCGACCTCGGCGGCGCTCAGGCGCGGGAGCAATTGCCCCTGGGCGTCGAGAACCCCGGGTGTGTTGGTCAGCAGGAACAATTTCTCCGCGTCCAGCACGACCGCGAGTTTCTCCGCTGCGGTGTCCGCGTTGATGTTGTAGGCGTTGCCGTTGTGGTCGAAGCCGATCGGTGCGATCACCGGAATGAAGGCGCTGTGGTCCAGCGTGTGCACGATGTCCGGATCGACGCCCTCGACCTCGCCGACCAGCCCGAGATCGACCGCGGTCAGCCCCTCCGGCCCGTTGATCTCGCGCAACGGTCGGGCACGGATCAGCTGGCCGTCCTTGCCGGTCAGACCGACCGCGCGGCCCCCGAAGCGGTTGATCAGCGCGACGATTTCCTGGTTGACCAGGCCGCCAAGCACCATCTGCACCACGTCCATGGTTTCGCGGTCGGTGACCCGCAGGCCGTGGATGAACTCCGAGGTCTTGCCCAGGCGTTTCAGCAGGTTGCCGATCTGGGGCCCGCCGCCGTGAACCACCACCGGGTTCACGCCGACCTGCTTCAGCAGCACCACGTCGCGTGCGAACCCGGACTTCAGGTGTTCCTCGGTCATCGCGTTGCCACCGTACTTGATCACGATGGTCTTGCCTGCGAAGCGCTGGATGTAGGGCAGCGCCTCGATCAGCACATGGGCGACGGATTGGGCGGTGGTCTTGTCCATCGGGAGGCTCACAACGGGGAACGCCCTTATCTTATCGTGAACGGGCTTATCGTGAACGGGCGGGTGGGCGCGCAGCGTTCTGCCGGCGGAACGGGCGCGTGCCGGGTTCCGTTCCCGTGCGCTCAGCGGCGTCCGGACGATCCAAAGCCGCCGCTGCCGCGATCGCTCTGGTCGAAGTCCTGCACCACGTGAAAGCGCGGCTGGACCACCGGCACGATCACCAGTTGCGCAATGCGTTCCCCGACCGTGATCCGGAAAGGCTCCGCCCCGCGGTTCCAGCAGGACACCATCAACGGGCCCTGGTAATCCGAGTCGATCAGCCCTACCAGGTTGCCCAGCACGATGCCGTGCCGGTGCCCGAGGCCCGAACGCGGCAGGATCAGCGCGGCGAAACCCGGATCCTCGATGTGGATCGCGATGCCGGTGGGGATCAGCAGCGTCTCGCCCGGTGTCAGGTCGTAATCCGCGTCCAGGCAGGCGCGCAGATCTACCCCGGCAGACCCTGATGTGGCCGGAGTCGGCAACGGGAACTCATCCCCGATGCGCGGGTCGAGGATTTTAACGGCGATCGCGGGTACGGGCATCGGCAGGTCTCCCGGTCAGCTGGATGGGGTGGCCGCAGGCGTTGCGGCCATGCGTTCGGCGATCAGCCGGATCAGGGCCGGGGCCAGGGTCTCCTTCGGCTGCCCGGCGAATTCGCGTTCGCCACCCGGCCAGAGCACGGTCAGTGCGTTGTCGGGTGTGCCGATCGCGCGGCCGGCCGAGACATCGTTGGCGGCGATCATGTCGAGGCCCTTGCGCTCGAGTTTTGCGCGCGCGTGCCGGCGCAGGTCGTGGGTCTCGGCCGCGAACCCGACCACGAACGGGCGCGGCTGGCGCGCGGCGACCTCGGCGAGGATGTCCGGATTGCGCACCAGTTCCAGGGTCAGCGTCTGCGCATCCTTCTTCAGCTTCCGGCCCGCGGGCTCGCGCGGGCGATAGTCGGCCACGGCTGCCGCGGCAATGAACAGATCGGCCCCCTCGAGATGGTCGAACACCGCGCGACGCATGGCGGTGGCGGAGTCCACCGCCACCGCCTGCACTCCGGGGGGCACCGGCACCGCAAGGGGGCCGTGCACCAGGCAGACCCGGGCGCCGGCGGCACGCGCTGCCGTGGCGAGCGCCACGCCCATCCGCCCGGAACTCCGGTTGCCGATGAAACGCACCGGGTCGATCGCCTCGTGCGTCGGTCCGGCGGTGATCAACACCCGCTTTCCTGACAGCAGTCCAGGGGGCGGATCGAGCAGTGCCTGCAGGATCGCCGCGGGTTCGGCCATGCGCCCGGCGCCGTGTTCTCCGCAGGCCTGGTCGCCGTGTTCGGGGCCTACCATCCGGACACCGCGGGCGGCCAGCAGACGGTGATTGGCCTGCGTCGCCGGGTGTGCCCACATCACCCGGTTCATCGCCGGGGCCAGCAGGATCGGTGCCTCGGTCGCCAGGCACAGTGTGGTCAGCAAGTCGTCGGCGAGGCCGGCGGCCATGCGCGCGATCAGGTCCGCGGTGGCCGGTGCGATCACGACCCGGTCGGTCCAGCGCGCCAGCGCGATGTGGTCCATGCCGCTCTCCGCCTCGGCGTCCAGCAGATCGCTGCGCACCGGCAGGCCGGACAACGCCTGGAAAGTCAGTGGCGACACGAAAGCGCAGGCCGCGCGGGTCATCACCACGCGGACCTCGCAGTCGGCATCGCGCAGCCGCCGCACCAGCTCGCAGGCCTTGTAGGCCGCGATGCCGCCGCTCACGCCCAGCAGGATCTTCAGCGTCTGCCCGTTTGCCATCGGCAAAGCTTACCGCAAACCCCTCTGCGAGCCGCATCCGGTGCGGTCGAGTTCGCCGCGGTATCGCGCGCCCGCGCTTGGCCTGCGGCGGCGGGCATGGTATGAAACGCGCTGTGCAACCGGCCACACGGAGGTGGGAATGTCGATTGCGGACTGGCCGGCGGACGACCGTCCCCGGGAAAAGCTGCTGCGGCGCGGCCCGGCAGCGCTGTCCGATGCGGAACTGCTGGCGATCTTCCTGCGCACCGGCGTTGCTGGCAAGAGCGCGGTGGATCTCGCGCGCGAACTGTTGGCCCATTTCGGCGGGCTGCGGCCGCTGCTGCAGGCCGACCAGAACGCCTTCTGCCATGCGCGGGGGTTGGGGGATGCGAAGTACGCGCAGCTTCAGGCGGTGCTGGAGATGGGGCGCAGGCACCTGGCCGAATCGTTGCAGCGAGGCGATGCGATTACCTCGCCGGCGGCGACGCGCGCCTTCCTGTCCGCCCGGTTGCGCGACTATCCGTTCGAGGTCTTCGCCTGCCTGTTCCTGGACAACCGGCACCGGGTGGTCGCGTTCGAGGAGCTTTTCCGCGGCACCATCGACGGCGCCAGCGTGCATCCGCGCGAGGTCGTGCGCCGGGTGCTGCACCACAATGCCGCGGCGGTGATCCTGGCGCACAACCATCCCTCCGGGGTGGCCGAGCCCTCGCGGGCCGACGAGGCGATCACGCGGCGCCTGAGTGAGGCGCTGGGGCTGGTCGATGTGCGTGTGCTCGACCACGTGATCGTCGCCGATGGGATCGTGTCCTTCGCCGAGCGTGGACTGCTGTAGCATCCTGTCGGAACCGGCTGCCGGAGCGCGGCGCCCGCTCCCGAAACTGCTAGCATTCGGGGCAGGCGTGGTGGACCGCCGTGCGGCGGTCAGGGTTCGGGAGGGGCGGGAATATGATCAACGGGTTCAGCATCGCGCGGTTGCCGCGCATCGAGTTCGGTTCCGGGGTGCGGCGCCGGCTGCCGGCGCTGGCGGCCGGGTTCGGGCGCCGGGTGCTGTTGGTGACCGGCGGGCGGTCGCTGCTGGAGGGTCCGTTCTGGCCCGAGATCGAAACCGGATTCTCCAGTGCAGGCCTGAACGTGATGGTGCACCGGGTTCCGGGCGAACCCTCACCGGATGAAATCGACGCCGCGGTCCAGCGCTATCGTGGCCGGGATATCTCGGTGGTGGTCGCGATCGGAGGCGGCAGCGCGCTCGATGCCGGCAAGGCGATCGCGGGGTTGCTGATCCCGGGCAACACGGTGCTCGATCACCTGGAAGGGGTCGGACCCGAGCGGCCCTATCACGGGCCATCGGTGCCGTTCATCGCGGTCCCGACCACTGCGGGAACCGGTTCCGAGGCCACCAAGAATGCCGTGCTGAGCCAGGGGGGAGACGATGGCTTCAAGAAGTCGTTCCGGCACGAGCGCCTGGTGGCCGAGTACGCGGTGATCGATCCGGATTTCCTGAGCACCTGCCCGCCCCGCGTGATCGCCGGCAACGGCATGGACGCGCTGACCCAGTTGCTGGAATCGTATCTTTCGCTGCGTGCGAACCCGTTCTGCGATGCGCTGGCCCTCGACGGGATGGCCCACGCGCGCGACAGCCTGCTTGCGCTCTACGAGGATCCCGGGAATGCGGCGGCACAGGCCGGTATGGCCTACGCGTCGCTGCTGTCAGGGGTCACGCTGGCTCAGGTGGGGCTGGGTTCGGTGCATGGTCTGGCTGCACCGCTGGGGGCGTTTTTCCCGATTCCCCACGGGGCCGCCTGTGGAACCCTGGTGGTGGCGGCAACCGCAGTGAACATCGAGGCGCTGGGCGTAAGGGAGCCTGCGCATCCGGCGCTGGCGCGCTATGCGCATGTCGGTCGCCTGTTGACCGGCGAGGCAATGCCGGACGACGGTCAGGCCCGTGCCGCGCTACTGCGCCTGCTCGAGGACTGGACCGAGCGCCTGCACCTGCTGACGCTGGATCAGTACGGGATCCGCCCGGAGGACCATCCGCGGATCGTCGCGAACAGCCGGGGTTCCAGCATGAAGACCAACCCGATCCGGCTCTCGGATGACGAGATCACCGCGATCCTGGAGATGCGCCAGCAGCGTCCGGAGCCCACCTGAACCCGGCGTCGATGGCCCGTGGGCCATCAGATGAACAGACAGATGTCGGATTCGCCGGCGAAGTCGAAGAAGGTGGTTGCGCCCCCGTATTCCACGCCATCGATGAAATCGCTGTGCCGCCAGTCGAACAGGTCGACGGTCATCTGGCAGGCGACCAGCCGAACTCCCGCTTCCACGCAGAGGTTGCGCAGTTCGCCGATCTCGGCCACGCCCTTGGCGCGGATCCGGCGCTTCATCATCGCGGTCGCCAGGTACTGGGTGCCGGGCATGGCCTGCAGCAGCACCGGCAGCGGCAGCGGCATGCCGGGGTTGCCCAGCGGGCTGACCCGGAGGCTCAGGTTACGCTTCAGCAGGTGCAAGCCGTAGAAGGTGAAGAACATCTTGCAGTCGTAGCCCAGCGCCGCGCCGGTCGAGGCCAGGATGAACGGTGGATAGGCCCAGTCCAGCGATCCCTTCGTGGCGATGATCGCGATACTCTTTCCTGGCATGCAGGTCGGGCTCCGTTGCAGCAGAACCCTATTCTGTACTCCTCTCACCTTGCGGATTCAAGTCCGGTCGCTCCCGGCGATTCCCGTGCCAGCACTCGGTCCAGGGTCTCGACCAACCGGTCGACCTGCGCCTCGGTATGGCGTGCCGAGAGCGTGATGCGCAGGCGGGCCGTCGCTTCCGGGACGGTCGGCGGCCGGATCGCCGGTACCAGAAGGCCGTGTTCGAGCAATCCGGCGGCCGCAGCGGACGCGCGCCCGGTGTCGCCGAGTACGACCGGCTGGATTGGTGACATGCTGGACGGGCGGGGCAGGCCGATGTGTTCCAGGCCGGCACCCAGTCGGGCGATCAGTGCCGCGAGGTGTTCGCGCCGCCACGTTTCGCGCGCGGCGATCCTGACCGCGGCCAGAGTTGCGCTGGCCAGTGCCGGGGGCATCGCGGTGGTGTAGACGTAGCTGCGTGCGAACTGGATCAGCGCTTCGATCAGTGTGTCGCTGCCGGCGACAAAGGCCCCGGCGGTGCCGAAGGCCTTGCCCAAGGTGCCCATCAGCACCGGCACGTCGTCCATGCCCAGGCCGAAACAGGCGCAGCTCCCGCCGCCGTCGCGGCCGAGTACGCCCAGACCGTGGGCGTCGTCCACCATCAGCCAGGCGTTGTAGCGGCGGGCGGCAGACGCGAGTTCCGCCAGTGGCGCAAGGTCGCCGTCCATCGAGAATACGCCGTCGGTGACCACCAGGCGCCCGGTTTCCGCTCCCGGTTCCCGCAGCCGGCGTGTCAGGTCCGCAGCATCCGCATGGCGGTAGCGGCGGGTCCGGCAGCCGGCGAGCCGGGCGGCGTCGATCAAGGAGGCGTGGTTGAGCCGGTCCTCGAAGACGGTGTCGTGCCGGCTCATCAGGGTTTGCAGTACCCCGAGGTTGGCCATGTAGCCAGTGGAGAACAGCAGCGCGCGCGGCCGGCCGGTGAAGGCCGCCAGGGCTTCTTCGAGTTCGGCATGGGCGCGGCTGTGGCCGTTGACCAAATGTGCCGCACCGGCGCCGACCCCGTAACGCTCGAGGCCTTCGCGCGCGGCCGCGGCAACACGGGGGTCGGCGGCGAGCCCGAGATAATCGTTCGAGCAAAAGGCGAGCACCGGGCGGCCGTCGACGATCTGTTCGGGAGTCTGCGGCCCGTCCAGGATGCGGGGGCGGCGCCAGAGCCCGCGCGCGCGGGCACGGTCGAGCCGCTCAAGCAAGCGGGATTCGATCCGGCCGCTCATCTTGCCCGGCAGCGTGCCTGAGCCGCCGCCGCGGTTCAGGCTCGTTGTGCCTCGGGCTTCGCCTCGGGATGGGCGGCGGGGGGCTCGCCCGGCCCCGCCTCGGGCTCGATGCCCAGGCGCTGAAACAGCGTCCGATCGCGGTCCATGCCCGGGTTCGGGGTCGTCAGCAACTGTTCTCCGTAGAACACCGAGTTGGCACCTGCAAGAAAGCACAGCGCCTGCATCTCGTCGCTCATCTCGGTCCGCCCCGCGGAAAGGCGCACATGCGACTTCGGCATCAGGATGCGGGCGGCCGCCACCGTGCGCACGAACTCGAACGGGTCGAGTGCGTCGGTGCCGTACAGCGGGGTGCCCTGCACCTGCACCAGCTGGTTGATCGGGACCGATTCCGGATGCCTGGGCAGGTTCGCCAGCTGTTGCAGCAGCCGGGCGCGGTCATGGCGCGATTCGCCCATGCCCAGGATGCCGCCGGTGCATACGCTGATGCCGGCCGCGCGCACGCGTTCCAATGTGTCCAGACGGTCTTCGTAGGTGCGGGTGCTGATGATCTCGCCGTAGAACTCCGGCGAGGTGTCCAGATTGTGGTTGTAGTAGTCGAGACCCGCATCCGCGAGGCGCTGCGCCTGCGCCTGCGTCAGCATGCCAAGCGTCACGCAGGTCTCCAGCCCCTGCTCGCGGACCGCCCGCACCATCTCGATCACCTGGTCGAGGTTGCGGTCGGTCGGGTTGCGCCAGGCGGCGCCCATGCAGAACCGGGTCGCGCCACGCTCACGCGCGCCCCGGGCCGCGCTGGCGACTTCGTCCACCGGCAGCAGGCGCTCGCGTTCGAGCTCGACGTGGTGATGCGCACTCTGCGGGCAATACCCGCAGTCCTCGGGGCAGGCCCCGGTCTTGATCGAGAGCAGCGTGCTGACCTGCACCCGGCCAGGGTCGAAATGCTCCCGGTGCACGCCCTGCGCGCGGAACACGAGATCGCTGAACGGGAGATCCAGCAGTTGCTCGATCTCGGCGGTGCTCCAGTCGTGGCGAATGCCGGTCATCAGTGATGCTCCTCCGCGGGCACCTCGATCTCCAGATCGTTCCAGGTTTCCCGGTAGATACGGTGCAGCGCATACAGGGTCCAGGGAATCAGGATGGCCGCAGCCACGACCCAGTAGGCACGGTAGTAATTGAGGTCCGGCGGGAAGAACGTGGCGACCACGATCAGCGAACCCATCAGCGCATAATAGCGGTACGCAGCCCACTGCGTGAAACGCCCAACCCGCTCCTCCGGGTGGTGTCGGCACATCGCGTACACCATCATCGACGCGCCGAACCAGAGGATCAGCGGCACAATGCCCATGATCGCGGCGATGATGGTCACAATGCCCACGTCGCCGCTGACGAGGAACAGCGGCACGCCGGCCAGCGACACGCTGACCAGGTTGCCCCAGTCGAAGGCCGATGCGGCGCGCCGGCAGGAGCGCCCGGAAACAGTCTTGGTCTTCATTGCCTATCGGGTGATAAAAATTTCATGATAGCAGCGTGACCGATTCGAACGCAGAAACCCGCGTCCTGCGGACGGCACTGGGCCCTTTGCTGCGCCGCTGGGCGGCCGCGTTGGCGGATGGGTGCGTCCCGGACCGCTGCGTCCTCTGTCTGGCCCCGGCGGCGATGGGCATCTGCGCCGACTGTGCCGAGGATCTGGTGGTACCGGCATCGCCGTGCCCGACCTGTGCCCAGCCGCTGCCGGCCGCGGGGCTTTGCCCTTCCTGCCAGCGCGCGGCGCCGGCGTTCGATGCGGCCTGGGCTCCGCTCGCCTACGCCTGGCCGCTGGACCGCCTGCTGTTGAGTTACAAGGCCGGTGGCCGGCCGCAGTTGGCCCGGCCGCTGGCGGGTCTATTCATGCGGTATCTGGATCCCGCGGCCACCCGTGCGGTCGACCGGGTCATCCCTGTTCCCCTGCACGACGGCCGTCTCGCCCGGCGCGGTTTCAACCAGGCGGAACGCCTGGCCCGTGGTCTGTGCCGGGCGCGCGGCCTGGAACTCGACACGCGCAGCGCGCGGCGAGTCCTGGCGACCCCGAGCCAGCAGGGGCTGGGCCGCAGCGCGCGCCGCGCGAACCTGCGCAAGGCTTTCCGGGTCGACGCGGATCTGTCGGGATTGCGGGTGCTGCTGGTGGACGACGTGATGACGACCGGCACTACGCTGGAGATGCTGGCTCGTGAGGTCCGCCGCGCCGGGGCCATCTGGGTCGGCGCGGCCGCGCTGGCGCGCGCCTGAGCCCGCTGCAGCGGGGACCCGGTGCAGGAGCGGGCCTGGTTGCGGGTAGAAGCGGCAAGAAGCCGTCATCCACCGCCGAGCAGCGTATCCGCGACCATTCCGGCCAGCACGACCAGGCCCAGATAGTGATTGTTGCGAAAGGCCCGGAAGCAGGCCTCGGGTTCCCGGTCGAAGATCAGGAACTGCTGGTAGAACATCAGGAGCGCGACCAGGCCGAGCGCGCCGAGGTAGACCCCGCCGAAGCCGGCCTGCTGCCCCACCAGGTACAGGCCGAGCCAGACCAGGCCCTGCAGGATGCCAGTGATCAGCCGATCCTGCTCGCCGAACAGAATCGCGGTCGAGCGAACGCCGATGGCCAGGTCGTATTTGCGGTCGACCATACCGTAGAACGTGTCGTAGACGACGGTCCAGGTCAGCGTGGTCACGAACAGCAGCCAGGCGATCGGTGGCGGCAGTTCGTTGGTGACCGCGGTGAAGGCCATCGGTACCGCCCAGGCGAATGCGGCACCGAGATGCACCTGGGGCAGGCTGTGAAAGCGCTTCATGAACGGGTAGGTAGCGGCCAGTACTACGGCCACCAGCGCGAACGCGACCGTCAATGGGTTGGTCAGCAACACCAGCACGAACGCGATCGCCGACAGGACCAGGAATACCGCGACCGCCTCGTAGGGCTGGATGCTGCCGCGAGCCAGCGGCCGCGATCGGGTGCGCTCGACATGAGCGTCGATGTGCCGGTCGGCAAAATCGTTGATCGCGCACCCGGCGGAGCGCATCAGCGTGACCCCGGCAACGAAAATCAGCAGGATGTCCAGCGGCGGCCAGCCGTCTGCCGCGATCCACAGCGCCCAGAGGGTGGGCCACAGCAGCAGGTAAATGCCTACGGGCCGGTCCAGCCGGACCAGGCGGGCATATTCGACCAGTCGCTCGCGCAGGGTCATCGGAAAGGGCCTATCGAACCGGGCCCCAAGGATACCGTGAAACGTGCGCGCAGCGCGCATTGCATCCCGTTCTCCCGCTTGCCTGCATTGCGCCGATTGGCAGCGAGAACAGGCAGCCACGGAAACGCGCGGACATCACCGAAGAAAAGACGGGTGACCCCCTGTTCGGTGTCTGTCCGTGCCTTTCCGTGGCTTGCCCGTTCCTCTTGCAGGGTGACCGCTGGGTGTCAACGGCAGCGTTGCAAGAACCCTGCTGCGCGCCGTGGCCCGCCAGCGCTCAGTGGGCTCACCCTGCGGTCAGCGGGAACAGCGTCAGCTCGACCCGGCGGTTCTGGGTGCGGCCCTCGGCGGTTTCGTTGCTCGCGATCGGCTGGTGCGGTCCGAACCCGATCGTCGCGACCCGTACCTGGTTGACTCCACGAGTGATCAGCGCATGCGCCACGCTGCGGGCGCGCCGTTCGGACAGGTCCATGTTGTACTCGACCCGTCCGGTACTGTCGGTATGTCCGGCGACTTCGATACCGGTCTGCTCGTAGCGATTGAGTACCAGGACTACCGAGTCCAGCACCGACTGGAACTCGGGCTTGATCTCGGTGCGGTCCACGTCGAAGGTGATGTGGCCCGGCATGTTCAGAACCAGGTTGTCGCCGACGCGGGTCACGCTGACGCCGGTCCCTTGCAGCTGCTGCCGCAGTTCCTCTTCCTGGCGGTCCATGTAGTTGCCGATCGCGCCGCCGGCGAGTGCGCCGATGCCGGCGCCGATCATTGCACGTTCGGTGCGGTTGCGGCTGCTGGTCACGCTGCCGAGCACCGCGCCCGCGGCCGCGCCGATGCCGGCGCCGATGGTCGTGCGGGATACCCGTTCCTCGCCGGTATACGGATCGATGGTGGTGCAGCCGGTCGCGAAAGCCAGAAGGCCTACGGACGTGAGCATAAGCAGTTTGCGCATGGGAAGGCCCTCGACGGGATGCAATGGGTTAAAGAGTAGACAACGAGATTGAACGAAACCTGAATTCCGTTCACGCCTCGACGATATCACGCCGCAGGGTCTCGAATACCGGACGGGTGTCAGGCCGTGCGCCGCGCCAGATCGCGAACGCCTCGGCGGCTTGTTCGACCAGCATGCCGAGACCGTCGGATACCTGCTCGGCCCCCTGTTCCCGGGCCCAGTCCAGGAACGGGCGGGCGCCGGGTCCGTACACCAGGTCGTAGGCGAGGGCGCTGCTCGGTGCCAGCAGCCCGGCCGGCAGCTCCGGGCGGCTCGCGGACAGCCCTGCCGCGGTGGCGTTGACCACCAGGTCGTAGGGTCCGGGCGGGATGTCGTCGAGCCCGCTGGACGACAGCGCGGCATCCCCGGCGAGGTCGGCGAAGGCCGCAACCAGTGTCTCGGCCTTCGCGCGTGTGCGGTTGGCGACGACCATGCGTGCCGGTCGGCCGCGCAACAGCGGTTCCAGCAGGCCGCGGGCAGCGCCGCCCGCACCCAGGATCAGGATGCTGTTTCGCGCCGGGTCGACGCCGAGACGGCCGGTCAGGTCACGAAGAAAGCCGGTTCCGTCGGTGTTGTCGCCGGTCAGGCGGCCGTCGGCTTCGGCCCAGATCGTATTTACCGCGCCGGCACGTTCCGCCCGCTGGGTGTGCAGGTCGACCAGCCGGAATGCGTCCTCCTTGAACGGCACGGTCACGTTCAGGCCGCGCAGTCCGTTCCCGAACCACGCACGCACGTCGCGGGCGAAATGCTCCGGATCGCTCAGGCGCGCCTCGTACACCAGGTCCTGTCGGGTCTGTTCGGCGAACAATGCATGGATCCGTGGTGACAGCGAATGGCCGATCGGGTTGCCGACCACTGCGTAGCAGTCGCTGTTCACTGTCCGGCATCCTCGCGCAGCCAGCCGGCGACGTTGCGCGCGTAGTACGTCAGGATGCCGTCGGCGCCGGCGCGCTTCATCCCGGTCAGCGCCTCGAGCACGCAGGCACGTTCGTCGATCCAGCCGTTCTGCGTTGCGGCCTTCAGCATCGCGTATTCGCCCGACACCTGGTAGACGAAGGTCGGGCGGTGAAAGCGTTCCTTGATCCTGCGGACGACGTCGAGGTAGGGCATGCCGGGCTTGATCATCACCATGTCCGCGCCCTCCGCCAGGTCCAGCGCGACCTCGTGCAGTGCCTCGTCGCCGTTTGCCGGATCCATCTGGTAGGTTTCCTTGCTGCCGCGGCCCAGGTTGCCGGCCGAGCCGACTGCGTCGCGGAACGGCCCGTAGAAGCTGGACGCGTACTTCGCCGAATAGGCGAGGATGCGCACGTGCAGGTTGCCTGCCGCCTCCAGCGCCTGGCGTATCGCGCCGATGCGCCCGTCCATCATGTCCGACGGCGCGACGACATCGGCACCGGCCTCGGCGTGGGAGCGGGCCTGGCGGACCAGCGCCTCGACCGTGATGTCGTTCAGCACGTAGCCTTCGTCGTCGATGATCCCGTCCTGGCCGTGGGTGGTGAACGGGTCGAGCGCAACGTCGGTGATCACGCCGAGCGCCGGGAATTCGGCCTTCAGCGCCCTGACCGCGCGCTGGGCGAGGCCCTGCGGGTTCCAGGCCTCGGCTGCATCGAGGCTCTTCTTTTCATCGGGCACGACCGGGAACAGCGCCAGCGCCGGGATGCCCAGTTCCTGGCAGGCCTCGGCTTCGCGCAACAGTTCGTCGACGCTGACGCGTTCGACGCCGGGCATGGACGCGACCGGGTCGCGCCGGCCTTCGCCCTCCTGCACGAACACCGGGTAGATCAGATCGTCCGCGGTCAGCCGGTGTTCACGCATCAGCCGGCGCGAGAAGGCATCGCGGCGCATCCGGCGCGGACGCACGGCGGGATAGGTTCCGGTCGGCGAGGTCATCGGGCGCCCCCTTCGTTCAGCCAGTCACGCGGTTTCAGGTAGCGGTCGTAGAGCTCGGCTTCCGCCGTGCCGGGTTCCGGGCTCCAGTTGTATTCCCAGCGTACCAGCGGCGGCAACGACATCAGGATCGATTCCGTGCGCCCGCCGGACTGCAGGCCGAACAGCGTACCGCGGTCGTAGACCAGATTGAACTCCACGTACCGTCCGCGCCGGTAGAGCTGGAACTGGCGTTCGCGTTCCCCGTAGGCGGTGTCCCGCCGCCGTTCGACGATCGGCCCGTAGGCCTTGAGGTAGTGCTCGCCGACGCTCCTCATGTACCCGAAGCAATGTTCGAATCCGCCTTCGTTCAGGTCGTCGAAGAACAGGCCGCCGATGCCCCGAGGCTCGTTGCGGTGCTTCAGGAAGAAGTAGTCGTCGCACCACTGCTTGTGTTTCGGGTAGACGTCCGGGCCAAACTTACGGCAGGCGGCCTCGGCGGTACGGTGCCAGTGCACGCAGTCCTCGTCGAAGCCGTAGTACGGGGTCAGGTCGAAGCCGCCGCCGAACCACCAGATCGGTGTTTCCCCCGCCTTCTCGGCGACGAACACGCGCACGTTGGCATGCGAGGTCGGTACGTAGGGGTTGCGCGGGTGAATCACCAGCGAGACGCCCGCCGCCTGGAACGAGCGTCCGGCGAGTTCCGGGCGGTGGGCGGTCGCCGAGGCCGGGAGCCCCGGGCCCATCACGTGCGAGAAGTTCACGCCGGCCTGCTCGAACAACGCGCCGTCGCGCAGTACGCGGGAACGCCCGCCGCCGCCCGCGGGACGAGTCCACGCGTCCTCGCGGAAGCGCCCGTCGCGGTCGAGGTTCTCCAGGCCGGTACAGATTTCGTCCTGCAGCCGCTGCAGGAAATCGAGTACCGGTTCCATGCGGAAGTCGTCGTGCGTCATCAGCCTGTTCCCCGTTTGCAAACTCGTTCGTCGGCGGGCCGGGCGCGTTGCTCACCCCGGCACTGCCCTGGACGAGGGTCCCCGCGCTGTTGCCCCTGGCGGCAGAGGAACCCGTGCCGATGCTATCGCCGCGAATCCCGGCGCTCGCGCGCGGTGCGCAGTATGCCCGGACCTAACTCAGGGGTGAAGCGAAACAAGGCTGGCAGCGAGCGAGTGCCGTCGGTTCCCGGTCTGCCTCTACGGTGGCCGTCAAGCGGTCGGGCCGCCCCGCAGCCAGGCGCCGGTGACGATGTCGCGGATGCTGCTGGGCTCGCTGGCGCCCCCGCAGGGCAGGTCCAGAATGCCGTCGATCTGCCCGTCGAACCGGGCCCGGACGTCAGCGCTATCGCGGCACGGCGGTTCGCCCGAGCGGTTCGCGCTGGTCGAGACCAGGGCCGAGTCCGAGGCCGCGCAGAGGGCCCGGACACCGGCGTGGGCGGTAACCCGCACCGCGAGGCGCGTATGTGCGCCGCGCAGCCATGGCGGGCAACTCGCGTGCGCCGGCCACAGCCAGGTATGCGGTCCGGGCCAGGTCGCCTCGGCCCGCGCCTGTTGCGCCTGCGGCAGCGGCTCCAGCCAGTGCGCGATTCGCGCGAGGTCGTCGGTGATCACGATCAGCCCCTTCCCGGCGTCGCGACCCTTGATCGCCAGTACACGTTCGCAGGCCGCCGTGTCGGCAGGGCGGCAGCCGAGGCCGAATACCGCTTCGGTAGGGTAGGCGATCACGCCGCCTGCCCGCACGATGCGGGCGATCGCACCGACGTCGGTCGAAACCAGCGTTCCGGATTCGCCGTCGGGAGCCGTCACAGCAGACGCTGCCCCTCGGGGTCAGTTGCCGCTGACCGCGTCGGGCCGACTGCCAGTGCCGGTGCGCCGCGCCGCGGCCTTGGCCGGTTTCTTGGGGTCGGTCTTGTCCGCGGCGGTCTTGCGGCTTGAGGCCTTTCCGGTCGTGTTCTTGCGGGTCGTGGACTTGGTGGTGGCCTTCGTCGTGGACTTCTTCGCTGCGGTCTTGCCGTTGCCCTGCGTGGCGGCCGTCTTCTTGGCGGCGGTCTTCTTGGTGTTGTCTCCAGCCTTGCTGCCGGTCTTGGCACCGCGACGCCCACGCCGTTCCGGGGCCGCCGCGAGCAGTTCGCGGCATTCCTCGAGCGTCAGCGACGCGGGTTCCCGATCCTTCGGGATCTTCGCGTTCTTGGTTCCGTCGGTGATGTAGGGGCCGTAGCGGCCGTTCAGCACCTCGATCCCGTGCTCCGGGAACGATTGGATGTGCTTCTGTGCGTCCAGCGCCTTCTTCTCGGCGACGATCTCGAGCGCCCGCGGAAGCTCGATGGTCCAGACGTCGTCGTCCGGGCCGAGCGAGGCGAACTTCCGGCCGTACTTCACATACGGGCCGAAACGCCCAACGTTCACCTGCACCGGTTCACCTTCCGGGGTCTCCCCGAGGTCACGCGGCAGCTTGAACAGCGCCAGCGCTTCCTCCAGCGTGACCTGATCCATCTTCTGGCCGGGCAACAGGCCGGCGAACCGCGGCTTTTCCTCGTCGTCCCGGGTGCCGATCTGCACGATCGGGCCGTAGCGGCCCATGCGCACGCTGACCGGGCGCCCGCTCTTCGGGTCGGTGCCGAGCTCGCGCGACTGCACGGCCTCGGCCCGGCTGACGCTCACGGCCTTGTCTTCGACCTGGTCGCGGAAATCCTTCCAGAAGCCGTCCAGAACCGGAATCCAGTCCTTCTCACCGCGCGCGATGTCATCCAGCTCATCTTCCAGGTTCGCGGTGAAGTCGTAGTCGACGTAGCGGGTGAAGTGCTGGGTCAGAAAGGCGTTCACGATCCGGCCGATGTCGGTGGGCAAGAAGCGCTTGCCGTCCATTTCCACGTATTCGCGCGACTGCAGCGTGGAAATGATGCTGGCATACGTCGACGGCCGGCCGATCCCGTATTCCTCCAGCGTTTTCACCAGGCTCGCTTCGGTGTAGCGCGGTGGTGGCTCTGTGAAATGCTGGTCGGCGCTGACGTCGAGCAGGTCGACGACCATCCCCTCGGTCAGTTCCGGCAGCCGGCGATCCTCGTCCTCGTCGGCTCCCGCCTCGTCGCGGCCTTCCTGGTATACCGCGATGAAGCCCGCGTGGCGCAGGGTCGAGCCGGTCGCGCGGAAACGGTGCGCCGTCTCGCCCGGGGCCAGGTCCGCGGCGACAGTATCGAAGGTCGCGTGGACCATCTGGCAGGCCATGGTCCGCTTCCAGATCAGTTCGTAGAGGCGTGCCTGGTCGGAAGTCAGGCGCTGACGCACCTCTTCCGGCAGCCGGCGCACCGACGTCGGTCGGATCGCCTCGTGTGCCTCCTGCGCGTTCTTGGACTTGGTCTTGTACTGGCGCGGGCTCGAGGGCAGGTTGTCGGCGCCGTAGCGTTCCTCGATCAGGCCGCGAATCTCGGCGATTGCCTCGCCGGCCAGCGTCACCGAGTCGGTGCGCATGTAGGTGATCAGGCCGATCGCGCCGCTGCCGAGGTCGATGCCCTCGTACAGCTGCTGGGCGACGCGCATCGTGCGGCTGGCGGTGAAGCCCAGCTTGCGCGACGCTTCCTGCTGCAGCGTGGAGGTGGTGAAAGGGGCGGCGGGGTTGCGCTTGCGCTGCTTCTTTTCGACCGAGATCACGCGCAGGCTGCCCTGCGCCGCGTCGAGCAGGCGCTGGCGGGCATCGCTGGCCAGCGCTTCGGTGTTCAGGTCGAACTGGTCGAGTTTCTGGCCGTCGAGGTGGGTCAGGCGGGCGGTGAACGGCTGTTCTCCGCGCCGGGCCTGGGCATCGAGCGTCCAGTATTCGCGCGTCTCGAAGCGCTCGATTGCGTCCTCGCGCTCGCAGATCATCCGCAGCGCGGGGCTCTGGACCCGGCCGGCGGAAAGCCCGCGCTTGATCTTGCGCCACAGGAGCGGCGACAGGTTGAAGCCGACCAGGTAATCGAGCGCCCGGCGCGCCTGCTGGGCGTTGATCAGGTCCGTCGACAGCCCGCGCGGGTGTGCGACCGCCTCCTGGATCGCCTTTTTCGTGATCTCGTGGAAGACCACGCGCTTGACCGTGCGCTCGCCGAGCAGCCCGCGCTCGCGCAGGATCTCGAGCAGGTGCCAGGAGATCGCTTCGCCTTCGCGGTCGGGGTCCGTCGCGAGGATCAGTGCGTCCGAGCCCTTCAGCGCCCGCGCGATTGCCTGGAGCTGTTTTTCGTTGCGCTCGATGACCTCGTAGTTCATCCGGAACCCCGCGTCGGGGTCCACCGCCCCTTCCTTCGGCACCAGATCCCGGACATGCCCATAGGAAGCCAGTACGGTGAAGTCCGGGCCGAGGTATTTGCCAATCGTCTTGGCCTTGGCCGGCGATTCTACAATGACGAGATTCTTGCTCATGTCGCTCGGGACCACTCCGTCTGCGCCCGGGTTCAACGAATCACGCCCCGGCGGATCGGTCGGCGCCGCTCGGGCAACCGCGCAGCCGGCGGAGGCGATCCGGACAATAGCAGTAAATGCGGGCGGGGGATATTGGCGGTTTAGTGCAGGTAATCTGCCAGCGCGGGTGAGGTATCGGACATCACCACCTCTTCGAGGCGCGAATAGGCGATGCTGTCATCCGGCTGGTTGAAAAGAACCATCAGCACGACCCACTTGAGTTGGTCGAGATCGATCTCGTCGCCGTCCAGCTCCATCACCCGGTCGATCACCAGTTCCCGGGTGCCGGTGGTGAGCAGCCCGTTCTGCTCGAGGAACACCAGAAAGCCGCGCGCTTCCAGATCCAGCCGGCTCTGTTCTTCGGCCGTGTACACGCGCTGGGCCGCCTCGGATCCGATGCCTGCGGCGACTGGCTCCTCGCTGACGAGCCGGTCCAGCCAGCCCAGCGCGCGGTCGATTTCGTGCGCGGGAAACCCGGCCTCCTGCAGGCGCGCCTGAAGATCCTGGCGGTCGGGCTCGGTCTCGGTGTCTTCGTCCATGTAGTGCTCGAACAGGTACATCAATACGTCCAGCACGTTTTCTTTCATGTTTCGGGGGATCCTGCGTCGAGGCGCTGGTAGCGCCCGTGGCTGAGTGCGGCCACGCGGCCATTGAGTTCCAGTAAAACCAGCATGGAGGAAAGCGTGTTCACGGTCAATCCGGTGCGTTGCAGCAGGTCATCCAGGCTGACCGGGTCGAAGCCCATCAACCCGAGAACGCGTTCCTGTTCGGGGTCCAGCGCGGCTCCGTCGGGCATCGGCGGGGTATCGGCTGGCGGATCCGCGGGTACGCCCAGCCAGTCGGCCAGGTCCTCGAGGATGTCGTCGGGCGAATCGACCAGTTGTGCCCCATCACGGATCAAGCGGTGACAGCCCCGGCTGACCGGGCTCAGGATCGAGCCGGGGATCGCATAGACCGCGCGCCCCTGTTCCGCGGCCAGGCGCGCGGTGATCAGCGAGCCGCTGCGCAGCGCGGCCTCGACGACCAGGGTACCCAGTGCCAGCCCGCTGATGACCCGGTTGCGCTGCGGGAAGTGCTTCGGGCTTGGGGCGGTCCCGACCGGCCAGAGCGACACCAGCAGCCCGTGGTCGGCGATGCGGTGCGCCAGCCGCCGATGCTGAGGTGGGTAGACACGGTCTGGACCGGTGGCGATCACGGCCACCGTGCGGCCGTTCTCCACCGCCAGCGCACCGCGGTGCGCGGCCCCGTCGATGCCCAGTGCCAGGCCGCTGGTCACCGCCAGTCCGGCGGCCGCGAGCGCGGTCGCGAACCGTTCCGCGTTGCGCAACCCCTGCGGAGTCGCCCCGCGGGCGCCGACCACCGCGATCTGCGGCTTGCGCAGCAACTCGGGAGCGCCGACCAGATACAGCGCCGGGGGAGGGTCCGGCAGCTCGGCCAGCAGGGGCGGATAACGCGGATCCTGCCGGGTCATGATCGCGTGCCGCGGGTCCGCGTTCAGCCAGGCGAGGTCGGTCTCGATGCCGCGCTCGAGCCGATCCCGGTCGCTGCCGCGACAAGGTCCGCCGGGAACGTCGGCCAGTGCCCAGTCGCGGGCGTCCGCCTGAAGTGCGGTGGCGGGATCCCCGAAACGTTCTAGAAGCCGGGCAATGCGTCTGGGGCCGAGGCCCGGCGTGTGCAGCAGCGCCAGCCAGTCGCGCAGATCGGTGGACGTTGCGGTGGCCGGCTCAGGGGTGGCGGACCTTGTAGCCTTCACGGATCGGGTGCGTGGAGTGCAGGACGAGCGCGTAGGCGACTTTGTCGAACGTCCGGAACACCATCATGGTGCCGATTTCCTCTTCCGGCAGTTCGATCAGCTCGTTGCGGTTCCGGCTGATCGGGTCGCGTGCCGTGCGGCCGGCCTCCCAGGTCGCGAAGACCTGCCCGTTGCGCACGCCGTCACGCTTGCCGCGGTTGATCACCGCCGCCTGCAGCGAGCCGATCTGGGAGATCGCGTCGAACAGCAGGATCACCGTGCCCTCCAGGTCTGCGGGTGGGCGGCCGATGTCGAACAGCAGGTCGGGTTCGTCGTCGAACGGCAGCAGTCGGTCGCCCCGGATCGCCTCACGGTCGCCCGTCCGTAGCAGGGCGGTTGCGATCTCGCCTCCGCGCACGATCTCGGCCTCTGCGATCGGCAGCGTGGCAATGCCCAGTTCCTCTCCAGTGTCCGGGTCGGTCAGCGCGCGGTCGCGGCGCACGACATGATAGAGATCGTAACGCTCTGCATCCGGGGCATGGCGCAGATAGACGCGGTCTCCGGGGCCATAGATCACCCGTTCATCGTGGGCGGCCACGATATAAGGCGCCTGTTCCAGCGTCGCCTCGTCCACCACGCGCGGACGGAACATGAACGGCTGCAACGTCGAGATCGGCAGGGTCTCGACGTCGTCCAGCGCTTCCACCCGAATCCGCGGCGAAAGCCGTTCGACCGGGAGCACCCTCGGTCCACCGTCGACCATGACCCGGAGTTCGCCGTCCACATGGTGGATGCTCAATACGTCGCCCGGGTAGATCAGGTGCGGGTTGGGGATCTGCGGGTTCGCCAGCCAGATCTCGGGCCAGTGCCAGGGGTCACGAAGGAAGGTGTTCGCGATGCTCCAGAGCGTGTCGCCCTCGCGCACCACGTAGCGCTCCGGGGCCGCCGGGTGGAACTCGGGTTCCGGCGCCGCTGGTTCCGCGGGCATCGTTTCCGCGGGCATCGGTTCCGGCGCAGGCTCCGCCGGTGTCGCGGTTGGCGCAGCCGTGTGTTCCGCGTCGCCCTCGGTCAATTCCGGCCCGGAGGCGCAGGCGGCCAGCGTCAGCGCAAGCAGTGCGATCCATCCTGCCCGGCGGATCACGGCAAGGCCCGTTGCAAGGAACATCGATCTTCCCCCTGGTCTCGTTCCAGTGCGGCGCCCCAGGCTGCAGGATCGGCGGCAACTGCGAGGACATTGCCCCGAATTCCTCCGGCCGGAAGCGGTCTGTACAGCAGACGGCGGTTTCCGGCTTGTCCGTGCCCGCCTGAGGTTGTCTCGTAAAACCGAGCCCCGACCCCCTATACTGCGCCAAACGCGGGTACCGGTATCGCGCTCGGCCCACGATCAACGCGCTACGTGCCGCGCTGGGAATGACCACCGGTCGCGTATCGCAGTGACCGCCCGCACTCCCGCCAATCGGGAGGTCGTTACACGGCGCGCGCTGTGCGCTGTCAGGCGTTAACGTTAGCAGAAAAACCGCGCCCGCACAGTACAAGAGCATGAGGTTTGGCAATGGCACTTAGAGAAATCCTTTGTTTCCCCGATCCGCGCCTGCGGCTGCGCGCGGTGCCCGTCGCCGAGGTCAGTGATTCGATTCGTGAACTCGTCGACGACATGTTCGAAACCATGTACGCGGCGCCCGGCATCGGACTGGCCGCGACCCAGATCAACGTCCAGAAGCGCATCCTGGTAGCGGACGTATCCGAGGACCAGAACGAGCCCTATTGCCTGATCAACCCGGAGATCCTGAGCCGTGACGGCGAGGAGGAGATGGACGAGGGCTGTCTGTCGGTGCCCGGCTTCTATGAGCGGGTGCGGCGCGCGGAACGGATCCGGGTCCGCGCCCTGAACCGGGATGGCGAGCCCTTCGAACTCGAGACCGGGGGGCTGCTGGCGGTTTGTATCCAGCACGAAATCGACCATCTCGATGGGAAACTGTTCGTCGATTACCTCTCCAACCTGAAGCGCACCCGCATCCGCAAGAAGCTGGAGAAACAGACGGCCCGGGATCCGGGTCGGGGCGCGCGGCCGGTCGAGCCGGTCGCGGCGCGTTGATGCGGCACGACCGGCGCATTGTTTACGCCGGCACCCCGGAGTTCGCGGTTCCCGCCCTCGAGGCATTGATCGCCGCGGGCCAGGCCCCCGTGGCGGTCTACACGCAGCCCGACCGGCCTGCGGGAAGAGGTCGCAAGCTGACCCCGAGCCCGGTGAAGAAGGTCGCGCTGGCGGCAGGGATCCCGGTTTTGCAGCCGCTGTCGCTGAAGTCCGCCGAGGCACAGGCGGAGCTCGGGCGACTGGCGCCCGACGTGTTGATCGTGGCTGCTTATGGACTGATCCTTCCGGCCAGCGTGCTGGCGATTCCGCGGTCGGGGGGGATCAACCTCCACGCGTCGCTGTTGCCCCGCTGGCGCGGCGCGGCGCCGATCCAGCGGGCGATCCAGGCCGGTGACTCGGAGACCGGAGTCTGCCTGATGCAGATGGAGGCCGGCCTCGATACCGGCCCGGTTTATGCCTGCGAGTCCCTGCCGCTCGGCAGCGATGCGACTGCGGCGAGCGTGCACGACCGGTTGGCGTCGCTGGGTGCGCGCCTGCTGGTCGAGCGGCTCGGCGAGATCCTGGATGGAACGCTGAAACCTCGCCCGCAGCCGGCGGAGGGCGTGGTGTATGCGCGCAAGATCGAGAAAGCCGAGGCGTGGATCGACTGGACCCAGGCTGCCAAGGTGATCGACCGCCAGGTGCGGGCCTTCATTCCCTGGCCGGTAGCCCAGACCCGCTGGGGCGAGCAGATCCTGCGCATCCATCGGGCGCGTCCGATGCCTGCCGCTGTCGGATCCGAGCCAGCAGTTCCCGGGACCGTGATCGGCATTCATGCGGATGGGGTGGACGTGATGGCCGGTTCCGGCATCGTGCGTCTGCAGGTCGTGCAATTGCCGGGGCGCCGGCCGGTTTCCGCAGCCGATTGGGCGCGCTCGACCGCCGTGGTTGGTCACCGGCTCGGAGGGGCGGATTGAATTCCCGAAGGGCGACCTGGGTGCCCAGGCGGCAATGTCTCGCGGCGCTTGGCCGCGTGCTGCTGCAAGGGGAATCGCTGACCCAGGCGTTGGCCGACGAGACCGCGCACCTGCCGCCGCGCGAAGCCGCCTGGGCGCGGGCCCTGGCGTTTGCCACGGTGCGCTGGCACGTGCAGCTCGACGCCATGGTCGAGGGCATGCTGGATCGGCCACTGAAACCCCGCGATGCGGTGATCCGCGTATTGCTGTGCCAGGGGCTGGCGGAGGTCTTCCACTTCGGAACCCCGGATCACGCGGCGGTGCGCGAGACCGCCGAACTGGCGCGAACGATCCAGCGGCCGGGTGCGGTGGGCCTGGTGAACGCGTTGCTGCGCCGCGCGCTGCGCGAGCGCGAGCCGCTGCTGCAGGCAATGCAGCGCACGCCTGCGCTGCGCTATGCCTGCCCTGCCTGGCTGGTTGCCGGCATCCGTGCCAGCCACCCGGAGCACTGGGAGGCGATGCTCGAGGCTTCGACCCGGGCCGCGCCGATGACGCTGCGCGTGAATACCGCGCGCGTATCGCGTGCTGCCATGCAGGAGCAGCTGCATCGGGAAGGACTGGCTGTGCACCCGCATCCGCTGGTTCCGACCGCACTGACGCTGGCGGACCCCATGGACGTCGACGCGATTCCCGGGTTTGCCGATGGCCTGCTCTCGGTGCAGGACGCCGCTGCGCAGTGGGCCGGACTGCTGCTGTCGCCACAGCCCGGCGAACGTATCCTCGATGCCTGCGCGGCCCCGGGGGGGAAGACCGGACACCTGCTCGAGGCATCCAGCGGCCAGATCGACCTGACCGCGCTCGACGTCGACGGCGAACGAATGGGGCGGGTGCGCGACAACCTGCAGCGTCTGGAGTATCGCGCGCGAATGGTGATCGGCGACCTGGCCGATCCGCAGGCCTGGTGGGATGGCCGGCCGTTCGACGCGATTCTGCTGGACGTGCCGTGTTCCGCAAGCGGCGTCATCCGGCGCCATCCGGACATCAAGCTGCTGCGCCGGGCCGCCGATATCCCGGCGTTGGCGACGCGCCAGCGCGAACTGCTGGCGCAGGCCTGGGAGTTGTTGCGTCCGGGCGGGCGCCTGTTGTACGTGACCTGCTCGCTGCTGGCCGAGGAGAACGAGCGGGTCGTGGGCCCCTGGCTGGCTGCGACACCGGACGCGCAGCCGCTGCCGCTGGCGTTCCCCGGGGGTGTGGAGCGGGCGGTGGGGCGCGCGGTGGTGCTGGGCACCGAGGACATGGACGGTTTCTATTATGCGCTGCTCGGGCGCGCGGGCTGACGGCATGCGGCTGGTGCTCGGCGTGGTGGTGCTGTGGGTGTGCCTGCTTCCGGCCGCCGCGGCGGCAACCGAGATCCGGCAGGCGGATTCGGTCTGGCAGGGCGAAGACCGGCTGCTGGTGCGTCTTTACCTGGACATGGAGCTGCCGGAGGTATTGCTGGAGGCGCTGGAGAACGGCATCGGCATCCATTTCCTGTCCGAGGTAAGGCTCGAGTACCGGCGCGGCCTCTTCGGGGAACGCCCCGTGGCGCAGGCGAGCCGTCGTGCGCGCCTGGAATACTATGCGCTGAGCCGCCATTATGTGATCACCGATGGGGCCTCGCGCCGGGTCGATCTGGCGCCCACGTTGGGGGATGCGCTCGAGATTCTCGCGCGTCGTCTCGGCCGCATCGCGCTCGAGGTCGACCCCGAGGAACTCCGGCCCGGGGCCCAGCACCAGTTTGCCGCCCGGGTGCAACTGGACCACGGCGCGCTGCCGCTGCCCCTGCAGTGGGAAACGCGCCTGCGCGGGGCCTATGTCACACAGCCGGGATGGTATCGATGGTCCTTGGATTGAGGCGTTTCCCCTGGGATTTGTTCGGCCTGGGGCTGCTGTTCTTCATCCTGCTGGCTTCGCTGGTGGTGATGGGCGATGCCGCGCAGAATTCGGCGCGATTCGAGCAATTGTTCCTCTGGCTGCTCGCGTTCCATGGCGTGGTGCTCGTCGTGCTCGGCGCGCTGATCATCTACCAGGTTGGCCGCCTGATCGTGCAGTACCGGGACGGGCGGCCCGGAAGCCGGCTGACCCTGCGTCTGATCGCGGGTTTCATGCTGGTCGCGGTGGTCCCGGTCACGGTGGTCTATTACTTTTCGTTCAAGTTTCTGAACGAGGGGGTCGATTCCTGGTTCGACGTGCGCGTGGACGGGGCGCTCGAGGATGCGCTGGAACTGTCCCGCTCGTCGCTGGATCTGCGCGTCCGGGAACTCGCCCGCGAGACCCAGGAAATCATGCGCCAGCTGCAGGACGTGTCCGAGACGCTGGTGCCGCTGGCGCTGAACGATCTCCGTGCCCAGATGGGGGCGCAGGAACTCACGCTCGTCGGCGCCAACAACCGGATCATCGCCTCCAGCACCGACAGCCCGATCCGGCGGCTGCCGTCGCCGCCCAGTGCCGACATCCTGCTGCGCATGACTCCGGGGCAGCCCTTTACCCGCCTGGAGCCGGACGCCAACGGTCATCTGCTGATTCGGGTGGTCGCGGTGGCGGGGGACCGGTCCCCGGGTGCCGACAGCCGCATTCTGCAGGGCCTGTATCCGGTCGATCCGCGCATGAGTGCGCTCGCGGTGCGGGTGCAGGACGCGTTCGTCGACTACCGCGAGTTTGCCTACCTGCGCGGGCCGATCAAGCAGGGCTTCATTTTCACGATGTCGCTGGCGCTGGCGATGTCGCTGATGGCCGCCCTCTGGGCGGGGCTGCTGGTCGCGCGGAGGCTGGTGCGGCCGGTGACCGACCTGGCCCAGGGTACCCGGCTGGTCGCGTCCGGGGACTACAGCACCCGGCTGCCGGTCAGCCGCGACGACGAACTGGGATTCCTGGTCCGTTCGTTCAACGCGATGACGCGTACGCTGAACGAGGCCCGCGAGGAAGCCGAACGCAACCGCCGCCTGCTCGATGCCGAGCGCGCCTACCTGGAAAGCGTGCTGCAGCACCTGCGGTCCGGCGTGCTGGCGCTGGACGGCGGACTGCGCTTGCGCACCGCGAACGGAGCGGCGTGCCAAATCCTGGAATGCGACCTGCGCACCGGACCGCCGCGGCCACTGTCCGACTTCGAGGACGCCTGTCCGCTGGTGGCGCAATTCTTCGAGGCGATCGGCGACGCGCTGGCGGCGGGGGAACAGGAGTGGTCGCGCGAGGTGGTGGTGTTCACCCGCACCGGGCGCAAGGTGCTGATGACCCGAGGGGTGTGGCTGCCCGATCCCGGCAACCGGCGCGGCCTGCATGCGATCGTGTTCGACGACATGACCGAGTTCCTGCGCGCGCAGCGCGACGCGGCCTGGGGCGAGGTTGCGCGGCGGCTGGCCCACGAGATCAAGAACCCGCTGACGCCGATCCAGCTTTCCGCCGAACGGCTTTCCCGGCGCTTGGGCAAGACCGTGCAGGGGGCGGACCGCGAGGTACTGGACCGGGCCACCGGGACCATCGTGCAGCAGGTCGAGGCGATGAAGACGCTGGTGAACGCGTTTCGCGACTATGCCCAGGCGCCGCGGCTGGAACTCGTGCCCCTCGATCTGAACCAGCTGGTGCGCGATGTCGGCGAACTGTACGCCGGCGAGACGCAGCGCGCCCGGGTCGTGGTCGACCTGGAGCAGGGGCTGCCCGCGATCCGGGCCGATGCGGGACGCCTGCGCCAGCTGCTGCACAACCTGATCAAGAACGGGATCGAAGCGGTGCACGACCGTGCGGACGGTGTGGTCGAAGTGTCGACCCGGGATCTGCACGACGGCAACGGGCACCGGGTGGAACTGCAGGTTGCGGACAACGGGCCGGGTATCCGCCCCGACTACCTGGAACGCATCTTCGAGCCCTACACCACCGACAAGCCCCGTGGTACCGGCCTGGGACTGGCCGTGGCGAAAAAGATCGTCGAAGAACATGGGGGTATCATTGAATGCCATAATGCGCCAACGGGGGGGGCGGTGTTCGTGATCCGTATTCCGGTCCACCGCGGCGGCAATCCCGAGGGTGTCGGAGAGGCACAGGAATGAGCGGACCGTACATACTGGTGGTGGACGACGAGCCGGACATCCGCATGCTGCTGCGGGACGTGCTCGAGGACGAAGGCTATGAAGTGGCCTTGGCCGGATCCGTCGCCGAGGCCAAGGCGGCGCGCCGCAGCCGCCGGCCCGACCTGATCCTGCTCGATGTCTGGATGCCGGACGGCGACGGGATCAGCCTGCTGAAGGAGTGGAACGAGGATGGCAGCCTGCCCTGTCCGGTGGTGATGATCTCCGGTCACGGCAACGTCGAGACCGCAGTGGATGCGACCCGGCTCGGGGCCTACGATTTCATCGAGAAACCGCTGTCGATCGACAAGCTGACCATCACCCTGACCAATGCACTCGAATCCGACCGGCTGCAGCGGGAGAACCAGGGGCTGCGGCGGCTGGGAACCGCAATCTCCGAACCCGTCGGTGACAGTGCGGTGATGCACAGCCTGCGCGATCAGGTGCAGCGCATGGCCCAGCACGACACCTGGGTGCTGATCTCCGGGGAAGCGGGCGTGGGCAAGCAGACCTTCGCCCGTTTCCTGCATACGCGCAGCGCGCGCAGGGACAACCCCTTCATCGTGGTTGCGGTCGGATCCCTGTCCGGGCAGGAGGCGATCAACGAGCTGTTCGGCTCCGAGCAGGGCGATCGCGTGCGTTTCGGACTGCTGGAACAGGCAGCCGGCGGCGTGCTGTTCCTCGACGAGGTCGCGGAGATGGACTTGCAGACGCAGGGACGCCTGCTGCATGCGCTGGACACGCAGCGGATCACACGCATCGGCGGCAACCAGCCGATCACGGTCAACGTGCGGGTCGTTGCCGCGACCAAGATCGACCTCGCCGAGGCCGTGCATCAGGGGCGTTTTCGCGAAGATCTCTACTACCGGCTGAACGTACTGCCGCTGAAGGTTCCGCCGCTGCGCGATCATCCCGAAGACATCCCGGCGCTGCTGAAGCACCACATGGAACACCTGCACCAGCAGGAGGGGCTTCCGGAGCGGCGCTTCCAGGCGGGTGCGCTCGAGCGGCTGCGGCGTTACCACTGGCCGGGCAACGTGCGCGAACTGCGCAATTTCGTGCAGCGGCTGATGATCCTGGGTTCCGGCGAGGAAGTGACGCGCGAGGAGGTGGAGCGCACGCTGTCCGGGCAGACGCTCGGCGAGACGGATCTCGGCGCATCGAACCTGTTCCCGGACCTGCCGCTGCGCGAGGCGCGGGAACAGTTCGAGCGCCAGTACCTGATCCATCAGCTCGAACGCAGCGAGGGCAACATGACCCGGCTGGCGGAACGGGTCGGCCTGGAGCGCACCCATCTCTACCGCAAGTTCAAGACCCTTGGCATCGACCCGAAGAAGCTGAAGACCGACGGCTGAGTCTGGAACCCGGCGATGAAGCGGATCGTGATCGTCGGCGCCGGTCAGGTGGGGCAATCGCTGGCCGAGGCGCTGAGCGCCGACGGGCATAATGTGACCGTGGTCGACACGCGTTCGGATTGCCTCGAGGCGATCGAGAGCCATCTCGACGTCCGGACCGTGAACGGTTTCGGCAGTCATCCCGGCGTGCTCGAGGCTGCCGGGGCCCGCGAGGCCGAGATGCTGATCGCGGTCACCGATTCCGACGAAGTCAACATGCTCGCCTGCCAGATCGGTTCGACGCTGTTCGGCACCGGCACCAAGATCGCGCGGGTGCGCGAGCGCAGCTACCATGACTACCCGCGGCTGTTTTCTCCCGAGGCCGTGCCGGTGGATATGCTGATCTCGCCCGAAGCGATCGTCACCGCCCAGATCCAGCGGCTGGTCGAGCATCCCGGCGCGCTGCAGGTGCTCGATTTCGCCGACGGGCTGGTCTCGCTGGTCGGGGTCCGGGCCTATTACGGTGGCCCGCTGGTGGGCCACGAACTGCGCAATCTGCACCGGGACATGCCGGGCGTCCAGACCCGGGTCGCCGCGATCTTCCGGCGCGACCGGTCGTTGCGTCCCGACGGGCACACGGTGATCGAAGCCGACGACGAAGTGTTCTTCGTCGCAGCGAAGCAGGATATTGGCCTGGTCACTTCCGAGCTGCGCAAGCTCGATCAACCGTACCGGCGGATCATGGTCGCGGGCGGAGGCAACATCGGGCTCCGATTGGCCGAGGCCCTGGCGGGTCGGTACGAGGTCAGCGTGATCGAGCGTGATCCCGCGCGTGCCGAACAGCTGCGCGAGCTGCTGCCGGAGGGTACCGAGATTCGGGTAGGCGACAGCGCCGACGACCAGCAGTTGGATCGTTCCGGCATCGGCCGAACCGACGTATTCTGCGCGGTCACCAACGACGACCAGGCCAATATCTTTGCCAGCATGCTCGCGAAGCGCCGTGGCGTGCGCAAGGTGATGGCGCTGATCAATCGGCCCGGCTACGTCGACCTGATGCAGGAGGGGACCATCGACATCGCGCTGTCGCCGCAGCAGGCCACGATCGGGGTACTGCTGGCGCGGGTGCGCGAGGGTGGCACCGCCACCGTGCACAGCCTGCGCCGCGGCGCCGCCGAAGCGATCGAGTCCATCGTCAGCGGCGACGCGCGAAGTTCGCGGGTCGTCGACCGCAGGATCGACGAACTGCAATTGCCCGAGGGTGCGACCATCGGCGCGGTCGTGCGCGATCGCGAAGTGCTGATCCCGCATCACGATACCGTGATCCGTTCCGGCGACCACGTGATCCTGTTCCTGACCGATCGCGGTCTGCTGCGGGCAGTCGAGCGACTGTTCCAGCCGGCCCGCCGTTTCTTTTGAGCCGGGCCGCCCTGGGGTACCCTGCCGGTCGCAGCGAGTGCGCTGCGCAATGGCTTGAGCGGAGGCGATGATGGCCGAAATGATTGCACGTTTCCAGGCGCTGCTGGAGTCGGGGCAGGACTCGCCGATGCTGCGACTGGCGCTCGCGAATGCCCTGATCGCAGCCGGCCGCCACGCGGAGGCGATCGAACACCTCGAGCAGGCGCTGGAACAGGATCCGGAGTACTCGGCGGCGTGGAAAAGATTGGGTTGGGTGCTGCTGGAAACCGGCGCGCCCGCGCGCGCGGCGGAGATTTGCGAACGCGGTATCGAAGTGGCGCGGGGCCGAGGCGACCTGCAGGCAGTGAAGGAGATGGAAGTCTTCGCCCGGCGTGCGCGCAAGCAGCTGGATGCCCCGAAGCGGGACTCATGACGGAGGACCGCAGCCGGGCAACGGGTGGCGGTTATCGGGCTCCGCTCACGCCCCGGCATTTCCTGCCACGGCACTGGGGTAGCTGGCTTGGACTCGGCTTGCTGTGGCTGCTGCACCAGTTGCCCAGGCCGTTTCTGCGCGGTCTGGTGCCCGGGCTGGCCTGGCTGCTGCGGCGCGGGTCGGCCAAGCGCAGGCATTTCGCTACTCTGAACCTGTCCTGGTGTTTCCCTGCGCTGACGCCGGAGCAGCGGGAACACCTGCTGCGGGAACACTACCGTTTTGCCGCGCAGGGCATGCTGGACTACGGGATGCTGTGGTTCGGATCTGCTGCCACCCATGCGGCGCGCATCCGGGTTGTCGGCCACGAACACTACCTCAGGCTGCAGGCGCGCCAGGTGCCGGTGATCGTGCTGTCCCCGCATTCGATCGCACTCGATCACGGTGGACTGCGGATGAGCCAGCTCCACAATGGCGTGTCGTTTGCGAAGCGGTTGCGCAATCCCGTTGTGGAATGGATCAACCACCGCACCCGTACCCGTTATTCAGCGCAGATCTACTCACGCGAACAGGGTCTGCGTCCGGCGATTCGGCAGATGCGCCAGGGACGCAATTTCTACTACCTTCCCGACGAGGATCTCGGGGCCGAGGGCGCGGTGTTCGTCGATTTCTTTGGCGTGCCCAAGGCCACGCTGACTTCGCTGGCGCGCTTGGCACGCCTGACCGGGGCTGCCGTCGTGCCGAGCTTCGCCTGGTACGATCGTGCCGAGGATCGCTACGTGGTGACGCTCTGGCCGGCGCTCGAGAATTTTCCCAGCGGTGACGATCGCGCCGATGCCCGCGCGATGAACGCGGCGATCGAGCGGGCGGTTCGGGAGCGGCCCGAGCAGTACCTGTGGACCATGCGCCTGTTCCAGACCCGCCCCGATGGGGCTCCGAACCCGTACCGTTCCGGATCGACCGACCGGCGCGCGGATGCGGCCGCGGGACCGCACCCGCCGGCAAGGTAGCGCCGGTTTTCGTCTGCAGGGTAGTCTTGGCCCATGGTAGCCAAGATCCTGACCATCAAGTCCCAGCACCTGCGCAGGCCCGCGGCCCGGGTCGCGCGGCTGCTGATGCGCAAGCGCCTGGCCATCGCCGATTCGCTGCTCGACAAGCTCGACGATCCCGAGGCGGTACACGAGTTCCGGGTCGCGGTACGCCGGGCGCGCAGTATCGAGAAGGCCTACCGGCCCTATCTGATCGATGCCGTCACGCCGAAGCTGCGCCGGCGGTTGAAGGACGTGGTCGACGCGACCGGTGCGGCGCGCGATACCGAAGTGCAGCTGGAGCGCCTGCACCAGCGCTGCGCGGATCCCCGGCCGCACCAGCGCCCGGGTTTCGACTGGCTGGAGCAAAGGCTGCAGCATCGGCTCGCCGCCGAGTACGAGGCGCTGCGGGCCACGCTCGCGGACCGGTTCCGTCTCGTTCACAAGCCGCTGCACGCGCGCCTGAAGGCGCGCTACGCGGATCCCGGGCACAGCTTTGCCGAAGTGACCGCCGGGATGCTGCTGGAGATGGCTGGGGAGTTTTCGCTGCGCTGCGCCCATCTCGAGCGCGATTTCGACGAGGGTCCGCTGCACGCGGCACGGATCAGCGGCAAGCGCCTGCGCTATCTGCTGGAGCCGCTCACCGGCGTCTTCCCCCAGGCAGAGGAGTCGGTGACCTCGCTCAAGGTGCTGCAGGATCTGCTTGGCGAGATCCGCGACCTGCAGGTGTTCGGAAGGGAGCTGGCCGAGGCGTCGGAAGAGGCCGGCGCCGCACGCATGCGCAAGCTGATCGAGATGTCGCTGACGCTCCCGTTCGATTCCCCGGGACTCGCGAAGGCGCGCCAGCAGGACGAACGCGCAGGCCTGATGTCGCTGGCCCGCGAGCTCCAGACGCGTCAGGGCGATCTGATCGAGCATCTCCGGGCGCGCCTGCGCGATGGTGCAGCCGAGGATCTCGTCGCTGGGGTGCGCAGTCTCGCCCGCGACTGCGCCCGCGCCGGTATGCCGGAGGACGACGCAGAGCCGCAGACGGCGCGCGGCGAAGCCCACTGAGGCATTCCCGGGGAACCGCAGCCTCGCCTGGCCACACAAAGGGCCGAAGGTAACGGCCGATTCGCCTCATCCGCTCGGATACGGGATACCATCGACGCGTTCGATGGAGACGCTCCCGGGCCTGGGGATTGGTAAGAGGCAGGGCAGTGGCGCGAGATTGCGCCAGGCCCCGTCCGATCGGTCCGGCGTCTCCAGGACAGCAGCTCGGGGGTTGATCATGTTCTTTGGCGCGACACGCAGGATCCGCATGCCCGATGCCTCCGAGGCGTTGCCTGGGCGTGCCGACCCAATGCCGGTCTCCGGCCGCCACGCAGTACTCGGGGCGCCGCTGGCGCCGCCCTATCCCGACCGGTTGGCGATCGTCCATTTCGGCATGGGCTGCTTCTGGGGTGCCGAGCGCCTGTTCTGGAGCCAGCCCGGGGTGTTCACCACCGCGGTGGGATACGGGGGCGGCTACACGCCGAATCCGACCTATCGGGAAGTCTGTTCGGGGTTGACCGGCCACAACGAACTCGTGCGCGTGGTGTACGACCCGGAGCAGATTGACCTGGAGGCCCTGCTGAAGGTGTTCTGGGAGGGGCACGATCCGACGCAGGGCATGCGCCAGGGCAACGATGTCGGCACCCAGTACCGTTCGGGCATCTACCTGAACGACTCGGCCCATCGGCCGTTGGCCGAGGCGAGCCGCCAGCGCTTCGAGGCGGCGTTGCGGCGCGTCGGACAGGGGCCGATCACCACCGAGATCGTGGCGCTGAACGACTTCTATTTCGCCGAGGACTATCACCAGCAGTACCTGGAGAAGAACCCCGGCGGCTACTGCGGGCTGGGCGGGCTCGGCATCGGTTATCCCGCTGGCGCCTGATCCGCCGGATCGCGTGCCCCGGGTTCAGCGGCCGCCGACCGGACCAGCGCGCTGAACAGGCGCTGCTGGACCGCCTTTTGCGGAAGGTATTCGGGATGCCACTGGACCCCAATGCACCAGCGATCGCTGGCCTCGATCGCCTGGATGACCCCGGTGGGTTCCCGGCCGCACACGCGCAGATGCTGCCCCAGTTCCGCGACCGCGTGGTTGTGGAGGGCATTTACCTGAACGGTTTCGCTGCCCAGCACCGCAGCCAGAAGCGAGCCGGGCTCCAGATCCACCCGTTTCACCGGCAGCAGGCTGCGCGCCTGCGGGGTTTCCGTGTAGAACCCGCCGAGATCCCGGTGCAGCGAGCCGCCGCGGACGACATTGACCAGCTGCATGCCCCGGCAGATGCCGAGGATCGGTCGGCGCTCGTCCAGCGCCCGCTGGATCAGCGCCTTCTCCACCTGGTCCCGTTCCGTATCCAGGCGGCCGCCATGCGACTGGAACCCGCGCCGCAGCAGCCACAGCAGCGGGTAGAACACGTACCCGATCAGGCGCTGGGCCCAACGCCGTTCGGCCGCCTGGATCTCGCTGGGGCCGGGTCCGTCGGCTTGCGCGTACAACGCCGGATCCACGTCGGCACCGCCACCAACGATCAGCGCATCGAAATGGCGGTCGTGGTGCGGCCTTGCCGGCCGGATTCTCAGCGGGCGTCCGCCGGCACGGCGCACCGCCCAGGCGGTGAAGAACCATGCAGGCCAGCCGCCCCGGTCCGGCCCCGTCACGGCCACCACGGGGCGCGGTGCGCGTGCGGATCGCTGCGATCGCGGTGCGCGGGGATCCGGTTCAGAACCAGTCACGGATACGCTGGACCCATTCGTCGGTGAGTTGGCCGAGCGCCTGGGCAGGCCGGCGCAGGTATTCGGCCGCCGCCGCCTCGAGACGGTCGGGGTCGGCCGCCAGGTGTTCCACCTCGGCCCAGCCGTTGAACGGCCGCGCAAGGTTCCACTGCGGGTCGTCGATCTCGCAGTTGGGCAGCCGGTAGTGCAGCGCCGGGCGCGGTTTGACCAGCGACCGCTCCACCGGCGCCGCCATCACCCGATCCGGATCGATCTCGGCGAACAGCGGGAGCAGGTCCAGCGGCCGGTTGCGCGTTGGGTTGTGTTGCAGATAGTCGTCGATCAAGCCGGCGATGTCGGGGGCGTATCCGGGCTGCAGCACCTGGCGCACGTACCCACCCGGGAAGGGTCGGATGTACGGCGACAGGCGGCGGGCGAGATCGATGTCCCCGGCCTGCACCAGGGCCTCGTACAGCAGCACGAACGCCCGGATGATCGACGTGATCCAGCTGGCTTCGAGGCTGTGCACCTCGATGTTCAGCTGCAGGCCGAATGCGTACAGCAGCGCCGCCTGGGTTCCCCGCGCGCCCCGCCGCTGCAGGGTGGAACGCATCCGGTCGATGCGCCCGAGGGCAGCCAAGGGCACCGGCGGTGCGACGATCTCGTGCGGCACGATGCGGCCCGCCGCGCCGGCGAGCCAACGTTCCAGCGCCGCGCTGTCCCGGTCGTCGAGCTCGATGCCGAGCCGTTTCAAATGCTCGCGGTAGCCCCGATCCTTCAATATCAGGGAATCCAGCTCGATCTCGAACGTGCCGTACTCGGTATCGCGAACGCGGGTCAGGAATGCACCGCTGGTCTCGATACGGCCACCGAACTCGTCGCGAACCACCCCGGCCATGGTTTCCAGCGGAATTCCCGCCATCTCGAGTTCGACGCCGATGCGCCGGGGACGGCCGTCGGGCGCATCGGACCAGGGCAGTTCACGGAACCGGGCGGTCATCATTGCATGTGCTCCCCTGTGGGCGCCCGGGCATTTCGGGCTCTCCGGCGAGTCCCGTTGGACCGGACGGAAAATGGTCGGTTCGCCACGAGGCGAATCGTGCGCCAGAGCCAGAGTCTCGGGGGCTCCGGTGTGCATCTCCCCGAGCACCGGGGTTGCCCCGATCGGGCTGCGCCCGGATCATAGCGCACCGGTTTGCCGCCGCGCCTGTATCGGGACGGCAAGGGTAATCGGAATCCCCGGTGCCGGACGCGCTCCGCCCGGGGCGAATCGGCGCATTGACGCATCTTCAAAAGGCGAGGCCTGGAGGCGAGCCGCGATGGACCATATCTATCTCCGTGATCTCGAGGTCGAGGCCGTGATCGGCGTCTACCCCTGGGAGCAGCGGGTGCGGCGGCGGCTCCGCTTCGATATCGAACTGGGGGCCGACACCCGCGTGGCTGCACGCTCCGGCGATATCGCCGATACCGTCGACTACGAGGCGGTCGCCAATTGCATTCGCGCGATCGCCAGCCGCGAGCCTCATGTGCTGCTCGAAGGCCTGGCCGAGGAGATCGCCGAAACGCTGCTGCGTCGTTTCGGCGGGCATTCGGTGCGCCTGACCGTGGGCAAGCCGGGGGCGGTGGCGGGTGCCCGCGAGGTCGGCATCGTGATCGAGCGCGGGCATCCTTGACCGCGCCGCCCGCCGATCTCCGCCGCGCCTACGTCGGGCTCGGCAGCAACGTCGCTCCGGCTTCGCATCTGCGGCGCGCACTGGACGAGTTGACCGTTCGATTCGGGCCGATCGAACGCTCGCCCGTCTGTTCCAGCGCGGCGGTCGGATACGACGGGCCCGACTACTGGAATCTCTGTGTCGGCTTCGATACCTCGCTCACCGCCGCGGCGCTGGTGGCCAGGCTGAAGGCGATGGAGCGGCGACTGGGGAGGGCTGCAGGCGAATTGCGGCTTGCGCCGAAATCGATCGACGCCGATCTGCTGCTGCTCGGGGATCTGCGCTCGTCCAGTCCGCCATTGCCGCATCCCGAGATCCTCACCCGCGCGTACGTGCTGGGGCCGCTGGCGATGCTGGCGCCGGAACGGATTCTCCCTGGCCACGAAACGACCGTCGGCGAACTCTGGAAGAACTTTCCTGGTGCCGATGCGCTGACGGTGCTTCGGCCGGACCCGCTCTGAGCCGCCCGCGGGGGCTGCGCCGGCCCCGGTGTTCAGGGTCTCCGGCGCTGCTCGCGCCCGTGTTGGCGTGCGCTGCGATCGCGGGAGCCGGCCTCAGCCGACCACATGGCGTTTGCCCTCCACATGCACGGTGCTCGCCGCCGGGCCGTCGTCGCTGGCGGTTTCGGCAAACCACACCCGGTCACCGACTTCCAGCTTGGCGAAGTCGGCGTCCACCACGCTCGCGGAACTGAAGCGGATCTCGCGACCGTCGGAGGTTTCGATCAGGCCGTAATCCGCCGCCGGCGCGATCTCGCGGATATGCCCGTGTGGCGGTGACTCGTGGAACTTGACGTTGCCGCGCTGCTTGCGTGCGAACTCCTGGAGCTGTCGCCGCATGGCCGCGAACGCGTCGCGCACTGCGACGTAGACGTCCTGGTGGGCCTGGTGCGCGTCGGGCTCCCGGCTTACGACCAGTTCGGCGTTCGGCACCGTGAGATCGATGCGCACGTGATAGAGGTGCCCCTTGTGCTGATGGCGGTGGCGCGCTTCGACTGCCACGCGACAGGCAATGATGTGATCGTGAAACTGGCCCAGCTTGTCGATCTGTGCCCGAACCCTGTCCTCCACCGCCGGTGAATGGTCCATGTTGCGAAAGGCGATTTCGACCAGGGACGTTCCGGGGTTGCTCATTGCATTGCTCCTGCACTCCGCTCGGGAGTGGCATGTGGAATCAGGCTGCCCCGGGGCCCTTCGGGCCCCGTTACCCCGAGTATAGAACGGACTCGCGAGGTTCCGGTCGCAGCCACCGCTGCGAGCGGACGACAAGGCGATGCACTGATTCGGTGCATAGATCCCGCTGATCGGTACGGTGGTGGTGCAGATTCCGCCGCCACCGCGCGCTGAGCCGGGAAAAGCCCGCGCAACATCGTCTCTCTGTATTGGCACGCCTTGTGCAAGAGCCGTGTCGTCTCAACGACAAAACAATCCCTCGTGGATGAACCGGCTCTGTTAACAAGGAGTGAACGATGAAAATGATCACGGCGATCATCAAGCCCTTCAAGCTTGATGATGTTCGCGAAGCAATCTCCGAAATCGGCGTGCAGGGCATGACGATGACGGAAGTCAAGGGGTTCGGCCGCCAGCGCGGCCACACGGAACTCTACCGTGGGGCCGAGTACGTGGTCGACTTCCTGCCCAAGGTGAAGCTCGAGGTCGCGGTCGACGGCGACCTGGTTGACCGCGTGGTCGAGGCGATCAGCAAGTCGGCCAGTACCGGCAAGATCGGTGACGGCAAGATCTTCATCACCCCCATCGAGCAGGTGGTCCGCATCCGTACCGGCGAAACCGGGGCTGAGGCGCTTTGACGCGCCGGGGCTGAACTCACCTTTACTGGAGAAATCCGACTATGGAACAGCAGGTAGCAGAACTTGCCTATGCCCTGGACACCTTTTATTTCCTGGTGGCGGGCGCACTGGTGATGTGGATGGCTGCAGGGTTCACGATGCTCGAAGCGGGCCTGGTCCGCAGCAAGAGCACCGCCGAGATCCTGACCAAGAACATCGCCCTCTACTCCATCGCCAGCGTGATGTACATGGTGGTGGGCTACAACATCATGTACAGCGACGGGCTGAGCTCGATCATCCCGGGGATCGCCTTCTTCATCAGCGGTGACAATACCGCGGTGGATGTCACGGCCGCCTTCACCGGCGACATGTCCTACGACGCGGCGGAAGAACGTCCGTATTACTCCGATCGGGCCGACTTCTTCTTCCAGGTCGTGTTCGTGGCCACCGCGATGTCGATCATTTCCGGGGCAGTCGCCGAGCGCATGAAGCTTTGGGCCTTCCTCGCCTTTGCCGTGGTGCTGACCGGATTCATCTATCCGATCCAGGGCTTCTGGAGCTGGGGCGGCGGCTTCCTCGACGAACTCGGCTATGTCGATTACGCGGGCTCGGGCATCGTTCACTTCACCGGTGCGGTGGCCGCGCTGGCGGGGGTCCTGCTCCTCGGCGCTCGCAAGGGCAAGTACGGCCCGAACGGCGAGATCAACGCGATCCCCGGTGCCGCGCTGCCGCTGGCCACGCTGGGTGTGCTGATCCTGTGGCTGGGCTGGTTCGGCTTCAACGGCGGTTCCGAGCTGAAGGTATCCGACGTCGACTCGGCCAACAATGTCGCGGCCGTGTTCGCGAATACCAACCTGGCCGCGGCCGGCGGCGTGATCGCCGCGCTGATCACCACCCGCCTGCTGTTCGGAAAGGCCGATCTGACCATGGCCCTGAACGGCGCGATTGCCGGCCTGGTCGCGATCACGGCCGACCCGCTGAGCCCGTCGCCGCTGCTGGCCGCGATCATCGGCGGCGTCGGTGGCGTGATCGTGGTGTTCTCGATCGTCGGCCTCGACAAGCTGAAGATCGACGACCCGGTCGGTGCGATCTCCGCGCACGGCACTGCCGGTATCTGGGGTGTGATGGCAGTCCTGCTGTCGAACGCAGATGCGACCGTCCTCGGACAGGTCAGCGGCCTGCTTGCGATCTTCGTCTTCGTCTTCGTCACCAGCCTGATCGTCTGGTTCATCCTGAAGATGGTGATGGGCATCCGCCTCGCGGAAGAGGACGAGTATCTGGGCGCAGATGTTGCCGAATGCGGCCTCGAGGCCTATCCCGAGTTCGTGAAGAAGGCCTGAGGTCCGGGAACCGGGAACCCCGGGGGCTGACCCCGGGGTTCTGGATAACGAGTCTCCTCCGACACCGACCGCAGCGTCTCCCAGGACCTGACATCGGTGATTGCGGGCGCGAAAGCGCCCGCTCTTTTTTGGGAATGCACATCGGCCCGCCGTGATCTGCCGCGGGTTCGAACCACCGCCTGATCAGCCCCCCTCCCGTCGGTTAGAATGCGCGCTTCGGAAGCCGTGGCTCCGCCAGCGGTACGAGGATCGGGATGGATTGCCTGCTGGACGTGAAAGGCCTTCGGACTGCAAGACTTGGGCCGCTCGACCTGCGCCTGCAGGTCGGGGAACTGGTGCAGATCACGGGCGCCTCCGGTTCCGGCAAGTCCTTGCTGCTGCGTGCGCTGGCCGACCTCGACCCGAACCAGGGACAGCTGCGGCTTCAGGGCAGCGACCGCGATGGCATTGCGCCGACCGACTGGCGCCGACAGGTGGCCTATGTTCCCGCCGAAACCGCCTGGTGGGCCGAACGCGTGCACGAGCATTTCCCCTTGGGCTGGAACCGCCAGCAGGCGCTGGACTGGTTGCAGCGTTTCTCGCTGCCCGAAGATGCGCTCGACTGGGAGGTCGAGCGCCTGTCCAGCGGCGAACGCCAGCGGCTGGGCCTGCTGCGTGCCTTTCTGAACCATCCCCGGGTGCTGTTGCTGGACGAACCCACCGCAAACCTCGACCTCGAGAACACCCGGCGCATCGAACGCGCAGTGCGCGGCTACCTGGCCGAGGCGGGTGCCGGGGCGCTTTGGGTCAGCCACGACACGCTGCAGCGCAACCGCCTGGGCGGGCGCATCCTCGAAATCCGCTCCGGGAGGCTCGTGTCATGACCGTGATCAGTCTCAGCGCGCTGGATCTTTCGCTTGCGGCGGTGCTGGTGGTGGCGCTGGCCGGGGTGACGATCTGGGCACGGCTCGGCGTGGGGCGCAGCCTGCTGATCGCCGCAGTGCGTACCGTGCTGCAACTGCTGCTGGTCGGGTTGATCCTGCAGGCGCTGTTCGACCATGCCCGGCTGGTCTGGGTCGTACTGATGGCGCTGGCAATGTTGCTGATCGCGGGCTACGAGGTGATGGCGCGGCAGGAACGGCGCTTCACTGGCGTCTGGGGCTATGGGATCGGCACCGCGACCATGTTCGTATCCGCGTTCGCGGTCACCGTGCTGGCGTTGACCACCATGGTGGGGCCGACGCCCTGGTGGGAGCCGCAGTACGCGATCCCGCTGCTCGGGATGCTGCTGGGCAACACGATGACCGGGATCGCGCTCGGGCTGGACCGGCTCACGCAGACCGTTTGGCGCGAGCGACGGGTGATCGAGGGCCGGCTCGCGCTGGGCGACTCCTGGGTCTGTGCCACTGCGACCATGCGGCGCGAGGCCGCGCGCAGCGGACTGATGCCGACGATCAATGCGATGGCCGCGGCCGGCGTGGTCAGCCTGCCGGGCATGATGACCGGTCAGATCCTCGCCGGCGTGCCACCGGTGGAGGCGGTGAAGTACCAGATCCTGATCATGTTCCTGATTTCGGCCGGAACGGGCTTCGGGGCCTTGGGCGCGGTCTGGCTTGCGTCCAAGCGGCTGTTCGACCAACGCGCCCGGCTACGGCTCGATCGCCTGGGCCCCGGACGGCGCTGAACGGGCCGCGCGGCCCCTGCCTGGCGGACCGGAGGAGCACGAGGTGCGGGCGGGATGCCGTCATGGCGGGTATTTCTCTGCGAGCGTCTTCACGTGTTCGGTCAGGCCCACCGCTCGCGCGACGTCCAGCTCCAACGCGATTCCAGTAGACAGAGTCTCGTCGAGGTGCCCGGCACGACTGACCGTATCCAGCACGGTGTCGGCGCGACGCTTCTCCACCAGGATCAGGGCCACGGATCGAGGCTCCATGAGTTCCAGCCCGAAGATCCCGAAACGCTGTTGGAGCCCCTGGCCCTGGGCGTTGTTGATGATGGTCGCGCCCGTGGCCCCCGCCGCGCGCGCCTCGTCCAAAACGGAGTCCAGATGTGCGTCGTCGACGAACACCATGATCAGACTGAACTTCATCTCCCGCCCTCCCGCATGGTTGTCGGCCTGGAAAACCCTGGTAATACTGCCGATCTCGCAGTCAGACCCAACGGCCCGGAAAACGGCCCTGCCTCGTGCAGGCGATGGTGAACGATATGGAATCGAAATCCCCCCAGGCTGGCACGGACCCGAATCCTTCGCCAGTATGGCACGCACAGGATGCGGCTGAGGTCATCCAGCGCTGGCGGTCTCAGCCCAGCGGGTTGAGCGCAGGGGAGGCCGGGGAGCGCCTGGCTCGGTACGGCCGCAATCAGCTGCGCCCCCCGGAGAAGGCCGGGCCGCTGGTGCGGTTCTTCCGCCATTTTCACAACGTTCTGATCTACATCCTGATTCTGGCCGCGATCGGCACCGCCCTGCTGGGTCACTGGGTCGACACCGGCGTGATCCTCGCCGTGGTCCTGATCAACACCCTGATCGGCTTCATCCAGGAAGGCAAGGCCGAAAAGGCGCTGGACGCGATTCGGCAGATGCTCTCGCCCCGTGCCGTGGTCCTGCGCGACGGCCATCGGCGCGAGGTGGACGCCAGCTCGGTGGTACCCGGCGACGTCATCTACCTGCAGGCTGGGGACAAGGTGCCCGCCGACCTGCGCCTGATGGACGTGAAGAATCTGCGCGTGGACGAGGCGGTACTGACGGGGGAATCGGTCCCCGTCGAGAAAGACGTTCAGCCGGTCGCGGAGGACGCATCGCTCGGCGACCGGTTCTGCATGGCGTATTCCGGCACGCTGGTGACCTTCGGGCGCGGCCGAGGCGTGGTGGTCGCGACCGGCGAGACCACCGAGGTGGGCCGCATCTCCGCGATGCTCGGCGAGGTTCACAGCCTGCAAACCCCGCTGGTGCGGCAGATGGAGCAGTTCGGGCGCTGGCTGGCCGGCGTCATCCTGTTGATCTCCGCGGCCACCTTCGCTTTCGGCTACTGGGTGCGGAGCTACCCGCTGGACGAAATGTTCCTCGCCGCCGCGAGCCTGGCCGTGTCCACGATCCCCGAAGGCCTCCCGGCGATCATGACCATTGCGCTGGCGATCGGGGTGCAGAAGATGGCCCGGCGCAACGCCATCATCCGCCGACTGCCAGCTGTCGAGACATTGGGCTCCGTGTCGACCATCTGCTCCGACAAGACGGGCACGCTCACGCGTAACGAGATGACCGTCGCCTCCCTGCGCAGCCGCGAACGCCACCTGCAGGTCGACGGCGTCGGCTACGCTCCTCACGGCGGCTTCACCGAGAGTGGGCTGGACGTCAGCCCGGACGAGGATCCGGTGCTGGCCCAGGCGTTGCGCGCGGGGCTGCTGTGCAACGATGCCCAGGTCTTCGAGCGCGACGGCGACTGGGTCATGGAGGGCGATCCCACCGAGGGAGCGCTGGTGGTGCTGGCGCGCAAGGCCGGGATGGATCCCCAGATCGAGCAGGGCCACCTGCCCCGTGTCGACGTCATTCCCTTCGAGTCCGATCACAAGTACATGGCCACCCTGCACCGCGATCACAAGGGGCACGGGGTGATTTACCTGAAGGGCGCTCCCGAGCGGGTGCTCGAACTCTGCGCCCATCAACAGACGGCCGACGGACCCCGCTCGCTTGAGCGGGACTGGTGGGAGGCGGCGCTGGAGGAGGTGGCCGGACGCGGCGAACGCCTGCTGGCGGTGGCCGCACGGGACGCCCAGCCGCACCAGGACGAGCTGAAGTACGATCAGGTGGAGGCGGGGCGCTTCTCGCTGCTGGCGATCCTCGGCATCATCGACCCTCCGCGGGAGGAGGCCATCCATGCGGTGCGCGAGTGCCGTGAGGCCGGGATCCGCGTGAAGATGATCACCGGAGACCACCTGACGACCGCCCGGGCTGTGGGAGGGATGTTGGGAATCGGCAGCGGCGGCCACGCGGTGGCAATGGCCGGTCACGAACTCGACGGCATGAGCGAGGACCGGCTACGGGAGACCGCACGCGGGACCGACGTCTTCGCCCGCACGACCCCCGAGCACAAGCTGCGGCTCGTACAGGCCCTGCAGCAGGCGGGCGGAATCGTCGCGATGACCGGCGACGGCGTGAACGACGCTCCGGCCCTGAAACGCGCCGACGTGGGCGTCGCGATGGGCCGCAAGGGCACCGAGGCGGCGAAGGAGGCCGCTGAAATGGTGCTGGCCGATGACAATTTCGCCTCGATCGCCCACGCGGTGGAGGAAGGCCGCACGGTGTACGACAACATCCGCAAGGCCATCCTGCACATGCTGCCCACCAACGCGGGCCAGTCGATGACCATCATGATGGCCATTCTGATGGGCCTGGCGCTGCCGCTTACGCCGGTGCAGGTGCTGTGGGTGAACATGGTCACCTCGGTGACCCTTGCGATGGCGCTGGCCTTCGAGCCCAGTGAGCCGGGGGTGATGAAGCGTCCCCCGCGCAACCCCGATGCACCGCTGCTGTCCGGGTTCCTGCTCTGGCGCATCCCGTTCGTTGCGGTGCTGCTGTGGCTCGGCACCTTCGGGCACTTCCTGTGGATGGAAGAGGTGGTGGGCAGCTCGGACGAACTGGCGCGTACCGTGGCGATCAATACCCTGGTCGCCGGGCAGGCGTTCTACCTGCTGAACCTCCGGTTGATCTACCAGCCCGTATTGAGTGGCTGGGCAATTTTTCACTCCCGTGCCATGTGGCTGGCGATCGGGATTCTGGTCGTGCTGCAGCTGACCTTCACCTATGCACCGGTGATGAATACCCTGTTCGGCACCACCGCGATCGGCTGGAGCGACTGGGCGCGGATCCTGCTCTTCGGCATGGCGGTGTTCGTAATCGTGGAGCTGGAGAAGGCGGTGATACGCCGGTTGCCGTGGTTGACAGCGGCCTGACTTGCAGCAAGGGCAGGATCGGACTTTGGTTACTAGCTTGCGACCCGGAGCCGCCGATGACGCCCCGCTCGCGAACGCCTCGTTACCCCCATACTTCGGAAGCCCGGGAACCTCGATCATGGGCTGGGCTTCGATGAACGCGACGACCGGATCTCCGACCTGGTGGTGCGCCTCCAGCCGCACGTCCTTAGTCTGGACTTTGCAGTCAGGGTGGCCACAGTTTAGAGGCTCTTGCGAGCATCGCGATGCGGTTTCTTCGCGATTGAGCGCATGGGTTAGATCTGTGTGGCCTACTCACCATTGTCCGGCCGAGCAAGAGGCCTGCTCCAGTCATTTCGGGCATTCTCTAGACGCAGGATCCGTATGGATCGAGTAATGCTGTACATCGCTTCGGGATTCATCTCCGTGGCGACCTTTCTGTCTTTGTTTGTGGTGGGGCGCCTTTATCGGGCGCTCCGCCTCCAGCATCCCGCAGTGTATGCGGAGCTTGGGTCACCTACGGTCTTCCGGAAGCGAGGAAGAAAAGAAAATCCGGATCCCTATGATACTTTGTTGCTGCGGTTCGTCTACGCAAAAAGGCATCAAGCGCTCGATGACGTGAGGGTGCGGAGGCTGGGCGATTTCCTGTATTGGTTCTGGCCCTTCTGTGTGGTGGTGCTTGTTCTCTTGTTCATGCTTAGTGTGGCATCAATGGTTTTTCGATACGCAACATGACGAAAGTGGTACGGCATGGCTCACGTCGCTTGCGCGATCCGACCTTTTTCGTGGGTCATGCCCGTTGACAAGGAGGTTGCTTGATGAGGCTGTTGATCTATGTGTTTTCCGGGCTATTGATGCTCTTGGGCGTGATTGGTTTCTTGCCGTCCCCCAACGATGTGCATGATCCTGCTTTATCGGCTTCGGAGAAAGTCTTGGGTGGCATACTGGTCGCATGGGGTGGTGCGCTCGCCTGGTCTTGCAGGGTGAATTATCGAGGCGGACTGGCTACAGCAGGCGGTGCGTTCTTGTTGGGCTGTGGGGTTTATGTTTCTCTCGTCCCGTTCTTCATGGATGCTTCGCAAACGCAGGCGAGTGCCGGCGTGAAGCTGGCTGCGGCATTGCTGTTTCTCGTGCCAGCGGTTGCTCTGCTTGCGTTGGGTCACCGGATCCATCTAAGGAGGTCAATTGCCGCCCGGGAACAGACGGTGTTTCTGGGCACTGAGAGTCCGGCCGATAAGCCCGCGGCGAGTCTGGAGGGCAAAGAACCCGCGCTATCGAGAGGCACTGCAGGAACATTTCTGGATGCTTTGGTGGAAAAATCTTTCATGAGGGGTCCGCACGGCGAGGAGCTCTACCATCCTTATGGAATCTTCTTTAGAGGCCGGGTGGTTTCCGGCCCTGAGCACAAGGCCCGGATCATCAAACAACAAAAGGATTTCATCAAATTTGGGCTGCCTGTTGCTTTGATCTATGGATTGTGGATGGGGCTGCGGGGGCCTTCGTGGGTCGATCTGTTCGTGCTGACGGCGGTCGTTGCCCTGATGCAATGGAGGCAGGGGCGTTTGGTTCGAGGCTTGCCAGTCTGTGAGAGACGACCCAGCAGGCATGAGGTGGTCAGTCATATCGGGCGTTTCTATCCGCGCTGGTTGAATCAGCTCATGATCCTGAACGGTGCCTTGTTGATGGCGATGGCTGCGGCGATGCCGTGGCTGTTGGGGCGTTCTTTCGCGGAGATCACCGAACTCGTGGCCATTGGCGCCGGGTTGGGAGCGGCCTGTGCGCTCCTGGGGGTTTTGTTACTTCGAGCGGGAAAGTCCGGGACAGACACCGCAATACATAAGAAGGTGGGTGGTGACGAATAACCCATCTTGTGCTCCTGCGTTTCCGGACGGGACGCCATGAACCGCCGTTGTCCTGGTTGCGAGACCGATCTCCGACACTGATAGGTGCCGACCCAGGGGTTAGGAGACGCGCCTGTGAAATTGCTGTACCCAAGAGGAAGGGTCACGCGGAAGCGCGTTGCAGTTTGCCCGGCATCCGCATCAGGTCCACTTCTGCGCCACGCTGGCCAGACTGCGCGCGCTTCTTCCAATCGCGAATCGGGCCCGGTAAGAGCTGTCGGCATGGGCGCGATGACGATGCGCGGTCCGGTGCACACCCGCAGACGGCAGGGCGTTGCGAGAGGCTCCGGAGGGATTCGCCCCGGGTAGCTCGGCTATGATCACGGTCCAGCGAAGTGTGCCCAAACGAAGGGGGGCGGCGAGCTCCCGGCCATCATGGAGGCAGACATGACGATGCGCGATACGGATCGAAGGGGCGAGCACGGCCGCGGCTCGACCGATGGTGAGGGGGCAGTGGAGATGCTGCTGCAACCGCAGGAAAGGGATCTCGGCGGGTTTTCGGTGCGCAGGTTGCTGCCGAGCGCGAAACGCACGATGGTCGGCCCCTGGATCTTCTTCGATCACATCGGGCCGGCCGACTTCCCGCCAGGGGAGGGCATCACGGTGCGGCCGCACCCGCACATCAACCTCGCCACGGTGACCTACCTGTTCGAAGGCGAGATTCTGCACCCCGATTCGCTCGGCAGCCTGCAGCCGATCGTGCCCGGCGACATCAACCTCATGGTCGCCGGGCGTGGGATCGTGCATTCCGAGCGCGAACGGCCGGAGGTCACCGGTACCGCGCACCGGCTGCACGGCCTGCAACTTTGGCTGGCGTTGCCCGAGGCAGACGAGGAGACCGAGCCAGCCTTCCACCACTACCCGGGTTCCGACATTCCCATGTGCACGGTTGATGGCGTGCCGCTTCGGGTGATGATGGGCTCCGCCTTCGGTTTGACCTCGCCGGTGAGAACCTTCGCTGACACCCTCTACGTCGAAGCACACCTGAAGGCAGGCCAGTGTCTGGCCCTTCCCGAGGCTCCGGAGCGCGCGCTGTATGTGGTCAGCGGCGCATTGCGCCTTGGTGGCAGACCCCTGCCCGAGCACTCGATGGCGATCCTATCCCCAACGGCGAGCGTTGCCATGGAAGCCGATAGCGATTCCCGCGTCGCCCTGATCGGCGGCGAGCCACTGGGTAAGCGGTTCATCGACTGGAACTTTGTCTCGAGCCGCAAGGAACGTATCGACCAGGCAAGAGCCGATTGGCGTGCAAAACGCTATCCCTTGGTGCCGGGTGACGAGAAGGAATTCATCCCTCTACCCGATTGACTGGAGGCGACACTCAGGCGGCGCACGTGGTCGAACAGCCTGCCGAGAACCATGCTGGCGTGCCACGTCTGATCGACGACGCGTTTGGCCCATTCGAAGTATTCACGCTTGCCCTCCCGTGACCAGTCGGCCGGAGGGGTGGACGCGATGCCCCGGAGGTTGGCGATTCTGTCTGCGAGTGGGCCTTGCCGGTTAGCGGTTTGCCAGTAAGCGTCCTGCGAAATACGTTCTTCCGCCGCCCCGGCGGCCTCCGGATGATAGCCGCCAGTCCAGGATAACCGGAGGGCGGGATCATGTGGGGCGTGCGGCGCAGTCGGCAGGAGTGGGAGCGGCTGGTGCGGGGCTGGGAGCGCAGCGGTCTGTCGCAGCAGGCGTACTGTGAGCGGCGCGGGATTTCGGTGGCCAGCCTGCAGCGCTGGCGGCGACTGCTGGCGCCGGAGCCCCGGACCGAGTCGCCGGTGGCGGCCCCGGTGCCGGAGTTCGTGCCGGTCACCCTGGTCGATGACGCGCCCGGGACGCGGGCTGCCGATCTGACGCTGGTGCTGGCCGGTGGTCTGCGTCTGGAGATCGGGCCGGGGTGTTCGGCCGAGACGCTGCAGCGGGTGCTGGGTGTGCTGCGGGAGCGCGCATGATCGCCTTGGACGCGCACACCAAGGTGTATCTGGCGCGCGGCCACACCGACATGCGCTGCCAGATCGACGGTCTCGCGGCGCGGGTCGAGGACGTGCTGCAGGCGGATCCGTTTTCCTCGCACCTGTTCGTGTTCTGCAACCGGGCGCGGGACAAGATCAAGGTGCTGGTGTGGTACCGGAACGGCTTCTGGCTGTGGTACCGGCGCCTGGAGAAGCAGCGCTTCTGGTGGCCGGCGGGCACCGAGCAGAGTTCGGTTGAACTGTCGGTGCGCGAACTGCAGTGGTTGCTGGAGGGCCTGGATCCGACCGCCGTGCAGGGCCATCTCAAGGCGTCTTTTTCTCTGCTTTAGTCGCTGATTCTGCAGCGTTATTGGCTGGGTTTTGGTAAACTTCCGGGTATGCCCGAAGCCGCTCAGAAGCTCCCCAAGGACCCCGCGGAGCTGCACGCGATCATCGCCCGGATGGCGGCCGAGAAGGTCGCGCGGGAACAGCGCTTCGAGGCCGAGTTGCAGGCACGCGATGCAGAACTTCGGGTGCGGAACGAGACCATCGATAAGCTCGACCGCAAGATCGAGCTCCTCCTGGAGCGCCTGGATCTGCTGCGCCACCAGCGCTTCGGACCGAAGGCGGATCGCGTCGCGCGGGAGCAGCTCGCGCTCTTTGACGAAGCCGAGCTGAACGTCCTGATCGAGGAACTGGACGCCCAGATCGCCGAAGCCAAGGCGCCGCCACGCTCGGAACGTACCGAACCCAAGAAGCAGACCCCGAAGCGCAAGCCGCTGCCGGCGCACCTGCCGCGGGTGGAGCGCATCCTGGACCTGTCCGAGGCGGAACAGGCGGCGCTCGCCGAGACCCACGTGCGGATCGGCTTCGACGAGTCCGAGCAGCTGGGGGTGCTGCCCAAGCAGTACTACGTGATCAAGATCAAGCGCGCCAAGTACGCGCCGATCCACGCCGACGTACCCGGCGCCGAGGCGGGGCTGCGGATCGCACCCCGCCCGGCGCAGATCCTGCCGAAAGCCATCGCGCACAGTTCGCTGCTCGCGGAGGTGGTTACGGGCAAGTTCGTCGATGGCCTGCCGCTGTACCGCCAGGAGAAGGTCTTCGCCCGCGAGGGCATCGAGCTCTCCCGCCAGACCCTGTCCGGCTGGATCGTACAACTGGCCACCCCGCTCGCCCCGGTGCTGGCCGCTTTGAAGCAGCACCTGACCCAAGGCCCGGTGCTGCAGATCGACGAGACCCCGGTGCAGGTGCTCGATGAACCGGGCCGGGCCAACACCACCAAGTCCTATATGTGGGTCTACCGCGGTGGGCCGTCTGGAAGACCAGTGATCTGGTTCCAGTACGCCCCGAGCCGCAGCGGCGAGGTGCCGATCGACTTCCTGTTCCCGGAAGGAGACGGCCGGCCTCCGGAACTCCGGTTCTATCTGCAGACGGATGGCTATGCGGGCTATCACGCGCTGGCAGAGAAAGAGGGCATCCGGGGCCACATGGGGTGCTGGGCCCACGTCCGGCGCAAGGCCGTCGAGGCGGCCAACAGTCGAACCAAGACCGGGGCCGCGCATGCCTTCGTGGCCTTGATCGGCAAGCTCTACGAGGTCGAGCGCCGGATCCGCGGCACGGCCCCGGAACACCGCCACGCGGTGCGGCGGGAACAGTCGCAGCCGATCCTGGATGAGATCCAGGCCTGGCTCGACGACAAGGCGCAGAAGGTGCTGCCCAAGGGCCTGCTGGGCGAGGCGATCCAGTATGCCCGCAGGCAGTGGCCGATCCTGATCACGTTCCTGCAGGACGGTCACCTCGAGATCGACAACAATCTGGCCGAGAACGCGATCCGGCCATTCGCCCTGGGGCGCAAGGCGTGGCTGTTCAGCGGCAGCCCGCGCGGTGCCGAGGCCAGTGCGATGCTCTACACCCTGGTGGAGACGGCGAAGGCCAACGGCCTGGAGCCGCGCGCCTACCTGCATTACCTGTTCGAGACCCTGCCGGCGGTGACCACCCCGGGCGGCATCGCGGCCCTGCTGCCGCATCGGCTCACGCCCGAGGATCTGAAAATCCCGGCGCCGGAACTGTAAGCGGAGAACCCGGGGTTCCCCGGACGCTTACGTTTGCCAGCAGCAGGCCGCAACGCGCGGCAAGGATGGCGACGTGGTGTTCGGCACGTTCCTCCAGCGTTTCCGGCGGGGTTTCCCCGCGACGCCGGCAGTCGGCATCGACCGTGGTTTCCAGGTCCAGCAGGTCCATGCGGCCGAGGGCCGACAGCCCATCCGGCGGCAGAACAGCGAGGCGGAGGTACAGCGCATAGTAGGCGTCGGCTGCGGCCATGAAAGGCGGGGCACCTTGTTGGGCCAGGTAGTCGGACACGCGACCGTCCTCCCCGAACAGCCCTTCGGACCGGGGGTGCGGGGTTACCCGCACGAAGCGTTCCCCCGTGGGATTCACGATCCGTCCGAGCGGGTACAGCCGGCAGACGAGCGGGCGATGCCGATGGACGGTACAACCCTCCGGCCCGAGCAGCACGCAGGTCCCGTCCGGCTGCTGCCGCAGATGGACACCGTCGACGGTGAACCGCTCGATCAGTTCCACGACCGGCAGTTCGGCTGCGAGCGCGAGCCGCGCCAACTCGTATGGGTTCAGCTGGATCTTCTTGTCGCGGCAGCAGCGGCTGCAAGCCTTGCACCGGTAGGAGAAGCTCGAAGCCCGGGACAGCGGGTCGGTCATGTGCTGTACCGTAGGGGTGCGGGCTCAGCGAGGCGCCGAGAACGCGCGTATCGGATGCAAACCGGCCCGCCCGATCGCGAGTCTGCGCTGACCGGGCGACCCTTGAGCGTCAACGATCCAGCTTGAGCTGGTGGGGTTCGCGCGTCGGCGAATACTCCCATTTGATTTGGTTCGACTCCCGCGCTGGCACGGGATCGACTCTCTGGTGGGGGTATGTGGGAGCGCCGGTTCCGATCACATCATCGATCTTGATCTGACGCGAATCCGGGGACGGAATCCCTGTCTGGGCCACTTGCGACGGTCCTTGCGCCGTTGTCTCCAGACCTGGCGCCACGGCCGCCTGCGCTGTCGAGACCCCGATTCCGGCTCCCAGGAGCGCCAGTACCGCCGTCATGCCTTGCGCGGTCTTTCCATTCATCGTCAGATCCCTGGCCCGGTGGTGAAGAATCCCGGAATATAGCGGCATCGGCACAGAGTGGAAACCCCAATCCCCGCTCGTATGCCGGGCGACGGGCATTCGGAGCCAAGCCTGCCATCAAGAACCGCAGATGCTAGGCAAGCACTCCTGCCGGCCGGCAGGAGCGATCAAGGGTGGTTAACCGCCGTCCACCCGCCAGAGTCCGGCCTGGGCGGCGTGCCGGATGCGTTGGGCGCCCCCAGGGCGCCACCCCCCGGGACCAAGGCCCGTTCACCGGCCCGGCCGCGCGGTCGCCGGCGTTGACGGGCTGTTCATGGGTTGCCCGTCTTGACACCGCTGTCTCGGGGTCTAGGCTCTTGAGTAGACCGTTCTGTCTAATTGAGTACCCATGGCATCGACCACCAAACAACGCCTGCTCGACACCGGCCTGGCCATGCTGCTGAAGCACGGCTACCACGATCTGGGCATCCAGGCCTTGCTCGAGGCGACGCATGTCCCGAAGGGCTCGTTTTACCATCACTTCACCAACAAGGAAGATTTCGCGCTGCAGGTGATCGACGAGTACATGCGCGAAGTGCACGAGGGCCTGGCTGCCAGCCTTGGCAATCCCCGGTTATCACCCCTCCAGCGGGCACGCACCTTCTTCGAGCTGTCCCGCGATAAGTACCGGCGGGAAGGCTACATGGGGTGCCTGCTGGGCGGTCTTGGCCAGGAACTGGCGGGCGTCAGCGAGGGCTTCCGGCGCAGGATCCAAGGCTGCTTCGCGGCGATCGTCGATCGCCTGACGGCTTGCCTGGAGGAGGCGAGGGAGCAGGGCGAGATCGATCCGCAGGCCGATCCGCGGGAACTCGCGGACCTGCTGCTCGATTGCTGGGAGGGGGCCGCACTGCGCAGCCGACTGACACGCGATCCCGCGCCGCTGAACGCGATGCTCGACTTCTACTTCGGCGCGGTCGTCGCCCGCTGACCGGTGTCGTTTTGTTCGAAATCTAAACAGACCAGTCTAATCCAACCTCCGCAGAGCCTAGCGATTTCACCTGGCGCGGGGACACGTCAAACCACCAGATCGAGGAGGAAAACAACATGGACCGCTCGAAAAACGCGACCACCCGCCCGGCTCTCGACCGGCTTCGGAACTGGGTGATGCCCGACGTTCGGTCTGCCGCGTCGCTTGGCCGTTGCCGCAGGCATGATCCATACCAGAGCCACGACGTGGCCCAAGACCGCGAGGCGGCCGGTATCAGGGGTCTCGTCACCGGGAAGGCCAGGCGCGGGAACAACGGGGAGCGCCGTTGTCTCATTGCCCTCGCGGCCCTCATGTCGCTGCTTCTGGGCGCTGGCGTCGCCTCGGCCCAGGGCGCTGGGGACCAGCAAGCGTTCATCTGGACCGCTGACGACCCTGATCTCGAATGGGGTCCCTGTCCCGACTTCATGCCCGATGGCTGTGGCCTTGCGGTGCTTCAGGGCGACCCGGCCGCGCATAATGCGGATGTCTTCTTCAAGCTGCCCGGCGGCTCCACGGCTCCCCATCACTGGCACACTTCCGCGGAGAGAATGGTACTGACCTCTGGGGAAATGGTGGTGGATTATGACGGCCAGGACCCCGTGACCCTGAGGCCGGGAACCTACGCCTACGGCCCGGCCCGACTGCCGCACATCACCCACTGCGTGTCGACCGAGCCATGCGTGCTGTTCATCGCCTTTGAAGAACCTGTCGACGCACTGCCGACCGAACAGCATTGATCGGTCTTGGACTCGCCCCCTGCCCGAGGGGGCGAGCCGGGGCATCGGCGCCTGTCAGCCCAGCGCCTTCACGAGCACCTTCGAGTTGCGCGCCTGGTTGTACAGCGCCTGTCGCGCTGGCGGGAGGTCGGTGATCTGCCCCTCGCGATACCCGCGTTCCTGGAACCACTGCTGGGTGCGGGTCGTCAGTACGAACACTTGCCGGTGGCCGCGCCGCCAGGCCAGCGTTTCCACATGTTCGAGGATCTGGTCGCCGCGCCCGCCGCCGCGATATTCCGGGTGCAAGGCCAGGCAGGCGATCTCGGCCGCCTTGGTTTCGGGGAACGTGTATAGCGCCGCAGTACCGATGATCAAACCGTCGGCGTCCAGCACGCGGAAACAGTCGATCTCGAGCTCGAGGTGCTCGCGCGAGCGTCGCACCAGAATCCCCTCGCTCTCCAGCGGCTGGATCAAGTCGAAGATCCCGCCGACGTCGTCGAGGGTCGCGGCGCGCAGCCGTTCCACCGGCTCGCGGCTGACCAGCGTGCCGATACCCTGGCGCGAGAACAGCTCGATCAGCAGGCCGCCGTCGATGTGCCGGTCGACCAGGTGCACGCGCAGGTCGTGCACCGTGCAGACATCGACCGCGCTGCGCAGGTGGGCCGCGAGTTCCTCGGGCAACCCGGAATCGGTGGTCAGCAGGCGTTCGGCCGCTGACACCGTCAGCTGCGTTAGCATCTCGCGCTGGCGGTCGCGCAGCGGTCCGGCCTCGGTCAGGAACACCAGCTTGTCCGCCTTCAGCGCGACCGCGACCTGCGTCGCGACGTCCTCGCCGGACAGGTTGAACACCTCGCCGGTCGGCGAGTAGCCGAGCGGCGACAGCAATACGATCTGGCCCTCGTCGAGCAGGCGAACGATGCCGGGCGCATCCACGCGGCGCACTTCTCCGGTGAACTGGAAGTCGACGCCTTCGCGGACCCCGAGCGGGCGCGCGGTGACGAAATTGCCGCTGGCGACCCGCAGCCGTGCGCCGGCGATGCCGGGGTTGCCGAGGTTGCGCGACAGCAGGCCTTCGATGTGCAGCCGCAGCCGGCCTACCGCGTCGCAGACCGCTTCGAGCGCAGCGGCGTCGGTCACGCGCAGGCCGGCGGCGTAGCGCGGCGTCAATCCCCGCTCGCGCAGCCTTGCCTCGATTTGCGGCCGGGCCCCGTGTACCAACACCACGCGAGTGCCCAAGGCCTGCAGCTGCGCGATATCGCGCAACAGCGTCGGGAACTCCAAAGCCTGAGCGGCCTCGCCCGCGATCGCGATGACCATGGTCCGGTCGCGGTGCGCAACGATGTACGGCACCGCCGCACGGAACCAGTCGAGTCCGATCTGTTGCTGCTCGGTTTCCATTGCCTCCAGTCCGCCGCCGCGCGGCCCCGACAAAGGGCATCACACCCTGCAGGGGCCGCGCGTGTAGCTCGAAAGCTGAATCATGAGTATGGATCCCCGATCCCGCAAGCGGCTCGACCTGGAAGCGCACCGCTTCAGGGCTGTACCGTTTGCGCCCTCCACTGTAGCGCGAGTCTTCCAGGGTCGAAGCGCAGTCAGTCCCGAGAGGGCGTTCGTTCATCCAGGGTGCTGGGCCGTTCGCCCGAGCGTTGGCGGGCCACGCAGAACCTGCACGATCTTTGGCGCGCAAGGAAAACGGTGAACCTGGACGGCATGGAGCGGGTTCATTTCGACCCACCCGGCGACGGGATTCAGCCGAGGTGCTGATCCGTGCGGCGGGTCTCTACTCACTGCCATGGCCAGCGGCTACCCCCGATGATGCAAGAGGCGTGGGCGTAGGGCGGAAAAGGCCGAAGGCCGTCATCCGCCATTCCCACGCCGGGGTTGCCACAGGCGCCGGGGAGGCGCGAACGCCGAGCGGCGGATGACGCTGCGCTTTTCCGCCCTACGGGTCGCCAGGGACACGAGACAGGCCGTGACTTTCACGTTAACCAGAACGGACCCATACCCGGACCCGGCGGCTGGCGCGGCCGCTCAATCGAGATAGGTCTTGGCCTCCTCGCCGGGGTTCGGCAGGCCGGCGATCCGCCAGACCGGCAGGCAGCCGCCGAAGAGGTCGTAGATTTCGTCGCGTGACATGCCAGTGGCCTTGCAGACACGCCGCATTCCGGGCATCCCGCCCAGCTCCAGGTAGCGTTCGCGCACATGGTGCAGCAGTTTCCAGTGCCGTTCGTCCAATGGTCCCACGCCTTCGCGCCGGGCGATGCGCTCGGCCAGTGCCTCGTTCCAGTGGTCGTGGTCGACGACGAATCCATCCTCGTCGAACAGGGTGCCGGGTTCCGCGAACAGCTGCGAGTGGGGTCTGGGCGGGGAGGGTTCCGGGGTTCTCAGCATGGTGATGCCTCCATGGGGCCTGGGTCGTGGTGGCGGCGGATCATGCCGCTGCGCCATGAGATGGAGTATTGACCCGTCTGTATATCAAGTAAAATAATGAAGCATGCGTTTATATCGTCAATCGTGATATGGAGCTCCGGCAACTCCGTTCCCTGGTGACGCTGGCCGACAGTGGATTCAGCGTCAGCCGTGCGGCGCAGCAGCTGCACCTGGTCCAGCCCGCGGTTTCGCAGCACCTGCGGCTGCTGGAGGCGGCGCTGGGAACCCCGTTGTTCCTGCGCCATGGCAAGCGGTTGGTGGGTCTGACCGAGGCGGGGCAGCAGGTGCTGCGGCACGCCCGCAGCGTGCTGGCCGAGGTCGGGAACATCGTGGCCGTGGGGCGCGACCATGTCGAGGAAGCCCGCGGCGTGCTGCGCATCGGCACCACGCATACTCAGGCCCGCTACGTGCTGCCGCCGGTGCTGATCGCCTTCAAGCGGGCGTACCCCGAGGTCGAGGTGCAAATCCACCAGGGCACGCCGGCGCAGTTGGTCGAGATGGCGCTGGCGGATCGCGTGGACCTGGCCGTCTGTACCGAGGCGGTCGGCGAGCACGACGCCCTGATCACCCTGCCATCGTATCGCTGGAACCGCTGCCTGATCACGACCCCGGGGCATCCGCTGTTGCAGCGACGACCGATCTCGCTCGGGGCGCTCTGCGAATACCCGATGATCACCTACGTGTTCGGGTTCACGGGCAGGACCAGCCTCAGCCAGACGTTCGCCAAGGTGGGCCTGCACCCCCGGGTAGTGCTGAGTGCGGCAGACGCCGACGTGATCAAGACCTACGTGCGTTCCGGAATGGGGATCGGGATCATCGCCGATCTCGCGTTCCATACGGAACACGACCGCGACCTCGAGCGACGCGATCTGAGCCACCTGTTCCCGTGGGAAGTCACCCGGGTTGCGTACCCGAGGGGCAAGTATGTGCGCCGGTTCCAGCAGCGGTTCATCGACCTGTTCCAACAGCAGGCCGACCGCATCGGCCGGGGATGGGGTGCGGGCAGGCTGGGGGCAGTCGTCGCAGAGCCCTGAGCCTTCCGGTGCCCCGGGCGCGCTCCCCGGCCGGTCAGGATGCCGACGGCGACGAATCCGGGGCCTCGGCCGGTGGGTCCGTGCTTCGGAACGGCGCTCGGGCCATCGGCGCGACATCGCGAATATGCAAATCCATCTGCGGATACGCGATCTCGATCCCCTTGCTGCGGAACTCCCGAATGATCGTCTGGTGCAGTTCGCTGATCGTGACCAGCCGGTCCTTGAGCTGGTCCACGTACACGCGCATTTCGAAGCTCAGCGCGCTGTCGCCGAATTTCAGGAACAGCACGGTGGGGGGCGGATCCTTCAGTACCAGCGGGCTGGCCTCGGCGATGTGCTGCAGGGTCTCCATCACTTCGTCGACATCGGCATCGTAGCTGACGCCGACCGGAAGCACGATCCGGGTCATGGTGTCGGACAGCGTCCAGTTGATCAGGCGCTCGGTAATGAAATTCTTGTTCGGAATCACGATCTCGCGGTTGTCCCAGTCGACGATGGTCGTCGCGCGGGTGCGGATCCGGGCCACCGTGCCGCTGTACTCGCCGATGGTGATCGTGTCGCCGACGCGTACCGGGCGCTCGAACAGCATGATGATGCCGGAGACGAAGTTCGCGACCACCTCCTGCAAACCGAAGCCGAGGCCCAGCGTCAGCGCTGCAACCATCCACTGCAACTCGCTCCAGCGCAGCCCCAGCAGCGAGAACACGCTGATCACCGCCACCACCGCCAGCACGTAGCGTAGCAGTGTGGTCACGGTGTACCGACCGGCCGCGTCCATCCGGGTGCTGCGCGAGAGCAGGATCTCCACCAGGCCCGGAAGATTGCGCGCGGCCAGCGTGAACAGTACCCCGAGGAAGATCGCGAGCAGGAAGTCCTGCAGGCTCACCCGGCTGATGATCTCGGTCTCGCCGACCACGATCGTGCGCGACCACAGCGTGACGCGTTCCAGCCAGGTCAGGGCGGGCAGGATGTCGGCCCACACCCAGAGCAGCGCCAGTACCAGCACGGCCCCGGCAGTGACACGCAGCAGGGTGCGGGTTTGCTGGTTGATGTTTTCCACGCTCAGGTGGGGTTCGGGCAGGTCGATGACTGCGCCTTCCCCGACGGCGCTGCCCGAGTCCAGAGCCGCGGCCTTGGCACGCTGCTCGCGCATCCTGCGCATCGCGAGTCGCGTCTCGCTGAGCACCAGCGCCCGGGCGGCCAGGCTGTAGCCGAGCCAGGCGGCGGCGACGACGACGACGGTGTTGATGATGCGGCCCAGCAGTTCGGACACGGTCAGCAGGTAGCCGGCCAGCGTCAGCCCGATCAGTCCGATCGCGACTGCGGCCAGCGCCAGGCGCACCAGTCGCCGCCTGCGGTCTTGTCGCGGGTCCACCTCGGCATCGGTGCGGCGGGGGGCGAGCATGCGCCAGGCGAACAAGCCGGTCAGCACCACCGCTGCCAGCAGCCCCATACGGCCGAACACGTCGAACACCAGTTCGCTGGGATGGCCGAACGCAAGCGCGAGGAAGATGATCAACGTGAGCTGAGCGGGCAGGTACCAGGCCAGATTCAGGCGCAGCCGGCGAACGACCAGCGGGTTCCAGTCGAAGTGGGCCATGCCCACGCCGTTGCGGCTGGTGAACAGCAGGAACAGGTGGCCGGCGAGCCACCAGATCGCGGTTCCGAGCAGGGCCGCTGCCAGAATCTCCACCCCCGGTCCGATCTCCGGCAGCCGTTCCAGTCGCAGGCTGGTGGACAACAAGAGCAGCGGTACCGGCAGCACGCGCAGCAGACTCCAGCCCATCGCCTGGAACGTCAGCCCGATGCGGTCGCTGTACCGGTGACTGGTCTTCTCCGCCAGCCGCGCCAGGTGCTGAGGTGTTCCCCGGCCCCAGAGGAACAGCAGGCCGGCGATCAATACCGTCAGCAGCGTGCCCCAGGGGCTTCCCGCAGTGATGGTATACAGCGCATTGCGGATCTCCTGCCAGGAGGCCGGGTCCAGCAGCGCGAGCAGCGCGGCCGGCAGCTGGGCCGACCAGTCGATTCCGACCGGCACGTGGCTGGGCCACCAGAGCAGCGACTCGCGCAGCAACTGGGCCAGCTCGTCGACTTGGGCCACGACCACGCGCAGCCGGACCTCGGCCAGGCGGAGATGCTCGGTCAGCTGCTCGTCGGCCTGCAACTGGGACTGGATCACCTCGCGTTGCAGGCGCCGCAGCTCTGCCTCGGACGGGTCGTCGGCGATCGCCGGCAGGACTGGCGGCAACGCGCGCAGTTCGTCACGCAGGCTGATATCGCGCAGCCGGGACTGCGCGAGTTCGCGCTCCAGATCGCTCAACAAAAAGCGCAGGTCCTCGATCTGCCGCAGCCGGCGTTGCTCCTCGAGCAACAGGCCGCCCAGGATCTCGGTCAGGCCGCCGATCTCCAGGCGCTCGCGGACGCTGGCCAGCGTGTCGGAGATATCGGTCTCGATCTGTGCGAAGCGCTCGCGTTTTTCCTGAAGCGTGCGCACGCGTGCCTGGGTATGGGCGATCCGGTCGATGCGCTGAAGCAGCAGTTCGATCTGCGGACCGAAGCGCTCGGCCGCTTCCGGATCGCGTTCGACCAGGCGCCGGATCTCGCCACGCAGCGCACGCAGTTCCTCACCCGAGCGTTCGGCCAGTTCGAATGTCAATTGCCGGAGGCGTTGAGCCGCCCACACGCTCTCCGCTTCCAGTACCCGTGCCTCGAGCCGCAGGATCTCGATGCGCGCCGGGAGCGTTTGGGAGTCGAGCTGGGCGGCGATCACCCGGGCCTCGGTGCGCCGGTCCAGCGCCTGTTGCCAGGCATCGAACGCCGCGGCCAGTGCAGGCTCATCGAGCGGGCCCCACGGCGTGACCTCCAGTTCCGCCTCGCGCTCCTGGCGCAGCCGTTCGATCGTTTCGTCCTGAGTGCGGACCTGCTCTTCGAGGCGCAACAAGGTCTGTTGCTTCTGGTCCCGCTCGAGCGCGATCTGCGCCCGCCTGCGGTCGAGAGTGGCGATGTCGGCCTCGATCTCGCTCAGACTCCGCCCCTCCGGCACGGTGTCCACGATTCCGATCGGGCCGACGTCGAGCAGGTTGGCGATCTGCTGGTCCGCCTGATCGAGTCTTTGGAAACCCGCCAGCGCCAGATCGGCGCGGTCCAGTGCGCCACGCAGCCGTTCGGTGGCGGCCTGCTCGTGCTCCAGCGCACCCTCCCAGAGACTACGCGAAGGCGGGTGGTCGGCCGCGGCCTCGGCTCGCTGCGTCAGCCGCTCGACGGGGCTGCGTTCGAGCCACTGCTCGGCAGGAGCGAGGTCGATCGCCTCGATCAGGGGCTCGAGCCGCTCGCGTCCGCCGCGCACCTCGGCACGCAGATCACGCAGCTGCTGCGCGGTGATTACCGGCAGTGCGGCAGCTCCATGGTCGTTGCGTTCCTGAGCGGCTAGCGAGCTGACCGGCAGCAGGAACAGCAGCAGGAACAGCCGGTACAGGAAAGTCACAGATCGGCGCACGTTCGGATCCCGTTGGCGGCCCCGTGGCTACCGCCGCTCATAGGTTGCGGGTGCGGGCAAAGCGGTGTTCGCCCAGGGCGGCGGGTTCGCGTAACGATGCGGGCTCCCGGGGATGCCAGCAACGCTACCCGCCTGAAGGCCGGAGTGGCTGCGCGAGCAGGCGCCCGAGATCCGGGATGTGGTCGCCCGGGCCGACACCGTGGCGTTCGAACCAGCCCTGGTTGACCTCCAGCGCGTAGCGCGCGCGCCCCTGCGAGTGATGCGGTTCGAGCGTCCGCGGTTCCATATCGGCAATGTTCAGGATGCGGAAATCGCGGTCGAGAAATGCGACCGACAGCGGGATAACCGTGTTTTTCATCCACATCGCCACGACCCGATCCCTGGGCCAGACGAACAGCATGCCGTGGTCCTCCGGCAGGTGTTCGCGGAACATCAGCCCGCGGCTCATGGATTCCGGAGTGGCGGCGATCTCGATCGTCAGCGTCTGGTCGGCGATGCGCAGTTCCGCGACCGGCAGGCCCGCGGCGGCGCTCGCGGTCGCGGAAAGCAGCAGCCAGACCCCGGTGCAGGCCGCGAGCCACTGCGGGATGCCGGCCGCGCGCCTGCGTGCGCTCATTCGCTGCCCATGCGCCCGACCGCGCAGCTGACGAAGGACTTGGCCTTTGCGCCTGCCGCCTTCAGACCCTGCACCGAACCCTTCTCCGGATAGCCCATTGCCGCGAGACGCTCCGCAATCTCGGCGCGACGCGTCTCGTCGGCCTGGAACTCGACGACGCCGCCCTCGATGTCGACTTCCACGCGGTCGATCCCTTCGAGTTCGAGCAGGCCCTTGCGGATGCTGTTCGCGCAGCCGCCGCACTTGATGTTTTCTACTTCGATGCGCATCGGGATCCTCCGGGTTTCGCCAGACCTTAACGGGAAATTGTATCATTCCGGTTTCCACGAGTGTTCAAGGAACTCCGGCATGCCTCAGTACCGTTCCCGCACCACCACCCACGGACGCAACATGGCCGGGGCCCGCGCCCTCTGGCGCGCCACCGGCATGACCGACGGCGATTTCGGCAAGCCGATCATCGCGATCGCCAACTCGTTCACCCAGTTCGTGCCCGGCCACGTGCACCTGAAGGATCTCGGCCAGCTGGTCGCGCGCGAAGTGGAGAAGGCCGGCGGGGTGGCCAAGGAGTTCAACACCATCGCGGTCGACGACGGCATTGCGATGGGACATGCGGGCATGTTGTACAGCCTGCCGTCGCGGGAGCTGATTTCGGACGCGGTCGAGTACATGGTCAATGCGCATTGTGCGGATGCGCTGGTCTGCATCTCCAATTGCGACAAGATCACGCCGGGAATGCTCAACGCTGCGCTGCGCCTGAACATCCCGGCGGTGTTCGTGTCCGGCGGCCCGATGGAGGCCGGCAAGGTCGTGCGCGACGGCAACGTGCTGCATCTCGATCTGGTCGACGCGATGGTGGTGGCGGCCGACCCGAACCAGAGCGATGCCGACGTCGAGGCCTACGAGCGTTCCGCGTGCCCGACCTGCGGTTCCTGCTCCGGGATGTTCACCGCGAACTCCATGAACTGCCTGACCGAGGCGCTGGGGCTGTCGCTGCCCGGCAACGGCTCGCTGCTGGCGACGCATGCCGGCCGGCGCGAACTGTTTCTGGAGGCCGGGCGTCTGGTCGTCGATCTGGCGCGCCGCTACTACGAGCAGGACGACGCGTCGGTCTTGCCACGCTCGGTCGCGAGCTTCGCGGCCTTCGAGAACGCGATGGCGCTGGACATCGCGATGGGAGGCTCGACCAACACCGTGCTGCATCTGCTGGCCGCGGCCCGCGAGGCCGGGGTCGACTTCACGATGGCCGACATCGACCGGCTGTCGCGCCAGGTGCCGAACATCTGCAAGGTGGCGCCGGCCACGCAGAAGTACCACATGGAGGATGTCCACCGCGCCGGCGGTGTACTCGGCATTCTCGGCGAACTCGACCGGGGTGGGCTGGTGCACCGCGACGTCCCGACCGTGCACAGCGCGAGCCTCGGCGACGCGCTGGACCGCTGGGACGTGATTCGCAGCGACGCGGAACCGGCCCGCACTCGCTACCTGGCCGCACCCGGTGGCATTCCGACCCAGGTTGCGTTCTCGCAGGATGCGGTCTGGGACGACCTCGATCTCGACCGCGCGAACGGCTGCATCCGCGATATCGAGCACGCCTATTCGCGGGACGGCGGTCTGGCAGTGCTCTACGGCAACATCGCGGTCGAGGGCTGCATTGTGAAGACCGCGGGGGTCGACGAGTCGATCCTGACGTTCAGCGGCCCGGCGCGGATTTTCGAAAGCCAGGATGCCGCGGTCGACGCGATCCTGGGCGACCGGATCGCCAAGGGCGACGTGGTGATCATCCGCTACGAGGGCCCGAAGGGCGGGCCCGGGATGCAGGAGATGCTGTACCCGACCAGCTATCTGAAGTCGAAGGGGCTGGGCAAGGACTGCGCGCTGGTCACCGACGGGCGCTTTTCCGGCGGCACCTCGGGCCTGTCGATCGGGCATGCCTCGCCCGAGGCGGCGCAGGGCGGGGCGATCGGCCTGGTCGAGGACGGCGACCTGATCGATATCGACATCCCGCAGCGGCGGATCGACGTGCGGGTGTCGGACGACGAGCTGGCGCAACGCCGCGCGCGCATGGAAGCGCGGGGCGAACAGGCCTGGAAACCGGTGAACCGCGACCGCGTCGTGAGCCAGGCGCTGCAGGCCTATGCGCTGATGACCACGTCGGCATCGCGCGGCGCGGTGCGCGACGTCTCGCAGCTGCTGGGCCGGGCGGCGGCTCGGGAGTAGCCGCCACGCCACGGTTGGAGGTCAGCCCCGATGCGCCCCTTCGGCGATGTCGCGGTTGACGTCCCGCCCTTCGGCGATCCAGCGGGTGATGCCGTCGGTTACGTTGTAGATTTGTTCGAAGTGCAATTGTTCGGCGAGCGCATGTGCCAGCACCGCGGTGCGGCTGCCGGTGCGACAGATCAGCGCCACCGGCTCGTCCTTCGCGACCAGCTTCTGGAATTCGGAGATGAATTCCGATTCCAGCCGGCCGAAGCCGTCGAACGCGGTCAGCAAATGGCTGCCCTCGACCACGCCGGTCTGGCGCCACTCCTCGGGACGGCGGATGTCGACGACCTTCACGCCCCGGGCGATCATCGCGGCCAGGCCCTCGCTATCCAGCTCCGAGTACGGCGGGGTCCGGACCTCGAGCAGCTCGATCTCGAAGCGCAGCGTGGCGTTCGGGGGGATCACGCCACCGGCTCCGTGTGCCCCGTATGCGAGTCCCGGTGGGATGATCAGTTCCCGGACCTCACCGACGCGCATGCCCTGCAGCCCGCGTTCCCAGCCGGGAATCACCCGGCCGGCGCCGAGCGGTAGCGTGAACGGCTGGCCGCGGTCGCGGCTGGAATCGAACTGGGTGCCATCGTCGAGCCAGCCGGTATAGTGCACGGTCACCTCGGCATTGGGCGCGGCCTCAGGGCCGTTGCCGGTCTTCAGCACACGGATCTTCAGTTCGTCGGCGTTGGCAGTCGTCATCGGCGGGCTCGGCTATGGGAGAAGGCGCGACGCAGCGGCCGGCTGCTTCGGGAAACGGTCGCGAGTCGAGCGCGGATTCTGACAGCGTTCGCACGGCGGGCAAAGTTTCCGGCTTCCCGGCCGGGGACTCAGCGCAGGATCGCGTCGAGCGGATTGTCGTCCGGCAGCATGCGCATCCGGCCCTCGCGGAGTTCGTTCGCAACCCCCTGCAAGCTGTGGCGGCGGTCGGAACCGCCGTCGAGCGAGACGAACAGGAAGCTCCGGGTGGCCTCCCCGCGCCACGCGAGGGCCATGCGCTGCAGCCGGCCGTCGGTGCGGTCTACGAATTCGCACCAGTCGCCGACACGGATGCGGTTGGCCTCGAATACGTGGATGTCGTCGAACTGCGACAGCAGATCGGGGTCATCGTCGGGCAGACGCACCGATTGTCGCGTGCGCAGGCTCTGATGCGGGTCGAAGCGGGCTGCGTTCGGCGGTGGGCGCAGGTGCTGGAGGTGTGCCTGCCCGAGCCGGGCGACCATCGCGCGAATCTGGCCTTCGGGAATGCCCGAGTGCTGGGCGTCGGCCAGGGCCTGCCGAACCAGTGTGTTGACCTCGGACGGGCTGGCCATCCGGCAGATCGCCCGGACCACGGCCCGGATGTCGGCATCGAGCTGCTGCTCGCCGTCGGGGAGCCGATCCAGGATCTCGCCCCATGCGCCGGCAATCTGTCCGGCCGCGTCTTCGGGCAGAGACGCTCCGGTTTCGAGTACGCAGACCGTGACTCCGCGGCAGGCGCGTGCGATGTGCTCCTTGTGGCGCAGTGGCCAGATGCGGTCCTGCTGCAACTCCTGCCAGCGAGCCCAATCCCGCTCCGTCTCCGATGACCAGTCTGCCAGCAGAGCCTGCGCCTGCGTGCGGTCCATGGCATCGGCCAGTGCACGAAGCCGGTCGCCAAAACCCTGTAGCCGCTCGAGGTAGTGCCCGACTGCGCCGCTGGGGTCGTCCCGGCAGTCCGGCGTGATGCGGGCGCCGGCGTTGATGACGTCTCCGAGCCAGGTCCGCAGCGGGTGCCGGCGCTCGCGGAAGAAATCCAGGTCTTGTGCCGCAATGGTCGACAACGAAGGCAGGATCGCCAGTATCGCCTCCTCGGCCCCTGGATGGAACCCGATCTGCCGGAAGCTCTGGCGGAGAGTCGTGTCCAGCAGGTCCCGGATCAGCGCGTGCAGCGACTCACGGGTGGCCGGGGCAGCACTTATTCCCGAGCCTGCAGCAGGAACCGAGGGATACTCGGCGCTCGCCGTGTCCCTGTCGGTCTGCGCGCCGGCGGTGCCGGTCGTGCCGCCGGAGCCCATCGCGTGCAGGCGGCTGCGGGCCCAGTGCGCCCACGCGTCCGGATCCTCGCCGCGGTCCGGCATCGGCGTTGGCCCGGGCTGGGAAGGGGCGATTGCGGCGCCTTGTGCATCCTTACCAGAGCGTCCCCCGGTGCCCAGTTCTGGCAGGCGGTAGTCGCTCCAGGACGCCGAGGGCGCCGCGTCCGGGCCTGGTGCGACGGTCGGTGCAGGGTCTGGCACCAGGCCGCAGCCCTCGACCGCCTCGGCCACCGTGGCCAGTACGCCGCCCCCCGACTGTGTCAGGCACTGCACGTATGCGGCCATCAGTTCCAGCGCCAACCGACTGCGGCCCAGGTACCGTTCGGCCGCCTCGAACAGGCGTTCGAACCAGTGCAGCGGCGACCAAGGCGCCCAGTTGGGGTGTTCGAACCGATCGTCCTCCCGTGCCGCCTGAAACAGGATCAGATGGGAATAGCCGTTCTCGCTGCGGATCAGAGCCTCGAGGCCGTGGCGCAGCGAGCGCCGAGTAGTCTGGTAGTCGTCGAGTATGGCGAGGCCGCTGTGGTCGCCTGCGAAGCTGATCCCCGAGAACTCGTAGGTGGGCGGGTAGCGGGTGTCGCGAAGGTCGCGACGGATGGCGGCTTCGAAGTCGCGCGCGATCGGAAACCGGCCCAGTTCCAAGCCCCAGCGGGCATGTTCGCTGCCGTGCTCGTCGAGCGAATGCCCGGAGGTCCAGTGCTGGGTGGTGCTGCGCAGACACTCCGCGAGGTGTTCTGCCACGACCGGTACGATCGTCAGCGCGAGTTCCTCGCGCTGTTGCGGGCTCAGGCCGGACAGTCCCTTCCAGCGCGGTTTCCCGGCAGTTGAGGTTGCAGCAGTGTCGTTTCGGTCATTTCCGGGCATCGCGGTTCGTTCCCGCCGGCGCAGGACTGCGGGTGTGTCGGGCGAGCGGTTGCCGGCGGATCGAATCGATCGGCTCATCTACGATGGTGCAAATGGGTCACGCGCCGTTCCGGTGTGCCGAAACGCCCGCAGTCAGCGTGTAGCGCATCGCGTCCTCCAGCGATAGGTCGAGCCGCTCGACCTGGTCGCGCGGCAACATGATCGTGTACCCCCCAATCTGATAGCTCATCGGAAGATAGACCGCTATGCGGTCGTCCGAGCCGAGTTTTTCGGGAAGTCCGTCGAAATTTTCGCGGGTCACGAATCCCACCAGCCGGTAATCGGTGCCGGGTAGAGTGACCAGTACGGCGGATCCGAACTGTTTCTGAATGTCGCCGGAGACGACGTTCATCATGTCGCGCACGACGCCGTAGATCGTCTTGACCACCGGGATCCGCTGCATCCATGCCTCGAGCCAGGCGAACAGGCCCTGCACCAGGTACGCGCGCAACAGCACGCCGATGCCGAAGACCAGCCCGATCGCGATGATCAGGCCGAGCCCCGGGAAATACAGTACGTCGGGAAGCAGGTGCTGCAGCGCGCCTCCAAGCAGGCTTTCGGCCGTCGATCCGAGCCACCATAGCAGCGCCACGGTGATCGCGATCGGCAGGATGGCCGCGAGGCCGGTCAGAAAGGTGCGAGTGAAACCTTTCACAGGGTCTCCTCCGAAACGAGTGCGCCGCCACTGCGGCAGGGAATGCCAGCCAACACTTTACCGCAATGTTTCCGGGAGCCGAAAAGCGCGCCAGCGCGCGGTCCGCGCCGGCCGGTCGATCGGCTACCATGACCGCCATGGACTGGACTCACCAGGTGATCTTCTTCGGCGCGCTGGTCGTGCTTGGAAGCATCCTGTCCAGCGTGGTGACCTCGCGCCTGGGGGTGCCGCTACTGCTGGTGTTCCTCGGCATCGGCATGCTGCTGGGTCCGGAGGGCCCGGGAGGCCTGGTCTTTGAGAACATCCAGCTGGCGCACCTGTTCGGATCGGCCGCGTTGGCCGTGATCCTGTTCGACGGGGGACTGCGTACCCCGGTGCGCAATTTCCGCATCGGACTCAAGCCAGCGCTGGGTCTGGCCACCGCCGGGGTTGTGCTGACCTCGGGCCTCACCGGCCTGTTCGCGTACTGGTGGCTGGGGTTGTCCTGGCTCGAGTCCTTGCTGCTGGGGGCGATCGTCGGATCGACCGATGCGGCCGCGGTGTTCTCGCTGCTGCACTCGCGCGGGCTGGAACTCAAGAGTCGGGTCGGCACCACGCTGGAGATCGAATCGGGGAGCAACGATCCGATGGCGATCTTCCTGACCATCGTGTTGATCGAACTGATTCTGATGCCCGATGCCACGTTCGGCTGGCTGGTCGTGGTCGAGTTCGTGCAGCAGATGGGGCTCGGTGCCGCTTTCGGCCTGCTCGGCGGGTTACTGCTGCTGGGCGTGATCAACCGGCTGCCGATGGCGCCCGGTTTTTTCCCGCTGGCCGCGTTGGCCGGGGCTCTGCTGATCTTTGGGGTGACCGGGATGCTCGGCGGCAGCGGCTTCTTGGCGGCCTACCTCGCCGGCTTGGTGCTGGGCAACCGGCCGATGGAGTCGAGCCAGAACATCAAGCGTTTCCATGATGGCATCGCGTCGTTGTCCCAGATCGGCATGTTCCTGATGCTGGGAGTGATCGTGACCCCGTCGGAACTGCTGCCGGTCGCGCTGGATGCAGCCCTGCTCGCCGCGGTATTGATCCTGCTGGCGCGTCCGGTTGCGGTCGCCGTCTGCCTGGCCCCGTTCCGGTTCCCGTGGCGCGAACAGCTATTCATCGGCTGGGTCGGCCTGCGCGGCGCGGTCCCGATCATCCTGGCGTTGTTTCCGCTGCTCGCCGGGCTTGATTCCGCCGAGTATTTCTTCCACGTGGTGTTCTTCGTGGTGCTGATCTCGCTGGTCGTGCAGGGGTGGACGGTCGCGCCCGCAGCGCGCTGGCTGGGGCTCGAGCTGCCGCCGACCAGCGCGCGGGTGCAGCGCACCCAGCTGGACATCCCGGGCCAGCAGGAGATGGAGCTGATCGGCTATCGGCTTGCCGACAACACCCCGGTCGTGCGCGAGGCCTGGTCGAACTTCCGGCTGCCATCCAGCGCCCGCGTGGTCGCCCACCTGCGTGGCGGACGGCTGCTCGATGGTCTCGAGGTGCTGGACCTGCGTGCCGGGGACCACCTGTTCATCATGGTGGCGCCGAACGACCTGCCGGACCTCGACCGGCTGTTCCTCGCGGCCGAGATTCCCGAACGTCTCAGCGAACGCAGCGTGTTCGGCGAGTTCGTGCTGAACGGCAATGCCCAGCTCGGCGCGGTGGCGGTGGCCTATGGCGCTGCGGTGCCCGCCGACGATCGTGGCCGGACGCTGGAAGAATTCCTGCGTGCCCGGCTGCCGGCGCAGCCGGTGGTCGGCGATGCCGTGGATCTGGACCGGGTACGCCTGGTGGTGCGCGAGATGGAAGGCGCGCGCATTACCCGCGTCGGCCTGAAGCTGCTCTGAAACCGCCGCCGGCGCGCGACTTGCCGGTCAGCTGCGGAGCATCGCTTTCAGGCCCGCGAGATGCGCCTTCGCGGTCATGCGCTGGGTTTCCGGGTCGGGCGGTTTCGCGTCGGGCCATTCCAGATGATCCGCGGGGAGTTCGTCGAGGAACCGGGAGGGGACGCAGTCGATCGCCTCGCCGTAGCGCGCGCGCCGTGCGGCGTAGGTCAGTGTCAGCGTCTCGCGCGCGCGGGTGAGCCCGACATAGGCCAGCCGCCGCTCCTCCTCGACGGAGTCTTCCTCGAGACTGACCCGATGCGGCAGCAGTTCCTCCTCGAACCCGACCAGGAACACATGCGGGAACTCGAGCCCCTTCGCGGTGTGCAGCGTCAGCAACTGAACGGCATCCTGGTCCTGTTCCTCGCGCTGGCGCTCGAGGATATCCATCAGGCTGATGCGCGCCACCACGTCCTCGAGTCCCAGCGTGTCGCCGTCCGGCGTTTCGGGGCGGGCGACCCGGCCGATCCAGTCGATGAACTCCCGCACCTGTTCCATGCGCCGGGCCGCGGCGCGGGGGTTCGGGCTGGTGTCCATCAGCCAGGCCTCGTAGTCGATTTCGTCGACGACCCGTCGCAACAGCCCGTCCGGAGTATTGGACTCCGCCAGCCCGCGCATTTCGCCGACCCAGTCGTTGAACCGGGACAGGCGCAGCTGCCCGCGGCTGTCCATGTGTTCGCCAAGGCCGATCCCGCCGGCGGCCCGCAGCAGCGAACAACCGCGCTGGTGGGCATGCTGTCCGAGCTTTTCCAGCGTCGCCGGACCGATCTCGCGTCTGGGCACGTTGACCACGCGCAGAAACGCCGGGTTGTCGTCGGGGTTGACCAGCAGGCGCAGGTACGCCGCGAGATCGCGGATTTCGGCACGCTCGAAGAACGACTGCCCGCCGCTGATCCGGTAGGGGATCGCCTGTTCGCGCAGCAGTTTCTCGAACGGCCGCGACTGGTGATTGCTTCGGTACAGGATCGCGAAGTCCGCCCAGCGCGCCCGCAGCCGGAAGCGCTGGCGCATCAGCTCGGATACCACCCGCGCGGTTTCGGCTTCGGCATCGGAGCAGGCGATCACCCGGATCGGCTCGCCTTCGCCCAGCGCGCTCCAGAGGCGCTTCTCGTACAGGTGCGGGTTGTGCCCGATCAGCTGGTTGGCGGCCGCGAGGATGCGGTTGGTCGAGCGGTAGTTCTGCTCCAGCTTGATCACCTCCAGGCGGGCGAAATCCTGCTGCAGGCGGGCGAGGTTCTCGGGCCGGGCGCCGCGCCAGGCGTAGATCGACTGATCGTCGTCGCCGACCACGGTCAGCCCGGGGCTCACGCCCACCAGTAGCTGCACCAGCCGGTATTGGGCGCCGTTGGTGTCCTGGTACTCGTCGACCAGCAAGTGCCGGATGCGATTCTGCCAGCGCTCGCGCAGCGTCGCATCGGCGGCCAGCGTCGCCACGGGTCGGAGGATCAGGTCGTCGAAATCCACCGCGTTGTACGCCGACAGCGCCTGCTGGTAGCGCCGATAGACGCGGGCCGCGAGCTGCTCCTCGGGATCCGCGGCGTGGCTTTCGGCCTGCTCGGGATCCACCAGCGCGTTCTTCCAGGCGCTGATGCGAGCGAGCAGCGCCTCCGGCACGCCAGGGTCGTTGTCGCGGTGCGTGATCTCGCGCAGCAGTTGGCGGCAGTCGCCTGGGTCCAGCACCGAGAACCCGGTGCGCAATCCCGCCGCGTCCAGTTCCCGGCGCAGGAAGTTCAGGCCGAAGGTGTGAAACGTCGACACCGTCAGGCCCCGTCCCTGCTCGCGGTCCAGCCGGCCACGGATGCGCTCGAGCATCTCGCGCGCGGCCTTGTTGGTGAAGGTGATCGCGACGATGCTGCGCGCGGGCAGACCGCGCCGCTCGATCAGGTAGGCGATCTTTTCGGTGATCACGCGGGTCTTGCCGGAGCCGGCGCCGGCAAGCACCAGCATCGGACGGTCGGCGGTGGTGATCGCCGCGCGTTGTTGGGGGTTGAGTTCGAGCAACGGAAGGCCGTATCGGTTGTCGGGGGAGCGGGTGGGGCACCATCCCGCAGCGGAATCTCCTATGATAAGTCACGGGGCCTCGAATTCGAGGCCGGCAGCGAGGCCCCCGCGTGGAAGGTCGCCTGGGTCCCGGCGTCGCAATCGATGTCGCCGTGGCCTGAGTGCCGACGATGGTGCCCGGCCGTGGAGCGAGAAAACGATGCGTCGAATGATGTCTTGGGCAGTCCTGTTGGCCGGGCTTGCGGTGTTCACGGTAGCCGGCCTCGGGGGCTGTGGTACGGTCGAGGGTTTTGGTAAGGACGTGCAGAAGGGCGGCGAGGCCATCGAGCGCGCGGCCGAACGTCGCAAGCCCGACTGACCGACGCGGCATGAGGTGCTGCTTCGGGGTCCGGCTGGCGTGCCGCCCGCAGCTGCCGATGCCTCCGGGCCGGTGAAGGTCCCGGTGGAGCACGCGGCGGACGGGGTGTCCGCGTCCGGCGAGGCGCGGGCGTGGTGGCCGCCGGCGCGGGTCCGGCCCAGTCCGAACCGGGATCCGCGGCCCGCGGGAATGGAACCCGAGCTGATCGTGATCCACTCGATCAGCCTGCCGCCCTGTGAATTCGGCGGGCCGTACATCGGCCAGCTGTTCACGAACACGCTGGAGCCCCGGGCGCACCCCTATTTCGCTGTGATCGCGGATCTGAGAGTCTCTGCGCATGTGGTCATCGGCCGTGACGGGGAGGCGACCCAGTATGTGCCGTTCACCGAGCGTGCCTGGCACGCCGGTGTGTCGAGCTGGCGCGGGCGCGAGCGCTGCAATGACTTCTCGATCGGAATCGAGCTCGAGGGTTGCGATGAACGGCCGTTTACGCCGTCCCAGTACCGGCAGCTCGCGAGCCTGATCGCCTGGCTGCGTCAGCGCTTTCCGGCGCTCGCTGGCGACGCGCTGGCCGGGCATGCGGATATTGCCCCGGGGCGCAAGACCGATCCCGGGCCGTACTTCGACTGGCAGCACCTGGCAGCACGCCTGGAAGGAGAGGCCGACGCATGATCATCGACCTGTTGCGCCACGGCGAGCCACGCGGCGGCGTTCGTTACCGCGGGCACGGCTGTGACGATCCGCTGAGCGAGCAGGGATGGCGCCAGATGTGGCAGGCGGTCGGCGAATCCTCGGTCGACTGGCCGTGGGACGGCGTGCTGTCGTCGCCGCTGGTGCGCTGCCGGGACTTCGCCGAGGCACTGTGTGCGCGCCGGCCGATGCCCCTGCGGATCGCGCCGGGGCTGCGCGAGGTGGGATTCGGAGAGTGGGAAGGGCTGACGCGTGAACAGGTCCGTCACGGGCGAGCCGAGGAATACCGCGCGTTCTACGCCGACCCGGTCGCCAATCGCCCGCCGGGTGCGGAGCCGCTGGCGGACTTCCGCCGGCGCGTGGAAGCCACGTTGGCCGACGAGAGCGCAGCGCTGGGGGTGCAGAAGATCCTGGTGGTCGCGCATGCCGGTGTGATCCGTGCGGCGATTGGTTGGATCATGGACGCGCCCGACGGCGCGATCTATCGGCTCGAATGCGACTACGGCAGCATCAGCCGGATCAGCCTCGATGCCGAGCGCGGCTGGCGCGTTGGTTTCACCAACCGCAGGCGGTGACTCGGCAGCGTCGGCGTCTGCGGTCAGAGCAAGTCGTGTGCGCGCAGCTTCTTGCGCAGTGTCGCCCGGTTGAGTCCGAGCAGGCTGGCGGCCCGGGTCTGGTTGCCCCCGCAGCGTTCGAGCACGCAGGCGAGCAGCGGGCGCTCGACCTCGGCCATCACCAGCGCGTAGATGTCGCCGGCGTCCTCCCCATTGAGATTCCCGAAATAGTCGTCCAGTGCAACGCGCACATGCTCCGCCAGCCGGTGCGGGGCCTGCGCCCCGGGACGGGCCGGTGCCTGTGGAGCGGCGTCCATCGAATAGTTCATGCGGCTTGCCCCCGAATCCGAGCAGGTTCTTGTTGTCGTTGTATCCATGGCCTTCAGTCCCCGGTCCGGACCGAAAGGCGGTCGTCCCCCGGGGCAGGCGGTACCGTGCGGGTTCCCGCCGGCCGGTCGAACAGCGAGCGGATCGCAGCGAGCTGCGCGCCGGCATCGGTCAGCGCGAGCAGCGGGCGCCGGTCGATCTCCGCTCGGTTGTGTTGAAGATACCAGCCTATGTGCTTGCGCGCGATACGCACGCCCTGATTCGGTCCGTACAGGCGATGCAGCGCGGCCACGTGCTCCTCGATCAACTCGCCCAGTGCCGCGCGGCGTGGGGGCGGTGCCGTGGGCTGGCCGTTCAGCGCAGCGCGGATTTGCCCGGGCAGCCAGGGTCGTCCCTGAGCGCCGCGTCCGATCATCACTCCGGCCGCACCGGTCTGCTCGAGCACGGCCCGAGCGCGTTGCGCCGTGGTGATGTCGCCGTTCGCGAGTACCGGGATCGCCACCGCGTCGACCACGCGGGCGATGGCCGGGTAGTCCACGTCTCCCCGATAGCCGCAGGCGCGGGTGCGACCGTGAACGGTGAGCATGGCCACGCCGGCTCGCTCGGCGATGCGCGCGATGTGCGCCGCATTCAGGTGATCGCGGTCGATGCCCAGCCGCATCTTCAGCGTCACCGGTACCGAAACGGCGGCGGTCAGCGCATGCAGCAGCCGTTCGACCAGCGCTTCATCGGCCAGCAGTGCCGACCCCGCCGCCTTGCGGCACACCTTCTTCGCGGGGCAACCGAGGTTCAGGTCGATGATATCGGCTCCACGCGCGACGTTTTCCCGGGCCGCCTGCGCCAGGCCATCGGGGTCGTTGCCGAGCAACTGCACGATCCGGGGAGCGGGCTCGCCCTGGTGATCCAGCCGATGCCGTGTTTTCGCGGTGTCCCACAGGCGGGTGTCCGACGTCACCATTTCGGATACCGCGGCGCTGGCTCCGAGGCGGCGGCAGAGCTGCCGGAAGGGCCGGTCGCTGACGCCCGCCATCGGGGCCAGAAACACCACGGGACCGGCGAACCGGTGCGTTCCGAGCCGGAGGTCGCTGTTCGGGATCATAGGGGCCAAACCATCACGCCCTCGGGGCGCCGTGGGCCACCACGCACATCGAGCCGCAGCGCGCGCCGCTCCTGCGGTTCCAGGCGAGGATCGGCGGCCGCACCCAGGAACTCATCGGGATGCCAGCGTGCCTGGGCCAGCACCCGGCCATGGCGATCGGACAGCGCGATCTCCAGAAGCGGCCACGGCTGAGGTTGCTCCAGGGTATTGAGCAGTTCCAGGTCGATCCGCAGGACACCCGGCGCGACCGGCACGAACTGCAGCCCCTCGACGCGCACGGCTCCGGGAACCCGAGAAACGGTGTCGGTACACGGCAGGTGAGCGCAGATCGTGTCGCTCAGCGCCCGGAGTTCGGGATGTGGGCCCAGACGGTCGCGCTCGTGGACCAGGAACTGGGCGAACAGCAGCGCGATCAGTGCCAGTCCCGCGGCCAGCCCCAGCAGGCGAGCCGCTACTGCCGATCGCGGTTGCGGCGCTGGCTCGAGCGGCAAGGGTCGCGGGGGTTGCGCCGGGTGTTCGGGGTCGAGGGCAGACGCGCTGTCCGGCGCCCCGGCGCCCGCCACGGTTCCGTTGGGTTCAGCGGATGGCAGCCGCCTCGGGCCCCAACTCGCGCCGGCGGGTTCGAGTTCCAGGGCCGGCAGATAGGCGAAGACCTCGTGGCAGTTGCTGCAGCGGTGCTTCCGAGGCGCGCGCCCGATGCGGTAGCGCACCGCATGACCGGCACCGCAGGCGGGGCAGCGAACGATCATCGTCTGATGGCCGGGACGGCACCTGCGATGGCGGTCGCAGCCCCTGCGTCAGCGGCGCTGGCCAACCAGCAGCACCCAGTCATCGCGTCGATCTCCGATGGCGATTTCGAAGGTATCCCGGTAGGCGGCCATCACCGCCTCCGCTTGCCGATCGAGCAGCCCGGCCAGCAATAGCCGGGCACCCGGGCGGGCGGCGCGGGCGAGCGTCGGCGCAAGGTCGACCAGCGGACCCGCCAGGATATTGGCCAGCACCAGATCGAATGCGGCGGCGGGAACGTCCCGGTCTGGTGCGGCGGTCGGCAACCGTTCTGCGGCGATCTCGTTGCGCTCCGCGTTCAGGCGTGTCGCCTGCAGCGCTTGCGGGTCGATGTCGACTCCGAGTGCGGAGGTGGCACCCAGCTTCAGGGCCGCGATTGCCAGGATTCCGGAGCCGCAGCCATAGTCGAGCACGGTCTGGCCGGCTGGCGGCGCTGCCGCGAGTGCGGCCAGGCACATCGCGGTGGTTGGGTGGCTGCCGGTGCCAAATGCCAGCCCGGGATCCAGATGCACATATACACCGCCGGCGATGTCGGGGGGCGTTTCCCACGACGGCACGATCCACAAGGGGCCGCCACAGTGGATCCGAGTCAGCCCGGCCAGCCCGGCACGTACCCAGTCGCGGTCATCCAGGCGCGACAGGCGCGCGTCGGGCGTTGCCCCGCCGGCGCCCGAATCCGGTGCCTGCAGGGCAGCACGGGCGATTTCCGCCTGCAGGGGATCCTGGAACAGCGCGCGGAGGCGGACCGCCGACCAGAGCGGATGGCTGCCGGGGGGAGGTTCGAACAGCGGTTCGTCTCCGGCATCGAACAGCTCGACGCTCTGGGCCCCGAGGGCAAACAGTCTTTCTTCCAGCGCTTCCGCCTCGCCGGGGCTGGTCTCGAGTTCCAGTTCTGTCAGGCTCACGGGCCGGCGGCCTTCAGTTTCTTTTCCAGGTAATGGATGTTGGTCCCGCCCTTGCGGAAGTTCGCGTCGTTCATCAGGTCCAGGTGCAGCGGAATGTTGGTCCGGATGCCGTCGATCACGATCTCGCTCAGGGCACCGCGCATGCGCGCGATCGCGATGTCCCGAGTGGGTCCATAGGCGATCAGCTTCGCGACCATCGAGTCGTAATGCGGCGGCACCGTGTAGCCGTTGTACAGATGCGTGTCGACCCGGATGCCCGGCCCGCCCGGTGCGTGGTATTGGGTCACGGTCCCGGGGCTGGGCAGGAAGCGTTCCGGGTCTTCGGCGTTGATCCGGCACTCGATCGCATGGCCGTGAATCCGGATGTCGGACTGGTCGATCGACAGCGCTTCGCCGGCTGCGACCCGGATCTGCTCGCGGACCAGGTCTACCCCGGTGATTTCCTCGGTAACCGGATGTTCGACCTGCAGGCGCGTGTTCATCTCGATGAAATAGAACTCGCCGTTTTCGAACAGGAACTCGAAGGTGCCCGCGCCCCGATAGCCGATCTCCTGGCAGGCGCGGATCAGGCGCTGGCTCATCGAGTCGCGCATCTCCGGCGTGATCCCGGGGGCCGGAGCCTCCTCGATCACCTTCTGGTGGCGGCGCTGCATCGAGCAGTCGCGCTCGCCCAGGCAGACCGCGTTGCCGTGGGAGTCGGCAAGAACCTGGAACTCGACGTGACGCGGATGCTCCAGGTACTTCTCCATGTACAAGGTGTCGTTGCCGAACGCCTGGCGCGCCTCGTTGCGCGTCAGCGCGATCGAGTTCAACAGCGCACCCTCGGTATGCACCACGCGCATGCCGCGGCCGCCACCGCCGCCGGAGGCCTTCACGATCACCGGATACCCGATCGCGCGCGCCATCCGGATGTGTTCCTCCGGATCCTCGCCCAGCGCACCCTCCGACCCGGGCACGCAGGGCACGCCGGCCGCGAGCATCGCGTTCTTCGCCGATACCTTGTCGCCCATCAGGCGGATCGTCTCGGCCCGCGGCCCGATGAACGCGAAGCCGCTGGATTCGACCCGTTCGGCGAAATCGGCGTTCTCGGACAAAAAGCCGTAGCCCGGGTGAATCGCTCCGGCATCGGTCACCTCGGCTGCGGAGATGATTGCCGGGATATTCAGGTAGCTCTCGCTGGACGGGGCGGGCCCGATGCAGACCGTCTCGTCGGCCAGGCGCACGTGTTTGAGGTCGCGGTCGGCTTCCGAGTGTGCGGCGACGGTCGCGATGCCCATTTCGCGGCAGGCGCGCAGAACCCTGAGCGCGATTTCGCCGCGGTTTGCGATCAGGATTTTTTCCAGCATGCGAATCCCTGCCCGGTTGCTCGTGTGTCGATCGTCGTGGCGCTCACTCGATGATGAACAGCGGTTGGCCGTATTCCACCGGGTGTCCGTTCTCGACCAGCGCGTCGCGAATCGTGCCGGCCTTGTCCGCCTCGATCGGGTTCAGCATTTTCATCGCCTCGATGATGCACAGGGTGTCTCCGATCGCCACCGTCGTGCCCACCTCGACGAACGGGCGTGCGCCCGGGCTGGGCGCGCGGTAGAACGTGCCGACCATCGGTGCCGTGACCCGGTGTCCGGCCGGCTCCGGTTGCGACGGCTCGGCAGCGGCCGGCATGGCCTCGGCAGCCGGCGCCGGGGCGGCGGTAGGCACCGGCATCGCCGGGGGCGCCACGAAATTCTGGGCGTTCGGTGGCGAGCGGGTGATGCGCACGGACTCCTCGCCTTCGTGAATCTCGATCTCGTGGATCCCGCTTTCGTCGAGCAGGTCGATCAGCTTCTTGACCTTGCGAATGTCCATGGTGAACTAAGGCTCCTCGATGGCTGCGATGGCGGCGTCTAGTGCCAGCCGATAACCCGTTACGCCAAGGCCGGTGATGGTGCCGGATGCGACATCCGACAGGTACGAGTGGCGCCGAAACGGTTCCCGTGCATGTACGTTGCTGACGTGGATTTCGATGAACGGGATCGCCACCGCCAGCAGGGCGTCGCGGAGGCTTACGCTGGTATGCGTGAGGCCGCCGGGATTGATCACGATATGGGCCACGCCCCCCGACCGCGCTGCATGAATCCGGTCGATCAGCTCGCCTTCGTGGTTGCTCTGGAAGCACAGCAGACGGTGCCCCGCCTGTGCCGCGCGCGCCTGCAGTGACGTTTCCAGTTCGGCCAGCGTGGTGGATCCGTAGCGTTCCGGCTCACGGCTCCCGAGCAGGTTCAGGTTGGGGCCGTTCAGCAGCAGCAGGTCAGCCATGACGGGAGGTATCGGTCGCGATCCTGTCTTGAATAAGTGGGAAACGTTCGGGAATCGCCCGCTTCGGTGACGGGATTCTGCCGTAGCGGAGTGCGGCCTGTCCAGCGCTTCCTGCGGATTCTGCGCGGCTGCGGCCGCCGGCCGTCCGGGTGCGGGACCGTGCCGCTGCCGGGCGTGCCACGGCAGCGGGTTCACCGCGGCTCAGAGATAGGTTCGGAGCCAGCGATCCAAGTCGGCCCGGGTCACTTCGCCACGGTGGGTCTCGCGCACCACTCCGTTGCGGTCGATGACGACGCTGTAGGGGAGAACCCCCATCCGGTTGCCGTAGTCGCTGCTGGCGGCCATGGCTTCGGCTTGCCCCACCAGGATCGGGAACTCGAGCGCGTGGGTGGCGGCGAAGCCCCGGGTCGCGTCGACCTCGTCGATCGCCACCGCCACGATCGTAAAGCCATCGTCGGTATATTCGGCGTAGCGGTCCTGGAACAGCGGCATCTCCCGCAGGCACGGCGGGCACCAGGTCGCCCAGAAGTTCAGCAACACGAGGTCGCCGTCCCATTCGCTGAGCTGCCGGGCAGCGCCGCTCAGGTCGGGCAGGGTGAAGTCGACACGCTGCGATCCGGTCGCGGCGGCTGCCGGCGCCGCCGCCTGGCCGCCCGCATCGGCCGTTGCGGTATTGTCGTTCGCGGTACCACAGGCCGTTAACGCGAGTGCGGCGATGCAGACCAGGCCTGCCGCCGGCAACGGGTTGCCCCGGCGGTGGCGCAACGGCAGTCGCTCGGTCGTCATGGCCGTGCTCCGATGCTCTGTTCGACGTGGGCCAGGAAGCGCTCCGCGTTCAAAAAGCCGACCACGCGCCGGTGGCGGAGTTCTTCCCCGTCGTGATCGTAGAAGATCATCGCCGGCGGACCGAACAGGTTGAACGCGCGCATCAGGTCCCGGTGTTCCGACGTGTTCGCGGTGACGTCGGCTTTCAGCAGATGGACGTCGCTCATCGCCTGGATTACGCGCGGATCCTGAAACGTGGTGCGTTCCAGACGCACGCAGTCGACGCACCAGTCGGCATAGAAATCGAGGAACACCGGCTGGTTCCGAGCCGCCGCTTCGGCCACCTCACGTTCAACGTCGGCGAGGCTGTCGACTTCCCGGAATTCCATTTGTGTCGCCCTCGGTGCGCCGTCCGGTCCGACCAGTGCCGCGGCGGGCGCCCGCAGTTCGGCCAGCGGGCGGAACATGTCCTTGCCACCGGTAAACGCGCCGAGCATCAGGATCACGCCGTAGAGCAGCAGTACCAGGCCCAGGCCTTTCCACAGGCTGCGCCAGCCGGAGGCGGCCTCGGGCAGCGTTTGCAGGGCGCCCATGTAGATCGCGGTCACGATGAGCAGCGTGGCCCACAGCAACAGCGCGACCTCGCCGGGAATCACCCGCTCGAGCAGCCAGATACCCATCGCGAGCAGACCGACTCCGAACACGGCCTTCACCGTGTCCATCCACGGGCCGGCCTTCGGCAGGATCTTGCCGGCCGAGGTGCCGATCGCGAGCAGCGGCGCCCCCATACCCATGCTGAGAGAAAACAGCGCGATCCCGCCCAGCACGGCATCGCCGGTCTGGCTGATGTAGAGCAGCGCCCCCACCAACGGTGCGGTCACGCAGGGCCCGACGATCAGCGCGGCCAGGAAGCCCATCACTGCCGCACCCGCCAGCGTGCCCCCTTCCTGGCGGTTGCTGACGTTCGTCAGCCGGCTCTGGATGCTCGAGGGCATCTGCAATTCGTAGAACCCGAACATCGACAGCGCGAGCGCGATGAACACGAGCACGAAGCCGCCGATGATCCACGGATTCTGGAATGCCGCCTGCAGGTTGGCGCCGGCCATGCCCGCAAACACGCCCGCAAGGGTGTAGGTGAAGGCCATCGCCAGCACGAACGCGAGCGAGATGAAGAAGGCCTTGCGCGTGGTCAGGTTCTTCTGCCCGATGATGATGTTGGACAGGATGGGGATCATCGGGAACACGCAGGGCGTGAAGGTCAGCAGCAGGCCGAAGCCGAAGAAGGCCAGCGCGATCAGCCAGACCCGGCCATCGGCCAACTGTGCGGCGATGCGGTCCTGTTCGGTGACCGGAACGGCATCGTCCACTGCAGGGGGCTCGGTGCCGGTCGCGGGCAGTTCCTCGGCCTCGTCCGCGAGGTCGGAGGCAAACGCGACGGCCACGTCCTGGGTCAGCGGCGGGTAGCAGACTCCGATATCCGCGCAGCCCTGGTAGTCGACCGCCAGCACGATCTCGGCCACGTCGTCGGCGGTGCGCAGCACCGGAACCAGAATCTCCACCGATTCGCGGTAGGTTTCGGTCTCGCCGAAGAACTCGTCGACGATCAGCGTGCCGTCCGGGGGATTCACCGGGCCGAGTTCGATGCCTTCGCCTTCGGCGATCCGGAAGCCGAGCTTGTCGCGGTACAGGTAATAGCCGTCGGCGATGTCGAAGCGCAGCACCACGGCGTTCTGGCTGATCGCCCGGGCGCTGGCGGCAAACGCGACTTCGGGTTCGAGCAGTTCGTCGTCGAGTCCGCCGGAGAGTTCGGCCAGCGCATCGAGCGCGGCGCGGCCGTTGTCGGCCGGCGCCGCCGGTTGCGCGGTGGGAAGCTCCGGCAGCGTCAGGCTGACCGTCTGGAAATGCGGCGGATAGCAGACGCCGACGTCGGCGCAGCCCTGGGAACGCGCGGTCAGTTCGATCTCGCGGCTGGTGGCAGCCAGCACGGGGAGTTCGATCTCGATCCGGTCGCGGTAGGTTTCGACGCGCCCGAAAAATTCGTCTTCCTTCACCGTGCCATCGGGAATTCGGGGTTCGCCGAACTCCAGGCCCTCGCTGTCGGCCGTGAACCGGAACTGCTCCCGGTACATGTAATAGCCGTCGGCGATGGTCCAGGTCAGGCGCAGCAGGTCGCCTTCGAGCGCCTCCGCCTGCAGCGCGAAGGCATCGTCCGGATCCAGCAGGTCGTCCTCGAACAGTGCGGACGCGAGGGCTGGGAGCAGGGTCAGCGAGAACAGGAGGAGGGCGAGCCAGCGCCTGAAAGTCATCGGGTGCATTGTCGAATCCAGTCGAGATAGTCGGGTAGCCCCTGCGTGATCGGCAGGGCAATGAGTTCGGGCGTTTCGTACGGGTGGCGTTCCGCGAGCCAGTCCTGCAGGGCCGGATAACGCGACACCGACGTCTTGATCAGCAGCGTATGCTCCTCGGCGTCCTCTACGTCGTCCTGCCAGCGGTAGACCGAACGACCGGCGCCCAGTATATGGACGCAGGCAGCAAGTCGTTGTTCCACCAGTTCCTGTGCAAGATCGTCCGCCAGTGTGCCGTCGTCCACTGTGGTGATCACCAGCAGGCAGTCGGCGCGCTCGGCTGAAGGGCTGCCCGGCATCGTCATTCGCCGCTCCCGAGGCGGACCTCGGCGCTTTGGCCCGCGCGCAGCCGCAGGGAATCCGGCGGCGAGAAGTGGATGTCGACCCGGTAGCCCGTGCCGAAGCCGATGTCCTCGGGCTCCCAGCCGATGACCCCCACGGTTCCGGAGAACCGTTCGCCGTCGATGCCGACGCGCGCAGGCTGTCCGGGCTCAAGGCCGGCGGCGGTGGCAGCGTCCACCGTGGTCACCGCGCGCATCGGGTCGGTGGTACCGAGGGTCGCCAGCACGGGCGGCGCCAGCGCAGGGCTGACCGCCTCGCCCACGGTCACCGTCACCGATAGCATTCGTCCTGCGGCCGGGGCCTCGATGCGGCTGTCGCCGATGTCGACGCGGATTTTCTGCAGCTGCGCTTCGGCCCGTGCCAGACGTGCCGCCGCCATCGAACGTTCGATCCGCGCCAGCTCCAGTTCGCGCACCGCGATCAGCGTGCGGTCGTAGAGTTCCTCGGCGCGTTCAACCTCCCGGTCAGCCTCGGTCAGTTCCAGGCGCAGGCGCTCGCGCTTGGCCTCGGCTGCGCGCGCGTCGGCTTGCAGACGCCGGGTGTCCAGCGTGAACAGCGGTTGCTCCGCCTCGACCCGATCGCCGGCTCGTACTGCGATTTCGCGCACCACGCCGGCGATGGGAGACGACACCGTGTAACGTTCGCCCCAGTCGATCCGGGCCGGAAGCTCCTCCGCAGTTGCCGGGGCCAGTGCCGTGGCGATTCCGGCACCCAGCAGGCCGGCGGCAAGAAGTAAGGGTCGGCGGTTGCCCATCGGTTACGGCTCCATCGAAGCGTCGGGTGGGAACGGGCTCAGCGAAGGGTCGCCGAGCAATAGCGCCAGCCGTTCGAAGGCCAGCGCCAGCGCGTATTCGGTGGCGGCGTTGAAATGCGCGGCAGCACTCTGCTGGACCATCGAATCGCCGAGGTCGGTCGTTTCTTCCATGTCGTACAAGGCCCGTGCGCGGTCGATATAGAGTTCCCGGTAGTCCATTCGCGCCAGCGCCTCGTCCCGCTGTACCAGCAACGCCTCGATCTCGTAGAAAAGGTCGCGCGCCGTGTTCCGGGCCTCGATCATTGCCTGGGCCAGATCGGCCTCGGCGAGGTGCCGGTCTGCGGTCGCCTCGCCGAGCGCCGCGCTGCGGCCGCGGCCCTGGTACAGCGGGATCTCCAGGATCAGACTCGCAGCGACCGGGTTGCGGTCGCCGCCGAACTCGCGTGCCCAGGCGCCGGCCTGGAGTTCGGCGCTGAGGCGCGGGCGGTTCATTGCGCGCGCTGCGTCGGCCCGGTGGCGCGCGGCCTCGACCTCGGCCCGGCGCACCAGCAACTCCGGGTTTTGTGCATCCACTGTGGCCAGCAGCCGGTCCAGATCCGGGAGTGCGGGCAGATCCAGGGGCAACATCGGGCCGAGCACCTGGGCCGGGGCCTGCCCGGGCCGGTTCAACGCCTCGGCCAGTGCGGCGCGGCTGCGGCGCTGTGTCTGCAGGGCGCGCAGGCGCTGGCCGCGGGCAGTCTGGTATTCGGATTCGAGTTGGAACAGGTCGATATCGGAAACCTGTCCCAGCTCGTTGCGGTCGCGGGCGCGTTCCAGCGACACGAACGCCGAGGCCATGGCCTCGGTATCGCGGGCGAATGCCAGGTCGGCCAGCAGCACGTCGAAGTAGCGCCCCATCACTGCCAGACGATGGCGGGCGTGGGCGATGGCCTCGTCGGCAACGCGCGCGTCCACCTCGCGCTCGCCGGCGGCCACGCGGCTGCGGTTCTGGCCGAAGTCGCTCAGCAGCTTGCGCGCGGTGAGCAGCGCGCGCGAATCGTCGTTGCCGTCGTCGGGCGCATGGTCGTTGGGTTCGATCCAGCGCGCCTCCAGATGCGCGTCGATCGTCAGGTCGCTGCGCGAGTGCTCGCCCTCCAGCGCCTGCTCGGCGCGTGCGCGCAGCGCTCGCGCGCTCACCAGGGCCGGGTGCTCGGCATCGATCGCCGCCAGGGCCGCCTCCAGCCGCAGCGGCTGGGGCAGCGGGTCGGGTGCGCCGGCGTTGGCGGTTGCAATGGCGCTGAGCGCTATCAGTGAGCCGGCAAGGGCCGACCGGCAAAGATCGCGAATCGGCATCGCGGCTCCTAGCGCGCTTCGCGCTTGAAGCGCGTGAAGTTCATCTGCTGGTAGTGGCCTTCGGCCACGAACTCGCCCAACTGGAGAAACTCGCGCACGTCCCGCGTCGCGCCGGTGAAGCGTGCGATCGGTTCGCCCTCCAGGTTGAAGAACTGAAACACCGGGGTGGCCCGGACGCGGTTCTCCCGGAACGCGAAGTCCGCCTGACGGTGGGTGTTGCCGTGGAAGTCGACGATCTCGACGTCGCCCTCCACATCCACGCTGAAGACCGCGAAATGTTCGCGGTAGTAGTCCTGGACCTCGGGCTGATTCAGTACCTGCTGCTTCATCCGATGGCAGAACGGGCAGTCGTCCATCTCGAAGAAGATCAGGATCGCCCGTTTGCCGTCAGCCCGCGCCTCGTCGAGTTCCTCCTGGAAATCGCCAAAGGTTGGCTGGAAGAAGTGTTCGTCGGGATCTCGCGGGTCGGACGCGGCAACCAGCGCGAACGGCGCCAGGGTGAGCGCCAGCAGTGCGAATCTGGACAAGGCGGTGACGATGCGGGTCATGCAAGCCTCCAATGGGTGGCGGCAGGGGCATACGAAGCGACGGGCGCGAGCACCCGGAAATTCCCACCGCCGCCGCTTTCGGCCGGTATGGGCACGGATGATAGCCCCGGCACGCGCGGAACTCGACAGCCGGGCGCGATCGATGTTGCAATGAGGCTCCCCTGATGGAGTCTGCGATGGTGCATCCACTGCTGCCCCTGTTCGTGTTTCTCGGCGCGGTCCTGCTCGAAATCTTCGGTTTCGCCTGGGTCGGCGGGGCCGTCGGTGCGCTGGCTACGGTCGCGCTGGTGGTGATCACCGCAGCGATTGGGCTGTGGATCTTCCGCCTGCAGGGAGTTGCGCACTGGCAACGGATGCAGCAGATGCTGCAGCGCGGAGAGCTCCCTGCCCTCGGGCTGCTCGAGGGCTGGCTGCTGATGCTGGCAGCGGTGCTGCTGGTGGTGCCTGGATTCTTCTCCGATGCCGCGGGGTTCCTGTTGCTGGTGCCGCCGTTGCGGGCCGCACTCGCGACCTGGCTGCTCAAGCGCCGCTCAGTCTGGGTCGCGGCCGCACGGCGTGGCGGTCCCGATGCGAGCGATACCATCGAGGGCGAGTACCGCCAGCGCCAGGATGACGACACCGGGCGGCTCGACGATCATCGCGATCGCTAGCGGCCCAAGTCCGACAGGCGGCTAGTTCTCTCTCCCCCCTTGACAGCGGCTGGTGCGCTTCTATTATTGGCACTCGTTCGGGCTGGCTGCTAACAGTGCCGGTGCCGGATCCCTGTTTATCCCGAAACACGACCCATAACTAAGGAGTTCGCACCATGAATCTGCGGCCTTTGCATGATCGCGTGATCGTCAAGCGTATGGAGGAAGAGCGCACCTCCCCCGGCGGGATCGTCATCCCGGACTCGGCGGCCGAGAAGCCCATTCGAGGTGAGGTCGTCGCCGTCGGCAAGGGCAAGATCCTGGAGAATGGCGAAGTCCGCGCGCTGGACGTGAAGGCGGGCGACAAGGTCCTCTTCGGCAAGTACTCCGGAACGGAAGTGAAGGTCGGTGGCGAGGACGTCCTGGTGATGCGCGAAGACGACATCATGGCGATCATCGAGGGCTGAGCCCCCGGATCGCTCGGTCAGCCTCCCTTTCAATCGGTTCAGGAGAAAATTCATCATGAGTGCAAAAGAAGTTCGTTTCGGTAATGACGCCCGCGGCCGGATGGTTCGCGGGATCAACATCCTGGCCAACGCGGTCAAGGTCACGCTGGGTCCGAAGGGCCGCAACGTGGTGCTCGACAAGGCCTTCGGCGCTCCCACCGTCACCAAGGACGGCGTGTCGGTCGCGAAGGAGATCGAACTCGAGGACAAGTTCGAGAACATGGGCGCACAGATGGTGAAGGAGGTTTCCTCCCAGACTTCCGACGTCGCCGGCGACGGTACCACCACGGCGACCGTGCTGGCACAGTCCATCGTGCACGAAGGCATGAAGTCGGTGACCGCGGGCATGAACCCGATGGACCTGAAGCGCGGCATCGACAAGGCCGTGATCGCTGCGGTCGAGGAACTGAGGAATCTCTCCAAGCCCTGCACCGACAGCAAGGCGATCGCCCAGGTCGGCACCATCTCCGCCAATGCGGACGAATCGATCGGCCAGATCATCGCCGATGCGATGGAGAAGGTCGGCAAGGAGGGCGTGATCACGGTCGAGGAAGGTTCTTCGCTCGAGAACGCGCTCGACGTGGTCGAGGGGATGCAGTTCGATCGCGGCTATCTGTCGCCTTATTTCATCAACAACCAGCAGAGCATGAGCGCCGAGCTCGATGACTGCTTCGTGCTGCTCTACGACAAGAAGATCTCCAATATCCGCGACCTGCTGCCCGTCCTGGAAGGCGTTGCGAAGGCCAGCAAGCCGTTGCTGATCATCGCCGAGGACGTCGAAGGCGAGGCGCTCGCGACGCTGGTCGTGAACACGATGCGTGGGATCGTCAAGGTCGCCGCGGTCAAGGCGCCCGGTTTCGGTGACCGCCGCAAGGCGATGCTGCAGGATATCGCCGTGCTGACCGGTGGCCAGGTCATTTCCGAGGAAGTGGGCCTGTCGCTGGAGAAGGCCAGCATCGAGGATCTCGGCCGCGCGAAGAAGGTCCAGGTCACCAAGGAGAACACCACGATCATCGACGGTGCGGGCAATCCGTCGGACATCAAGGCCCGGGTCGACCAGATCCGTGCACAGATCGAAGAAGCCACCTCGGACTACGACAAGGAAAAGCTGCAGGAGCGGGTCGCGAAGCTCGCTGGCGGCGTGGCGGTGATCAAGGTCGGTGCCGCCACCGAAGTCGAGATGAAGGAGAAGAAGGCACGCGTCGAAGATGCGCTGCATGCGACCCGCGCCGCGGTGGAAGAAGGCGTGGTTCCGGGTGGCGGTGTCGCCCTGCTGCGTTCGCTGGGCGCGATGCGCGATCTCAAGGGTGCCAACCACGATCAGGACATCGGGATCGCGATCGCCCGTCGGGCGATGGAAGAGCCGCTGCGCCAGATCGTGATGAACTGCGGCGAGGAACCCTCCGTGGTCCTGAACAAGGTTCTCGAGGGTGAAGGGAACCATGGCTACAACGCGGCCACTGGCGAGTACGGCGACCTGATCGCGATGGGGATCCTCGATCCGACCAAGGTCACCCGGACCGCGCTGCAGAATGCAGCCTCGGTCGCCGGCCTGATCATCACCACCGAGGCGATGGTCGCCGAGCTGCCGAAGGAAGAGAAGGGCGGCGCCGGCGGTGGCATGGACGACATGGGCGGCATGGGTGGCATGGGCGGCATGGGTATGATGTAAAGAGCCCGCCCGAACCGGCTGCCTTCGAGACCCCGCTCACGCGGGGTCTTTTTTTTGGGGGAAGGCATGCACCCGCTCGATGCCGGTGGTACTGGCCGGCGGACGGTCGGTCCGTCCGTCGTTCAGCGAGCTGGGGCATCGCGGCAGGCGCGTGCAGCCTGGCAGGCGAACGCCTGCGCTGTGCCTTGCACGATGTCTGATCAGCCGCCACAGGGCGCGCGTCTGGCGGCAGGCCGGGATGCTGCCCGGAGAGCTCCGCCGATCTGTATCGAATATGTGACAGCCGTTGTCTTATGGACACGTTTTTTTTCCAAAGGCGTGCAAACCCGGCGAGTTTGTGCCACTATCAAGCTGTTGCAGGCGCATCGTTGGGCTCGGTGCCCCGCAGGCGGTTCGACCCGTGGAACGACTAGGCTTGAAGGATTCATTTCCGGGTGATTCCGGTTCATCTGAGGAGACTGACAACATGCATAGCAAGATGGTGAAGAATTTCCTGGTGCTGTCGGCGGCTGCCCTGGTCATGGGCACCGTGGGCAGTGTGTCGGCAGCAGGGGGCTGCGCGAATGTGGTGGATGCTTCGGGCACGCCCGTACGCGACAGTTCCGGCGAATGCGTCCGCACCTCGTCCTGGGCACCCGAGAGGGTGGGTCACGAGGGTTGCGCTGGCTTCATCGTGGCCGAGGCGCCGCCCGAGCCGGCCCCGCCGCCGCCCGCGCCGGAGCCGGAGTTCACGACGACCACGCTCAGCGCGGAGACGCTGTTCGATTTCGACAGTGCGACCCTGCGTCCGCAGGGGCGTGAAACCCTGCGCAACTTTGCGACCGAACTGACTTCGGCCGACGCGACCTACAGTTCGGTGCTGGTGGAAGGCCATACCTGCAGCATCGGTCCGGCCGACTATAACCAGGGCCTGTCCGAGCGCCGCGCCCAGAGCGTGGTGGACTACCTGGTCGGCCAGGGCATCCGGCCGGATGCGATCCGCATGGTCGGCTACGGTGAAACGCGCCCGACCGCGGACAACGCCACCCGCGAAGGTCGCGAACTGAACCGCCGCGTGGAAATCACCACCGACGTTCGTAAGCGCGTCCGTTAACAGTAACCGGCGCGCGTGTCCCACCGGCTTCGGGCCGGCGGGAGCGAGAAGGCCCCGCTTGCGGGGCCTTTCTTCTTTTCATGGGCACGCTCCCTGCGTGTTCCGAGGTCAAGGCAACGTCGGCTGTCGGCGTCTTCGCGCATGGCCACGAGACCCGCGCGGCGGGTGTCCGGCGGTACGTGGTTTCTTCCGCGTTCTTGCTACAATCGGGTGCGACAGCCCGATCCAGATACCCGATCCGATGCAGGCGAACCCCATTCTCGGCGAATCCCCCGAACTGCAGGCAGTGCTCCGAGCCGCGCAGCTGGTGGCAAAGGCGGATTGCCCGGTACTGATCCTCGGCGAAAGCGGGACCGGCAAGGAGGAGCTTGCGCGCAGGTTGCACCGCTTCAGCCCGCGCGCAGATGGCCCGTTCGTCGCGGTGAACTGCGGGGCGCTGCCGGCCGAGCTGGCCGAGTCCGAGCTGTTCGGTCACCGCCGGGGGGCCTTCACCGGAGCCGATCGCGACCATCCCGGTTTCGTTGGTGCGGCCGAGAACGGCACGCTGTTTCTGGACGAGATCGGGGATCTACCGCTGTCGCTGCAGCCGAAGCTGCTGCGTTTTCTTGAGCTGGGCGAACGGCAGGCCCTCGGAGAACCCCGGGCGCGTAGCGCGAACGTCCGGGTGCTTGCGGCGACCCACCGCGACCTGCACGATGCCGTCGATCAGGGTTTGTTCCGCCGCGACCTGTTTTATCGCCTGCACGTGGTGCCCCTGGAACTGCCGCCGCTGCGCCTGCGCGGCAACGATGTGCTGCTGCTCGCCGACCAATTCCTCGCGGAGTTCGCGAGCACCCATCACGCCGTTCCCCCGCGCCTCGATCGTGCCGCACGACAGGCGCTGCGCAGCTATTCGTGGCCCGGCAATGTCCGCGAATTGAGGCACTTGTGCGAGCGGCTGGTCCTGTTGCTTCCCGGGCAGCTGCTGGGCCCCGAGAATCTCGGTCTCCGTACCGGCCGGAGTGCAGCAGTCGATGTCGGGGCACCGGCGTCCGGCCTGGTCGAATTGCCTGCCGAAGGCCTCGAGTTCGAGGCCCTCGAGCACGACCTGCTGCGGCAGGCGATGGCGCGTGCCCGCGGCTGCAAGGCCAGAGCCGCCCGCCTGCTCGGCCTCAGCCGAAATACCCTGCTGTACCGTCTGAAGAAACACGCGATCGAGGGTTGATCCGCGTGCCTGCACGTGCGGGCGTTGCGCGCACCGGGGGCGCGGTCGTCAGTGCACCCGGCCCGCGTCCAGATCCTGCAACAGATCCGGAGTCACCTCGTCGAAGCGCAGGATCCGGGTGCCCTCGTGATCTTCCAGGAACTCGCTGGCGTCGTCCGCGGTGGCCAGCGGCACGAGTTCGTGGCCCATCGGCCCCAGGACGTCCGAGCCGATCACATACCAGGCCGAGTGGGCATCGATCCGCGTGAGGCCGTAGTACTCGGTCACGCCGATGGCCGAGATTTCCTGCCCGCTCCGACCGGGCGCATAGCGGGGCAGGTCGAACAGGTACTTGAACAGGTCCTTGGCGCCGTCGAAATGGTCGCTGTGGCCATCCTCGTACAGTACCGTCGCGATCCACGCGGGGTAGCGCGCGACCAGCATTCCACACACCGGGCAGGTGTCGCGGACCTCGGGGTCGGGCCCCGAGAATTCGGAGGCGTGGCTGCTGGCCGTGCCCGTGCCTGCGGTCAGTATCAGCAGCAGTATCAGCGACATTGCCAGCAATGCTCGGAAGGGGGTGCGGTCGTTCATTTCTGCGTCTCCCGTTCGAATAGGTGTCGCCGCCGGCTTCGGGTCGGCGACGGACGGGTGGTATGGCCGCGGCCCGGGGACGGCGGCCAAGTGGCGTGGCCAACTAGTCGTGCGCTGGTTGCTGCATGCGCGCCCGCCGTTCCGCCCGTCGGCGGCGGATCATCTCGGTATCCCGGGCCATGTCGAGGTAGGCTGCGGTCAGAGCCTGATCGAAGTCGGCCAGCTCGCCGCCATGGTCCCGTTGCGCTTGTTCGGCCGCGGCGCGTGACGCGAAGGCCATCTTGCTGCGCGCCGTCATCGTTCCGGGAAGGGCACTGCCGATCAGGTAATGGGCCGCATCCACGTCGACCAGCGGGCGAAGCTCGTCGCCGCTGCCGTAGTCGGCTGCGTAAATCGCCTTGGGGCCACGATCGATGTTCAGGCTCAGGCTGATCGCGGCGCAGTGCAGCGAGCAGGTGCCGTCGACGCGGTCGTCGTCGTAATGCACCAGGTGCCGGCTGTGGTGCCACTGCCGCCGGTCCATGCCGCAGTAGGGGCAGCGCGGATACTTTTCCAGCTCGTTCTGCAAGGGTTCCGGATCCGGTGGCGCCTTGGGCATGAATTGCAGGGGGGTGCCGTCGCCTTCGCAGCCGGACGGCTCCCCAGCAGTGGCCTTGCCGAGGGTCGCCGCGATTCCGGCCAGCACCGTCCCCTTCAGAAGATGTCGCCTGTTCATTTCCTGTCTCCTTCGTCTTGGGTGTTGCATCGATGAACACGTCAGGAGCCGCGATGCGCCGGCGATGCCGTGCCGGCCCCTGCGTTGCTCAGGTCCCCACCAGGCCTCGCATCACCTGGAAGTAGCTGATCCCCTGGTACAGCGTGCCGGCGCCGAGCACGATCACGCACAATGCTGCCGCCTGCATCAGGCGCCCGCGTGCCTTGCAGCCGAGTCGCCCGACGATGATGCTCAGCGCCAGCATCGACGGCAGCGTGCCCAGGCCGAACGCTAGCATCAGCGCCGCACCGGGCAGCGGCCCGCCGGCGGCGGTGGCCTGCACCGCCACCGCGAGGGTCAGCGAACAGGGCATGAAGCCGTTGATCGTGCCCCCGATCCAGGCACCGGCCAGCGGGCCGCGCCGGTCGGCGGTACGCAGCGCATGGTTCAGCAGGGCCGGAGGCAGGACCGAGAACTGGAACCGGCGCAGCGGCCCGATTCCGAGCAGATCCAGGCCGAGCAGGATCACCACCACCCCCGCCACGATCATCAATACGCCCTGGGCCGCACCCAGCGTGCCGGCGGAAATCAGCAGCCCGATCGCGCCAGCCGCCGCCCCCGCGACCACGTACACTGATACCCGCGCGCCGTGGTACGCGGCATAGGTCACCGGGTTGCGCGAATGCCGGCCCATCTTCAGGAAGAACGCCGAGATCAGTCCGCCGCACATGCCCACGCAGTGGCCGCTGCCCAGCAGCCCGGCCAGAAACGCGATGGCCCAGGTGTATTCCGCTTGCATCAGGGATCGGTTGCGGTCAGGCCCGCGCCGGCGGCCAGCGGCTGCAGCGGTTCGATGCCGGCTCGGCCCTTCGCCGGCTGCCCGGTGCCCGCGCTTCCGGGTCGCTGATCTGCGCCGGGATCGAGCAGCGGGCGTGCCATGCGCTCGAATGTCGAGGCATCGGATTCCCCCAGAATCCGCCCGCGCACGATTCCGTCGCGGTCGATGAAGTAGGTGACCGGGATCGCGATCACGCCATAGCGCCGCGCGACCGCCGAGTCGGGATCGAGCAGCGTGGGATAGGAATATCCGACCCGGTCGGCGAAGCGCTCTGCGCGAGCGCGTTCCTGTCCGACGTTCACCGCGAGGATTTCGAGCCCCTCGGCGCGCAGTTGCTGGTACACCGGTTCCAGTTCGCGCATCTCCCGGCGGCAGAACGGACACCAGTCGGCCCAGAAGCGCAGCGCCACGACCTGACCCTGCTGTTCGGACAAGGTCGCCTGTCCGCCGTCGAGCCGTTCGAGTTCGAACGCGGGCGCCGGATCGCCGTTTGCGACCGATTGCCGTTCGCCGCCACAGCCTGCGATGAGAACCGGGAGGAGTAGCCAGAAGAGAATCCGTGCGCGCATAAGCCTCTCTCAATACCCGATCAGGATCAGGTTCGACTGCCAGGAAAGCCACGCACTCAGCGCCGCGAACAGCGCGAATCCCGCGCCTGCGACGATCACCAGCGGCGGCGCGTGCGCTGCAAGCACCTGCTGCAGGCTGTCGCGGCGCGCCATCGCCACCGCCGCGGCCAGACCCAGCCCCAGCCCCAGAGCCGTCGCACCGAACAACGGCGGGTACAACGCATACCCCACGTAGCCGTATTCGGGCTTCAGCACACAGAACGGGCAGTGGTGCAGCGGGTGCTCGTACACATAGAGCGACACGAACGCGACGATGGCCGCGATCGCGACCGGAAATGCCAGTGCCGACAGTCCCCCGAACAGCACCAGGCCCCGCCGCCAGCGCAGGTAGACCGCGCCGGTCGCGAGGACCAGGCCCAGCACCGCGTAGAGCGCGACCATCGTCGGCAGCGGCGGCAGACCGGCCAAATGTGCCGTCACGGACTCCGCGTCCTGACTGAACAGGCTGCCGCAGCAGGAGGTGATCACGTCGGGATCCAGGTTCAGGAAGAACGCGAGCTGCGCCGCTGCGGCAGCAGCCGCGAGCGGCACGATCGCCAGCAGCAGCGCGTACTTCGCGCGGGTCAGCGGGTACTCCGGTGACCGTCCATCGAGCCGGTGCAACACCAGCCACGCGGCGGCGAGGAAGAACAGCAGGATCCGCAGCCACAGTGCCGGGAAACCCCAGGCGTTCGCGCTCAACGTGCCGACCGCGCACATCGCGCCGACGATCTGCAATGCCATCCGGTCGACGGTATGCACGAACAGCGGCAGCACCAGCAACTGCGCGACGAACACCAGTCCGAGTGCGGTGCCGATCAGGAACGTGCGCTTTTCCAGCCGCAGCTGCAGCGCGTGTCCGCTCGCCAGATTCCAGTGACGCAGCACCTGGGTCGCGAACACCGCTGCGGGAACGAGCAGCAGCAGGCTCAGCACGTCCGCCAGTATCAGCGCCAGGATCGGGGCCTGGACCATCATCGCGTTGCCGCTGGCCGTGTGCGGTCCGCGATCACCCGGCCGTCGCGCAATTCGATCACGCGGTCCACCACCGCGGCCTCGCGGACCAACGGATCGTGGCTGCTCAAGAGCAGCGTGCGCCCCTCTTCGCGGAGACCGGCGACAATCTCCAGAAAGGCGCTGGACAGCGCCGAATCCAGGTTTGCGGTCGGTTCGTCGGCGATCAGCACCGGCGGGTCGTTGATCAGCGCACGAGCGATCGCGGTGCGCTGCGCCTCGCCCCCGGACAGCGACTCGACCCGCGCCTCGGCGCGGTGCGCCAGTCCGAGCCGCTCGAGCAGCTCGAACGCGCGGCGCCGCAGGGGCCCGCGTGGCGAGCCGAGTGGATACGCGGGCAGCATCACGTTGTCGAGCACCGGCAGGCCGCGAATCAGGTTGAAGCGCTGAAACACGAAGCCGAAGGTGCGCCGGCGCAACGCCGCCAGGAACGGCTCCGGGAGGCCGGAGATGTCGCGGCCGTCGAGCCGGACGCGCCCCTCGGTCGGCCTTGCGAGGCAGCCCACCAGGGTCAGCATGGTCGTCTTCCCGGAGCCGCTCGGACCCGCCACCACCGTGATCCCGCCGGACGGCAGCGACAGGTCGATGCCGTCCACCGCCCAGAACGCGTTCGGCTGCCCCTCGTTGAACGCCTTGCGCACTCCGGCCAGCTCGACCTGGGCGGTCATCGCATCACCTCGTCGGGATCGCTGACGGCCGCACGCCAGACCGGCATCAGCGTGGCCACCAGATACGGGAACACGGTCAGAAAGAACAGCGTCAGCAGCTGCGTGGCGGTGACGACCGGGGTCAGCTGGAAATCCGGATAGAGGACCGACCAGCCCTGCATCACTGGCGCGAGCAGTGGCGCGGACAGCCCGAAGACGTGCCAGTAGGCGGCGGTCGTCCCCAGCAGAAACGCCAGCATCGACACCAGTGCGCCTTCCCATAGTTTCATTTGCAGCACGTCGGCAGTCTCCCAGCCGATCGCCTTCAGGATGCCGATCTCGCGGCGTTCGTCCGCCGACAGCCCCGACGCCTTCTCCCAGGCAAGGATCGCGAACGCGAGCAGGGCACCGGTGAGCGGCAGCAATACCAGCGCCGAGCGCCAGTCGAACACCGCGTCGTAGGTGCGAAGAATCTCGTCGCGCAGGATTGGTCGGCTGTCCGGCAGCGCCTCCAGCACCTTCTCCGCGACCGTCTGGACCTCGCGCGGGTTCGGGATGTGCAGTGCCAGGTCGGTGTACTGATCGTCGGGGATCCCGAACAGGCGCCGGAAATCGGCCTCGGCCACCAACAGCAGGTCGGCGCTGGCGAGCGCGGACGCCTGCGGCAGGACCGCATCGATCCGGAACGCCGACAGGGCTCCGTCCTGGCCCCGGAAACTCAGCACGTCGCCGGGGCCGGCGCCGCGGGCGCGAGCCAGCGCCGGGCCGACCACCGCGGTGCCCGGCTCGAGGTCGCGGTCCGGCGGCACCATCAGGGTGTAGTTGGCGCGCACCGCGGGGTCGTAGTGGTAGCCCCAGAGCCGTGACTGAACCTGCCGGACCCCACGGATCCCGGCCAGCGCCTCGGCGTGCTCGGTGGAGATCAAGTCGTAGCGCCCGGCGACCAGCCGCTGCACCACGATCTCCGGCGCCTCGGCCAGCAACAGGCCCGATTCGTGTTTCAGCGCGCTGGTATAGAACAGCACCGAGGCGAGCAGGAACACCATCCCGCCATAGACGACAAGCAGCCCCAGGTTGCGCCCACGGCGCCGCGCCATTGCCGCCACGGTGTAGTCGGCCAGGTAGCGCTGCCGCGCCAGCATGCGGCCGCGCTCAGTCATGGCGAGGCTGCGGCGGCGGTACCAGCGACCCGGACGGGAAGTGTTCCAGGGCCATCGGGTGGCTCCGGAACGCCGCGTGCGGGTCGCCAAGGCCCGGATGGCGCGTGTAGCGTGCCTCGGTGAACAACGCCAGCCCGGTCAACCCGAGATCGCGTACCAGTAGCGGCCCGTGCTGGGTGCGGGTGTCGGCCCGGGACAGCGCCGCGTGCAGCAGCGAGCCGGCCAGCGCCAGCGCCGCGAGCAGCAAAACGATCAGTGCACGGTCACCGGGACGGGACCGTGGTCGGTGTCGTGGGGTGCCGGATGCCACCGCCGGATTCTCCTGGACCAGCTTGTCCTGCTTGCTCAGCAGTATTCGTGCCAGGGATGAGACCGGATTGCGAAGCCGATCGCGGTCGGGTGCAGGACTCCGGACTGCTGCATTTGCCGCACTTTGCAGCAAATGCAGCAGTCCGGGGGCGCGTGCACATGGGCGGCAGGCCTCCGCCGCGCTGCGGGCAGCCGAGCGACGGTCAGCGCTCGATGCGGTAGATCAGGTCCACACCCTGCCCGAGCGCGCTGGAAGTCGTTTCGACGCTCAGCGAGCGGGTCAGCTCGTAGCGCAGCATCACCTTGTAGGAATCGTCGAACAACCCCATGCTGTAGCGCAGAAGAAGCCTCGGCGACAGGTATTTCCCGATCGTCAGCGCGCTCTGGTCCAGGCCGGCGTCGGTGTCGAGTTCGACCTCGTCCAGCCCCAGTTCGTGCCCCAGGCGCTGCGTGATCAGATCGCCCTGTTCCAGGCCCCAGGCCGCGGCAGCACCGGCGATCAGGTTGCCGTCGGATTGCGTGGCCCCGGAAAGAGGGCGCCCGGTCAGCAGGAAGGCCATCGCTTCGGTGTCGTCCATCGGCGGTTCCGAGAATACCCGCGAACTCAGCTCGTCGGGCACCCCGCCGATCTCCAGCCCGACGACGACATCGTACGCCGGTACCCGGCGCACCGCGCGCAGATCCAGCGCCGGGCTTTCCACCGGTCCCTGGAAGATCACCAGGCCGTGTTCCAGCACCAGATCCTGGCCGTAGGCCTCGTAGCTGCCCTCCGGAATGTTCACGTCGCCGAACAGCTGCAGCGGGCGCTCCGGCACGTCGACGACGTCGAGGTCGCCGGTGAAGCGCGCGACCAGACCGAAACCGTCGAAGCGCACGTCGTCGCCGAGAACGACGCGGACGCGGATGTCCATCGGCAGTCCGTTCGCGGGATCGGCCTCTGCGCCGACCACGACCTCGTCGCGCGATACGCCGACCGATCCTGGCGGCAGGTCGGGCGGCAGAATCCGCGCTGTGGGCACCAGGACCTCGCCGCGCACCGTCAGGCGTTCCGGCCGGAGGCGCAGCGTCAGGTCCGGGCTGATCCGGGCGCGGATGTCCGGCCGGTTTACCGCCAGGAAACGCTCGCCGTGAATCCGGAGTTCCGCCTCCGGTTGCCGTTCCGCGAATCCCAGGTGGCCCTCGAGTTGCAGGCTCTCGCCGCCGGATCGCAATTCGCCGCTCAGATGCATCTCCTCCGCGGATACGACCTCGGCGACCAACCGCGGCAGCTCGAGGTCGAGACCCGCCTCGGGAATCTGCACCCCGGCGTCGCCGATGCGCAGGCTTCCCTGTACCAAAGGCGCGTCGAGGCGACCCCCGAGTTCGAGATCGGCGTGCAGCTGGCCCCGCACGTTCTGGATCTCCGGCGAGAACGCTCCGATCCATTCCAGCGAGTCCAGTGCTGCGTGGATGCCCCCGTCGATCCGGTAGCTGTCGTCCTCGGGCCGCATCTGCACCGCGGCATGCGCGGTGCCTTCGTCCAGGAACGACAGGCCCAGATCGGCCCGCAGATCCTGATCGTCGATCCGCGCGGACAAGCGCAGGTCACGGTAGGGAATGACCTGCTCGCTGCCGTCGGGCAGGGTCAGGCGGATCTGCCCGTCCGTCGGGGTGACCGACAGTTCGCCGCGCAGCACCTCGGCGGCATCGACCGCGGCCTCCAGTCGCGCGTTCAGCCGCCCCTCGATCGCGGTCTGCGGCGGCAGCACCGGCTCCAGCCAGGCGAGATCGAGATCCTGCAGCGTGACTTGGCCCTGGCCGCCGGCGGCGGCCGCCCAGTCGCCGCTCAGGCAGAGATTGGCGTCGTCACGGCCCAGGCACAGCTCGCCCAGGTTGGCCTGGGCCGGTCCGGCGGTGACCGGCACCGGTTGGCGGAGCGCCCACCGCCCCGCCTGTGCCTGCTCGAGGTCGAGTCGTTCCAGCCGGCCGTTCCACAGCGCCTGCTCGAGGTCGTAGCCGCCGGCGGCCTGCAGCCGCAAGCGGCCCAGATCGCCCGCCTCCACCGCGAGTTCCAGACGGTGCGCGGAGGCCTTGCCGTCGGCGTCCAGCCGCAGCTCCCCGATGTGCTGCCCGCCGGCCCGGAGGTCCGCTAGGCGCAGCGCCAGTTCGGCCGGGGCCTCGGGGTCCAGCCCAGCATCCAGCTGAAGATCGAGGCGTTCCAGCTGCAGCTCGTCGTAGCGCAGTGCGTGGCCTTCACCCCGGGCCGCGATGCGGGGGCTGTCGGGCGTGCCCGAGACCTTTGCGTCGAGTTCGATGCGCCCGCCCAGCGCAGGCAGCACGCGGTCCAGCTCCGGTGCGTGCAGAGCGAGTTCCAGCGCCAGCACGTCGCCCAGCTCGCCGCTCGCGCTCAGCCGGTTTGCGCCGACCTGCAAGTCCAGCGCATCGACCCGCACCAGCGAGTCCGCAATCCCCGTGCTGGCAACCCCCTGCACCGGCTGGCTGCGCAGTTCCCCGCTCAGTTCGCGCAGTTCGAGCGTCGCTTCGAGGACACCGTCCGGAGCCAGTGCACCGCGGCTGTCCAGGTCCAGCTTCAGGCGGCCCGGCAGGTCCGGGACCAGTACACCCGGATCGATGCCCTGGCCCGCGAGCTGCAGATCCCAGTCGATCCCGGCCCCGAAACCGATCTGGCCGCGTAGGTTCAAGCGGCCGTCTGCGGGCAGCGCAAGGTCGAAGGTTCGGATCCGTGCCCGGGTCTCGGAAAGCGCCACGTCGGCGCTGGCGGACAGCGCCTGGCCATCGATATGCGCGACGAGATCCTCCAGCATCGCCGTGGCCTCGAGCGCGCCGGTCTCCGGTTCGAGACGCCCGTCGGCGCGCAGCCGCAGGCGCGGCAGGGCCAGTTCGCGTTCCGGCATCAGGAAACCCAGATCGAGCGCGTCGGCGGCCAGCGCCAGGCGAAACGGGATCTCCGCGCCCAGGGTCGCGTCCCCGTCGACGCGGACGCTGCCCTCCGGACCCAGCTGCAGCAGCAGATCGTCGATTCGTGCCTGGCCCTGCGCGACTGCGACGCGGCCCGAGCCGGCCAGTGGCTGCCCATCGACCTGTGCCAGCAGCTCCCGGATCTCGATCGTCGCCGACAGCGCCTGCAGCAGGCCCTCCAGGTCTGCGTCCGCATCCCGCGGCAGGCGCCCAGTGGCCGCCAGCTGCAGCGACTCCACCGCGGCATCCATTTCGAGCCCCAGCGCATCGCCTGCAACGTGATGCAGCCCGGCGTCCAGGGTCCAGGCCAGGGTCTCGGCAAAATCCAGCCGGCCTTGTGCCTCCAGTTCCCCCGCAACGCTGCGCACTGCGAGTTCCATAATCTCCACGTGCCGCAACGAGCCCGCAATCGCGGTGTTCAGCGTCGCGACGGGCAGCGCGCCCCATTGCACGGCGGTCGCGAGCCGAGCGTCCCAAGCGTCGAGGTCGCCGTGCAGCCGGAGTTCGCCGGCGTCGACCTGTGCCGTTTCGGCATCGAGCCGGTAGTGGAAGGGATCCCAGCGGTTCTGCAGGTCGAACCGGGGCGTGCCCAGCAGGTCTTGCACCACCAGGTCCGTCTCCATCGCGGCCCCGGCCTGCAGGTTGTGGTGCAGCTGCAGGCGTTCGCGCAGATCTCCGGCGGCCACGAGCCGGCCCTCGGCGCGCTCGGCCTGCAATCCCTGCGCAACGGCTTCCGGCAGGTCGACCCGCCAGCGCCCTTCGAGAGACAGCGGCCAGGCGCCCGCCGGCTGTAACCCGGCGTCCAGCCAGACCTCGGTACCCGGCAGCGCCAGTTCGACGTCGGCCAGCTGCAGACCGTCGGCATCGGCCTGCAGTCGCAGCGCGAGGTGATCGATCGCCAGCAGGGTCTCGCCCAGCCGGCGCAGATCGAGGTCCGCCAGCCGGAACCGGTCGACCTGTACCCGGACCGGCAGGTCGACCGTTTCCGGGAGTTCCGGCGTGGCGGTGGGCTCGGGCGGCTCGGGGTCCGCTTCCGGCAGGTCCACCACCAGGCCGGCGAGGTCGAGGTCGCGCACATGGACGGTCAGACGGAGCAGCGCCAGCGCGTCGAGTTCGATAAGCCCGGAACTCAGCTCGACCCGGGTTCCGGCTGCGTCCACCGACAGGTCGTGCAGCGTCAGCCCACGGAACAAGGTGCCGTCGACACGGCCGGCCTGGAACTCGACGGGTGCATGGCGTTCGGCCTGTGCAAACAGCCAGCGCGTGCCGTCCTCGGTGGCGATCAAGGCCACTGCACCCGCGATGGCCAGCAAGACCAGGATCAGAACCCAGCCCAGCAGACCGAACAGCAGACGCAGGGCCCGCATCAGAGATCCGGGCCCATCGTGAAGTGGATGCGGAAGCTGTCCGGAGAATCCGGGGCATGGGCCAGATCGACGCGGATCGGGCCGACCGGCGAACGCCAGCGCAGCCCGGCGCCGAAGCCCAGCTTCAGGTCGTAGTCATCGAAGCTGTCAAACGCATTGCCCGCATCCAGGAACACTGCGGCGCCCCAGGGGCCGTCGCCGAACGGATAGTCGTATTCGATGCTGCCGACCAGCAGGTGGCGGCCGCCGATCATCCGGCCCTCGTCGTCCTGTGGTCCCAGTTTCTGGAATCCGAAGCCGCGCACACTGGTATCGCCGCCGGCGAAGAAACGCAGCGACTTCGGCATTTCCTGGACATCGTCACTGTAGGTGAGCCCGGCGTCGCCGCGCAGGATCATCCGGCCTGCCCCCAGGCCCCGGATGAACTTTGCGCTGCCGCGTGCCTGCAGAAAGCTGATACTGGAGGCCAAACTCTCGTGCGCGCCCTGGCCCAGCAGTTCCACACGGTAGCCGTCGCGTGGAAACAGCGGGTCGTCCGACTCGGTGCGGTTCACGCGGTAGGAAGGCATCAGCATGTGAGTCGTGTCACTGACCCCGCCGACGGTGAACTCCTCGTACTCGTAGCGAATGCCCTCGGTCGTCTGCCAACCGGAGGCATGCTGGCGCACCCGGCTGGCGCCGAGCTGGGCCCGGTCGGACCGGGTACCGGCGGTGTCCTCGGTACGATAGGTGGCGAACAGGCTCAGATGCTCCCGGAGCGGATCGCGTAGCGGGATGTCGTAATTGAAGCCGACCCCGGATCGCTTGGTCGAGGCTTCGAGCTCCGCGTTGTAGCGATGTCCCCGGCGGTTGGCGTAGCGACGGTCCATTGCCAGGCCGAGCCGCGGGCCGGTATCGGTGGAAAATCCCAACCGGGCCTCGTAGGCCGTGCGCTTGCGGGTGCTGACCTCGGCGGTGATCGGCACCTCGCCGTCGACAGCGTCATCGAGCCGCGGGCGTACCCGTACCGACTCGAAGTAGCCGCTGTCGGCGAGGTTGCGCTGTAACATGATCAACTGCCCCGAACGGTAGGGAGCGCCGGTCTCGAACGGATACAAACGCTCGACGAACTCGGGACGCAGGATGTCCTGCTCGAGCGTGATCGGCCCGAAACGGTATCGGGCTCTGGTGTCCAGGTGCAGCACGACGCGCGCCTCGTTGGTCTGTGGGTCGACCCGCAGCTGGCTGGCCGTGAGTTCCGCGTCGAAGTAGCCGCGGTCGGCCGCCGCCCGCATCAAGCGGGAGCGCAGCCGGTCGTAGTGATCGTGACGCAGTCGATCGCCGACCTCGATCCCGGGCGCGGTCACGATCGCGACGAAGGCCGGGTCTTCCGCGCCCTCGCCGGTGACCTGGACGTCGACTTCCGCGATTTGGGCCGCTGGGCCAGGGTCCAGCTGCAGCTCCAGGTTCCAGCAATCTTCGGTACGACGGATCGCCAGTTCCAGCTCCGGCTGGTAGTGGCCCAGCGCGCGCAGTGCCTGGCGCACCCGGTCATCTGCGCTGCGGATGACCCCGCGTTCGCGAAACTCGGGGAGTTCGCAGGTGTAACGCGTCATCGGCAGGAATGCGCGGATGTTCTGCCGCTGTTCCGCGGTTCCACCATCGATCCGCAGTTCCGGCCGGTTCTCCGCGGCGGTGGCCCCGGAGCCCAGCGCCTGGAAACAGAGTGCCGCGGCGAGGCATGCCGGCCACGAGGCCTTCCAAGGCGTGCGGTGCCGAATCGATTGGAGAGCCGTCATAGCCGTCTCCTGCTGCGGTGGATGGACCGGTATCCGTGGTGGGGACCGACCCCGCGGCTAGGGGCATGCGAGGCGCCCGCCGCAGGGAGACTGCGCCGATGGCCAGCCTGCTTTCCGGTCCGACAGGCTGCTCGGTTCCGGCGGCGGTGCCGGCCACTCCGGCCCTGGGTACACGAGACCTCAGTATACCGCGCGCGCCGATGCGTCCGGCCCCGATCGTTGCCGCCTACGCAATGCGCGCTCGACTCCCTGGTGCCCGCCGATGCCGCAGGATGGATGGCGGCAGGGGCATCAATGCGGCGTACAGCCACTGTCGCCGCGCGGGAACACCACCAGGTGCGAGAAGTCCAGGCGCAAGCGGACATGATCGGATACCACGAAGTTGTCGTGGCTCGGCGCGACGCAGAGGATCTCGGTGCCGTCGTGCAGACGCAGCGTGTAGAGGAAGTCCGCGCCGCGAAAGGCCTTGGCGGTCACCTCTGCCGGAATCGATCCGGCGTCGTTGTCCAGCGCGATGTCGTCCGGGCGTACCAGCACGTCGACCGCGGCGCCCTGCGCGTAGCGTTCCGACAGGCTGCCCGTGATCCGACCGAGTGCGGTCTCGACGCAGTCGTCGGCACAGACCCGCCCCGGGATGATCGTGCCTTCGCCGACGAACCCGGCCACGAAGCGGTCGGCAGGCCGGTGGTAGAGATGGTAGGCGGTGTCCCATTGGCACAGACGGCCGTTGTTCAGCACCGCGACCCGGTCGGCGAACGCGAAGGCCTCGTGCTGATCGTGCGTGACCAGGATTCCGGTGGTTCCCTCGGCGCGCAGGATCGCGCGCACCTCGCGCGCGAGATCGGTGCGCAACTCGACGTCCATACTCGAGAACGGCTCGTCCAGCAGCAGCAGCTGCGGGCGCGGCGCCAGCGCCCGGGCCAGCGCGATCCGCTGTTGCTGGCCGCCGGAGAGCGCATGCGGGAACGCGCGCTCGTAACCGGACAGGCCGATCAGCCGCAGCAGCTCCTTGACCCGGCGCTCGCGGTCGGCCCGGCTCCAGCGGCGGATTCCGAATGCGATATTGCCGGTCACATCCAGGTGCGGGAACAGCGCGAAGTCCTGGAACACCATGCCGACGTTGCGCTTTTCGGGCGCGAGCGTGAACCCGGGGCGGCTCACGGTCTCGTCGTTCAGCCGGATCTCGCCGCGCATCACGCCTTCGAAGCCCGCGATCGCGCGCAGCAGCGTCGTCTTGCCGCAGCCGGAGGGGCCGAGCAGGCAGCCGATCTGCCCGCGCGGGAGTTCCAGCGAGATCGCATGCACCACGCGCTGGCCCGAGTAGCCCACGTCGATATCGTCCAGCACTACCTCCGCCGCACGGGCGGTTTCCGTATTCTTGGTCGTCATGCGGCCTGTGTGCCCGCGGGGACCGCCAGCGGCTCGCCCTGCGGACTTCCGGTCTGCTGGCGTGCCCGCTGCCGCTGCCCCGGCCGGGATCGTTCAATGGTCAGGCTGAGCAGGATAACCGGAAGCAGCCCGACCAGCACGATCGCCAGCGCGGCGCTGGAGGATTCCGCCAGGCGCTCGTCGCCGGCGAGTTCGAAGGCGCGCACAGCGAGCGTGTTGAAATCGAACGGTCGCAGGATCAGCGTTGCGGGCAGCTCCTTCAGCACGTCGACGAACACCAGCAACAGCGCGGTCAGCAATGTGCCGCGCATGATCGGCAGATGGACGCGGGTCAGCGTCGCCAGCGGGCGCATCCCCAGCGAGCGCGCGGCGTCGTCCATGCTCGGCTTGATCTTGCCGAGGCCGGCCTCCACCGTTTGCAGCGACACCGCGAGGAAGCGCACCGCGTAGGCGAACAGCAGCGCGACCAGCGTGCCCGACAGCAGCAGTCCGGTCGAGATGTCGAACTGCTCGCGCATGAAGGCATCCAGCGTGTTGTCGAACCAGGCGAACGGGAGCATCACGCCGATTGCGATCACCGTTCCCGGCACCGCATACCCCATGCCTGCCACCCGCACCGCGAGCCCGGTGACGAAGCCGCCCTGCATGCGCCGGGCATAGGCCAGGACCAGCGCCAGCGCGACCGCGATCACCGCGGCCATCGCCGCCAGCGAGAAGGTATTGAACACCAGCTCGGCGAACGCGGGGTTCATCCAGTGGTCGGTCGTGCGTGCGGCCCAGATCGAGAGCTGCGCGGCCGGGATCAGGAAGCCCAGAAGGATCGGCAGCAGGCAGGCGGTCACCGCGGCGGCGGCCTTCCAGCCCTTGAGCCGGTAGCGCGGCAGCGTCGAGTAGCGGGAACTGGTGTGGTGGAAGCGTGCGCGCATCCGCGACCAGCGCTCGAGCAGGATCAGCACGAACACGAAGCTCAGCAGCACCGCAGCGAGCTGGGCGGCCGCGGCGGGGTCGGCCAGACCGTACCAGGTGCGGAAGATGCCGGTGGTGAACGTCGGGATCCCGAAATACGCGACCGTGCCGTAGTCCGCCAGCACTTCCATCAGCGCCAGCGTCAGGCCCGCGATCACCGCTGGCCGGGCCAGCGGCAGCGCGACCCGGAAGAAACCGGAGTAGGGTCCGCTGCCAAGCGTGCGCGAGACCTCCAGCACGCAGACCGACTGTTCCAGGAACGCCGCACGCGTCAGCAGGTACACGTAGGGGTAGAGCACCAGCGTCAGCATCAGCATCGCGCCGGTCAGCGAACGGATCTCGGGGAACCAGTACTGGCCGTAGCCGAGCCCGGTCAGATCGCGGATCAGCACCTGCACCGGCCCGGTAAAATCCAGCATGCCGGTATAGGTGTAGGCGATGATGTACGCTGGCATCGCCAGCGGCAGCATCAGCGCCCACTGAAAGACCCGGCGGCCGGGAAATTCGCAGACGCTGACCAGCCAGGCGACCGGGATGCCGATCACCAGCACGCCGACGCCGACCCCGAACAGCAGCAGTAGCGAGTTGGTCACGTACTCGCCCAGCATGGTCTCGCGCAGATGCACCCAGACGTCGGTGGAGGGCAGGAACACGTGCCCGAAGATCACCAGCACCGGCAGTGCGAGGACCAGCGCGACCGTGACCGAGGTCAGTTGCCAGACGCCGGGCCAGCGCGGGCGTAGCGGCCAGCGCGACCGACCAGACGCCGGGCGGGAGCGAGGGGTGCCTTTCATGGGTGCAAATAGTAAACGTTCGCATTATGAATTACATCCCCGTGGACCCGTTCCCTCTCCAATGGGGGATGCCGTTCCCGATACGCACAAGCCAGCGCGCGCCCCGCGCACGGGGAGGGGAGGAGCCGACCGGCAGGGGGCGGACGATGCCCCGCGCACGGGGAGGGGAGAACCCCTCACCTGCCGCGGGGCACCTGGTCATCCGTGGGTGTGTTGCGGTCAGCGCCAGCGCGCGCGGTCCATGATACGCACGGCTTCGGCGTTGTGTGCGCCGAGCAGCGACAGGTTCAGGCTGTCGGCCTCGAATTCGCCGAAGCTGCGGAGCACCTCGCTGGCGGGCACGTCCGGCCGTACCGGGTATTCCTGGTTGGCTTCGGCGTACCAGCGCTGTGCCGATTCACTGGTCAGGTACTCGATCAGCCGGATTCCGTTCTCGCGGTTGGGCGCGTGGGTGGTCACGCCCGCACCGCTGATGTTCACATGCGTGCCGCGGTCATCCTGGTTCGGGAAGAACACGCCGACCTGTTCGGCAGCCGCGCGTTGGGTCGCGTCGTCGCCGGCCAGCATCGCGCCGATGTAGTAGGTATTGGCCAGCGCGATGTCGCAGACCCCGGCGGCGACCGCACGGATCTGGTCGCGGTCGCCACCCTGCGGCGGACGCGCGAAGTTGGCCACCAGGCCGTTGACCCATTCGCTGGCGGCCTCGGCTCCCTCGGTCGCGATCATCGCCGCGACCAGCGACTGGTTGTAGACATTGGCGGAGGAACGCACGCAGATGCGTCCGCGCCACTTCGGGTCAGTCAGCGCCTCGTAGGTGGAGAGTTCGGCCGGGTCGACCTTGTCCTTGTGATACATGATCGGACGGGCACGCAGCGACAGGCCGTACCACCGGCCGTCGACGTCCCGGTAGCTTTCCGGCACGTTGGCGTTCAGTACCTCGGATTCGATCGGGGCGAGCACGCCGGCCTGCTGGGCCTGATGCAGGTTGCCGGCATCGACCGTGATCAGCACGTCGGCTGGCGAGTTGCGGCCCTCGAGTCGAAGCCGCTGGAGGAGTTCGTCTGCGCGCCCGGTGAGCAGGTTGACGCGGATGCCGGTATCGCGGGTGAAATCGTCGAGCAGCGGTTTGATCAGGTTCTCCTGGCGTGCCGAGTACAGGTTGACCTCGCCGTCAGCGCCTGCGGTGGCGGGAAGGCCCAGCGCGGCACTCAGGGCCGCTGCGGCAACGAGTTTCAACGAATGACGAAGCATGTTGCTGACTCCTGAAATGAGGGTGGTTCGCAAAGCGCGAACAAGAACTATTGTTATTTATGGTGGGCGGGCTGTCAACGTCCCGGCAGCCCGCCCGCGGACTCGCGGCGCGTCGGTTTCCGCGGGCGGGGGTGGCTGGTAGGCTTGGCCGATGCACGTCTCTCCACCGGCTCTACCGGAACACCTGCCCGCTGCGGCACGCGAGCGCGCACGGCAGCGGCTGGATCAGTTCCTGGCGTTGGTGCCCGACCCGCCTCCTGCGATGCCTGGCGCGGCGATGGTGTTCCTGTGCAGCGATTACGTGACCCAGATCGCCCAGCGCCACCCGGAGTACCTGCTCGATCTGCTCGATACGCACGGGGCAATGCCTGCCCGCACCGGTCGTGAGCTGCGTGCGGATCTTGCCGGGCGCCTGGAACAGGCGCGCGACGAGACCGAGCTGAAGGCCTGCCTGCGCGAGCTGCGCCACCGGGAACTGATCCGCATCGCCTGGCGGGATCTGCTCGGTCAGGCCGAGCTGGACGAGGTGATGCACGACCTGAGCCGGCTGGCGGATGTTCTGGTGCAGGGCGCGCTCGGTTGGCTGGATGCGCGCCATCGGGAAAAGTACGGGATCCCGCGCGATCGCGAAGGCGAGCCGCAGTCGCTGATCGTGCTCGGCATGGGCAAGCTCGGCGGCAGGGAGCTCAATTTCTCGTCCGACATCGACCTGATCTTCGCCTACCACCGCCCCGGCAGTACCGACGGCGCGCGCATGATCGACAATCAGGAATACTTCCAGCGCCTGGGCCGGGCGTTGATCGCGGCGCTCGCCGATGTGACCCCCGAGGGGTTCTGCTATCGGGTGGACATGCGCCTGCGTCCCTTCGGCAGTGCCGGGCCGCTGGTGATGCACTTCGACGCGATCGAGGACTACTACCAGGCGCACGGCCGCGAGTGGGAACGCTACGCACTGATCAAGGCCCGGGTGATGGCCGGGGATCCCGGCGACGGTGAACGCCTGATGCAGAAGCTGAGGCCGTTCATCTACCGCCGCTATCTCGACTACGGCGCCTTCGCGAATCTGCGCGCGCTCAAGCGCAAGATCAACGAGGAGTCGGTGCGCAAGGAGCGCATCGAGGACGTGAAGCACGGCGAGGGCGGAATTCGCGAGATCGAGTTCATCGGCCAGGTGTTCCAGCTGATTCGGGGCGGGCGCGACCGCGCGCTGCAGCGCCGTGATCTGCTCGGGGTGCTCGACCTGCTGGCCCGCCAGCAGCAACTGCCGCGGCATGCGGTGGATCAACTGGTGCATGCCTACCGCTTTCTGCGCCGGGTCGAGAACCGGCTGCAGATGCAGAACGACCAGCAGACCCACCGGCTGCCGCCGCAGGCTTTCGACCGCACCCGGCTGGCGCTGGCGATGGGCTATCCGGACGAGGCGAGTTTCGAAATGGCGCTGGTGCGCGAGCAGCGCCGCGTACACGCCCAGTTCGAGCAGGTGTTCTCGGCCCCCCAGCGTGACGACGAGGACAACCTGGACGACATGCCCGGCGCCGGCCGACAGCGCAGCCTCAGCCGCATCTGGTCGTTGCACACGAAGCAGCCCGAGGCCGTGCCGCTGCTGGCCCGGATGGGGTTTGCCGATCCGCCGGCCGCGTTCGAGGCGATCCGGGCCCTGCGCCAGAGCCCGGTTACCCGCAGCCTGAGCGAAACCGGCCGCCAGCGCCTGGACCGGCTGATGCCGCTGCTGCTGGGCGCGATCGCGGAATTGGATCGTCCCGACCCGGTCCTCCCGCGCGCCCTGCAGCTGGTGAAGACCATTGCGCGGCGGTCGGTCTACCTGTCGCTGCTGGTGGAAAATCCGCTGGCGCTGTCGCAGCTGGTGAAGCTCTGCGAGGCCAGTTCCTGGATCAGCGACCAGTTGACCCGGTACCCGGTGCTGCTCGACGAACTGCTCGACCCCCGGGCGCTGTATGCGCCCCCCGATCGCGAGGGCTTGCGCCGGGAGCTGGACCAGGAGCTCGCGCAGTTCGCGCTGGAGGACCGGGAGCAGGTGCTGGACCGGCTGCGCCAGTACAAGCAGGTGCAGACACTACGTGTCGCCGCGGCCGACATCATGGGCTACCTGCCGCTGATGCGCGTGTCCGATCACCTGACCTGGCTCGCCGAGGTGCTGTTGGCGAAGGTGCTGGAACTGAGCTGGAATCTGATGGTACAGCGCCACGGCGAGCCCTGGTGCGGCAGCGGCGACCAGCGGCGCCGGGCCCGCTTCGCGATCGTCGGCTACGGCAAGCTCGGGGGGCTGGAGCTCGGCTACGGTTCCGATCTCGACCTGGTATTCCTGCACGACAGCGACGGCGATCAGGCCCGGACCTCCGGCCCCCGCGTGATCGACAATGCCGAATTCTTCGGGCGTCTGGGCACGCGGATCGTGCACCTGCTCGGCGTGTTCACGCCTGCCGGCCGACTGTACGAGGTGGACACGCGGCTGCGGCCCAGCGGTCTGGCAGGCCTTTTGGTCAGCAGCCTCGACGCATTCTCCCGCTACCAGGAAGGGTCGGCCTGGACCTGGGAGCACCAGGCGCTGGTGCGAACCCGCTGCGTGGCCGGCGACCGCGAATTGGGCGAACGCTTCGCCGAAGTGCGCCGGAAAATCCTGTCACGTCCCCGCGATCGCGACGCGCTGCGTGCCGAGATCGTCGAGATGCGCGCGAAGATGCTGGCCGAGCACGCGTCGCGCGACCCGGACGCGTTCGACCTCAAGCGGGATCGCGGCGGTATCACTGACATCGAGTTCATGGTTCAATACTGGGTTTTGGCCAACGCCCACGAGCATCCCGAGGTTTGCGCCTGGCCGGACAAGGTGCGGACGCTGGACGTGCTGGGGGAGGTTGGCGTGATTACCCCGGAACTGGGGAGCGCACTGGCAGATGCCTACCGCGACATGCGCAACCGGATCCACCGTCTGACCCTGGCCGGGGCCGGCACCCGGGTGGTCGACCCGCCGGCGGATCTGCGTACGTTGCGCAGCCAGGTGATCGCCACCTGGGACGAACTGTTCGGAGACGTGGCGGCCCGAGCGCCGGCGCCCGAAGACACTGACTGAGGAGAGACCGACGATGTCGATGGCGGATCGCGACGGAGTGATCTGGTTGGACGGGAAGATGGTGCCCTGGCGCGATGCCCGGGTGCATGTGCTGACCCACACGCTGCACTACGGCATGGGCGTGTTCGAGGGCGTGCGCGCCTACGACGCGGCGCATGGCACCGCGATCTTCCGGCTCGAGGATCACACCCGGCGCCTGTTCAATTCCGCGCGCATCCTGGGTATGAAGATCCCCTACAGCGCCGAGGAACTCAGTGCCGCCCAGATCGCCTCCGTCCGTGAGAACGGGCTGGAGACCGCGTACATCCGCCCGATGTGTTTCTTCGGCTCCGAGGGGATGGGCCTGCGCGCCGACAACCTCGAGGTGCATGTCATGGTGGCGGCGTGGACCTGGGGCAGTTACCTGGGCGAGGAAAACATGACCCGCGGCATCCGCATCCACACCTCGTCATACAGCCGACACCACGTGAACGTGACGCTGTGCAAGGCCAAGGCGAACGGCAACTACATGAACTCGATGCTCGCGTTGCAGGAAGCGGTTGCCTGCGGCTACGACGAGGCGATGCTGCTCGACACCGAAGGCTACGTGGCCGAGGGCAGCGGCGAGAACATCTTCATCGTGCGCGATGGCGTGATCTACACCCCGGATCTGACCTCCGCGCTGGACGGCATCACCCGGCGGACGATCTTCACGCTGGCCGAGGAGGAAGGCCTGAAGATCGTCGAGAAGCGCATCACCCGCGACGAGGTCTACATCGCCGACGAAGCCTTCTTCACCGGCACCGCCGCCGAAGTGACCCCGATCCGCGAGGTCGACAACCGGCCGATCGGTGACGGAACCCGCGGCCCGATCACCCAGCGCCTGCAAGCGCTGTACTTCGACGTCGTCCAGGGGCGTCACCCGAAACACGAAGGCTGGCTCACCTACGTCTGAGCCTTGTAACCGACCGGCCGGCCGCCGGCACAGCACTCGGAAACACTGCCATGCCCAATCCCCACAGCGCCGAACAGCAGGACCGCTTCTCCCAGGCCAATGCGGAGACCACCGTCGCGGTGCGCCGCGACCAGCTGCCGCTGCACTGCCCGACCCCGCAGAGCGCGCTCTGGGCCTCGCATCCGCGTGTATACCTGCCGATCGACGAGTCCCCCGACGGGCGCATGCGCTGCCCGTACTGCGGTACCGTCTACGTCCTCGACGACTGAGCGCCTCTGGCGAACCCGGGCTGCGCCGGCCGGCACCGCACAGCCCGCTGGGCGCCAGCCCGACTCTGGTCGCCGATGCGAGGCGGAGATCGGCAGGCGGGGGGCAGATAAAGGCCGCCAGTTGATTGCCTGACCGATAGCGGGCTGCAGCTCAGAAGCAGTGGATATCGCCGCCCGCCGTGCGTTGAATGTCCGACCGTGGCAGAAGGTTAATTGGATGCCTGACGCAGCTTGGTGTTAAATCCGCACCCCAGCAGCCTGTTGAAGTAAAGGCTGGACGGCTTTGGGGGCCACAACGCAGCCCTGCGCGCCGGCGTTCGGTCGGGGAACTGCGCAGGGAACCGGGATCGCAATGCAGTAGCGGGCGCGTGACGGATGTGCGTTGAGTGACGGAGTCAGGCAGGGACGGGCAAGCAAAGTGACGAAAACCGGTGTGGGGAAGGGGTCCCGGCGTGCCGCGGATGCACGCGTCAACGGGATGCCCGATACCGAGCAGCTCGAACTGAAGGGATTTCATCGCACCCTCGCGGAAACCCTCTGGCTGCTGCTGATTCTGATCCTGGTCTACCTGGTCATCCCAGGCGCGGACGTCGACGTGTTTCCGATCGCGGCGGCCAGCGCGGCTTTCGCGCTGATGATCATCGGCTTCCGTTACCTGAACCTGTTTACCCGCGAGGCACGCTGGAAGCTGGTCGTGGAGACGCTGGCCATGACGCTGCTGATCGCGTTTGTGATTTGGCACACCGGCGAGCAGCACAGCGGATTGGTAAACCTTTACCTGTTGCCGATCGTGTTTGCCGCGCTGACGCTGGGGAGAACCATGACCCTGGCAGTGGTCGGGCTCATTACCGTGCTGTACCTGTACGGCTGGCATGCGTTGCTGGGCCAAACATTCTATGGCTTCGAGGTTTTCGCTCACGTGCTGTTCCAGCTCGGGCCGTTCGCGCTGGTGGCGTACCTGACTTCGATGCTCGCGAACGACATGAATTTCTCGCGCCGGATTCTCAGGGATCTCTCCGAGACCGACGGCATGACCGGTGTCGCCAACATGCGGGCGTTCTATATGGCGTTCGAGCGCGAACTGCTTCGGGCGCAGCGGGAACGGACCGAATTGAGTGTGATGATGATCGACGCGGACAACCTCAAGGAGACGAACGACCGCTTCGGGCACGAGGCCGGCAACCGCCTGATCGTCGGCATCGTGGACAGCATGAGTAGTGTGCTGCGCCGTTCCGACCTGATCGCGCGCTACGGCGGCGATGAGTTCGTGGTGCTGCTCCCCAACACCGGGCTCCAGGCGGCGGGCGATGCGGCCGAGCGCTTGCGCCGTTCGATCGAACGCATGGCCATCGATGTTGAGGGCACCCCGCTTCGCGCCACGGTCAGCGTCGGCTACGCGGGCTACCCCGACACCGCGCACGACTTGCAGGAACTCATCGCGCTTGCCGACCAGGCCATGTACAGAAGCAAGAAGGCCGGCCGGAACCGGGTTACGCGCTATGGCGACGGGGTCTATGGAGACATGGCCAGCGCGATGGCCTGATTCGGTCCCGGAACTGGGTGCGCATGCGCGCGCCCGCGTGTACCGGACGGGTCCCCGAAATCAGGCTGGCCTCCTCCCGAAGGGCCGATCCCGCCCGCTGATTCAACCTCTGGAGCAGCGACCCTGCTCGCACCCGCTGACGCTGATGAAGTGGGTCGGCTCACCGATCGCGCCTCTCCCGGTCCAGATGCTCCCATGCGAGAACGAACCCGTGTCCTGCGCAGAATGAGCAGGGACCACGGGGTGTGTGCTCCCGGCCATGTTCGTTCATGAGGGAACGCTGTTGGAGATGAATGCCAGGCCGCAGTAGGGTGGCGATCGGGTACGGGTCCGATTCTGTTGTCGGTCACTGGTTTGCGCGCCCGATCGAAACTCGAACGGCGGTCGCGTGCGCCATAACGGATAAGGCTAGATCGTGTGAGCGAAGCGAGCCACGATCTGAGCCGTTTGTTGGACAAGCCCGGTTTCGGGGGTGGGTGGCAGAGATCTGAAAACAGCTTTTCGGCGGGCGGGTGTCGCTGCCGATGGTCAGCGTGTCACGGGCGCGAGCGTGGGAACACGGCGGCGGGTTCTCGCTGGATGCGAGCGTGCGCATCGAGGCGGACGACCGAGAGGGCCTGGAGCGTCTGCTGCGCTACTGCGCCCGTCCCTCCTTCGCAGCCGACCGGAAGAACGCGACCCGCAGCGGCTGATTACCGCCTGCCCAAACCGGGCCCGGAAGGGCGCACCCGGACCATCCTCTCGCCGCTGGAACTGATCGGCCGCATCGCCGCACTGGTCCCACCGCCCCGGCAGCATCGCCATCGCAACTCAGGCGTACTCGCCCCGAACTCACCGCTGCGCCCAGCCGTCACCGCTCTGGCGGCCGAGGCCGTGGCGCCCGCGCCGGAGTACGAGCACGACCAGCGGGTGTCTAGGTAAAGCAGCCCCGCTGGGCTGCTGGCCCCGCCGTTCCCCGCTTTCCGCAAACACACCCATAGCCCACCGGAAAGACCGCCTCGCCACCCACTGGCGGGCCGATTTCAGCCGTATAGGCTGCCGCCGTTGCTCAGAAGGGGCTCCCGTTGCGACTTGACAGGCCCCGGGCCGAAGGGATTCTGCGGTGAAGGCGGTTGGATTTCCTATCGTTTAGACTTCAGCCTCATCGCGCGCCAGCGCGGCATCGAGTTCCCCGCCGTTCCCGGCAGCGTCACGGTGCACTCGGATCGCCAGTTCCTGCGCCGCATCCTGCAGAACTTCCTTTCCAACGCGCCGCGCTACACGCGCCAGGGCCGCGTCCTGCTAGGCTGCCGCCGGCATGGCCAGTTCCTCTCCATCCAGGTCTGGGACACCGGCCCCTGCATCCCGGCGGAGCATCTCGAGCGGGACATTTTCGAGGAATTCCGGCGCTTCCAGCCGCGCGACGAGTTCGGCGCCAAGGGCATGGGCCTCGGGCCCGCCATCGTGCAGCGCATGGCGCGGGCGCTCCGCCACGAGATCCGCGTGCAGTCCGAGTTCGGCCGCGGCTCGATGTTCGCCGCCGAAGTGCCAATCGCCGTGAGCTCGGCGCGCGCCTCCACCAGGCGCTGGTGCTCTGCGTGGACAACGAGCACAGCATTCTCGAGGGCATGTCCCAGTTGCTCGAGGGCTGGGCCTGCGCCGTCACGGCCGCCGACACCGCCGACACCGCCGGCGCGCTGGCCGTCATGGAGCAGGCGGGACGCCCGCCGGATCTGATGTTGGTGGATTTCCATCTCGATGGCCAGGACGCCGGCCTGAAGAGCATCGCCGCGCTGCGCGAGCGCTGGGGCGACATCCCGGCCGTGGTGGTCACGGCGGATTACGGCGAGGAGGTGCGCGAGCGGGTGCGCAGCCTGGAGCTCGCCACCATGCGCAAGCCGGTGAAGCCGGCGGCGCTGCGGGCCATCATGAACCAATTCCTGCTCGCGCGCCGGCAGGCGGTGGCCACGGCCTGAACTCGCCGGCCCCGCTGCCTCGGTCGCTGCAATCGCGATGCGGCTGCAAGCCTGGCAGCGAGTGCCAACAATATTGGCTCGACCATATCCCCGCCGGTCACGCTGGAAATCGATGAGATCGTGCAGGAAACCCACGCGCGGCTGATCGCCGTCGATTCGGTGTTAGAAGTCCGAGAAGTTGATTTCGGTCAATAACCTCCGTCGAGTGCAGTGCCATGTTAGAGCTGGGCTTCACCTTGCTCGGAGGAGACTTCCATGAAATTCTCGGCTTCCAGCAGTGCGTGGGGCGCCATTGCGGCGGCCCTGCTCGCAGTATTCAGCGTGCACGCCTTCAGCCAGACACCCCGGATCGATAAGGAGGTACCTGGTAATGCCGTCACCGCCAAGGGCGGCCTGGAACAGTTCACGCGGGTGCTGATTCGTGAGCTCAACAGCATTGGGTTCGAGGTCACGCGCGGGTACCCCCATCTCTGGACCATGGAAGACTGCGACCTGACTTTCGCAGTCACGCTCAACTGCTATGCGAACAATCCAGCCTCGCCGTACGTTCTGGCGGCGGTCCAGCCATGGCCCGAGGAATTCGTCGACCCGGCGACCACCAACGTGTATGGAAAGACCAGGCCAGGGTACAGTTCGACCTACCGGCTCGACCCCCGGGAGGCGATCGTGATCTTCGGGCGCATGCCGCCACCGGGAAAGTACATGGGCCTGCAGTCCTACGTGTTCAGCCACGAATGGGTCGTCCCGGAGGGCGACTCGGTTCACCGGAGCGGCTATCCGTGGATCACGGACGCCCTGCAGGGCGGACGGGATCGCTTCAAGGATTCGAACATGGTCCACTATCTGTTCTCCACGCTGGCTCGCCACGAGGGGCGCGTCCAGAGCTTCTCCAGCGTCAGCAACAGCATCAATAACGTGGTGATGGACGGGGACGACGCGGGCGCATCGTTCGGTGAGATCCGCTACTTTGTGGTCACTCCGGATCAGGCGATGGATTCCGGCGTGCGGTCCGCGCTGCAGCGGCTGGGCGTATCCAAAGACCACGTGTTCACCGAGCAGATCGCAAGGCACTTCGTCCGTCCGGGAGAGCCTCCGGGAGGCAAGCTCGGGCCGCTGGGGCTCGACCGGCACGCGCCTGATTTTCTCACCGGCCTGCGGTACGCCATGCCGGACAGCCAGCAGGCCGCGAACGCCTGGCGGTCGCGCCTGCCATTGACGGTCCTGCGGGTTCGCGAGAGCCCCTTTTCCCCGCGACCCGCCCAACCGTTCTTCGAAATTGCTGCCGATGTGCGTGACGCCGTGGATGAGGGATTCTTGAGCGATGATCTCGACGCTCTGGTCAACGCAGTGAGGGACCGCGCCGTCGGCGGGCCGTGGAACCTCGCCGTCCTCGAAGCACCCACCATGGGGCAAGCGCCAATCATGGGCAACGTGGAGGTATGGCTCGGCCACTTTGGGCCGTACTGCCGCGACATCGGCGAGAACTGCCTGGGCGACGGCCAGGATGCCAGCTACTTCTTCATGCCGCCGCAGCCATTGGACTCGGGCCAAGTGTACGCGGTGATTGGCACCCTGGGCATCAGGACGGGCAACGCCACCTACAACGGTCTCTCCATCAACGATGCATCTAGGCTGAAGGGTGTCGGTAACGTCCCCGATCGCAGCTCGCGCTCCTCCGACTCGGTTCTGGACGGCTCGGCCAGCAGTTATCGGGGCGCGGTGGCGAACCATGACCAGTTCTTCGTGCATTTCTTCACGAGGGATTGCGACACCATTAGCGGCTTGGCTGACGGCGCCTGCACCTCCATTACCCATAAGATGGTCCCGCCGGCAATCGATGTGACGGCTCCAGGCCATCCTCATCTGCACGGCTTCTTCACAGCCGGGCTGCGTTCCTACGTCATGCCGGGCACCGCGAGGGGACCGACCACCACGTACACGCGGGATCCCGAGACTGGCGCTTTGCGCTACCAGAGGGGCCAGCTTCCGCCGGTGGTTCTGGCGTTCAAGCCGCGGGTACAGTGAAAATGGAGGCTATACGGCTCGACATGACCGTTTACTGACGCCGGGGTGTATGTCGACCGTCAAGCGGCCGCCCCGGGGCCGGGTCAGGTGTCGGGCCGGGCAGACGACTCAATGTTTTCCTGTGCAGACAGACCGCCGGTGTCCGCGTGTTCGAGTTGCGGTTCTCCCTGCAGTAGCCTACGACGTTAGGGTGTTGGGGCTGGTGTCGCTGCCGGATGGTCCAATGGCGTGACGGGACGTGCGACAGCCTTGCCTTCCAATTGCCTGCGAGTCGACCTGCAATGCGGAGCGGGCCATCGTCGTATGGCTCGCCGCGCGGGTCGGGTGATCTCGCCGCCGCTGCCTTGACGCGCGTCGCGAAGGAGTAGCCGGACTCAACGCGCGGAGGCGACAGAGGCGTCCCTACCAAGGGCGGGCGAGCCGGTGCCGGTGGTTGTCGATGACGTTGCCACAGCGCAGCCCGTCGTGCTCCCCGTCGATGCGGGGCCGCACTTGACCCGCTAGGCGATCAACCGACTCCACATGGCGGTGGGGTCCTGCACACGCAGCGCGGAGCTAGCCAGTCGGTTTCGCGCTCGGCCCCGGATTGAACCCCGATGACTGCCCGCTCAAAGATGGCCATTACCATCATCGGTCATCGGGTGTCTCTTGCCGGCCCCTATGTAAAGCCTTTCCATAAGGGCCGTGAAGGGCCACCGGGGTTGCGTGGTCGGGCATTCAGCAGTGAAGCGTGCCTAGCTTGCGCACGGGCCGTCTGGGCGTCAACAAGGAGATCGAGAACAGTTTGAACCCGCCCGAGTGGGTGGACCGGGTGCCGGAGGTTCTGCCGGGCTATCCGGATCGGATCGTCCCGAAGCCGCGGGTCATTAAGCGGACCTGAAGAATCGCACCCTGACCAACCGGTACAACCAGCGGCCGGCCTGGCAGGATCACGCGCACCGGGTTCTGGACGAAGCGGTGGCCGCGGCCTACGGGTGGGCCGACTACACGCCCGATATGTCGGAGCCGGAGATTCAGTCCCGGCTGCTGGCGCTGAACCTCGAGCGATCGAGCGACCAGCGGTAGCGATCCGGCGCTGATAATCGGGCGCTGGCTGATCCCGCGGGACCGGCCCTAGTAACCGGATGCCGCCAGTGCTTCCGCCCCCGGCCGCTGTGCCGGGTTTCTTGTGCGGGAGGGTTCCTGAGCGATTCCTAAGCGCTTGTCCCGGCTTCAGTCGCCGCCCTTTGATTCGTGTAAGTAGCGGTTTTTATTGGTGGGCCCGGCAGGACTCGAACCTGCAACCAAGAGATTATGAGTCGCCCAATCGGCTGAAATCCAGCACCGTTAGCAAGCGTTATGCCTCGTTGATATTTTGCTAGTTCTGTCATGGACTTGCGTGATTCTCGCTCGGCTTGCTCCCGCGATGATAACGCGCCACAATGAACCTGAATTTCGCGAAACTGCTTACATAGTGCTTACACGGAGGGTTCGTGTAAGCAGACGGACCCCGCAGGTGCGCCAACACCCGCGAGACCCTGACCACCGGAAACCTAAGCGGAGGTTCCCAATGGCTACGGCGAATTCTACCCGCGTCCGCCTGACCCGAGGGCGCATCGACAGCCTGGCATGCAGGGAAGGGGCGCGACAGACATTCCTCTGGGACACCGATGCCCCTGGTCTGGGGGTTCGAGTCACGCCAAGCGGCGCCAAGTCCTTCGTCTTCCAGTCCCGGCTGCACAGCCGGTCCTTGCGCATCACGATCGACGCCGTGACCGCGTTCGCGAGTATCGACGATGTTCGTGCCGAGGCTCGCCGCTTGGGGGACATGATTCGAGCCGGCATTCACCCAGCGGACGCCCGGGCCGAGCAGGCCAAGGCCGCAGAGCAGGCACGCGCGGAGAAGGTTCGCGCGAAGGTTACGGTTGGTGAGGCATGGGATGCCTACGTCGCGGACCAATCATCGAACTGGAGCGAAGGCCACCTGCAAAGCCACGCGCAGGCCATGAATGCCCCGGGGAAGGCTCGCCGCCGCGGCAAGAAGAAGACTGTGGCCGGGGTCTTGTACCCTCTCCGAAGGAAGCTCCTGCAGGATCTGACGGCAGAAGACCTGTCGGAACTCCTGGTGCGGCAGTCGTCTACGCGCCGCCCGACCACCACAGCGCTCGCTTTTCGTCTGCTGCGCACTTTCCTGAACTGGGCCAACGAGCATCCCGAGTACTGCGGACTGGTGGACCCGGCCGCCTTGCTGACCAAGGACGTTCGCCGCAAGGTGCCGCGCAAGAAACCCAAGGACGATTGCCTGCAGCGCGAGCAGCTTCCAGCATGGTTTGCCGCGGTGCGCGCGATCGGTGATCCGGTGCGAGCCGCCTACCTGCAAGGGCTGCTGCTGACCGGGGCGAGGCCCGGAGAACTGGCCGCCTTGCGCTGGAAGGACGTGGACTTTTCATGGAGCGCCCTGACCCTGCGGGACAAGGCCGAGGGCGAGCGAACCATTCCACTGACACCTTACCTGGCCGAACTGCTGCAAGCCCTGCCACGCCGCGAGCTGGCGAACGGGAAGCCAAACCCCTGGGTATTTTCGAGCCCGACCACCCAACACGGCCGCATGGGCGAGCCGAACCATGCCCATTCCCGCGCCGTGGCTGCCGCTGGGCTGCCGCACCTGACCCTGCACGGGCTGCGCCGTAGCTTCGGCACGCTGTCCGAATGGGTTGGGTGCCCGGTGGGTGTCGTGGCCCAGATTCAGGGCCACAAGCCGAGCGCCATTGCGGAGAAGCATTACCGCCGCCGGCCGCTGGACCTCTTGCGGATGTGGCATGTGAAGATCGAGGACTGGATTCTCGAAGCGGGAGGCGTTGAGAAACCGGAGGCAGGGGCCCCAACGCTGCGGCTGGTGATGTGATGCCCGCCGGGCGACCGCCGGAGTGGCGAGGCTGCCCCGCACCGATTTGGTCGGCGTTCTCGCAACAACGCGAGTTTCAAGGCATGCCGTTTGAATCGCTAGAGCGAATGCTTTTCGCCACGCGCGATCGTGTGCGGGTGTTCCAGCTTCTCAGTAGCCCCAGTTTTCCGAAGATCTGGCGCAAGCTCCGAACTGCGAAGCTGCTGCCACAGCTTGAGATGGCCGCCCAGCGCACGCAACAAGACCGGGACCGGCTCGCGGTCGACGTGCTCAGGTCCGCATGCTTCGATGCCGCCGATTTCGTCGACCGGCGTAGCTGGGCGCAATACTCGAACCTGGCAGCAGATGTTTCAGGCAAGGCGAAAGTTCTTCGGCGACTCCTGAGCGATCTTCCGCTGGACATGCTCCAGATGGCAGCGGAAGTTCAGACAACGATGAACCGTGAAGACGTGTCGAAATTACATGGGCGACTCGCTGCGGACCTGAAAACGCTGGCAGCGTTGTGCGCGCTGGAGTCCCCCAGGCCGACGAAGATCCAACCTCGAAAGCCCAACGCCCCACGCGCACACGCCACCGCGCGGGCAGGGTTCCTCGGATCGGAGTTCGGACGCATGTTCGCGGCTCCCCATTGGGCGCTCATTTCGCAAGTTGTGAACGCGATCGATGATCCGATTCCGCCGATGACACCGCGTGATGTGAAAGACGCCTGCAAGAAAGGGGGGTGATTCGTCCGAAACTAGTTAGAAATCTCCCCCCTTTTCGGGGCTCGTGATCAGTAGTGTGGCACCACCAACCTAACGATAGGAGGTGCCACCTAATGGCCGACCGCAACACCACGCGCGGACTGTCGACCCGCGAAATCGCCGACTTTATGCAGGTAACCCCGGAAGGAATCCGAGTGCAACTTTGCCGCTCGGGTTCCTATTACGGACTTCGGCCTGACCGCCTACCCAACGGCCGCCTGGCTTGGCCCGCCGACAGCCTGGAACGGCTGCTGGAAGCTGGCCGCAAAACGAAAGCCCGCACTCCGCCGGGGCCCAAGAGCCGCCGCCACGAAGCAACAGCGGAGGTGGCCTGATGAGGACGGCCACGCTTAAGAGCAAGGCTGTCACCGCCTGGGACGAACGCAACCTTGCCTCGCTCAAGCCGCAAGATTTCGAGCCGCTGCCGGACCTGACGGACGAGGAATCTGCCGAGATGGATCGGGAGTTTCTGGCGTCGGCAACCGAGGCCCAGCAGGAACAAGCCGACGATCTGCGCGCCCGTGGCTACACCGTCACCCCTGGCCCGGTGGAGTGGATTTCACCGATCGAGCAATGGGTGAGCCGCCTGCTTTGCTGGGAAATTCCGGGATCTAGCGATGATGCCAGCGAGCCGATGGGCGCGCGAAAGGTTGCGCTGACCCTGGACCTCCCTGGTGGATCACCGAAAGATGCAATCAAGGTCAGCATCGAAACCAAAGTAGTGCAGGAGGTCGACCGCGACGGGCGCACCACCTGGCACGAGTCGCTAGATACCGTGTCGCTCACCGTCTACGCCGACGGCCAGTCCTATCTCGGCTTCGTCGAATGCACGTGCGTGTGTGAGATGGGGCACACCCTGATCGCGCTCCAGCGTGACCCGTCGCCGGAGATCGGCCAGCGCGTGCTGCGCGTACTGCTCGATATCGACGGAGACGCACCCGACTGGCCTGCGCCCCTCTATGCCGCACTCAAACCGCTGAACAAGTGTCAGGCGTGCGGCCGCAAGCTGGACGATCCGGTATCGCGCGTGCTGCAACTGGGGCCGACCTGCGCCAACAATCTCGGGCTGGCGCATAGCCAGCGCGTCGTCGAGGCGGTGATGCGGTATTGCCGCGCACGGGGCCTGCTATGAGGGCGGAAAATAAGGCCCGCCCGGTGTGGGGACACCGGGGGCCGGGCGAGAGCATCGGCGAGCACCGACGCGGACATCATACCTGCGCGCATAGCTGGGAGCTACCCGACCTGGCCGAGCCGGTAGCCCGGCTGCTGCTCGGCGAACCGAACCCGAGGCTGTCGAGTTCGCGCGAACTCCGCTACGGACGCCACGGTTCCGTGTCCGTGGATCTGGCCGCCGGCACCTGGTACGACCACGAGGCCGGTACCGGTGGCGGCGTGCTGGACCTGATCCGCCGCGAGACGGGAGCCGTGACCACACGCGACTGCCTTGCATGGCTCGAGCGTGCCGGGCTGCTGCCGGGGGGATCGGAACCGTTCACCCGCGTCGACCTGGCCGAGCGAGCGGCCGAGCGGGAACGCGCCAGGGCTGCCCGGGCTGCGGCCGAGCGCCGGGAACACCTGGCCGCCGCTGAACGCGCCCTGCGAATCTGGAACGCCGCGAAGCCTGCGGACCCGGGGCATGGATACCTGCGCCGGAAGGGCGTGGAGCCCCATGGCGCCCGCGAACACCGGGGGCTGCTGTGCCTGCCCGTGGCGGACTTCGAGCGCGCCTTGTGGAGCTTGCAGTTTATCGAGGCGAGCGGTTTCAAGCGACTGCTGAAGGGTGGGCGCAAAGCGGGCCGGTTCATTCCGGTTTCCGAGCCCCAGGAACCCGAACGACTGCTGCTGTGCGAAGGCTGGGCGACCGGGGCCACCCTGGCCGAACACAAGCCCGAGGCCTTGGTACTGGCCGCAATCGACGCGGGGAACCTGCCGACCGTGGCTGTAGGCGCCCGCCGCTGCTGGCCGAACCTGCCGATGGTGATATGTGGGGACGCTGACCCGGCCGGCACCGAGGCCGCGAACCGGGCCGCCCGCGCCGCCGGGGCTGAAGTGGCGTTCCCCGAATTCCCGCCTGGGGCCGCAGGCAGCGACTTTAACGATCTGGCCGCCGTGCTGGCCACAAGGGGGGCGGCATGAACCCGGCCCAGTTTGTGAAGCCGACGCATGTTGAAGCGGATGCCTGGCCGATCCGGCCTATCGGGCTGGCGGAGTTTCTGGGTCGGGATTTCCCGCCCCGCAAGAATCTCCTGGCGCCGTGGCTGCCGGCTCAAGGGCTCTGCATGGTCTACGCCCGCCGAGGGATCGGCAAGACGCACTTCGCGCTCGGTGTCGGCTACGCGATCGCGGCCGGCGGCACCTATCTCGGCTGGACCGCGCCGGAACCTGCGGGTGTCCTCTACATCGACGGGGAAATGCCGGCGGTCGCGATGCAGGAGCGCCTGGCCGCGATCGTCGCCAGTGCCGAGAGCGAGGCCATCGCGCCATTTACGATCTTGACCCCGGACCTCCAGCCAGAGGGGATGCCGCGGATCGACACTACCGACGGACAGGACGCCATCGAGAGTGCTCTGCTGCCCGAGCACCGGCTGATCGTCGTCGACAACATTTCGACCCTGACAAGCGCCAAGGAGAACGATGCCGACGCCTGGACCCCGGTGCAGGCATGGGCGCTGCGCCAGCGGGCTTCGGGGCGGTCTGTGCTGTTCGTCCACCATTCGGGCAAAGGCGGAGCCCAGCGTGGCACCAGCCGCCGGGAAGACGTGTTGGACACGGTGATCGCGCTGTCGCGTCCGAACGATTACAGCCCCGAGCAGGGAGCCGTGTTCGAGTGCCATTTCGAGAAGTCGCGCGGGATCTACGGCGAGGACGTGCAGCCGATCGAGGCGACGCTGACGACCGGCCCCGACGGCCTGATGACCTGGGCGACCCGCACAGTCGAGGAATCCACGTTCGATCGCGTGGTTGATCTTCTGAACGAGGGCATGAGCCAGTCCGAAATCGCCACGGAACTGGAAGTGAACAAGTCCACCGTCAGTCGCCACGCCAAGCGTGCGAAGGCCGGCGGCTACCTCTCGGGAGGTGCGAAATGAGGCCGGATCAACAGCGCTCGGAGCATGGGAGTTGCACGGTTGCAGCCCCCAGTAGATGCAACCTGCAACTTTCACCCTCGGAGCACGCAACCAAGCATGCAACCCCTGCGCAACCGACCAGCCTGAAACGGCTTGCTGCTGCGGTTTTGGGGCGCAACCAAGCATGCAACCAGCATGCAACTCCCACAGGGAAAGTAATGCAACTCGGACCCCCTGAAAACGGGCAAAAAGTTGCATCGGAAACAGACCGAGTTGCACCCCCGGTTGCACGGTCGGTGACGGAGTTGCGCATCGCTCTGGCCCGAGCCGCCGAGGGGTTGCCTGTCACGCTGTCCGAACTGCTGGAGGCATTCGGCGAGGAAGGCCGCAGCGACTGGCTGGAGGGCTACACGCCCCACTGCCGACCGGAGTTCCTGCGCGCCTTCGCCAAGGCCGTGTCCGAGCGCCTGGCCCGGGAACGGAAGGCCCAGCCCGCGCCGGCTCCTGCACCGGCTGCCCGCACAGAGCGCGATGCCGGCCCGCTGGACGGCTTGCCGCTGCTGCGCGAGGACTGGAAGTTCGTCGATGCCCGCACTCGGTTTCGACGCGCCCGGGAAAGCCTGCTGGCCGAATACGCCCGCCGCTGGCGCGAGGCCGCCGACGCTGAGCCGGTGGAACACCGGAAATCCAACGCCGGCCGCTTCGCTGCGAACTCATGGCTGCGGGAGGTGACGCGATGATCTACGCATCCGTGCATGGCCGCCTCGGCGCCGACCCCGTGGCGGGCGAGACCAAGACCGGCAAGCTGATGGTTCGCGCGTCGGTGGCTGTAGACGTGACGCCACACAATGCTGAGGAACCGGAAACCCTGTGGGTATCGCTGCTGGCCTTCGGGGCTGCCGCCGAGGCCCTGGACCGGGCCGCCAAGGGCGAGATGGTCACGGCGCAAGGCCGCATGACCCGGGGCCACTACACCGGCCGGGATGGTGCCCTGCGCGAATCGTGGACGCTGATCCCGGACGCGGTGCTGACCGCGAGATCGGCGCGACCGTCGGGCAAGCGGAGGGCGACCGCATGAACCCAGGTCGCGACCGACCCGACCTGTCAGCATGGGCGCGACCGGGATCGTCCCCGTTTCGACCGCTGGCCTTATTCCGCCTGCAACCGCGCCGCAAACCGAAACCGAAGGAGCGATGACCATGACACAGCAACGCGACCTGTTCCGCCCGAAAACCGCCCGAAAGCCCCGCCGGCACGGGAGCTACCGCCGGCAGGAGCCGCCGAGAACGCCCAAAGATACGAGTTGGGAGCCGCCCGAGGACTTCCAGCCGGCCGCAACGAGCAAGGAGGGTCAGTGATGGGCGCGATGAGCCGAACGAAAGGAGCCGCGGGCGAACGCGAACTGCGCGCGTTCCGGGAGTGGCAGAGAAATCAGGCCAGCGGGAGGGGACTGTGAGCGCCCTGCTGAAACTGTTGCAAGCCGATGTCGCGGTCGCCGAGGCCCGCATGCTCGATGGCCGTCTTGTGGTTCGCATGATCCGCCGGGCGCCGTCCGAGGACTGGACCCGCGTGGACAAGCTGATCGGCGAGTTCGCATCGAAACGAAAGCCCCGACGCCGCCGTCGGGCTGCATGAACCTAACAGGAGACACGAACATGACCGAATCTCACATCGCACGGGTGTTGCGCACACTGAATACCCCTGTCCGCCGGCAGCGACGGGAACTCGAGGAACGTCGCGAACTGGAACGCGAGGGCCGGCAAATCCGATCCCGCGGCCCCATGGGCGATGTTGCGCAAGCGCGGTTGGCCCGGATCGCCGAGCGCATTGCGGATCTCACACCGAGGCCGGAACCCTCCAGGAAGCAGCGACAAGCGTATCGCCGACGCCTGGCAGAGGAAGCGATCGAGTTGCGCCGTCGTGCGGATCGCGGGGAGCACGATGGCGAGTGGGTGCGGCTGCTGGCCCGGGAATCGCTCGCCGAGCGCCGCGCACAGCTTGCGGAACGCCGCCGTCAGTCGTGATGCGACTATGAGCCTGTACGCCGTACACGCGCCCGACGGGGCGACCAACCGAGGACCGAGACCATGATGGATACTGACTACGCCGAACTCGACCGACTCATTTCCGAGTTCGCCAAAGCCGCCGGGCTCCCTGACCGCAGACCGCCGAGCAAGCAGTTCACCGACAGCGGCCGCCGGCTGCGGGATTACGGGGACGATCGCCAGCGCCAGCTTGAGCAGATCCGGCAGGAGCGCCAGCGGATGAAGGCCGACTTCGAGGCTGGCAAGCTGGACCCGGCTGGCGTGATGCGCCGCGAGGTTGAGCTAAACCGGGCTGAGAACGCAGTCATGACCAAGGTTGCGCCGCTGGTCGGGCTCGCTGCCCGCGCGGCGGCCGGTGCTGCGATGGGTGCCGCTGCCTCGCCACCGCCGAGGGAGCGGCACTGATGGCCCGCATCCACGGGCCGCGGCACCTGGAAGGGCTGCTTCGCACGGTCCGCGATCATCAGCGCCAGCAGGACGCGCTGATGAAAGCGCACGCTTCGCGACGCAAGGCCCTGGGCGAGATGCTGCAGCGGCCCGACGTGAATCCCCTTGATGTCATGCGTGCCGAGACGGCACTGAACCACACAGCCCCGGTCCTGACGATCCTGCGCCGCGACGGATGACCCGAATACCTGTTCGCCTCCTGCCAGAGTTGCCCGGCATCGCGCCGGGCTTTTTTTTGCCTGTTTCGGCCCGGGTTTTACCCCGTTTCGTATCGTATCGGAATACGTATTCGCCAATGCATACGATACGAAACAGCCCCCGGGCAGGAAGGGTTCCCGTCTGGCGGCAGGCAGAAAAACGCCCCGCCTACATGAGCGCTGCTGGCGGGGCGACCCGCGTCGGAGACCGAGGAACCGGCGGGGCACGGGCAGTGTAGCGTCACGCCGTTCTGGAGCGCTTCACAGCGCGCAGCGTGGTACGTTTGCAGCCATCGGAACACGGCCCCCAGGAGCCGGGCATGAGCGACGTTCGATTTTCTGCAGATCCCAGCAGTGTCCTGCGCGCGATGCAGGACATCCAGCGCGCGATTCAGCGTGCGGGACAGGAAGGCAAGGCCTTCTCCGAGATGGACCTATCGCATCCGGAGTTGAAGGACTTGGAGCGCGACATGGCGCGGCTGCGTTCGAGCATGCTGGCGCTGCAGCGGATTTCCCCGGGAAGCCAGTTTGCGCGCGGGCTGCGCGATTCTGGCCAGGCGGGTCGCGACCCGTGGGCGGTGGATTGGGGCCGTGCGTTCCCGGAACAGCAGCAGCGGGACAAGGCGCTGCATCGGCTGGTGCAGGGATCCGGGCACGCCTACGGTGGCGATGGCGGCCAGCGTCCGCCGGGTGGTGGCGGTTTCGCGGCACCGATGGGTGGTTCGCTGGGGACGCTCGCGCGCACGGCGCTGCCGCTGGCGATGGGCGGTGGCCTCGTGGCCAGCCTGATGCGCGGGTTGCGTGAGGCCGACCAGACCAGCGAGGCCACCGATACCCTGATGCGTTACGACGAGCTGGGGCGCACATTCGACGAACTGCGCGACAGCGTGACCGGGCTGCTGACCCAATTCGGGCTGGCCAATGCCGAGGTGGCCCGGCTGACCGAGGGCTATGCGCGTGCCTCCGGCGAGGTGGAAGGCGCGACCGATGCGGTCAAGGATTCGGTGGCGCTGGCCCGTGGCCTGGGGATGAATGCCGAGGGCACGACGCGAGCGTTCGGCGGCCTGCAATTCTCGGGCGTGTTCGAGCGTCAGGACCGGCGCGAGTTCGCGACCATGCTGGCCGAGATGATCGGCCGGTCCGGCATGTATGCCCGCGGCGACGAACTCCTGGGGCAGGTGACGCGGATGGCGGACCGGATCTGGGAATCGACGCTCGAGGCGCCGAACACGCGCGCCATCATGGAAGCCTACTCGGCGATGTTCGATGTATCGGCCGCGACCGGCAAGACCGCGTTGAAGGGTGGTGCCGGTGAACGCATCCTGGCGGCGGCCGATGCCGGGGTCCGCAACATCGGTGGCGGCGAGGCTGGCGAGTTCTTCATGTACCGGGCGCTGGCTGGTGTGACCGGCGACATCTACAAGCAGCGCTACCTGCGCGACTACGGCGCGTTCGGCACCCCGGGGCAGGCCTTCGGTGGCGACGACAATCGCACCCTGCTGCAGATCGTGATGGACCAGTTCCGGCGCGATGCCAAGAACCTGAACAACCCGTATGCGTCGTACTCGGCGCTGGGCGGGTTCTTCGGGTTGTCGAGCATCCAGGCCCGATCGCTGATGGAGATGGACACGCAGATGCGCCAGTCCGGCCTGGGCAACATGCAGTCGCTGATGGAGAAGTCAGGCGTCGACCTGTCCGAGATGGACGCGTCGGGCCTGGGGCAGATCGCGAAGATCCTCGAGGAAGCGCGTGCGGCCGGTCCGGTGAACGTCGAGGACGTGGCCGGCCGCATCCGGCGTGCAGCGGAGGAAGGGCGGATTGAGACCGTGGCGTCCGACTGGGGGCGGGAGACTGCCCGCCTTTCCGACCAGCTCGAGCAACTGGTGCACGACGCCCGCCCGTTGATCACAGACTTGACGCGCTATCTCGCGGATGGGGTCGGCGTGGTGAATGATCTGATCGGAGAGCTTAAGCAGATCAACGAAAACCTCGGCTGGATCCGCAATCACTCGGGCTTCAACCCGCTCCAGACCCTGCCGGGACAGGCGCAAGGCGAGGCCACCCGGCGCTGGGTTCTGGACTGGATGCGCGAGCGGTTTTCCAGGGAAGAGGGGTCGGAGCCATCCGGATTCCGGTCCTGGTTCCGCCGGCGCCGACCGGAATCGGAGTCGTCCGAGCCAGAACCGTCTGGCGGCCTGGGCCGCATCGGCCCCGGGATCATCCCGTGGTCTGACCTGCACACGGTCGGGCCGGAGATCGGCTTGACCGATGGAATCCCATCGCGGGCCGCGATGGAGCGCGTGGACGCCCATTACAACCTGCCTCGGGGAACGATCTGGGCGCTGACCCGCACCGAGAGTAATCACGACCCGAACGCCGTTTCCCATGCGGGCGCGATGGGGATCGCGCAGTTCATGCCAGGCACCGCCCGGGATATGGGCCTGAACGACCCGTTCGACCCCTATGCATCCATCGAAGCCGCCGGCCGCTACATGCGCCACCTGCTCGACCAGCCCTACATCCACACGCTGCAGGACGCCCTGGCTTCCTACAACGCCGGCCCCGGCAGCTTCCGGGACCGCGGCGCCTACTACTGGCGCGAGCCCACCGAGCACCGGGAACGCTTCGAGCGTCACTTCAGCGCCTACCAGCGCGACAACCCGGATCCGGTCAATGTCGTGGTGCACGTGCATCCGCAACCGGACGGGCCGCCAGAAGTCGAGGTCGAAGTCGACGGCCGCGTCCGGGACACCAGCGTTGGCGAAGGCGCCTACCACCTGAGCGACTTCGCGTTCGGGGCCGGCTGACCAGTCCGTCATTCCCACCTGAGCCCCGGCACGTCCGGGGCTTTCTCGTTGTGGGCGGCCGACATCGCGGCGAAGGTGCGGGAGGCTGCGGAGAATCCGTTACCTGCAAACCCGGTAGCGGAAGGCAAGGCAGGACCGGGAAGGGGGAATAAAACGGGTGACAATGTAACCCGTTTATCTCGCGGCAATGACCAGACCTACACCCTCCGCCGCCTGGCCCGCGATAACCCCGAACTGCTGGACAAGGTGGAAGCCGGCGAACTGACCGCCAACGCCGCCGCCATCCAGGCTGGAGGACTACTGCGCCAGGATGCCCGGCTCGCGGTTCTCGTTCGCGCTGTGGGCATGCAGCCGAAGCCGGAGGGCTCGCACGACCTTCATGATCGTCGCGAACTCCGGATTCCCTTCAGCGGACAGCGCCTTGTACAGACCCTCGCGAGCCATGCCGGTATCCCGGGCCAGTTGGGTCATGCCGTGTGCTCGGGCAATGTCTCCGAGAGCGACCCGGATCAGGCTCCCGTCCCCTGGATCCTCAGCGAAGCAGGCGTCGAGATAGAGGGCCATGTCCTCGTCAGTGCGGAGGTGGTCCACCACGTCCCAGCGCTTCAGCGTCACGGTGGTCATGTCGTCAGTCTCCAATCTGCCGGGCCAGTTCGGTGGCCGCGCGGATGTCCCGTCGCTGGGAGTCCTTGTCGCCACCAGCCAATAAGATCACGATCTCGATGCCCCGCTGGGTGAAGTAGATCCGGTATCCGGGTCCGCAGTCGATCCGCATCTCCTGCACGCCCTTGCCGATCGCCTTCACGTCGCCCATGTGCCCCATCTCTACGCGCCGCAGCCGGGCTGCGATCCGCGCCTTGCCCTGCCGGTCCCGCAGGGACTCGAACCACGCATCGAACGAACTGGTTGTCTGGATCGTGACCATTGGACCGTATTGTGAATCATAGTTCACTTTTGGTCACGCGCTGATATGTCGTGATGCGAACCTGCCCACTACCGGGCCGGAATCCACCGAAACCCGGCAACCGAGGTGACCGAGATGACGCAGAACATGCTGGAGAAAGCCCGCGAGCGCGTGGCCCGAGCGAAATCCGAGCTGGACGCCGCCGTGGCAGCGGGCGAGGGCACGAGTTCGATCCGGGCGACCCTGGATTTGGCCATCGAAGAGATGGACCGGCTCGAGGACCAGGTAGCCGTTGAGGCACGGGAATCGGCAGCGGCCGCGCAGGATGCCGTCCGAGCCGATGCTGAGGCCATGGCTGCAGAGGCTAGCGCCGAAATTCGGGCGATCGTGGATCGGGTGCTTACGATCTCGAAGCCCGAGGTCGATGTGCCAGCGGAGCGCGCGGTGGACCTGTTGCTGGCGCAACAGAAGGCCCAAGCCGAGGATTCCGCGATTCGGGCGCACCGCCACAAGGTCGGGGAACTGCGCGATCGCCTGGAACGCCTGCAGAGCGAGCGCACTGCGATCGGACAGCGGCGCGCGGCCGGCGATGAGCGCCCGGACGATGCCGCGCGGGTCCACCTGCTGGCGACGGATGCCGAAGCGCTGGAGGATCTGATCGCGCGAGTCGAAGCCGAAGCGCCAGTCCGGGACGAACTCGTGACCAAGGCGCTGCGCGAGTGGGAGCGCGGCTGGAACAACGCGGTCAAGGAGGCTCGAATCCACGCCTTGGCGCTGACTTGCCAGCGGCTCGAACTGGCGTTGATGGCCGCGGCGACTGCGCACCGTGATGCTGGCGGTATCCGCAGGATGGACCCGCGTCTGGCGGCTTGGGTTCGGTGATGAGCACCCCCACTGGACGCCGACCAGGCCGACCCCGGAACCTCGGACGCCAAACGCGCCTGGCGCTGCATGATCGCCTGGTGCCTGAGATTCCGGGGCTCATCGAAGGCATGATCCGGCAGGCGAAGCTGGGCGACACGCGGGCGCTGGCGTGGTGTCTCGATCGCGCGTTGTCGGGACCGGACCAGCATGCCGATGGCTGATGACCGGCCGGACCCGAAAGGCTGGCGTGTTACTGACCACGTGTGCCGGTACTGCCTTGGGCGCGTCCTTGAAGGCCAGCGGGAGGACGGCAGCATCGTTGCCCGCTGTGCCGACTGTGGGGCCAGGGCCGAGGGCAGGCATGACAGCGTATGTTGCTGTGGTGCAGAGCTACCGAATGGCCGGCATGCTGGGCTTGCCTGCACGCAGAACGAGAACCCGACCCCGGAGCAGTCGGCCGAGATTGCAGTGATCTACGTTGGGGAGGATGTGCGATGCCGAGGCTGACGGCGGAACAGTGGTCCGAAGCACGGGCACTGCGGGAGGGCGCCGGACTCTCGCTGCGCGAAATCTCTGCCCGGATGAACGTGGACCGGGCTGCCGTATCCCGCCGTGCAAAGCGGGAACAGTGGGACAACGGGGCAAACCTGGCTGCGACCCTTCACCGGAAAGTCACGGAGAAGGTCACAGGGATCGTCAACCCGGCCGATCACAAAAAAACCGCTGCCGCCATCGACGCCGAGGCTGCCCGCCGTGCCGGAGTGATCGACAAGCACCGGGACGAACTCGAGGCCGCGCGGCAGATGGCCCTGGCCGCGAAGGAGAACCACCAGAACGTCGGGGAGCACCAGATCGCGGAGGCCATCAGGGATCCGATGGAGCGACAGCAGATACTGCTGGTCATGAAGCGCCGTGCCTTCGAGGACCTGAAGGCCGCGAAGATCCACGTCGAGACCTTGAAGTTGGTCCAGGACGGCGAGCGCAAAGCCTGGGGGCTGGATATGCCGGTGGACCTGAGTTCGCTGACCGACGAGCAGCTTGCAGCGCTGGCCGCCGGTCGCATGCCGGTCTGAAGGAGCCTACCCGAAGTCTCCCTCTCGGTCCTGGGCGGGCTTGGCGTCCTCGGTGTCCCCCGGCTGCTTCACCTTCGAGAGTTCCGCGTCGATCTCCTTGTCGATCGCGTCCACGTCCACCGCGTATTCCTCGGGGTCGACTTGGCCCATGATCTCCTTCATGCGCCGGTCCATGCTCTCGCTGACGCTGTCGATTGATCCACCCACTTTCTGTTCCTCCGCCTTCGTCATAGCCTCGGTTCTTTGCGCTCGTGCCAGGTGACGCGTGGCTCCGCCTCCGGTGGCCGGGTAAACGCCCAAACGAGCGCCGCGATCCAGCCGACCAGCGTCCAGCCAGCCACCAGATTAAGTATTCCGATCGCAAACGTATTGTGGTGCGACCGCAGCCGAGCCACGATCACCGGGATGAAGTAAATCACCACCAGCGTGCTCAGAATCGGGTAGTCCTCCATCACGCATCCCTCCGCTGTTCCATGAATTTCGCAACCCTGTCCTCCAGCGCGATTCCTTCGCCCTCCGGAACCTCCGCCCGGAACCGCTCGATCCCCTTGCCGATGGCGTCCACGTCGATGCCGTAGTCCGCACAGTCCACTTGGCCCATGATTCCCTTCGAGCGTCGGTCCAGGCTGGCGCTGTTACCGTCGATCGAGCTGCCCATGGCTGCCTTCGTCAGTGTGGTCCGTCAGGCTTGATTGTAGTTTCTACCCGGGTTCCGTGCAGGTTTCCGATGGTTTTCGTCAGGCTGGGAACGACGGGCCGCCGTGAGACCATGAGACCGTTCTGAGACTGCAGTGATACCAGACCCCCGATCCGGCGGGAGCGGGCTAAGGCCGGTGCCGAGAAGGCGAGGGCGAATCCTCTCGCATCCGTTGGGCGCCCACCAGTGGGCGACGGCCCAGAGGTTAAAGGTTCGGTCCGAACCTTAAAGCCCAAGCGAGGGGAGAACCGCGACTACATCCTGTCCAGGCTGGCCCGGGAGGCGAAAGGCGGTTCAAGGTTCGGTCCGAACCTTGAAGCCCGAGGAAAACGAAGTGGCGAATAGCCACTTTGTAAAGGGAAGCTGCAGGACCGGGGCGAACCAGTACACAGGCTAGGGGAGCAAACCTGACAATGTAAGGGCTGCATCTGCGCGGTCAAGAAATCACTGTCGGCCGCGCACAAGGCGAACGTGGCCGTGGCCGCTCCGGGTGCCGCTGAAACCATGGGCGCTGCCATGCCTGAAGCCCACGCGCCAGACGCTGTCCGAATAATAACTGTCATAGGGCGAAGCCGACCAGAAATTGCCCGTGGGAGTATTTGGAAACATATCCCAAAAAATAGTTGGACTTCGAGAGCCCGAAGGACATCTACCGCCTTCGGGATCAATAGGCGGTGTGCGCCTCGAACAGAAAACCAGGGTGCGTAGTTCGTCTATCGTTGGTACTCGCCAGTCCTTATATCCACCATAACCCCCAGCTTCGTTCATCAACTGAGGGAGCAATATAGCGTCATCCCAGTTATACCGAGAGGCTTGCCCTTGACAGGTATCACTCTGCGGATACCACGTTTGTCCTAAGCTACAGCGCATCCATTCAAGCCCGGTCACACGATCTACGGCGATCCCGCGATCTCGTCCCTTCACGCTATATCGCTGACTTGCTATTTCAAGTGCTGGTCTATCAGCTTCCAGTCGCTCTCGTTCACGCGCTTCACGCAGCGCGGCATCCGGGTCAAACGCAATAGCCTGCCCGCTGCCGATTCCCAAGACCATGATTAAGACGAACAAACAAGGGCGCTTGTTTTTCATTGGTTTCTTCTTATGGCTAAGGAAAATGAAGGATAGAAAATCCAATGTCCTTCACCGGAATATCCCTTCGCTCCCGGGGGCTGTCAAGTCGTAACGGAGGCCCTTCTTGGTAGCGGCTGCAGCCTATGCGGCCGAAATCGGCCCGCCAGGGGGGCAGACGGATTTTCGGTTGGGCTATGGGCGTGTCTGCGGAGAGCGGGCAAAGGGTGCAGCCCCGCGCGTAGGCGCAGGTTTAATTTCTGCTGGCATATTTCCGCGCCCTGTGCCATGCTGCAGGCATGGACAAGCGAAACCCGAAAGGCGCAGGCCGGAAACCCCGTCCCGAGGACTTGGTGAAACTCACCGTGCGGATACCGCGCGAGTGGGCCACCTGGCTGCGGGCGCGTCCTGAGCCGCAGGGTGACGCCATCACGAAGGGCCTGGAGTGCCTGAAGGAGAAGGAGACGAAGTAGACGTAGATGCGCCATCCGGCACCGCGCCAACGGTAACCGGATGACTTCCCACGACGGACACCTTAGGAGGCCACCGTCATGAGCACAGCAAGTCTAGCAGTCCGTCCGCGTTCCGTGGACGCATCCACCGAAGCCCATCCTGGCATCCGCTGGTGGAACGGCCTACCCGAGTCCGAGCGCAAGGACTAGCTGAAGCTGGCCAACAGCGCCGTGCCGGCCGATGCCTGGAAACTCCGCAACGACCTGATGCGCGGCATTCACGGCGGTGCGGCATGAACGCCCGTCTACGCCTGGCTCGAGCCTACCGCCACGGCTATTCCCGTGGCTGGTCGAACCTCGACATGGACCCGCCGCGCTCGTTGCGCTTGACCGACACCGAACGCACCGTCTACCGCGATGGCTGGGAATCCGGCCGCAGGGAGCGCCTGGAGATCCCGGTGGCGTTCCAGGTTCGGAAGGTCGCCACGTTCGCACCCGCAGCAAAAACGCCCGGCCCCTGCGGTAGCACCCGCTCGGACCGGGCTTCCCACACGGCAACCTGAGAAGGAGGAAGCCGACATGAGCACGAGCGAGCATACCCCAATCCCGCGGATCGACCCGATCAGCGCCCTCTGGGCTCGCGTCTACGAGGTCCGCGACCGATTCTATGCCGCGGTCGACGACCTGGACGTTCAAGCAGCCACCGAGCAGCGCATCCGCGCCGACGAACTCTACCAGGCCATCCGGACCCTGCGGGGTGCCGCATGAACGCCCCGCGCCTGGAAGCGGTGCCCACCGGCACGGACGAGTTCGAGCGGACGTATCACCAGGCCATGGGTCGCATCACAGCACTGACCGGGATCGTCGGCACCCTGGCCCGTGCGACCGCCCATAGCCCCGGGCGCGACGATGGCGAAACCTCGGACGCCTGCGCGCTCTACTGGCACCTGCGCGATGAGCTGGAATCCCTGAGCCTGGAAGTGCAGGAGCTTTCACGCAGGCGCCGCGACCCGGGCTGACCGGCTGCCGCTGATCCCGCCGAGCCTACCGACCCCGGCCGCTGTGCCGGGGTTTTTCGTGGGTGGGTTTGGTGGTGCCACCGCCAGAGCCGCGGACTTCCCGAAAGTGCTTACATGGTGCTTACACGGGAACTCCGGTATCTGGATGGAGGTTCCGGATGGAAACGTAAGCAATTGAAATGATTGGTGGGCCCGGCAGGACTCGAACCTGCAACCAAGAGATTATGAGTCTCCTGCTCTAACCATTGAGCTACAGGCCCGGAACGCGATGCGGCCCCGGTGGTTGTGACCACCGGGGCCGCTGCGGTTTACTCGATGTCCATATAGGAGCGGAGCAGCTCCGCGCGGGTCGGGTGGCGCAGCTTGCGCAGGGCCTTCGCCTCGATCTGGCGGATGCGCTCGCGGGTCACGTCGAACTGCTTGCCGACTTCCTCGAGGGTGTGGTCGGTGTTCATGTCGATGCCGAAGCGCATGCGCAGCACCTTGGCTTCGCGCGGGGTCAGCGTGGCCAGGATCTCGCGTGTGGCTTCGGAGAGCTTGGCTCGGGCCGCCGATTCGACCGGCGTCATCACCTTCTCGTCCTCGATGAAGTCGCCGAGATGCGAGTCCTCGTCGTCGCCGATCGGCGTCTCCATCGAGATCGGCTCCTTGGAGATTTTCATCACCTTGCGGATCTTGTCCTCGGGCATCTCCATGCGCTCGGCGAGTTCCTCGGGCGTCGCTTCGCGCCCCATCTCCTGCAGCATCTGCCGCGAGACCCGGTTCAGCTTGTTGATGGTCTCGATCATATGCACCGGGATGCGGATCGTGCGCGCCTGATCGGCGATCGAGCGGGTGATCGCCTGCCGGATCCACCAGGTCGCGTAGGTCGAGAACTTGTAGCCGCGCCGGTATTCGAACTTGTCCACTGCCTTCATCAGGCCGATGTTGCCCTCCTGGATCAGGTCCAGGAACTGCAGGCCGCGGTTGGTGTATTTCTTCGCGATCGAGATCACCAGGCGCAGGTTGGCCTCGACCATTTCCTTCTTCGCGCGCCGGGCCTTCGCCTCGCCGATCGACATCCGCCGGTTGATGTCCTTGATCTCGGCGATGCTGAGGTTCGCCCGCTTCTCGATCTCCAGCAGTTTTTTCTGCAGGCGCACGACTTCGTCGGCCACCTCGGCCAGCTGTTCGGTGTACTTGCCCTTGGCCTTCTGCGCCTGCGCGATCCAGTCGAGATTGGTTTCGTTCTTCGGGAACGAGTCGAGGAACACCTTGCGCGGCATGCGTGCCTGCGCCACGACCAGCTGCATGATCTGCCGCTCGTAGCGCCGGATCTTGCCAATGGTCGCGTGCAGGTTCGACGTCAGTTCGTCGACCACCCGCGGTACCAGCTTGAACTCCATGAAGTAGCGCGCGGTTTCCTCGCGTGCCCGGGTGTAGGCGTCGTAGTCCTTGCGCTGGCATGCCTCCTGAGCGGCGTTGTGCAGTTCCGCCAGCCGCGCGAAGCGCACGCGCGCCTCTTCGGGGTCCGGCCCGGTGTCCTCGACTTCCTCGTCGGAGTCGTCGTCGGTGTCGTCGGAGTCTTCGTCGCTGGTATCTGCGGAGGCGGAGGGCGGGGCCTCCGTCGCCGCGCCCGGTTCGGCCAATCCGCGTGCGACTGCCTCTCCGTCTCCGGCTTCCGGGTTGATGAACGACACCACCAGATCGGTCAGGCGGGTGTTGTTCTCGACCAGGCGCTGGTATTGCTCGAGCAGCTGGCTGATCGCGCTCGGATGATGCGCGAGCGCGAACAGAACCTGCATCAGGCCCTCTTCGATGCGCTTGGCAATGCGGATCTCGCCCTCGCGGGTCAGCAGTTCCACCGTCCCCATTTCGCGCATGTACATGCGCACCGGGTCTGTGGTGCGACCGAAATCGCTGTCCACGGCTGCGAGTGCCGCCACCGCGTCCTCGGCATCGTCGTCCGAGGAAACGCTGCCATCGGAGAGCAGCAGCGTGTCCGCGTCGGGGGCCTGTTCGTGCACCGCGATGCCCATGTCGTTGATCATCGCGATGATGTCTTCGATCTGATCGGAGTCGATGATCGAGTCCGGAAGGTGGTCGTTCACCTCGGTGTACGTCAGGTAGCCCTGCTCCTTGCCTCTGGCAATGAGCTCTTTGAGCTGTGACTGCTGCTCTTCCCGATTCATCGCGTCTGTGCTCCGAGGTAAATCGTCCAAAACCGAATAAGACAGTATAGCAGAGAATACTGATTTTGCAGTTGCTGCATCATGTGGTATGACAAGACTCGGGCTGTTGCACCCTGCCGCCAATGCCACTGCGAAACGGTCCTGCGCCACCGGTCGTTGCTCCATTGGCCGCGCTCCGGCCCGGTACGGCCAGCCGAGAAAGGGTCCGAAGCGCGTCGCGCGCGCTTTCCGCTTCAACGCACCCACATCCCGATAGTGGGGGAGACGCTCGGCATTTCAAGCTTGTTCCCCTGGCTGCATTCCTCAGTCGGGCCGGTCGGCGCTGCTCCGCTGCACCAGCCACTGCTGAAGACGCCGCAGCTCGTCGAGTTCCTGCGATTCCAGCGCGCGCCCGGTCGTCGCGAGCGCCCGTATGCGCGCCCGGCAATGCTCCTCGAACAGCCGTTCTGCGCTGTCGAGCGCAATTCGGCGGGAAAGTTCCGGTTCCTCGCCGTCCAGGGGCATGCCTGCGAGCACCGCCAGGCGCGGAAAAAACGTCTCGTCCCGAAATTGTTCGAGCAGCCGGGCGGTGGAAACGTTCGGGGTCTCGCCGATTCGGTCGATCATGGTCCCGAGGATTCCTGCGGCTCGCGTTCCGGTATCGGCCAGACGCAGGATTTCCGGCGTGTCCCAGCCCTGTTGCGGCAGCTGCAGGATCCGGGCCAGCAACGCTGCCCACAAGTGCCCGGATCCCGGCACGGGTTGAGGCTCTGCCCGGCGGGCCGGACGTTGCCTGGCAGGATCGGACGAGAGTCGGTTCCCGCCACCTTCGGGGTCGGCAGCCAGCATCGACTCGATCTGGTCGCGGGCGGTCTGGGTCCGTTCGGCCAGGAGTTCGAGCAGTTGGCCCTGGAAGAGTGGATCCTTCACCGTGCGGATCAGCGCGACACCGGCGTGCGCGCACTGGCTGCGGCCCTCGGCGGTCGCCAGCGGGTGGCGTTCCGACAGCAACTGCAGGAAGGTCTCCGACAGCATCCCCGCGGCGTCGAGGCGCTGTTGCCAGCTACGCAGGCCCTCGCGGCGGACCAGGCTGTCCGGGTCATCGCCTTCGGGCAGAAACAGCACGCGGATCTCGCGCAGGCCCTGGATCACGGGCAACGCCTGCTCGATGGAACGCCAGGCCGCGCGCCGCCCGGCGGCGTCGCCGTCGAAACACAGAACCAGCCGCGGTACCTGCCGGAACAGCAGGTCCAAGTGGTCGCGGGTCAGGGCTGTCCCCATGCAGGCCACGGCTCGCCGGAAGCCAGCGCGGGCCAGGCCGACCACGTCCATGTAACCCTCGGTCACGACCAGTTCGGACAGCCGAGTCTCGGCCTTGCGGGCCTCGAACAGTCCGTAGACGGTATGCCCCTTGTGAAAGACCGCCGATTCCGGGCTGTTCAGGTATTTCGGCTCCCCCGCAGCGATCAGCCGCGCGCCGAAGCCGGTCACCCGGCCGCGGCGGTCCCGGATCGGGAACATGATCCGTGCCCGGAAGCGGTCGCGCAGGCGGCCATCGTCGCGGCGCAAGACCAGGCCGGCGGCCACCAGGGTGTCGGTGTCGAAGCGCCCGCGCAGGGCTTGGGCAAGGCTGTTCCCGTCCGGTGCCCAGCCGAGCGCGTAATCCCGCGCGGTTGCGCCGTCGATGCCACGACCCTCCAGATAGTCGATCGCTGCGCGGTTGCCTTTCAGCTGTTCGCGGTAGAACGTTGCGGCTGCCTCCAGTGCATCCAGCAGGTGGCCGGTGGGGTCGCGTCCCGCCGGATCCGCCTCGCGCGGGACCTCCAGGCCGGCCCATTCGGCGAGCTGACCGACCGCTTCGGGAAAGCTGAGGTTCTCGTGTTCCATCAGGAAGCTGATCGCGGTGCCGTGGGCCCCGCAGCCAAAGCAGTGATAGAACTGCTTGCGCGGAGACACATAAAACGAAGGCGTCTTCTCGCTGTGAAACGGGCAGCAGGCAGCGAACTCGCTGCCTGCCTTCTTCAGCGGTACGTAGCGCTGGATCAGTTCGACCACGTCGGTGCGTTCGAGCAGGTCGTCGATGAATGCCTGTGGAATCAGTCCTGCCATGGCGATCGAGGTCGTCGGTACGGTCCAAACGGGGGCGGTCAGCTCCTTCCATGATCGCACGGTCAATCCCCCGCCGGGTGGCTTGTGTCGGCGCAGATTCGCGCTCCGGCCCTGGCCGGGCCGGCATCGGGCATCGCCTTGGTCGGCCCGGCAGCGCTGCGGCGCGACCCGCGCACGAGTCCGGCGGCGCGCCTCGCTCGCCGCAGCCGGTGCTGCCGGAGGGGGACGCTCCGCCACGGGCCGTCGGCGTTGCGCCGGCAACAGCCGCGCCCCTATACTCCGCCGCGCTGCTACCCCTGCCGCCGCTGCGTCCGGCGCACGGGTGGCAGCAAACACGTTTCGGGTGCCCCGGTGAGCGAATCGGGGTTAAACGGGAAACAGGTGCCGGAGCCACACGCGTTCCGAAGGCCTGTGCTGCCCCCGCAACGGTAAGCGTCTGGCTCCCGCATCACACAGCCACTGTCCTCTTCGGGGATGGGAAGGCGATGCGGGACGGCCTGGAGTTTCAGGCAATGGCGCGAGCCCGGATACCGGCCCGAACGACATTCACCCTTTCACCGAATGCGTGCGGGCGGCGCGCAGGAGCCATAATCATGAAAATCCGCAGATTTCCGGTCGCCACCGTGCTGGCCGGCGTGACCTTCGTTTCTTCTGTCCCCGCGGTGCTGGCCACCGAACTCGAACCGATCATCGTGACGGCCACTCGCACTGCGCAGACCGTGGATGAATCGCTGTCGGCAGTCACCGTGATCGAGCGTGAGGAGATCGAGCGCCTGCAGCCGGCGCAGTTCGCCGACCTGCTGCGCAATCGCGCCGGCATCAGCGTGGCGGACACCGGCCCGTTCGGCAAGACGACGGGCGTGTTCCTGCGCGGAACCAATTCCGACCACACGCTGCTGCTGGTCGACGGCGTGCGTATGGGGGCGGCCACGGTGGGGGGCGCGTCCTGGCAGTTCCTTTCGCCTTCGGAGATCGAGCGCATCGAGATCGTGCGCGGCCCCCGCGCCAGCGTCTATGGCGCCGATGCGATCGGCGGCGTGATCCAAGTGTTCACCCGCAAGGGCGCGGAGGGCCCGCCGCGCTTCAACGCCTACAGCCGCATCGGCTCGTTCAACACCCGCGAAGCCGGTGCCGGGGTACAGGGCGGTGATGCGCACACGCGTTACTCTTTGTCGGCCACCCATCAGGCCACCGATGGCATCAACGTGCGCGACGAGGTCGGCGACGACGACCGGGACGGCTTTCGCAACACCTCGGTGGCCAGCCAGCTGAGCCACCGGTTCGATAACGGACTGGAACTGTTCGGCAACCTGCTGCGTTCGCAGGGGCGCACGGAATTCGATGGCTTCGAGGACGAAACCGATTTCGTGCATCAGGCGCTGCGCGCCGGCGTACGCGGCGATCTGACCGAGACCTGGCACAGCGAATTGACGATCGGCCAGAGCCGCGACGAGCACGATAATTTCGGGCAGGGGCAATTCTCCTCGCGGTTCGACACCCGCCGCGACATGGCCGACTGGCGCAACGACCTGATGCTCGGGGAATCGCTGCTGTGGACCGTCGGGCTGGACTGGCAGCAGGATCGCGTCGAGAGCAGCGTCGATTTCGACGAGACCCGCCGCTATAACCGGGCGGTTTACCAGGTCCTGCAGGCAGAACTGGGACGGCACGATCTGCAGGGCAGCCTGCGCCACGACGACAACGAGGCCTACGGCGGCAACACCACCGGCCAGGTGGCCTGGGGGTTCAGGCTGACCGAAAACCTGCAAAGCCGGGCCTCCTACGGCACGGCTTTCAAGGCGCCCACGTTCAACGAGCTGTACTGGCCCGGTGACGGCAATCCCGATCTCGATCCGGAAAAGTCCGAGACCTTCGAGGCCGGGCTGCGCTATGTGCACCAGGCGCTGTACTGGGATGCAGCCTTGTTCCAGACCGATGTGCGCAAGCTGATTAGCGGCTGGCCGCCGGTCAACATCGATGAGGCCCGCATCCGGGGGCTGGAACTGGAAACCGGTTGGCATCTGGCCGACTGGCATGGTGCGGCGGCGCTGACGCTTCTCGATGCCGAGGACCGCGATACCGGCAACGAGCTGGCGCGCCGACCACGCGCGAGCCTGCGTCTGGATCTCGACCGCCAAATCGGCGATTTCAGCGTCGGCGGCACCGTGCTCGCGCGCGGGCGCAGCTTCGACTACGACTGGATGGGGAATGCCGAACGCCTGGCCGGGCACGCTCTGCTGAACCTGCGCGCGTCCTGGCAGCTGGCCCCGCAATGGTCGCTGCGCGCGACGCTCGACAACATCACGGACAAGGACTACCAGACCGCAGCCGGTTTCAACCAGCCTGGCCGGGCGGCCTACCTGTCGGTCCACTTCCAGCAGTAGCGGGCCGGATTTCCGGGCCGGCACTGTCCTCGGCCCGGATCGGGTTTGCGCGAGACCGCGCCGGCCATCATCGTGGGATTGTCACAGTTGCGTCGCCCGCGCTAGAAACCGCAGCCGCGAGAGATGGATCGCGGCACCACATCGGCACAGGATCGACCACCATGACCCAAGACGACCGCGATCAGCGTCATCGCCAGCGCATGGAGCGCAAGAAGACCGTGATCGACGAGCAGATCCGCAAGGCTACCGACGAGCGCGGCCTGCTGCTCGTGCTCACCGGAAACGGCAAGGGCAAGTCCAGCTCCGCCTTCGGCATGGTGGCCCGCGCCCTGGGCCATGGCCTGAAGGTCGGTGTCTGCCAGTTCCTGAAAAGCCGCCGGGATACCGGCGAAGAGGCCTATTTCAACCGTGATCCGGGCGTCGACTGGCATGTGCTCGGTGACGGTTTCACCTGGGACACCCAGGACCGCAGCCAGGATATCGCCACCGCCGAGCGCGGCTGGGCAGTGGCCGAGGCCATGTTGTCCGACTCCGGTTGTCAACTGGTGGTGCTGGACGAGCTGACCTACCTGCTGAGCTATCGCTACCTGGACAGCGGCAAGGTGCTCGAGGCCATCCGCCGGCGTCCGCCGATGCAGCACGTGGTGGTGACCGGCCGTGGCGCTTCCGACGCGCTGATCGAACTGGCCGATACCGTCACCGAGATGCGCGATGTCAAACATGCCTTTCGCGCCGGGGTCAAGGCGCAGCCGGGCGTCGATCTCTGATCCATGCTGCTGCTCTGGCTTTCGACTGTCTCGGCGGTGCTGCTCGATGGCCGGTGGGGCGAGCCGGGGCGGTTCCATCCGCTGGTCGGATTCGGCCGGCTCGCCGACTGGTTCGAAGCCCGATTGAACCGCCCCCGGGCATCCCGACGGTTCCGGCAGGCCCGGGGCGGGCTGGCGGTGGTGCTGCTGGTCGTGCCGGCGACGGCCCTGACCTTCTGGCTGGCCGGCCTGCCCATCATCGGGCCACTGTTCGGCATCCTGGTGCTGTACCTGGCACTGGGTCACCGCAGCTTGGCCGAGCATGCCCGGCCGGTGGCCGAGGCCCTGGCCCACGGCGACGCAGCCGCCGCCCGTCAACAGGCCGGCATGCTGGTCAGCCGTGACCTCGAGGCGATCGACCCGGCGCCTGCCACCATCGAATCGGTGCTGGAAAACGGCCACGATGCGGTCTTCGGCGCCTTGTTCTGGTTCGTGCTGCTGGGGCCCGCCGGCGCGGTGCTGTTCCGGCTGGGCAATACGCTGGATGCGCTCTGGGGCTATCGCACCTCCCGCTACCGCGACTTCGGACGGATCGCCGCCCGCCTCGACGATCTCCTGGGTTATCTGCCGGCCCGCCTGACGGCCCTGAGCTATGCCCTGGTCGGAAATACCCGCCAGGCCCTGCGCTGCTGGCGAACTCAGGGTGGGCGGTGGAAAAGCCCGAATGCCGGCCCGGTGATGGCCGCCGGGGCAGGGGCGTTGGGCCTGCAGCTCGGCGGACTCGCGCGCTACCAGGGGCAATGGCAGCGGCGTGCCGATCTCGGCGAGGGCCGCCGGCCCGCCGGACCCGACATCGAACGGGCGCTCGGGCTGGTCCGACGCTCCCTGCTGCTGTGGCTGGCGGCACTGACGTTCGCGACCCTGCTGGTCGAGGTGGGCGGTCATGTCGGGAATGCCTGAGGCCACGCGTCTCCACCACGGCGGCAGACTGCGCGAGGCCGCGATCCGGTACCGCCTGGCATCGGAACACTGGCTGGATCTGTCCACCGGCATCAATCCCAACGGCTGGCCGGTGCCGTCGATTCCACCGGAATGCTGGTTGCGCCTGCCCGAGGACGAGGACGGGCTGATCGAGATCGCCGCCGGCTATTACGGCGCCGATCCCGGACATCTGCTGGCGGTGGCCGGCTCGCAGGCGGCCATTCAGGCGCTGCCGCGGCTGCGGCCGGCCTGCCGGGTCGGGATCCCGATCCCCGGCTATGCCGAGCACGCCCATGCCTGGCGCGCCTGCGGTCACCAGATCCTGCCCCTGGCACCGGAAAACCCGGCCGACGCACTCGACCGGCTCGATGTCCTCCTGCTCATTCATCCCAACAATCCGACCGGTACCACCTACCGCCGCGAACACCTATTGGACTGGCAGGCGCGACTCGCCGAGCGCGGCGGCTGGCTGGTGGTGGACGAGGCGTTCATCGACGCCGACCCGCGCCAGAGCCTGGCGCCCGACACCGGCCGGCCGGGCCTGTTCGTACTGCGCTCGCTGGGCAAATTCTTCGGGCTGGCCGGCCTGCGCGTGGGGGTCGTGATGGGCGAGAAGCCTGTATTGCAACGACTCGATGCCTTGCTGGGCCCCTGGGACGTGTCCCATCCGGCCCGTCATGTCGCCCGCCTGGCCCTGGGCGACGAGGCCTGGCAGCGCGGCAATCGGCGGCGTCTGGCCGAGCAGGGCGCGCGCCTTGCCCGGCTTCTCGCGCAACACCAGCTCGCCCCGGCGGGCGGCACCGCGCTGTTTCAGTGGGTTTGCGATGAGCATGCGGTCGCGCTGCACGAGGCGCTGGCCTGCCGCGGGATCCTCACCCGGCGGTTCGATACGCCATGCAGCCTGCGTTTCGGGCTGCCGCCCGACGAGGCGGGCTGGCGACGCCTGGCGACGGCGCTGGACGAGGTCGCCGCGCGTGCATGACGGGACTCGCCACGCAGGTGCCGCGGGCTCGCGTGCGGCGTTCCGTGCAGCCCAATGCAACACGGTGTCCGCGGGTGGCCCAACGAGCGGCGGCCACCTGATGATCCAGGGCACGCATTCGGATGCCGGCAAGAGCATGCTGGTAACCGCGCTGTGTCGCGCGCTGCATCGGCGCGGTCTGAAGGTGGCGCCGTTCAAACCCCAGAACATGGCGCTCAACAGCGCGGTCACCGTCGACGGCGGCGAGATCGGCCGCGCGCAGGCGGCCCAGGCCCGCGCCTGCGGTCTCGAACCGCACAGCGACATGAACCCGGTGCTGCTCAAGCCCACCACCGACCGGGCCGCGCAGGTCATCCTGCGCGGCCAGGCGATCGGCACGCTGGATGCGGTCGCCTACCACGACTACAAGCGTCGGGCCCGCGAGGCGGTACTCGCCGCCTGGGCCAGCCTGACCAGCCGGTTCGATCACCTGATCGTCGAAGGCGCGGGCTCGCCTGCCGAGATCAATCTGCGCGAGCACGACATCGCGAACATGGGTTTTGCCGAGGCGGTGGATTGCCCGGTGATCCTGCTGGCAGACATCGACCGCGGCGGCGTCTTTGCGCACGTCGTGGGCACGCTCGCGCTGCTATCCGGCAGCGAGCGGGAGCGCATCGTCGGGGTTGTGATCAATCGCTTCCGGGGCGATCGGTCGTTGCTGCAACCGGGGCTGGACTGGCTGGAGAACGAGACCGGCAAGCCGGTACTGGGCGTGTTGCCCTACCTGCAGGATCTCCACCTCGAGGCCGAGGATGCCCTGCCGACGCGGAACAGCCCAGCCGATGCCGCCGCCGGCCCGATGCTGCGGGTCGCGGTGCCGGTACTGCCGCGCATCAGCAACCATACCGACCTCGATCCACTGCGCCTGCATCCGGCCGTCGAACTCGTCTGGGTACGGCCGGGCAGGCCCCTGCCACCGGCGGACCTGCTGATCCTGCTCGGCTCCAAGGCCGTTCGTGCCGATCTCGCGGCGTTGCGCGAACAGCGCTGGGACCGGGATCTGCTGCGTCATCTGCGCTATGGCGGCAAGCTGATCGGCATCTGTGGCGGCTATCAGATGCTGGGCCGGACGATCCGCGACCCCGAAGGCATCGAGGGCGTTCCAGGCTTCAGTCCGGGCCTGAACCTGCTGCCGCTGGACACCACGCTGACGCCGGAAAAGCGGCTTCGCCGTGTTCGGGGCAGGCTCGCGCTGGGCGATGCGCCCCTGGAAGGCTACGAGATCCATGCCGGCGTCACCACGGTGCTGGCGCCGGGTCAGCCGGCGGTCGAGCTGGCCCATGGGCCCGACGGGCTGATCAGCGCCGACGATCAGATTCTGGGCAGCTATGTCCACGGCCTGTTCGACCATCCGCAGGCCTGCGTCGCACTGCTCGACTGGGCCCGATCGCAGCCAACGGATCGGTCGCAGCCGATCGCCGGTACCGGGTGCGCGCCGGATATCCGCGCGGTGCGCGAGCGCGATCTGGAGCGGCTGGCCGATATGGCCGAGGCCCACCTGGACATGTCGACAATCCTTTCGCTACTGGAGGTCCGATGAGAACCCTGGTACTGGGCGGTGCCCGCAGCGGCAAGAGTGCCCTGGCCGAACGCATCGCCGCCGACTCCGGCCTGCCGGTGACGGTGATCGTGACCGCGGAGATCCACGATCCGGAGATGGCCGAACGCGTCGCCCGCCACCGCGCAAACCGCCCCGGGCACTGGCAGACGATCGAGGCGCCGCGTGCGCTGGCTGCGGCGCTCGAGGCGCAGGCGCGCGAGGATCGGCTTCTGGTCATCGACTGCCTGACCCTCTGGTTGAGCAATCTGATGCTGGATCATGACACGCGCCGCGTCGATGTCGAACGCGGCGCGCTGCTGGCGGTTCTGACCGATCTGCCCGGCCGGATCGTGTTCGTCGCCAACGAAGTCGGCCTGGGAATCGTGCCCGAGAATCGGCTTGCCCGGCAGTTTCGCGACCAGGCCGGGCGTCTCAACCAGGCGCTGGCGGCCCGCTGCGACGAAGTGTTGTTCGTCGCCGCCGGCTTGCCGCTGACGCTCAAGGGCCAGGGGGCGGGCTCATGAAACCCGCCGGCAAAGACCTCGAGGCCCTGGAAGCCGCGCGCCAGCGCCAGTGCCGCCTGACCAAGCCGCGCGGCGCGCTGGGTGAGCTCGAGCAGATCGCGATCCGGCTGGCCGGCATCCAGGGCCGTGAATGCCCTGAGATCCACCGTCCCTGGATCACGGTATTCGCTGGCGACCACGGGGTGGTGGCAGAAGGCGTCTCCGCATTCCCGCAGGCAGTGACGGGCCAGATGATCGTCAATTTCGCGCAGGGTGGCGCGGCCATCTCGGTACTGGCCGAGCAGACCGGATCCCGGCTGGAAGTGGTCGATGTCGGCAGCCTGCTGCCCGACGGCGAGTACCTTGGCGTGCGCCGCGAGCGGGCCGGCCCCGGAACCGCCAACTTCACCCGGGATCCGGCGATGACCGCAACCCAGCTGGGCCAGGCGCTGGCCAGCGGCGGGCGCGCGGTCCACCGTGCCCGGGAGGCCGGGGCGGACCTGTTCGTGGCCGGTGAAATGGGCATCGGCAATACCACGGCGGCCACCGCCCTGGCCTGCGCCCTGCTCGACCAGCCCCCCGAGGCGCTGACCGGCCCCGGCACCGGCCTGGACGCACCCGGCGTGGCACACAAGGCCGAGGTGATCCGGCGTGCGCTGTTCCGGCACCGCGACGCGCTGACCGATCCCCGGGAAATCCTGCGTCACCTGGGTGGATTCGAGATCGCGGCGATGACCGGTGCCTATCTCGCCTGCGCGGAACGGCGCATGCCGGCGGTGATCGACGGCCTGATCAGCAGCGTCGCCGCGCTGATCGCCGAACGCGTTTCCCCCGGTGCCAGCCAGTGCTGGCTGCTGGGTCACCGGTCCGCCGAACCCGCCCATCGCGATGTGCTCGCTGCCCTCGGTGGCCGCCCGCTGCTGGACCTCGGCATGCGCCTGGGCGAGGGCTCCGGCGCGGCCGCCGCGATTCCCCTGATCCAACTGGCCTGTGCCCTGCATCGGGACATGGCAACCTTCGACGAAGCCGGCGTGGCCAGCGGCAGATGAATGTGACCCTGCTCCGCCATGGCGCGACCGCACGCCCCGGGGTCTATGCCGGGCGGCTCGATGTGCCCCTTGCCGCGGCCGGCCGGGCGGCGATGTGGCAGGCCACCCGGGGGCTGCAGGTCCAGCGCGTCGTCAGTTCACCCCTGTCGCGCTGCCGGCTTTTCGCCGAGGCCCTCGCGGAGCGGCACGGTTGGCCGCTGACCGTCGAACCGGCGTGGCGGGAGATGGATTTCGGAGACTGGGAAGGCCGGACCGCAGCCGAGATTCTCGCGCAGGCACCCGAGGCGTTGGAGGCCTTCTGGCGCGATCCCGAGACCCACGCCCCGCCCGGCGGCGAAGGGCTGGCGGACCTGCGCCGCCGCGTGCTCGCCGCCTGGGAGCGCCGGCCGCGTGATGCCGACCTGCTGATCATCACCCATGGCGGACCGATGCGCCTGTTGTTCCAGCACCTGCTGGGCCTGCCCTGCGAGTCCCTGTGGCGGCTGGAACTGCACCCGGCGGCGAGAATCGATTTCGTGCTCGATGAAGTCGGGGCACGCCTGACGCAGTTCGATTGCGGGAAGGGGCATTGAACGATGGTCCGGGGTGCAGAACGGGCGGGGTGCTTCGGCTCGGAACCGCCGTTCGGGGCCGGTTGCAAGCCGCGCATGGCCCTGATATCCGCCGTGTGTCTCCCGCGTCTGCGCGCGGTCGAGCGCTGGGCTATCGGCGTGCGTCGGGCGCAATCGGCGCACCGCGGCCGGCGAGCGCGGCGATGAACCCTCTGGTCCGCGAGGCCCGCCGCCTGGTATTGGCGAGCCAGTTCCTGACCCGGCTGCCGGCCCCCCGGCTCCGGAACGTATCCGAAGCCGAACTGCTCGCGAGCACCCACTGGTTCCCGCTGGTGGGGCTCGTCATCGGCGCGCTGATGGCGGCGGCGGGGTTCGCGGGCAGCATGCTCGATCCCTGGCTGGGCGCGCTGGCCGTGCTGACGCTGGGCGTCTGGATCACCGGCGCGCTGCACCTGGACGGCCTGGCCGACGTGACCGATGGACTCGGCGCCGCCCACGGTCGTCCGGAGCGTCAGCTGGAGGCGATGCGCGACCCACATATCGGCAGCCTGGGGGCGGTCGCGGTGACGCTGCTGCTGGCCGGCAAACTGGTGCTGCTGATGCTGCTGCTGCGCGAAGGCCAATGGCTGGCGCTGCTGCTGGTACCCGCCTGGGCGCGGCTGGGCACGTTGTACTGGGTGGCCACGGTGCCGCCGCTGGCCGCCGGCATGGGCGAGCGCTTCGCGTGGCGCTCGCGGCGGCTGCCGATGCTGGCCTGGCTGATTCTGCTGGCGCCCCTGTCGTGGTGGCTGTCCCCCTGGCTGCTGCTCGCGCCCGGGGTCATGTTGGCCTGGGCGGCTTTCCTGCGCCACCGCGTCGGCGGCATGACCGGGGACGGTCTGGGCGCTGGCGTGGAACTGACCGAGGTGGCCCTGTTGCTGATTCTCGTCGTGGGGGCATTGTGGTGAGGACCGCCGGCTCACTGCTCGTCGCTCTGCTGGTGCTGCTGGCGAGCCCGGCCGCGCCAGCGGCCGATCACTGTGCCACCGGGGTCGACGGTGACCGGCTCTGTCTGCCCGCTCCGGCGCAGCGGATCGTGAGTCTCGCGCCGCATCTTACCGAGATGCTGTTCGCGGTCGGTGCCGGCGAGCGGGTCGTCGGCGCCGTGGCCTATAGCGACTATCCCGAGGCTGCCCGGGAGATCCCCGAGATCGGCGGCTACCGGGGGCTGGACCTGGAACGCATCGTCCGCCTGCAGCCGGATCTGGTCGTGGCCTGGGCCGATGGCAATCTACCGGCCGATCTCGAACGGCTGGAGCGCCTGGGCCTGACGGTTTTTTCGACCCCCGGCCGCAGCTTCCAGGACGTGCCGAAGACCCTGCGCCAGTTGGGCCGCCTGACCGGCGGGGAGTCGCAGGCCGACGCCGCAGCCGACGATTTCGTGTCACGGCTGGAGTATTGGACCGCCCGCTACCGGGATCCGCCGCGTCTGAAGGGGTTTTTCGAGATCTGGCCGAGCCCGCTGGTGACGGTCGGCCCCCGGCATTACATCAGCGAGGCGATGGATCGCTGCGGCATCGACAATATCGTCACCGACGGACTGGGCGATACCCCGACCTGGAGCGAAGAGGCCGTCGTTCGTGCCGCACCGGACCTGATCATCACCTCACCCCCGGCCCGCGACCTTGATCGCTGGCGTCGCTGGCAGGACCTCCCCGCTGCCCGGTTCGACGGCCTGCTCGTGCTGCCCGCAGACGTGCTGATGCGCGCGGGTCCGCGGCTGGTCGACGGCCTGCAGGCCCTGTGCGAGATGGCCGACCAGGTGCGGGAACGGCAACCGTGAACACCGTGCGGCAGCGCCTGTTCGGCGTGGTGCTTCTGGCCTCGATCGCCGCGTGTCTGCTGGCGATCAACCTGGTGTGGGGGAGTTCCGGCTGGGTCTGGCCGCTGGGTCCCGACGCGGCAGTGGAGCGCGTGATCCTGGTGGAACTGCGCCTGCCGCGGGCATTGGCGGCGCTGGCCGCTGGCGGGCTGCTGGGACTGGCCGGTGCCCTGGTCCAGGTGCTGACCCGCAACCCGCTGGCCGACCCGTTCATTCTCGGTATTTCGGGCGGGGCCGCGGTCGGGGCCCTGCTGGCGATCCTGCTGGGCGGGCCACTGCTGGCCCAGCACCTGGGCGCGGCGGTCGGTGCCTTTGCCGCATTGGCCCTGGTGCTCGGCCTGGCGCGCGGCGAGCACGCCTGGACGGGCCACCGCCTGCTGCTGACGGGCGTGGTGCTGGCTTCGGCGCTGGGTGCTGTCGTCACTCTGCTGCTGGCAATCGCGCCGGACAGGGCCCTGCGCGGAATGCTCTTCTGGCTGATGGGGGACCTCTCTGCCGCTCCGGGGCCCTGGATCGCGCTGGTCGGGCTGGCCGTGCTGGCCCTGCTGACCCTGCCGCTGGCCCGCGACTTGAACATCCTGACCCGCGGTGAACTGGCAGCCGCCTCGCTGGGGGTCAGCGTCGGCAGCCTGCGCTATCTGGCCTATCTGGGCGCGGCGGTGGCGACCGCGTTGGCGGTGATCACGGCCGGTACCATCGGCTTCGTGGGCCTGCTGGCGCCCCACCTGGCGCGGCTGATCGTGGGCACCGACCATCGGGCGGCGCTGCCGGCCGCGGTACTGCTCGGCGGCAGCCTGGTGTTGCTCGCCGACCTGATCGCGCGCGTGGTGATCGCGCCGCAGCAGCTGCCGGCCGGCTCCGTGTTGGCGCTGATCGGTGCGCCGATGTTCCTGTATCTACTGCACCGGGCCCAGCGTCCATGACCGGGTCGGCCTGCCTGAGCCTGCGCGATCTGGTGGTCGACATCCCGGGCCGGGCCGATTCGTCGCCGCAGGATTGGAACGTGTTCCCGGGCGAATGCTGGGCCATCCTGGGTCCGAACGGCACGGGCAAGACCACGCTGCTGCACACGCTGGCCGGGTTGAAGGCGCCGCGGGCCGGCGAGGTGCAGCTGTTCGGCCAGAGCATCGGCCAACTGCCCCGCCGTCTGGTGGCGCGCCGGCTTGGACTGGTGTTCCAGCAGCGCCAGGACGAGTTTCCCGCCACCGTGCTGGAACTGACGCTGATGGGACGGCATCCCTATCTTTCGCGCTGGGAGGTGGAGTCGCCGCGGGATGTGGAACTGGCGCGCCAGGCGCTGGCCCGGGTCGGTCTCGCCGGTATGGAACAGCGGGCGGTGGCAACGCTCTCCGGAGGCGAACGCCAGCGGCTGGCGATCGCGACGGTACTCGCGCAGGATCCGGCGGTGTGGCTGCTGGACGAACCGACCAACCACCTGGACCTGCACCACCAGATCGCGGTGCTGGATCTGATCCGCGAAAAGCAGCGGCAGCGCCGCGGCATCGTGCTCACGCTGCACGATGTGAATCTGGCGGTGCGTTACTGCAGCCACCTGCTGCTGCAGTATCCCGACGGCCAGGCCTGCTGGGGTCCGACCGCCGGGATGCTGGTGCCGGAGGCGCTCGAGAAACTCTACAACCAGCCGCTGACCCGGGGCGAGATCGACGGCTACCCGGTGTTTCTGCCCCGACTCGGCAGCGGAACGAACCTGGTCTGAGCCGCTGCCCGCGTCGTCGCGGGCTCCCGGTCCCGGTTTTACCTGCGTCGTTAGCGTGAAAGTCACGGCCTGTCTCGTGTCCCGGGCAACCCGTAGGGCGGAAGAGCGCAGCGTCATCCGCCGTACGGCGTTCGCAGTGCCCAGGCGCCCGCGGCAATCCGGACGCCAGCTGGCGGATGACGGCCTTCGGCCTCTTCCGCCCTACGCCTCTTTCATCATCGGGGGTGGCCACATAGGCCATAGAAGTTAGCGCTGGCTGTCCTGCACCGAGCCCAGCGAACGGATCCAGGGCTGATCCGCGCGCACGGCCGCGGGCAGGTTGCTTAGCGCGTCCTCGGCCGCAGCCCGATCCGCGAAGCTTCCGGCCAATGCGACCACGAAGTTGCGACCGCCGGAACGGGTCTCGATGTAGCGGATCCCGGAGAGCTCGTGTCTGGCCACGTAGCTCCGGGCTGCCGCGAGATCCGACGCCGCGACCAGCTGGATGGTGACATTGGAGCGGTTCTGGCGATCGAGCCATTCGCGGTCGCCGGCCAGGTCGGTGCGGGGATCCGCGGGCGGCGGACTGGGCGGCGCTGGTGCCGCCTCGGGTTCCGGTGCGGGGCTGGGTTCCGGTGCAGGGGCGGGTTCCGGTGCAGGGGCGGGTTCCGGTGCAGGGGCGGGTTCCGGTGCAGGGGCGGGTTCCGGTGCAGGGGCGGGTTCCGGTGCAGGGGCGGGTTCCGGCACCGATGGTTCGGCGGGTGCCGCTGCAACCGGAGGCTCGGCCTCCGGGGAGGGGAGGGCAGTGCTTGGGCGGTCGTCCAGCGGGACATCGATCACGCCGGGGGCCAGCGCCTGGTCACCGATGGTGTCGTCGGGTTCAGGAATGGCTTCCCGCGGCGTTACCGGCAGCGGCAGTTCCACCGTGCTGCCGTCCGGGGGCGCCGGGCTGTCGAAGATGTGGCGCGCGAACGGCGCCAGGATCAGGATCGCCACGGCCAGCGCCACTGCGGGAACGAACCAGCTACGGTTCCAGAACGGAACGTCGGCATCGCGGCGACCTCGCTCCGGCTCGCGCCGGTGGGGCCGCGGATCCCGACCAACGTCCGCGCGCAGCGGGGTAGCGGGGTCGGTCTCGCCGTCGGCGCGCGGCGCCAGCTCGGACTGGTCGGAGTGCCCCTGCGCCAGAGGGCCGGATCCGGTTTCCTCGCGGGTATCCGGCGGCAGCTCGGGTTCCGGGTATCCGTGCGCAGTGGGGGTGGATGCGGTTGTCTCGTCGCTGCGCGGCGGCACGCCGGGCTCCGGCTGCCCGTGCACGAGCGGGTCGGCCTCGGGCTCGTCGTCCCGGTCTGCGGCCAGGCCCCGGGCATGTGGCTGCGCGGCCGCATCGGCAGGAGCCCGGTCATCGGCCGGCAATCCCGATGCCGTAAGTGTGTCGGCCGGCGCTGTGTCAGTTCCGGGGTCGGGCAGCTGGGGTTCGGCCCTCGCCGGTGCATCGGCATCAGCGGCCGGATCGGCTGGGGTGAAGGCGGCCGCTTCCATTTCGGGCTGCGCCTGGGAAGGCGCGATCGGGGCGGCCAGGGTCGGGGCGGACCGGCCGTCGCGTTGCAGGCAGTAGCGCTCCAGCCATTCGTTGGCGTGCGTGTTCAGCGCTCCCGGCAGACCCCGGCTCCGGGCCTGCAGATCGGCGATGTCGTCGTCGCTCAGCAGCGTGTCGGGATCCTGCCGTCCGGCGGCGCGCAGCCGGTGGCGCAGATAAGCGCCCGTCTGTTCGAGACTGAACGGGCGCAGGCTGATGCGCGCGACCTGGTCCTCGTCGACCGGCCGCAGGTGCAGACGACGGCGTAGCAGCACCGGATCGCCGGTCAGGATCAGGCGCGGCCCGCGGCCTCGGGCGATCAGGATCTCGCTGCGCATGCGCAGCAGCTGGTCGACGATGTCGGTACCCAGCAGGTGGGCGTCGTCGACGGCGATCACCGGATCCGAACCCTCGCGGATCCGCTCGGCCAGCAGGTCGGTCAGTGCCCGGTCGGGATCGTCGTGCCCCGCGGCACGCAGGTGGTTGCGGATGGTGAAGTCGACCGCCTCGAACTTGGTGTTCGCGCGCGCGCGGAACGCGATCAGCTCGAAGTTGTCGGGCAGCACCCCGAGCAGGCGCATCAGCTGCATGCTCCGGCCGGACCCGCCCGGGCCGGTCAGCAGCAGGATCGCGCCCGGTGACGCGAGCGCGTCGCTGGCGGTCGCGATCATCTCCTCGAGGAGCACGTCGCTGTAGACGAATTCCTCGTTCGGCAGGGTGTCGAAAGGGGCGTGCTCGAGCCCCAGTTCGGCGAGACAGTCGGGGTGCAGGGCCATGGTCGCGGACTCAGCTGAGGGTGCGCAGGTCGAAGATCCGGTGATGCTCGCGGATCGCGTGGCGGTCGGTCATGCCCGCGATGTAGTCCGCGATGCCTCGGGCGAGACCATGTTCGTCGCTGGCCGACAGCCGTTTCGCATGAGCCTGGAAATGCTCCGGCAATAGCTGGCGGTCTTCCATGAATGCGCTGAACAGGTCATGCACGATGCGTCGGGCCTTCACGGTCATCCGGTGGACTCGGTGATGATGGTACAGGTTTTGCCGCAAAAAGCGCTTCAGTTCACGGTTCTGTTGCGCCATCTCGGGGCTGAAGCGGATCAGCGGCTCCGGCATGCGGCGCACGGCCTCCGGGTCGTTCATCCCGGCGTCGCGGATCGCCGCCTGGCTGGTCACGATCAGGTCGGACACCAGCGCATCGATCATGCGCCGGACCGTTTCGTGCTGAACGCGCCGGTCGTCGAGATCGGGGTACAGCGCGCGCACCTGATCGTGGCGCTCCCGGAACAGTTCGACCGCGCGCAGCTGGTCCATCGTCAGCAGGCCTGCACGCAGGCCGTCGTCGATGTCGTGATTGTTGTAGGCGACCTCGTCGGCAACGTTCGTCAGCTGGGCTTCCAGGCTCGGCTGGCCGCCGCTCAGGAAGCGCTCCGAAACCGGACCGAGGCGCCGGGCGTTTTCCTGCGAGCAGTGCTTCAGAATGCCTTCGCGCGTCTCGAACGTCAGGTTCAGCCCGTCGAACCCCGCGTAGCGCTGTTCCAGCAGATCGACGATGCGCAGCGACTGCAGATTGTGCTCGAACCCGCCGCGGTCGCGCATGCACTGATTCAATGCGTGCTGCCCGGCGTGTCCGAACGGGGTGTGCCCGAGATCGTGGGACAGCGCGATCGCCTCGGTGAGATCCTCGTTCAGGCCCAGTGCCCGCGCGCTCGAACGCGCGATCTGCGCGACTTCGAGCGAGTGCGTCAGGCGGTTGCGGAACAGGTCACCCTCGTGGCTGACGAAGACCTGGGTCTTGTACTTCAGCCGCCGGAACGCAGTGGAATGCACGATGCGGTCGCGGTCGCGCTGGAACTCGCTGCGGAAGGCAGGGGGCGGCTCCGGGTGCAGCCGCCCGCGCGATCGTTCCGACCTTGCGGCATAGGCTGCGAGCCGGGGCCCGTAGGGCGTCGGTGTTCCAGGATCAGCCGACACCGCGGTCGCGGACCTCGGATCCGGGCAGGGTGGCGTCGAGCGCGTCGGGCGGGAAATCGCCGGTGACCACCGCGGATCCGATTGCGCGCAGCAGCACCAGACGCAGCTGGCCATCCATCACCTTCTTGTCGATCGCCATCAGCTCGCGGAAGCGTTCCGCGGTGAGTTCGGGCGGTGGCGACAGCGCCAGCCCCGCACGCTCGATCAATTTCTCGGCACGTTCGCGTTCCGCCGGCTGCAGCCAGCCCATTTGTTCGGACATCCGCGCCGCCATCGCCATGCCGGTGCCGACCGCCTCCCCGTGCAGCCACTCGCCATAGCCCATCCCGGCCTCGATCGCATGCCCGAAGGTGTGGCCAAGATTCAGCAGCGCGCGCCGGCCGGACTCGCGCTCGTCGGCCGCGACCACTTCGGCCTTGCACGCACAGGACCGGTAGATTGCTTCCGTCGTCACCTGCGGATCCAGCGCCAGCAGCGCCTCGATGTGCTGCTCCAGCCAGGCGAAGAAATCGGCATCCTGGATCAGCCCGTACTTGATGATCTCGGCCACCCCGGCGCGCAGTTCGCGCAGTGGCAGCGTGGCCAGGCTTTCGGTGTCGATGATCACCGCGCGCGGCTGGTGGAAGGCGCCGATCATGTTCTTGCCCAGCGGATGGTTCACGCCGGTCTTGCCGCCGACCGAGGAATCGACCTGCGACAGCAGCGTCGTCGGCACCTGGATGAAGTCGATGCCGCGCTGGTAGATCGCCGCGGCGAACCCGGCGATGTCGCCGACCACCCCGCCGCCGAACGCAATCAGTGTGCTCCCGCGGTCCAGCCGGGCCTCGAGCATGCGGGTCAGGATCGCCTCGACCGTGGCCAGCGTCTTGTGCGCCTCGCCATCGGGGAGTTCGATCCAGGTGACGTCCTGGCCCTCGAGCAGTGCCCGCAGGCGATCGCCGTGCAGCGGGGCGACGGTCTCGTTGGTGACCACGACCAGGCGCTGGCCGCGCAGGTGGGGCGCCAGCAGGTCCGGGCGCGCGAGCAGGCCGGAGCCGATGTGGATCGGATAGCTGCGCGGGCCCAGTTCGACTTCGAGCGTTCTCATGCCGGCATCATACCGTGACCGGCGCGCGCGCCGTAAGCCGCGGCCGGATGCGGTCGGGCTTTTGCTTTGGACTGTGATGGACTACCATAGCGGGTTCCGTTTGGCGCGCGGCATGCGCGTGCGCCCGGGTTCGACGTCCACTGTCCAGAATGGAGAATGTATGCCCCACGTTCGAGTACGCGAAAACGAGCCTTTCGAAGTTGCACTGCGGCGCTTCAAGCGCACCTGCGAGAAGGCGGGTGTGGTGTCCGAGGTCCGTCGCCGCGAGTTCTACGAGAAGCCGACCGCCGAGCGCAAGCGCAAGGCCGCGGCGGCCGTCAAGCGCCAGCTCAAGCGCAACTCCCGGGACGTGACCCGCCGCGTGCGGATGTACTGAACCCGTTCCAGGCACCCCTCCGATGCAGCTGAAGACCCGGATCGCGGAAGCGGTCAAGACCGCGATGCGCGCCCGCAACCGGGAGCGACTCGCGACCCTGCGGCTGATCCAGTCCGAGATCAAGCAATTCGAGGTCGATGAGCGCCGCGAACCGGATGATCCGGCGGTGCTCGCGATCCTGAACCGCATGCTGAAGCAGCGCCGCGACTCGATCGAGCAATACCGCCGGGGCGCGCGCGAGGATCTCGCGCAGCGCGAAGAGGCGGAAACGGCCGTGCTCCGCGAGTTTTTGCCCGAACCGCTGTCCCCCGCCGAGGTGGCCGCGAGGATCGACGCGGCCATCGCCGCAACCGGGGCGTCGGGGGTCAAGGACATGGGGCGGGTGATGGCGGAGCTGAAACCGCAACTGCTCGGCCGAGCCGATCTGGCCGAAGTCAGCCGCCAGGTCCAGACCGCCCTGGCCCAGCGCGGCGGCGGTTGACCCGGACAGGCCGGGCGGATCAGCTGGCTTTGACCCGGTTCATCTTCCGTGATTTCCGTGTTCTTCCGTGGCTGGATTTCACGCGAACTGCCATGACCCGTGTGGCCGCCCCTGAGGATGAAAGATGCGTCGGGCGGAAAAGGCCGAAGGCCGTCATCCGCCGTCCGGCGTCGGGGGTTGCCTCAGGCGCCGGGGAGGCGAGAACGCCATGTGGCGGATGACGCTGCGCTATTCCGCCCTACGGGTCGCCCGGGACACGAGACAGGCCGTGACTTTCACGCTAACTGTCATCGCCAGCGGCCACCCCCGATGATGAAAGACGCGTAGGGCGGAAGAGGCCGAAGGCCGTCATCCGCCATCCGGCGCCCGGGTTGCCGCAGGCGCCGGGGAGGCGCGAACGCCGAGCGGCGGATGACGCTGCGCTTTTCCGCCCTACGGGTTGCCCGGGACACGAGACAGGCCGTGACTTTTACGCTAATCACAGCAACAACCGGAAGATGAACCGATGACAACGCCGCTGGCCAACGACCGACTCCTCCGCGCCCTGCTCCGGGAGCCCGTGGACCGTACCCCGATCTGGATCATGCGGCAGGCCGGGCGCTACCTTCCGGAATACCGCGCCACCCGGTCGAAGGCCGGCAGCTTTCTGGATCTCTGCAAGACCCCGGAACTGGCCTGCGAGGTAACGCTGCAACCGCTGCGGCGTTTCCCGCTGGATGCGGCGATCCTGTTCTCGGACATTCTGACGGTGCCCGACGCAATGGGACTGGGGCTGTACTTCGAGTCCGGCGAAGGGCCCTGCTTCCGGGATCCGGTGCGCTCGCTGGCCGCGATCGAGCGCCTGCCGATCCCCGACCCGGAGCAGGAACTGCGCTACGTGATGGACGCGGTCCGACTGATCCGGCGCGAGCTCGACGGCAGCGTGCCGCTGATCGGCTTTTCCGGAAGCCCCTGGACTCTCGCGACCTACATGGTCGAGGGCGCGGGCTCGCGCGATTTCCCGGAAACCAAGCGTCTGCTTTATGGCGAGCCCCAGGCGATGCATGCCTTGCTGCAGAAGGTCGCGACGGCCGTTACGACCTACCTGAATGCACAGATCCGCGCTGGGGCGCAGGCGGTGATGATCTTCGACACCTGGGGCGGCTCGCTGACACCGCGGCTGTACCGGGAATTCTCACTCGCCTACATGCAGCGCATCGTGGCGGAACTCGACCGCGAGCACGACGGCCGGCGGGTGCCGGTGGTGCTGTTCACCAAGGGCGGAGGCGCCTGGCTGGAATGGCAGGCGGATGCCGGTGCCGACGCCCTTGGGCTCGACTGGACGATCGAGCTCGGTGAGGCGGCGGCCCGCGTCGGTGACCGGGTGGCGCTGCAGGGCAACCTCGATCCGGCGGTGCTGTATGCCAGCGACGAAGTCGTGCGGACCGAGGCGCGGCGCGTGCTCGACGGCTTCGACCGGTCGACGGGCCACGTATTCAACCTGGGGCACGGCATCCACCCGGGCATCGATCCCGATCGTGTGGCGACCCTGGTCGAAACGGTTCACGCCTACCGGGCCACCTGAGACCGGGGGCTTTTCGGGGCGCGGCCTGTGCCGCTGCCCGCCGCAGCCGTGGCAGGACGGCCCGTCAATCGGCGAACGACGAGTCGCTCGCCTCGGTGCGGGCGAGCAGCTCCCGAACCCTGGACAGGCCCAGTCGCCGCATCGGCCGGCCATCGACCGGCGAGGGCGGTGCCTGGCGGATGCCGTCGGTCGGGAACACGGTCAATTCGATCTGCGTGTCGTCGGGTCCGCGGAAGCCGAGGTAGGGCACGCGCAGGCCGGCCCCGCCACCGCGGTACTGCCGCTCGCCGGTGCGGCAGGAAATGCCGCGATCGCCCAGCCGGATGATGACCTCCTCGACCGTGTCCGCGAATCCGTGCAGGTTGATCACCGCTTGCGGCTGCAGTACGCCCTGCAGCAGCGGCCCCACCAGGCGTGGCTCGAACTCGGACAGACGTTCCATGACCAGCATGGCGGCCCGCAGCCGGTCGCGGTACTCGCGCCGGGTGTCTGCCGTCGCGAACAGTCGGCTGCGTTCCAGCAGTGCGCTCTCGACCTCGGTGTTCGCGGGGAGCTCGCGCCGTGCGTCGATCCCCAGATGCTCCGCGGCCTTGCGCTTGGCAAGGCCGTAGTCCCGCACCCCCTCGTCGAGGATGATCCGGGCGGCTTCCTCGGCCAGCAGTTGTCGTGTGCGGGATTCCGGTGCGCTCATGGTCGGCTCAGAAGATGAACTCGGGCTGGGCTCCGATCCCGGGCATGCCGCCGTCGTCGGCTTCCGGCTCCGCCGGGTCGGGGCTCCGGGCGGTGGACTCCGGGATCTGCGCCGGCAGCAGCCATTCGCGCTGTCCGCGCGGGTCGTCGTCGCGCGTGCGTTGTCCGGTCTCGGGCAGCAGCACCACTTCGACCAGGTCGTCGGGCCGCGGCACCGGCGCCGCGGGCCGGTCGGCGAGCGCCTGCTGCATGAACCCCGTCCAGATCGGCAGCGCCGCCCGGCCGCCGCTTTCCCCGGAGCCCAGTTCGCTGTTGTCGTCATAGCCGATCCAGGCGGTCGCGACGATATCGGCGTTGAAGCCGGCGAACCACGCGTCCCGGTAGGAGTTGGTGGTGCCGGTCTTGCCGCCAAGATCGGTGCGACCGAGTTCCTGCGCCCGTCGGCCGGTACCCGACTGGATCACGCCCTTCAGCATCTCGCTCATCTGCCAGGCCACCCCCGGGTCGAGCATCGGGACCGGCTCCGCGAAATGCAGCGGGGTTCTGCCCGTTTTCAGCTCCAGGTGCTGTCCGGCCGGCTCGACGCACGGCTCCGGGCAGCTGCGCGGCGTCGCCGCCTGATACAGCAGGCTGCCGTCACCGTCCTCGATCCTTCCGATCAGCCACGGCGTCGTGAGCTTCCCGCCGTTCGCAAACAGCGCGTAGGCATTGTTCAGCTCGATCGGCGTCAGGGTGCCGGTTCCCAGCGCCATCGACAGGTTCCGGGGGTGCTGCTCGACGTTCAGGCCGAACCGGGCCAGATCCTCGTGCACCTGGCGCACCCCGAGGCTGTTCAGCAGCCGAATCGACGCCAGGTTGCGGGAACTCGCCAGCGCCTCGCGCATCGGCGTCGGGCCGCGGAAGCTCCGCGAATAGTTCTCCGGCCGCCACTCCGCGCCGAGCGCCGGGTCGCCGAGCACCAGCGGTGCATCCACCAGAGTGCTGCTCGGAGGCATGCCCTGCTGCAAGGCGAGCGCGTAGATGATGGACTTGAACGCGGATCCGGGTTGGCGCTCGGCCTGCAGCGCGCGGTCGAACCGGTTCTCGAAGAAATCGAAGCCGCCGGCGAGCGCCAGAATCGCGCCGTCCTGTGGGGCCTGGGCGACCAGTGCGCCAGAGACTTCGGGGCGTTGGCTCAGGCGCCAGCCATCGTCCCCGGTGCGTTCGATCCGGATCACGTCGCCGCGCCGGAACCGGTCCGACACCCGCCCCTGCTGCCCGATCGCCCAGTTCAGCGTTTCGCGGCTGAGCCGGATGTTGCCGCGTCCGAGCGCGTCCACCTCGAGGCCCTGGCCGTCCGCCTGCAGCACGATTGCGGGCACCAGCCTGCGCCCGCTCACGCCGAGGCCGCGCAGCGCTTCCAGACGCGCGCCGTCATCGGCGGTCACGGTCTCTTCCAGTCGCATCTCCGGGCCCCGGTATCCGTGGCGCCGGTCGTAGGCCGCGAGACCGTCGCGCAACGCGCGGTTCGCGGCCTCCTGGGCCTCGGAGTCGATCGTCGTGTAGACCTTGAGCCCGCGGGTATAGGCCTCGTCGCCCCACAGGTTCACGACGATCTGGCGCGCGCTCTCGGCCACCCAGTGCGCGTCGACCTCGGTTGGCGTGACATGGCGCTGCGACAGCACCGGGCGGGCCAGGGCGGCCGCGTGTTCCTCGGGCGTGATCCACTCGAGCTGCAGCATCCGCCGCAGCACGTAGTTGCGGCGGATCGTCGCGCGCTCGGGGCTGGTCACCGGGTTGGTCGTCGAGGGCGCCTTCGGCAGGCCGGCCAGGATCGCGATCTGGTCGAGGTCGAGTTCTTCCAGCGGCCGGTCGAAGTAGACGCGCGCCGCCGCTGCAACTCCGTAGGCCCGCTGCCCGAGGTAGATCTTGTTCAGGTAAAGTTCGAGAATCTGTTCCTTGGAAAGCTCCTGCTCGATCTGTACCGCAAGGAAGATCTCGCGGATCTTGCGTTCGTAGGTGCGCTCCCGGGTCAGAAAGAAGTTGCGGGCCAGCTGCATCGTGATCGTGCTGCCGCCCTGCGTGCGCTCGCCGGTGCTGAAAAGGTTGATCCCGGCGCGCAGCAGCCCGACCGGGTCGACTCCGTGGTGACGGTAGAATCGTTCGTCTTCGGCCGCCACGAACGCCTGCAGCAGGCGTTCGGGCATGGCCTCGATCGGAACCGGCTCGCGCCGCTGCTCGGCGAACTCGCCGATCAGCTTCCCGTCCTCGGTATAGATCTGGAGAGGGGTCTGGAGCCGCACTTCGCGCAGCGAGTCGACCGCAGGGAGCGTGGGGGAATAGTAAAGATATAGACCGAACACGGCCGCGGCAGCTGCGAGAGCGCCACCCATCGCCAGGGTGAAGAGGGCCAGAATCACTCGAATGACAACGGGCATGATTTGAAAATCGCTTGGATGGGGAATGTACCGCTGACAAAGCCGCTTGCGGCGACCTCTTCAAGCGATCTATGATCCATTAAAAGGAGTAGGCGAGTTGCATGGTGATGCCGTATTATAATCGGTACGGCACGCGAACATCAGGGGGCAGTGTGCTAGGTCTGGGAAAAAGGCGCCAGGCCCTGCTCGGCGTCGACTTCAGTGCAGCGTCGATCAAGGTGCTGGAACTGAGTCGCAGCGGCAGCGGCTACAAGGTGGAGGCCTTCGCGGTCGAGCCGTTGCCGGATGGCGCCGTCGTCGACAAGGAATGCCGGGACTCCGATGCGATCGGGGCCGCGCTGGTGCGCGCGATCAAGCGTTCGGGCACGCATCTTCGCCACTGCGCGATGGCCGTGCCCTCGTCCACCGTCATTACGCGGACGCTGCGCCTGTCGAGCAGGCTCTCCGACTCGGAGCTCGAGGGGCAGGTCATCGTCGAGGCCGATCAGTACATCCCCTACAACATCGACGAGGTCAGCCTCGACTTCCAGGTGATTGGCAAGAACGCCGCCAACCCGGAACTGGTCGACGTGTTGGTAGTGGCCTCGCGCCGAGAACATGTGGAGTCCAGGGTCGCGATTGCCGAGGCCGCCAAGCTGACGCCCGAAGTGGTGGACGTCGAGGCCTACGCGGTCGAACACGCCACCAGCCTGATGCTCGAGCAGTTGCCGGACCGGGACGACAAACCGATCGTCGCTGTGATCGACGTCGGGTCTGCGGTGACCAGCGTCTACGTGATCAGCCAGCAGCAGGGCGTAATCTACACCCGGGAGCAGGATTTCGGGGGGCGGCTGCTGACTGAAGAGATCATGCGCCGCTATGGCATGGACATGAAGGAGGCGGGCAATGCCAAGATCAATGGAGATCTCCCGCCCGATTACGCCGCAGGGGTGCTCGAGCCCTTCAAGCAGAGCATGATGGACCAGGTGCAGCGGCTGCTGCAGTATTTCTACGTGACCCGCCCGCACGACTCGATCGACCAGATTTTCCTCGGGGGTGGTTGTGCCGCGATCCCGGGCATCGACGAAATGCTCGAGGAGGCCACCGGTACCCCGGTGATGATCGCCAATCCGTTCCGGAACATGCCCCTGGCGAGGCGCATCAACCAGCAGCGCTTCCTGAACGATGCTCCGGCCACGCTGACCGCCTCCGGGCTGGCGCTGCGGGGGTTTGCGGGATGATCTATGTCAACCTGCTTCCCTGGCGCGAAAAGCGCCGCGCCCATCGCCAGAAGCAGTTTTATGTCATGGCCGGCGGCGCCGTCGCGGTGGGGGTGTTGCTGGTATTTGCCGCGCATCTGTACATGGGCGCGCGCATCGAGCATCAGCAGAACCGGAACCAGCTGCTGCAGTCCGAGATTCGCACCTTGGATCGGCAGATCGCCCGCATCCGGGAACTGGACCGCCAGCGCCAGCAGCTGGTGGACCGGATCGAGGTGATCCAGACCCTTCAGGCGAGCCGGCCCGAGGCCGTGCACCTGTTCGATGAGTTGGTCGAGACCCTCCCGGAAGGCACGTTCTACCGCGAGCTGAGGCAGGAGCGTGACCGTCTGCGCCTGGTCGGGCGCGCCGAGTCGAATGCGCGGATCTCCGCGCTGATGCGGCGCGTCGATGCCTCGTCGTGGCTCAGCGACTCGACGCTGCACATCATCGAGACCCGGCAGGAAGGCCGCCTGCAAGTCCGCGATTTCCGGCTCGAGGCGACGCAGACACGGCCAACTGCCGATGCGGAGCAGGGCGAGGGGGGATCCTGATGGACCTCAAGTCGATCAACGAAATCGATTTCCGCAACCTTGGCGAGGCACCCGCCGCCGTCAAGGGGGTGATCATCGCGCTGATCATCGTGGCGCTGGCCGGGGCCGGATACTGGTACTTCATCAAGGACCAGGTCGAGGTTCTCGACCGCGAGGAGCGCCGGGAAGTGCAGCTGCGCGCCGAGTTCGAAGAGAAACAGGAGCGTGCGGCCAACCTCGCAGCGTACGAGGAACAGCTGGCGGAAATGGAACGCATGTTCGCGTCGCTGGTGCAGCTGCTTCCGAGCACTGCGGAGATCCCCAACCTGCTCGTGGACATCTCGCAGACCGCGCTGTCGGTGGGGCTCGAAATCGAGCTGTTCCAGCCAAGGGGCGAGGCCAACCGTACCTTCTATGCAGAGGTGCCGATCCAGTTGCGCGTACGCGGCACCTACGAGCAACTTGCCGAGTTCGTCAGCGGCATCTCCGCGATGCCGCGGATCGTCACCGTGCACGATGTCTACATCCGGCCCGGTGCGTCCGACGACGACCTCTTGATGGATGCGATCGCCCGGACCTACCGCTACCTGGAGGGAACCTGATGCGAGTGGCCGCGCCAGCCTGGCCCCTGCTGCTGGCCATCGCGCTGGCACTGCCCGCATTGTCGGGCTGCCAGCGCGACATGTCCGATCTGCAAGAATACATCGCCAAGATCAACGCCCGGCCCGGTGGCGACATCGAGCCGATTCCGACCATCGAGCCGCACGAACCCTACCTGTACCCGGGGCATGCGCGCTCGCCATTCGACTCCTCGGTGATCGCACGGCCGCTGCCACCCCCGCCGACCGGGGTGCCCGGAGAAGTCGACATCGATTTCGACCGGCCGCGCGAGCCACTGGAAGCTTTCCCGCTGGACTCGCTGCGTATGGTGGGCTCGATGGAACAGGAGGGCGTGCGCTACGCTTTGGTGCGGACTCCGGACCGCACCATCCTGACCGTCCAGCCCGGCAACTACATGGGCCAGAACTTCGGCCGCGTCGTCGACATCACGACGCGGGAGATCCGCCTGATCGAGGTCGTGCCGGACGCCTTCGGCGGCTACGTGGAACGCGAGAACAACGTCTCGCTGTCGGAATGAGCACCCAGGGAGAACTCGTCATGCGTCTCGAACCCCACCCGACTGAGGGCATGCGCCTCAATGCCGGTGCCGGAATCGCTGAAGGTCATCCGAACCGAAGCCTGGCCCGCCGCCTGGCGGTCTGGTTTGCGACTGCGTGCCTGCTGCTGGCAGGCCCCCTGCCGGCGCAGGAACTGAACGACATTCGCGCCTCCGACCTGGGCGCAGATCGGGTGCAGCTGAGCCTGCGCTTCTCGGAGCCACCGCCGGATGCGCGGATCTTCGTGATCGACTCGCCTCCGCGCATCGCACTCGACCTTCCCGGGGTCGCGAACCGCATGCGCGAGCGCACCACCGAATTCAACCTGGGGCCGCTGCTCTCGGCTACTGCAGTCGAGGCGGGCGATCGCACCCGCGTGGTCCTGAATCTCGCGCGCAGCTCCGACTACCAGAGCCGGGTCGACGGCAACAACCTGATCCTGACCGTCGGCCGTGGCGCCGGCGCGGTAGACCGTGTTGCCCGGGCGCCGGAGGAACCGGCCGTGGCGCCCGAACCGGCAGCGCCGGCGGTGGAAGACCCACCTGCCCGTCCGCCCGGCGTGCGCAGTGCCCGGCCGCCCGAGATCGTCGACGTCGACTTCCGTCGCGGCGAAGACGGTCAGGGGCGCGTGCTGGTCGAGCTGTCGCGCCCTGGCGTCAGCGTCGACGTGCGGGAACAGGCCGGCCGGGTCGAGTTGCTGTTCCCGCGCGTACTGATCGAGGATCGTCTCGAGCGGCGGCTGGACGTGGTCGACTTCGCGACCCCGGTGACCCATATCGACACCGAGCGCGAGCGCGACGAACGCGTGCGCATGACCGTGCACGGTACCGGCGAGTACGAGGTCCTGTCGTACCAGACCGACCGCACCTACGTGCTCGAACTGGCGCCGCTGACCGAGGAGGAGCGCGAGGCGCGGCGCATCGAAGAGGAGGAGTTCGTCGGGGAACGTCTGTCGCTGAACTTCCAGGACATCGAGGTCCGTTCGGTATTGCAGCTGCTCGCCGATTTCACCGATATGAACATCGTCGTCAGCGACAGCGTAACCGGTAACATCACGCTGCGCCTGAACAACGTGCCCTGGGATCAGGCGCTCGACATCATCCTGCAGACCCGGGGGTTGGACAAGCGGGTCAGCGGCAACGTGATGTATGTCGCGCCTACCGAGGAGATCGCGGCGCGCGAGCGGCTGATCCTCGAGGCCCAGCGCGACCGGCGCGAGCTCGAGCCGCTGCGCACCGAGTTCATTACGGTCAATTTCACGCAGGCAGCCGACATCGAGCGATTGATCCAGGTGCGTGAGCGCACCGACCGCGAGGGGCGCGTGTCGTTCCTGTCGGATCGGGGCAGCGTCGCGGTCGATACGCGCACCAATGTCCTGATCGTTCGCGACACCCAGGAGCAGATCGATCAGATCCGCCAGCTCGTCACCACATTGGATATCCCCACCCGGCAGGTGCTGATCGAGACCCGGCTCGTGATCGCCGAGGACGATTTTGCCCGGCAACTCGGCGCCCGGTTCGGCGTCGCAGCAGGATCTCGGCAGGGGCGTTCGAATATCGGTACGGGCGCACGTATCCCCGACGCGAGCGGCATTGCAGAAGGCATTGCCGATGGCACGCGTTTCCGGCCGGGTTCTGTCAATGTGCCGCTGCCGGCGACCGGGCTGACGGGCTTCGACACCGATCCGAGTGCCGTGGCGTTCACGATTCTGCGGCCCAACATCATGCTCGATCTGGAGCTGAGCGCGTTGCAGGCAGAACGCCGGGGAGAAATCATTTCCAATCCTCGGGTGATCACGACCAACGGCCAGGAAGCCAAGATCGTGCAGGGCGACCGGATTCCGTTCATCACTCGGGATGAGGCGGGTAACCCGATTACCGAGTTCGAAGACGCCTTGCTCGAGACCACCGTCACGCCGCAGATCACGCCGAACGGCGACGTGATCATGGAACTCACGATCAAGAAGGACGAGCCGGGAGTCGTGACGCGCGACGGGATCGCGCTCGTCACGCGTGAACTGGAAACGACGGTACGTGTGGCCAACGGAGAGACCGTCGTGCTGGGCGGCATCTACGAGATCACGTCGTCGGACCTGCTCGAAAAGACGCCTTTCTTCGGTGATATCCCGTTTGTTCGGCACTTCTTCCAGCGCAAGACGAATGACAACCGGAAGGTGGAACTGCTGGTCTTCGTGACCCCGCGGGTACTCGACTAGCGTCACATGACGAACCCGGAAACCGAAATCAAGAACTCAGAGGGAACTTCGATGCTGCCTGTACGCGCCGTAGTGAGCGTTTTCTGGATCGTGCTGTTGTCGCTCGCCGTGGCGTCCTGCGGCGGGGGCGGCGGTGGTGTGTTCACCGACAATACGCTGCGCCTGAACGTCTCGGTCGAGAAGGATTCCGTGCCCGCGAACACGGGACAGGCGCAGATTCAGCCGGGCAGCCCGTACGTATCGCAGGTCGCGATTCGCGTACTGGACCGGGGTTCCAACCAGCCGGTGGCTGAGGCGCCGGTCACGGTTTCCTTCGCCGGGGCGCAGGTGGGCGGGCTGCTTTCGGAAGCCGAGTTCTTCAGTGGGCAAGGTGTGCCCCAGTCCAGCGTGAGCGTTACGGCCGGGGGGAACGGTGATGTGCGTGTGTATTTTGTTGCAGGAACCCTTGGGGGTGACGCCCAACTCAACATCCGCGCCGACCGTCCCGATGGTCAGCCAGCCACCGGAGCGGAGGAGACACAGACCATTCGTGTGATCAGCACCGCCGGTCCGGTTTCCGCGCTCGAATTCACCGGCCCCTACATCGAGGCGATCCGTACCAACCAAGTGCAGTTCGGGCTTGCGCCGGGCGAGACCATCGATTTCCAGAACGGCACCTACAGTCGGGTGATCTCGGTCACCGCGACTGATGCCGGCGGCAACCCGGTGCCGACCAACACGCCGATCCGCTTCCAGCTGATCGATGCCCCGCTGGACGGATTCCCGGACGAAGGTTCGGGCAGCTTCGCGATCACCGGCCTCGGCGATCCCATCGAGGGTGGCTACCAGTTCGACGCACCCGGCGGCAACTTCGTCGCGCGCGGCGCCCGCCCTGGTGCCGGAGATCGACTGGTACTCGATCCGCATCCCGACGACTCGTCGTTCTTCCACGCCGGCATTCGCACCATTGCCGACTACCCGGTCGGGCAGCCGAATCGGCTGCTGATCCGGCAGGACGACGAACCCTTCCGTGTCGGTCCCGACCTCGGAGCGGTGGTGCCCTACATCATCGGACGCGCCCGCGCCGGCAGCGTCCAGTCGCTCGCGTTCACCGACGCCAACGGCACCGCCACCACGATGCTGACCTACCCGTTCAGCAACGTCGGCCGCACCGCGATCCTGGTCGCCCACACGCCGGACTACTCGGTCAGCCGCGTGTTCAACCCCGGCGGCCCGGTGTATCTGGGCAGCGTCGGCGAGGGTCTTTCGCTCACCGCGTCCACCAACACCTTGCCCAGCAACGTGGAAGACGGACTGGTTACTCTGTGCGTACGCGACGGCAACTTCGTACCGCTGCCGGGTCAGTCGATCCTGTTCTCGGCCGGCGATACCGGCGGCGCCACGGTGGACGTCAATGGCCTGGGAGCGGTGGGCAGCCTGACCGCCACCAGTGGCGGTTGTGTCACCGCGGTGGTCAACGTGGAAGGGCAGTTGCCCGGTGGTGATTCCATTACGTTGACGTTCTCGGTTCAGGCGCTCGGCGAGTCGAGCGAGGTCGAAGTGACCATTCTGGCCGCAGCGTCGGGCAACCTGATCGGCAATGCCAACTGCGGCGCCGGGACCCTCGATCTGTTCTACCTCACGGATTCCGGCAACCCGATACCGGGCATTCTGATCTTTGCAAGTGATTACGACTGGCCTACAGGATCGCCCAACTTCTCCTACGCTCCGCCGTCGAGTGCCGGCGCTGGGGCAGCAGGCGTGACCGACGACGACGGTGCGGTGCGGGTGTCGTTTGACATCGACCCGCCAGCAGCAACGACGAACGACCAGACGCTCACCTATACCGCGACCTTCCAGACCGGAAACGCCGATTCAGTCTTCGATCTCAGCTGCCAGGTGACCGTCCCCGGAACCGGCGACGAGGACCCGGACTAACTCGCATGGCGCATGCGGCCCACCCCCGATGATGACCGAGGTGTAGAGGAAAAGGCCGAAGGCCGTCATCCGCCATCCGGATCTGCGGGCGTCGCGGGCGCCTGGGTGGTGGCAAGCCGCGTGCCGAATGACGCCGTGCCTGTCGGCGCGACGGGCTTAGATCGAGTGCGCTTGCCTGCGCAGCGATGCGCAGCGATGCGCAGGGCGCTGCGGCGCCGGGCCGGGGTTCCGGCTACGGCTTTCCGGGGCGCTGATCGTGGATTTTGGCGGCCTGCCGGCGTAGGCTTGCGCGCCATGGAGAACGTGGTACTGGTGGGCCCGATGGGGGCCGGGAAAAGCACGATCGGGCGCGGCCTGGCGGCCGTGCTGAAGCGCAGTTTCGTCGACGCGGACGCGGAGATCGAGAAGCGTACGGGGGTCGACATCCCGACGATCTTCGAGTTCGAAGGCGAGGAGGGCTTCCGCCAGCGCGAGACCGAGATGCTGCGGGAACTGCTCGAACGCGAGAACATCGTGCTCGCGACCGGCGGCGGGGCCGTGATGCGGCCGGAGAACCGCGAGCTCCTGAAACAGCACTGCGTGCTCTACCTGCGCGTGCCGGTAACCGAGCAGTTCCGGCGCACGCGCAAGAGCCGCCGCCGGCCGTTGCTGAACGCCGCGGGTGACCCGCGCAAGCGCCTCGAGGAACTGTTCCGGGTCCGGGACCCGCTCTACCAGGAAGTCGCGACCATCGTGCTGCAGGGCCGCAACCAGCGCGTTCGCGACGCGGTCCGCGCGGCCTGCGAAGCGCTGCAGGCCCGGCGTCCCGATCTTTGTCCGTTACAGACGCGGCGGGGAGAGCAGGCCTGACCCGCCCACCGAGAGAGGGCATCCCGACGCCCCGAAGACGTCATCCATGCTCCGCACCGCGGGTTCGTAGTAGCGTGAGCGTAGAACGCGACGCATGGAGAGAGCGGGATGAGTGAACCCGATAACCTGGTTCTCGGGCCGTTGCGTCTGATGGACGGCAAGCTCGATGACCTACGCGAGCGGGTGGGGCACCTCGAAACACGCATGACGGCACAGGAGCAGCACCTCGCTTCGCTGGTCGTGTCGCTCGCCAGTGCCTCCTTGATCAACTGCAGTCCCTGCGGGCCAGAATCGAGCGCATCGAACGGCGCTTGGAACTCAGCGAACCGGAGTAGGCACGGCCGATACGGACGCGCGCCGAAGAGCGGAGCGTCATTCGCCGCTCGGCGTCCATGTTGCCCCGGCACCCGCGGCAGCCCAGGCGCCGGATGGCGGATGACGGCCTTCGGCCTCTTCCGCCCTACGCTTCACTCGGGTTCGGGGAACGCCGCTCGCAATGACAGGGTGGTTTTCTCAGCGCTTCCCTGGGGCAGTGGCCCTATCCGCGGATGCGCTCAGTGCAGGCCCGCGGATTCGAGCGCAGGCGGCGGCGACGGGTCGGGCGCGCCGTGGTGCAGCACCATCTGCCATCCCTCGGCGGTCTGGCGGTAGGCGTTGGTGGCCAGGATCACGCCGCGGCGCTGCCCGTCGACGAACAACTGCTCGCGAACATGGTGCAGCACCAGCTGCCCGTGGCCGAGCACGACCACGTCGGTGGCGCGGATCACCACGTCCTGCATCGCGGCGAGAATCTCGGCCCAGCTTTCCAGCACCGCCTCGCGTCCCTGCAGCCGCTCGCCGCCGGGATGGACGCAGACGATGTCCGGGTCGTCGGCCCAGACGCTGGTCATCAGGGACATGCTGCCTGCCTCGAAGGCCTGGTAGAACGCCTGTTCTGCCGCTTGCGCCGATTCGTACCCCGCCATCGTTCACCCCGGACGTTGTGGCTTCCCAGCATTGTACGGCGACGGCTTCGAAATGCCGATGTTCCCGCTAGAATGCGCAGGACTCCCGGCTTGGAGCGGAGATTGGCACGCATACTCGTCACCGGCATCGTCACGCTGGATCACACGCTGGACGTGGCCGGGTACCCGCCGGAGGATGCCGAGATCCGCGCGCTCGGTAGCAGCAGCCAGCCGGGCGGCAACGCCGCGAATACCGCGACGCTGCTCGCGCAGGCCGGCCACCGGGTGGAACTCGCCGCGGTGGTCGCACAAGGCCCGGAAGGCGACCGCCTGTTGCGGGCGCTGCAGCAACGCGGGGTGTATACCGACGCTTGCGTGCGCCGCCGCGGCCACACGCCGACCTCTTATATCCTGCGTTCGCGGGCCACCGGCAGCCGCACCATCGTCCATTACCGCGACCTGCCGGAGTTCGGAGCCGCGGATTTGGGGCGCCTGGACCTCTCCGGCTACGACTGGTTTCATTTCGAGGGCCGCAACCCGGCGGAACTGCCGGCGATGCTGCGCGCCGCGCGGGAAGCGGCGACCGACCAGCCGCTTTCGCTGGAACTGGAGAAGCCGCGCGACGGGCTGGCGGCGGCGCTGCCGCTGGCGGATGTCCTGATGTTTTCCCGGGGCTGGGTTCCGGGCGGTGAGCCGGAGCGGTTCATCGCCGACGCCGCGCGCGAGCGCGCCGACGCGGTGCAGACGCTGACCTGGGGGCGACGCGGCGCGTGGCTGGCGCACCGCTCGCAGGTCACCCAGTGCCCCGCATCGCCGCATGTCGTGGTTCGCGACAGCGTCGGTGCGGGCGACAGCTTCAACGCCGGGCTGATCGACGCGCTGGTTTCCGGCCAGCCGCCGGAACGCGCACTGGCCGACGCGGTGCGGCTCGCCGAGCGCAAGCTCGCGCAGGTCGGACTCGACGGCCTGCTCGGCGCCACGCCGCCGGAGCCACCCGGCTGACGGTCAGGCGTGTCCCGCGGGGGTGTCGGTCGCCGAGTGGAAGTATTCGCTGTCCCGGCTGAGCTCGTCGATCAGTTCGTGCAATACCGCCAGCCGGCTTTCCGGGTCGCTGAACGGCGCGCAGGATTCGCAGAAGGCGTCGCCGCAGGGCTGCCGGCTGTACAGCCAGAAATGGATGGCACCGGCCAGCAGTCCGTCGGCGACATCGTTCACGTCCGGGGAATGGCCGTCCGAGGAGAGCGTGTTCGCCAGATCGATGAGTTTCTGCGCCGCGTTGTTGTAGGTTTCTTCGGTGATGTCGCTCATCCCGGGCCTCACATGCCGTCCGTCCAGAGTGCCATCTTAACGCGACTGGCTTCGCGGGATCCGTTTCCCCTACGGGGCGCCCGAAGCCCATAGGCACAGGGGGATCCGGCGCTCGGCCGGTGACCGGCCGCCGTGGGCGCCGTGGAAGACCGGGCCGGGATCGTCGCCGCTCGGGTCGACGAGGTAACTGTCGTCATCGGGCAGCAGCAGATAGTCGCCCGCGCGGGCGGTCAGTTCGGGGTGCGGCAGCCCGGGGCCGAACGCATTGGCATCGATCCAGTCCCGGATCGGGACCACTTCGACCCGGGATCCGAAACGGTTCTGCAGCGCGTTCCGGAACTTGCGGTGCCTGCCGGGCCGGACATGGGCCAGCGCCGCCCGCGGCTCGCCGGTCAGCGGGTGTCGCAGGCAGGCGCGCGCAGCGTCGGCCGTGCGCAGGTCCAACCGCTGGTCCACCGGCCGCATGCCATGGTCGGTGCTGGTCAGCAGCAGCGTGTCGGTGCCGGCCAGCGTCTCGCGCAGCATGCGGTACACGCGGTCGATCTGGCCCAGGTGTGCGCGGACCTCGGCGCTGGCAGGCCCGTGTTCGTGCCCGAGATGGTCGAGGAACGACCAATACAGGTAGGTGTAATGCGGGCGGTTGGCGGTGCTGCGGATGTGGGCGCGCATCAGCGCGGGCAGTTGTTCCAGATGCTCGTAGGCCAGCACACGCGCGGTCCCGCTCATCAGCCGGTTGTACGCGGAGTGTGCGATCGCGGCAGGTGACACGAAGGTGGTGGCACGCGCCAGCCGGTCGGCCAGCCGCCGTGGGCGGATGCGATCCCCCAGCCGTTGCCGGCTCAGTTCCACGGAACGTCCGGCGGCATCGGTTTCCCGCCCCGGCAGCACCGTGAGGGTCGTGTTGCCCGCCGGCAGATAGGTGCGCCATCCCAGCAGGCCGTGCTGCGCCGGGCTCAGGCCGGTCAGCACGCTGGTGATGGCGGTGGCCGTGGTGCTTGGGAACAGGGCTTCGAGTTCCAGCGCGAGGTCGGCCTCTAGCGCGGGAGCGTGGGCGAGGTAGTCCAGCGCAAAGCCGTCGATCAGCCAGAACACCACGTGGCGATGGGCCGCGATCCGTTCCGGGGGCACGGCCGCGAGCGCGGGTTCCGGGTTCAGCGGCTCCCGGCAGCCGAGACCCCGCTCGAGGCTCGCGAGCAGGTGGAGAAACCCGGGCGCCGACGGTGCCGCCGACAGGGGGCCGTTCGGGACATTCAGGATTTGCCGCCTCCCAGGCAGGGCGGGGACTCGGCCACTTTCCCGGCGCGTTCGAACCATTGGTCCGGGTCGAGCGTGTGCAGCGCCAGCGCGTGGATTCCGCCGGCAAGTTCCTCGGCGAGCGCCTGATTCACCAGCCGGTGGCGGGCCACGAGTTTCTGGCCGGCGAATGCCTCGCTGACGATCGTGACCTTGAAATGTGACTCGGAGCCCGGCGGCACGTTATGCATGTGGCTCTCGTTCACGACTTCCAGGTGTACCGGATTGAACTGGCGTTCGAGTTTTTCGGTGATGCGCTGTTGCTGCGTCATGATGCGTTCGTTTCCGTGTGGACCGTACCAGCCGACAGCATGGCGCCCCCGCCGCCCGCACGCAATTTGTCCGCCGCCGCGGATGCGCTTGGCGCTCGTCCACCGTGATCGCCGCTGGCAGACCACCAGCGGGGGCGTTCCCGGTCAGCCGGTGCTTTGCTGCTCGGAGGCGCCGTTGGGCAGGCCGTAGAAGGCCCGGGCGTTCGCGCTGGTCTGCGCGGCCAGCATCGGCGGCGCGATCTCCCGCAGGCGGGCGACGTGCTCACCGACATGAGGCAGGAACGAGGGTTCGTTGCGCCGGCCGTGCGGCAGCCCCTTCGGCAGCGTGCGCGGCAGCAGGTAGGGGGCATCGGTCTCGAGCAGCAGCCGGTGTTCCGGAATGCGCGGAACCAGTTGCTGCAGATCCTGGCCGCGGCGCTCGTCGCAGACCCAGCCGGTAATGCCGATATGGCAGTCCATTTCCAGGTAGCGTTCCAGCGCGGCCGCGTCGCTGGTGAAGCAATGCACCACCGCCGCGGGCAGACGATCCCGGTAACGCTGCAGGATGTCGCCGAATTCGCGGCTGGCCTCGCGCTCGTGCAGGAATACCGGAAACCCGAGGTCGACGGCCAGTTCCAGCTGTGCCTCGAATGCCCGGCGCTGCTGGGCCGGCGTCGAGTGGTTGCGGTAGTAGTCGAGCCCCATCTCGCCCATCGCGACGACCAGCGGATGCGAGGCGTCCTCCTCGAAGCGGTAGGCGGTCTGGTCGCGCCACTGGCTGGCGTGATGCGGGTGTACGCCGAGCGTCGCGCGCATCCGCTCCGGGTATTGTTCCGCGAGTTCGACGCAGCGGCGGCTCTCGGTCTCGTCCGCGCCGGTGACCAGCAGCCAGCGGACGCCGGCCTCCGCCGCCCGTTCGATCACCGCGGCCCGGTCGCGCTTGAAGCTCTCGTGCGTGAGATTTACGCAGATGTCGATCCATTCCATCCCGCTATGCTAACCCGCCCGCGCTGCCACCGACACCACCGCAGGGCAGGCACCGCGGCACCGCGGCAGGGTCGGCCGAGCGCCGTGCACCCGCCCTCGGCGAGGTACGGGGCCGGGGGTGAGGGTGAGTGCACTGCGGCGGGGCGACGGGCGCTCGTGCGTCGGTGCGGCGCATCGGGCGAGCCCCGGGCAGGGAAATGTCGAACGCCGGCGCATCGCGTTGCATCATGTGCGCCGGGATGCGCGAGCGCCGCGGGCGACCTGCCGCGAGCCGGCAGGAGCCGCTGCCGGGAACCCCGGGGGGCGCAGCGTTGCCCATTACCACTATCCGCGATGATCCGCGTTGACGACGAAGGAACCCGGCATGAAGGATGCGACACCCAGGATGATCCTGCTGAGCGACTACCAGCCGCCCGACTGGCGCGTCGAGGCATTGGAACTGCGGTTCGAACTCGATCCCGAGGATACGCGCGTGCACTCCCGGCTGCGGGTGCGCCGCCGGGACGGCAGTGCGCCCGGTGCGCCGCTCAGGCTCCATGGGCGGGATCTGCAGCGGCTGAGCATCGCGGTGAACGGCGCCGAGCCGTCCCCCGGCAGTTGCGTGGAGGACCGCGAAGGGCTGCTGCTGAGCGGGTTGCCCGACGCCGCCGAGATCGCGATCGAGACGCGCATCCGGCCCGATGCGAACACCGCGCTGGAAGGCCTGTATGTGTCCGGCGGCAGCCTCTGCACCCAGTGCGAGCCCGAGGGTTTCCGGCGCATCACCTATTTCCCGGACCGGCCGGACGTGCTCACCCGCTACCGCGTGCGCCTGGAGGCCGATGCCGCGCGCTATCCGGTGCTGCTCGCCAACGGCAACCGCGTCGATGCCGGCAGCCTGCCTGAAGGCCGCCACTACGCGGTCTGGGAAGACCCGTTCCCGAAGCCCAGCTATCTGTTCGCGCTGGTCGCTGGCGATCTGGCCTGCATCGCCGACCGCTTCACCACGCGTTCCGGCCGCGAGGTGGCGCTGGAGATCTACGTCGAGCACCACAATCGCGAGCGCTGCGCCCACGCGCTGGCCTCGCTGCAGCGCGCGATGCGCTACGACGAGGAGGCGTTCGGACGCGAGTACGACCTGGACGTCTACATGATCGTCGCGGTCGACGACTTCAACATGGGCGCGATGGAGAACAAGGGTCTGAACCTGTTCAACGCGAAATACGTGCTCGCGAGCCCCGATACCGCCACCGACGACGACTACGTGCACATCGAGAGCGTGATCGCGCACGAGTACTTCCACAACTGGTCGGGCAACCGCGTGACCTGCCGGGACTGGTTCCAGCTGTCGCTGAAGGAAGGGCTCACGGTCTTTCGCGACCAGGAGTTCACGACCGACTGCACCTTGTTCGGCGTGAAGCGCGTCGATGACGTTCAGCGTCTGCGCGCGTTTCAGTTCCCCGAGGACGCCGGTCCGCTGGCGCATCCGGTGCGGCCCGATCGCTACGCCGAGATCAACAACTTCTACACCATGACCGTGTACGAGAAGGGCGCCGAGCTGATCCGGATGCTGCGCACCCTGATCGGGCGCGACGCGTTCCGGCGCGGGCTGGACCGGTATTTCCAGCGCTTCGACGGCCAGGCGGTGACCACCGACGATTTCGTCGCGGTGATGGCCGAGGTCTCGGGCCGTGACCTGGCGCAATTCCAGCGCTGGTACACGCAGGCGGGTACTCCGCAGGTGACCGCGCGCACGCGCTTTGACGCACAGGCGGGGGTGCTGCAGCTCGATCTCGCCCAACGCACGCCCCCGACACCCGGGCAGCACGAGAAGGATCTGCTGCAGGTGCCGATTCGCGTCGCTTTGCTCGGCCGTGACGGGCGGCGGCTGTCCGCGCGGCTGGGCGGTGCGCCCGAGGCCGCCGAGTGGGTGCTGGAGCTGACCGCGGGCGAGCAGTCGTTCCAGCTTCGGGGTCTTCGCGAGCCCCCGGCCGCGGTGTCCTGGCTGCGCGGATTCTCGGCGCCGGTGTTGCTGGAGGCAGGGCAGGGCACCGATGAGCTCGCGCACCTGGTGGCGAACGATGACGATGCCTTCGCCCGCTGGGATGCGGCCCAGACGCTGCTGCGGCGGGCGGTGATCGCGCGCGTCGAGGACGCCGTGGACCCCAGGCTGGAGGCGGCGCTGACCACGGCCATGGCGGCGTTGCTCGAGGATTCCGCGGTCGAACCGGTGCTGCTGGCGGCGCTGCTCGAACTGCCTGCGCATCGCGAGTTGATGGAGAGCTTCGAACGGGCCGACCCGGTCGCCGTCGACCAGGCCCGCCGTGCGGTCGAGCATTCGCTGTTCGCGCCCCTGGCCGAGCGTCTCGCGGCCCGCGCTCCGGAGCGGGCCCGCTGGGACGACGGCGCGTTCACCGCCGAGGCGATGGGGCAGCGGCGCCTGTTGAACCGCCTGCTCGCGGTTCGGGTGGCCGCCGGCGGCGAGGGCGCGCTGGAGGAGGCGGCACGTCAGTACCATGAGGCTCGCAGCCAGACGCTGGCCATGGGCGCGCTGGCAGCGGTGAACGACCGCGCGGAACCGGTGCGCGGCGAGCTGCTGGCGGATTTCGAGCGTCGCTATCGCCAGGATCCGCTGGTGCTGGACAAATGGTTCGCGCTGGAGGCCGCAAGCCAGGTGGGCGATGGCTTCGCAAGGCTCGAGCGCCTGCTCGAGCATCCCGGGTTTCGCTGGTCCAATCCGAATCGGGTGCGCGCGGTGCTGGGGCCGTTCATGGCGCAGAACCACCGACACTTTCACCGGGTGGACGGGGCGGGCTATGAGCGCATCGCCCACTATCTGGAACGCCTCGATGCATTGAACCCGCAGACGGCCGCGCGCCTCGTGATACCGCTGACCCGCTGGCGGCGCCTGGACGAAGCCCGCTCGGCGCGGATGCGGGCATCGCTCGAACAGCTCGCCGGCAAGGGCCTTTCGAAAGACCTCGCCGACGTCGTCGAGCGCGGCCTGGCGAGCTAGCGTGAAAGTCACGGCCTGTCTCGTGTCCCGGGCGACCCGTAGGGCGGAAAAGCGCAGCGTCATCCGCCGTGCGGCGTTCGCGCCTCCCTGGCGCCTGCGGCAATCCGGGCGCCAGCTGGCGGATGACGGCCTTCGGCCTTTTCCGCCCTACGCCTCTTTCATCATCGGGGGTGGCCGCATAGGCCATGGTAGTTAGTTGCGCAGTGGCGCCACGACCCCGGTTCCTGGCGGATTCTGGCGGCGGTTGGGGTCGGCAGCCGGGCTGCAGACCGGGCACTGTGCATCGCGCGCGAGCGTCAGGCTGCGGAAGCTCATGCTGAGGCCGTCGACCAGCAGCAGCTGCCCGGCCAGCGTCGGCAGGCCGAGCAGCAGCTTCAGGGCCTCGGTGGCCTGCAGGCTCCCGATCACTCCGGGCAGGCTGGCGAGCACGCCGGATTCGCTGCAGGTCTCGCCGAGTTCCTCCCCGTCGCCGTACAGGCAGTGGTAGCAAGGGGCGGCGGCATCCCGGAAATCAAACGTGGCGAGCTGCCCCTCGAAGCGGATCACCGCGCCCGAGATCAGCGGCGTTCGCGTCGCGACCGCGGCCCGGTTGATCAGGGCCCGGCTGGCGAAGTTGTCGGTGCCGTCCAGGATCAGGTCGGCGCCCGCGCACAGCGTTTCCAGTTCGGGCTGCTCGAGCCTGCGGGCCACCGTGGCGATCCGGCAGCCCGGATTCAGTCTGCGCAGGCTCTCCTCGGCGGAATCGACCTTCGGCCGGCCGATGTCGGCCTCGCCGTGCAGGATCTGGCGCTGGAGATTCGACAGGTCGACCTGGTCGAAGTCCACCAAGGTGAGCCGCCCGACACCGGCCGCGGCGAGATAGGCGGCGATCGGGGATCCCAGTCCGCCGAGCCCCATCACGATCGCGTGGGCCCGGGTCAGCCGATCCTGGCCTTCCGCCCCGACCTCGGGCATCAGGATCTGCCGGCTGTAGCGAAGCAGCAGGTCGTCGTTCATTACAACGGGGTCGGCGCGATCCGGCGCGGACGGGGGGTGTTCACCAGTAGGAGCGCCAGTGTTCCGGGCGCTGGTCGCGGCACCCGTGCTCGTGCTTCTGGTATTCGCGCACGAAGATGCGCCGCGCGCAATGGCCGAAGCAGTTGGACCGGACCTTCAGGTTGGCCCGCCGGGTGTCCTCGCAGTAGGTATAGTAGGCACGGCGCAGCCGTGTGAGCATGCTGTTGTCGAGATGGAAGCCGAGTTCTTCCAGTGCCGACTCGATCTCGGCGAAGGTTACCTGGCGCAGGTCGTAGCGCACCATCACCCGGTTTGGACCGGTGACCGCGACTTCCTCGACCATTGGGGAATTCGACAGCAACAGCGCGGCTGCGGGAGCCTGGTCGGCTTCCCGATGCGGGCCGCGAAAGGCCAGTTCCCGGGCGCACACGGTCGTGTCCATCCCTACATGGTAGTTGGCCCCGTCGGGTTTGCCCAGTCATGCCGCTGGCTGCCGGTGCCCGGTGGTGCATTCGGGCAGCGCCCCTCGCTGACCCGGTCCAGTCCGGCGCAATCCCGGTGGGTGGCAATCTCCCGGAAGCCGCGGCGCTGCAGCAGGTCGCGCACGGCCGGTCCCTGCGTGTGTCCGTGCTCCAGCAGCAGCCAGCCGCCGGGGTATAGACGCTCGCGGGCTTCGGCGGCGATCATTCTGAGATCCGCCAGGCCCCGGTCCTCGGCCACCAGTGCGGCGCGCGGTTCGTAGCGCAGGTCGCCCTGGTCCAGATGCGGATCCGAGGGGGCGACATACGGCGGGTTGCTGACGATCGCGTCGAAGATCGGGGTGGGCGCGAAGGCTCCGAGCCAGCGGGCCTGCAGCCAGTGAACGCGCTGTCCCAGGGCGATCGCGTTGGCCTGCGCGACCGCGAGCGCTGCCGCACTGAAGTCGGTGGCCCAGGCCTCGAGATCGGGCCGCTCGGATTTCAGCGCGAGGATGACGGCGCCCGAGCCGGTGCCGAGATCGACGACCCGGCGCGGCCCAGGCGGGATACGGTGCAGTGCGCGTTCGACCAGCAGCTCGGTTTCCGGTCTCGGGATCAGGCAGCGTTCGTCGATCTGCAGCGGCAGCGACCAGAACTCGCGCTGCCCCAGCAGGTAGGCGATCGGCCGCCCCGCTTCGCGGGCCGCGACGAGTGCCCGCACCGCCTCCCGATCGGCCACGGAAACCGGGCGTTCGCCGTGCGCGAACAGCGCGGCGTCGTCGACGCCCAGCGCATGGGCCAGCAGCCTGCGCGCCTCCAGCCCCGGTGCTTCGATGCCGGCTGCCTTCAGGCGCTGCCGGACCTCGGCCAGCAGGGCGGCCAGGTTCACGGGTTCAGTCCTCTGCGAGGAGGGCAAGCTGTTCGGCCTGGTACTCGTGGGTCAGCGGGTCGATCAGCGGGTCGAGATCCCCGGCCAGCACCGCGTCGAGCTTGTACAGCGTGAGGTTGATGCGGTGGTCGGTGACCCTCCCTTGGGGGAAGTTGTAGGTGCGGATCCGCTCGGAGCGGTCGCCGCTGCCGACCAGGCTCTTGCGCGCTGCGCTTTGCTCCGCGGCCTGCCGGCTGCGTTCGGCTTCGTGCAGGCGCGCCGCCAGCAGTTTCATCGCGCGGGCCTTGTTCTTGTGCTGAGAGCGCTCGTCCTGGCACTCGACCACCAGGCCGGTGGGCAAATGGGTCAGCCGTACTGCGGAGTCGGTCCGGTTCACATGCTGGCCGCCGGCCCCGCTGGCACGATAGGTGTCGACGCGCAGGTCCGCCGGGTTGATCTCCGGCATCTCCACCTCGTCGATTTCGGGCAGGATCGCGACCGTGGCGGCCGAGGTGTGGATACGCCCCTGCGACTCGGTTTCCGGCACGCGCTGCACCCGGTGCGCGCCGGATTCGAACTTCAGGCGTGCATAGGCGCCGCGCCCGATCAGCCGCACGATCACCTCGCGGTAGCCCCCGTGCTCGCCCTCGCTGGCATTCAGAATCTCCATCTGCCAGCCGCGCTGTTCGGCATAGCGGCTGTACATGCGCAGCAGATCGCCGGCAAAGAGGGCCGCCTCGTCGCCGCCGGTGCCTGCCCGAATCTCGAGAAAGAGGTTCGCCTGGTCATGGGGATCGGCTGGCACCAAGTGCCGCTGCAGCTCGCGTTCGAGCTGTTCGTCCTGCGCTTCGAGGCGCTGAATCTCGTCCTCCGCCAGCGCCCGCACTTCGGGTTCCGGGTCATTCAGCAGTGCCCGGGCGGATGCAAGTGCATCCTGGTTCCCGACGAAGGCCCGCCAGGCGGCAGCCACGGGTTCGAGCTGGCTGTATTCCATCGACAGCCGCCGGAAGCGCTCGGCATCGGCGGCCGCGTCGGGGGCCGCGAGGAGTCGGGCGATCTCGGTATGGCGTTCGGACAACCCCTCGAGCTTGCGGCGGAACGATTCCTTCACTGGTGGTCCGGCGGGAGTGCGCCGTCGGCGTCGGGCAGCAGGAACAGCCGGTGCGCGGCCCGGAACAGATCCGCGTCGCCGTCATGGGCGGCTGCGTTCAGCGTCTTGCAGGGGGCGTGCATCAGCTTGTTGGTCAGGGTGTGCGCGAGTTGCTGCATCACCTCGCTGGGGTCGCGTCCCGCGCGCAGCTGGGATTCGGCGCGCGCCAGTGATTCCTGCCGGATCGCCAGCGCCTGATCGCGCAGCTGGCGAATGCTTTCCACCGAATCGCGGGCACGCAGCCAGCGCATGAACTCGTCGGCGCGGGTCGCGACGATCTGCTCTGCCTGCTCCGCGGCGGCCTGGCGGGAGGCCATGTTCTCGTTGATCACCTCGTGCAGGTCGTCGACCGTGTACAGATAGACATCCTCGAGTTCGGAGACTTCCGGTTCGATGTCCCGTGGCACTGCGATATCGACCATGAATACCGGGCGGTGCTTGCGTTTGCGGATCGCACGCTCCACCGCACCCTTGCCCAGGATGGGCAGCGGCGCCGCGGTGGAGCTGATCACGATGTCGGCGCGGTGCAGGTAGTCCGGCAGTGCCGTGAGGGCGATGGGTTCGGCACCGAAGCGGTCGCCCAGGGTATGCGCCCGTTCCACGGTTCGGTTCGCGACGATCACATGCCCGATGCCGTGGCCCGCGAGGTGGCGCAACGCCAGTTCGACGGTTTCCCCGGCGCCGATCATCAGCGCCGTGAGCGGCTTCAGGTCGCCGAAAATCTGGCGCGCGAGCGATACCGCGGCAAACGCCACCGACACGGCGCTGGCGCCGATCGCGGTGGAAGTGCGCACATCCTTGGCCGTGGCAAAGGCGTGCTGGAACAAGCGCTCCAGCGACAGGCCGAGCGTCCCGGCGGCGTGCGCCTGCTGGTACGCCGATTTCATCTGTCCGAGGATCTGCGGCTCGCCCAGCACCATCGAATCGAGTCCGCAGGCGACCCGCAGCGCATGCAGTACCGCCTCGTTGTCATGGTGGCGATAGAGGTAGTGCTCGAGTTCGCCGCGACGGATGCCGTGAAAGCCGCCGAGCCAGTCGAGCACCCGCTCCTCGCCATCGCGCCCGTTTTCGCGGAAATAGATCTCCGTCCGGTTGCAGGTAGAGAGGATCGCGGCCTCCGGGATCTTCACGCCGGAATGTAGGGAGTCGAGTGCTTCCCCGAGCTGCACGTCGTTCACCGCCAGCCGTTCGCGTACCTCGACGGGGGCGGTCTTGTGATTGATACCAAGGGCGAACAGCATGTTGGGAGTGGTGTTTTCGCGTTAAGATGGATTCGCTAACCGCCTAGTGTACTGCGTGACGGCGCGCGTTACAGTGGGTACGCATTGCGGGCGGAACTGCCCGGGGCCATCATTCGTCCAACTGACCCGAAACCATGTGGAACCCATCTGCCATGTCGCGAGCGTTTGTCGCCGCACTGTCTGCACTCTTGGTCGCCGGCTGTGCGCAGACCCACCTGAATGCCTCTTCGGGTGACGAGTACACGATGGATGTTCCCATGATCCTGTCGCCGCCGCCATCCGTCGACGCGGATCCGGAGGCGGACATCCTGTTCAATCTGCTCGCCGCGGAACTCGCCGCACAGGCGGGCGACTATCCGCAGGCTAGCCGCTACTACCTCGACGCCGCCCGCCTCAGCGACGACGCGCGCGTCGCTGAGCGCGCCACGCGGGTTGCGCTGTTCGCACGCAATTTCGAACGCGCCCTTGGCGCCGCCAACCGGTGGCTCGCGCTGGAGCCCGACAGCCTCGAGGCGATGCAGATCGCTGCAGTGCTGGAGGCGAACGCGGGCCGGAGCCGCGAGGCGGCGGAACTGCTGCAGCGCGTCCGCGAGCAGGTCGGGGGCGAGGAAGGGTATCGGGTGGTGGTGTCGCTGCTGGTGCAGGCCGAGGACCGTGATGCCGCACTCCTGGCGCTGGAGCGCCTGGTCGCGGCCGATGCCGACGACCCCACTGCCTGGCAAGCGCATGCGGAACTGGCCTTGCGCTTCGAAGAGTTCAAGCGGGCGCGGACGGTGGCGCGCGCGGGGCTGGAGCGATTCCCCGACGCGGTGCAGCTGCGCCTGGTGCTGGCCCGTGCGCTGAGCGAGCTGGAGGATCCGGATGCGGCGCTCGAGGCGCTGGCTGCCGCGGTGGAGGCGCATCCCGACCGGCGTGACGTGCGTCTGGCCTACGCCAGGGCACTGGTCGAGGTCGACGACTTCGAGCGGATCCGCCCCGAGTTCGATCGTCTGATCGAGCTCGCACCCGAGGACTCCGAGCTGTTGCTGACCACGGCGCTGCTGGCGCTGGAGGCGGGGCGCTTCGAACTTGCCCAGGATTACCTGGAACGGCTGCTCGCGAGCGGTCGGCGCACCGAGGACGCGCGTTACTACCTGGGGCGCCTGCATGAGCAGGCCGGCGATCTGCGGGACGCGGTTCGGGCCTATCGCAGGATTACCGAGGGCGAGCATGTTCAGGACGCAGACCTGCGGCGGGCCCGGTTGATCGCCCGGCTGGACGGGGCGGACGCGGCCCGCTCCCTGTTCGCGCAACTGCAGGACGATTCGGACGAGGAGTACGCCCAGCGCGCCTATATCGCTGAGGCGAGCGCGTTGCGCGAGGCCGGGGCGTATGACACCGCGCTGCAGCGGCTGGCCGAGGCGCTGGTCCGGTTTCCGGGTGCGCCCGACCTGCTCTATATGCGCGGGCTGGTGCACGAACGCGCCGGGGATATCCCGGCGGCCGAGGCGGATTTTCGCGCAATCCTGGAGCAGGATCCGGACAACGCGACGGCGCTGAACGCGCTCGGCTACACGCTCGCCGACCGTACCGACCGCTACGACGAGGCCTACGACCTGATCGTCCGCGCCTACGAACAGCGACCGGACGATGCGGCCGTGGTCGACAGCTATGGCTGGGTGTTGTACCGGCTGGGGCGTCTCGACGAGGCGCTGGTCCAGCTGCGCAGGGCCTATCGGCTGATGCAGGACGGCGAGATCGCAAGCAACCTCGCGGTCGTGCTCTGGGAGCTGGGCGAGCGCGACGAGTCGATGGCCGTGATCGAGGAGGCCCTGGAGCGCGATCCGGACCACGAGCGGCTGCTGCGCGTGCAGCGCGAGCTGCTGGACTGATGCGCATGTCCGCACGCGCATCGGGTCGATGGCTCACGCCGCCTCGCGTGTTACACGGGGTGGCGCTGTTGCTGGCGCTGGTTGTGTCCGGCTGCGCCGCGCTTCCCGAGTCGGCCGGGGAGCGGGCGCTGGCGCAGGAGGCATTCATGGAAAGGGCCGAGCGCGTGGCCGCGGTTCCGGACTGGCGTCTCGCCGGACGTCTGGTGCTGGAAACGCCCGGCGAGAGCTGGAGCGGCCAGCTCAGCTGGCGTGCCGGGGACGACAGCCAGATTATCGATCTGACCGGCCCGATGGGGCGCGGCGGGGGTCGCCTGGTGCTGGGCGGCGAGCGGGCCATGCTGCTCACGCGCGACGGCGAGCGCTACGAAGCCAGCGACCCCGACGCGTTGATGGTGGTGATGACCGGGCGCGAGATCCCGGTCAGCGGCCTGGATCACTGGGTGAGGGGAATGGCCCGCCCTGGGGTTCCGTTCGACCTGCGCGCCGACCGGAGCGGGCAACCGATGCGGCTGTTCCAGGACGGCTGGGAGATCATTTATCGCACGTTCGAGGACGCCGGGCCCGCTCGCCTGCCCACGTCGATGGAGCTGACTCGAGGTGAGATGAACCTGCGCCTGACCATACAGCGCTGGCAGCTCGGCGTACCGGCCGGGTCGTGACCGATCCGTTCGCCACCGTCTTCCCGGCACCGGCCAAGGTCAACCGTTTCCTGCAGATTACCGGCCGCCGGTCCGACGGGTACCACGAGCTGCAGACGGTATTCCAATTCGTCGATCTGGTCGACGAACTGCGCTTCGCGCCACTGCCGGGCGGGGCGTTCGAGCTGGACGCGCCGGCGGGGCTGCAGGCGGCGGAGAACCTGTGCCTGCGCGCCGCCCGATTGCTGTCCGGGGCGAGCGGCCGGCGCTTCGGCGCTCGGATCGAACTGACCAAGCGTATTCCGGTAGGCGGGGGTCTCGGCGGCGGCAGTTCGGATGCGGCTACCACGCTGGTGGCGTTGAATCACCTGTTCGAGCTGGGTCTCGATGTCGGTGCGCTGGCTTCGCTGGCGCTGGAACTGGGCGCCGACGTACCGGTCTTCGTGCGCGGCCAGGCGGCTTGGGCCGAGGGTGTCGGCGAGCGCCTGTTCCCGGTCGAGCCGGATACCCCATGGGTCCTGCTGATCGATCCCGGGGTCGCGGTTTCGACGGCAACCATGTTCGGGGCGGGTGAATTGACACGGGATTGCCCCGCCGAGAAAATCGCGGGTTCGGGATATGCGGCACTGAAGAACGTGTTTGAGCCGCTGGCCCGCCGAAGCCATCCGCCCATCGATGCCGCGCTGAACTGGCTTGAGGGGTTGGGCGTGGAGGCCCGGTTGAGCGGTACCGGTGGGTGCCTGTTCGGGGTCTTCGGGTCGGAGGCGCAGGCGCGGCAGGCGCGTTCGCAGCAGCCCTGCGCGTGGCGCAGCTGGGTGCTGCAGCTGCGCAACCGGTCGCCGCTGTGCGACAGGCATCCCGGCGCGCAGGATGTTGCCGTGCTTTAAGATAGTACCGATGGGCCGTCGCCAAGCGGTAAGGCACCGGGTTTTGATCCCGGCATTCGCAGGTTCGAATCCTGCCGGCCCAGCCATACGAAGCCGTGATGCGGGTGGTTGCACCGACGCGTCACGAAGTGGGGTCGGCAGGGCGGCGCGCGTGCGCGCCGTAATCCTGTCGGCTCCGCGACATCGGAGCCGTGGCGCCTGGGGTGACCGCGTCGCGGATGCCGTGGGCCCGCGATACAATTTCTGCCGGGGCGGCGTGCCTGTGCCGCCCTGGCCGCGCTCGTTTCGGGCGTGCCGACTCAATCCGCTCAGACCGGGAAGAGCCGTGGTCGACAAGAACCGTATGATGATCTTCACGGGTAATGCCAACCCGCACCTCGCCCACAAGGTGGCGGGCTACCTGGATCTGCGCATGGGCAAGGCCACCGTGGGGCGGTTCAGCGACGGCGAGGTGCAGATCGAGATCCTGGAGAACGTTCGCGGACGCGACGTGTTCGTGATCCAGCCAACCGGGCAGCCGACGAACGACAACATCATGGAGCTGCTGATCATGGTCGATGCGCTGCGCCGGGCGTCGGCCGGTCGCATCACCACCGTGATCCCGTACTTCGGGTACGCGCGCCAGGATCGCCGGGTGCGCTCGGCCAGGGTGCCGATTTCGGCCAAGGTGGTGGCCAACATGATCGAAGCGGTGGGTGCGGACCGCGTGCTGACGATCGACGTGCATGCGGACCAGGTGCAGGGATTCTTCAACGTGCCGGTGGACAACATCTACGCGTCGCCGGTGCTGCTCGGCGATATCTGGCGGCGCGAGGCCGGCGATGTGACCGTGGTGTCCCCCGACGTCGGCGGGGTGGTCCGCGCCCGGGCGATCGCCAAGCGCCTGGACGATGCCGATCTCGCGATCATCGACAAGCGCCGGCCGCGCACCAACGAGGCACAGGTGATGCACATCATCGGCGATGTCGAGGACCGCTGCTGCGTGATCATCGACGACATGGTCGATACCGCGGGAACGCTGTGTCAGGCCGCGCGGGCGCTGAAGGAGCACGGCGCGGCGAAGGTGTACGCCTATGCCACGCATGCCGTGCTTTCCGGGCCAGCAGTTGCTAATATAGAGGGTTCCATGCTGGATGAGCTGGTGGTCACCGATACGCTGATGCTGCAGCCGAACGCCCAGGCCTGCAGTCGGGTTCGCCAGCTGTCCGTCGCGGAGATGCTGGCCGAGACCATCCGGCGCATCAACACGGAAGAGTCCGTGAGTTCACTGTTTGTGGACTGATACTCGCTGATGGCTGCCGGCCCGCTGGGGCGGCGCCGAGTCGGGCTCGATCGAGCCCTTGTTGCGCCTCATCTGGTCGCGGATGAGGCGCGTTCATTTTGGAGAACGTCACTGATGAGTCTGGATTTCGTCATCGAAGCCGAACCGCGTCTGGAGCAGGGATCGAGTGCGAGCCGCCGCCTGCGCCGCGCCGGCAAACTGCCGGCGATCCTCTACGGGGGGCACGCGGATCCGGTTGCGATCACCCTGGATCACAACGCGATCCTGCTGAACCTGAAGCACGACGCGTTCTATTCGCACATCCTCACCGTGAACCTGAACGGCAAGTCGGAACGTGCGATTCTGCGCGACGTGCAGCGCCACCCGTTCAAGCCGACGCTGGTCCATGTCGATCTGCTGCGGGTCAGCGCCGACGAGGCGATTCGTGTGCACGTGCCGCTGAGCTTCGTGAACGAGGACATCTGCAAGGGTGTGAAGACCGGCGGCGGCATGATCAACCGCCAGTTGACCGAGGTCGAGATCGAGTGCCTCCCCGGAAATCTGCCGGAGACGATCGAGGTCGATGTCGCGGATCTGGGGGTCGGCGATTCGCTGCATCTGTCGGACCTGGCGCTTCCGGAGGGGGTCACCGTGGTCGCGCTCGTGCAGGGCGGCGATCACGATACTGCCGTGGTGAGCGTGCTGATGCCGCGCGGCGAGAAGGCAGCGTCCGAGGAAGGCGAGGAGCCCGAGTCGGGTGCCGAGGGCGTCTGAAAGGGGTGAATCGGTGCGCCGGCGATGCCGATCTGTCTGATTGCCGGGCTGGGTAATCCGGGCCCGCGTTACGCCGATACCCGGCATAACGCGGGTTTCTGGTTTGTCGACCACCTGGTGCGCCGCCATGGCGGCGTGTTCCGCGCCGAGTCGCGCTTCGAGGGCGAAGTCGCGCGCGTGCAGGTCGGCGCGACCGGCTGCCTGCTGCTGAAGCCGCTGACCTTCATGAACCGCAGTGGCGGTTCGCTGCAGAAGCTCGCTGCGTTCTACCGAATTCCCCCCGAGGAGATCCTGGTGGTTCACGACGACCTCGATCTTCCAGTGGGAACCGCGCGGCTGAAAATGGGCGGCGGCCACGGCGGACATAATGGGCTGCGCGACATCCACCGCCACCTCGGGGCGGAGTTCGCGCGTTTGCGCATCGGGATCGGGCATCCCGGGCATCGCGAAGCGGTGATCGGCTACGTATTGGAGCGTCCGACCCGCGACGAGGAGGCCGCGATGCGGGAATCCATCGATGCGGCGCTGGAATCGGCCGGCGATCTGATCGCTGGCGACTGGGACAAGGCCGTGCGGGAGCTGCACGCGCGGCCTGCCGCCGAGAACGGGAAGACGTCATGAGTCTGAAGTGCGGGATCGTCGGTCTGCCCAACGTGGGCAAGTCCACGCTGTTCAATGCCCTGACCCGCGCGGAGATCGCGGCGGAGAACTACCCCTTCTGCACCATCGACCCGAATGTCGGGGTGGTCGAGGTGCCGGATCCGCGTTTGACGGTGCTGGCGGAGATCGTGAAGCCCCAGCGCGTGCTGCCGACCACGGTGGAATTCGTCGACATCGCGGGACTGGTCGCGGGCGCGGCCCAGGGTGAGGGGCTGGGCAACCAGTTTCTCGCCCATGTCCGGGAGACCGACGCGATCGCACAGGTCGTGCGCTGTTTCGAGGACGACGACATCGTGCATGTCGCCGGCCGCATCGATCCGCTCGCCGACATCGAGACCATCGCGACCGAGCTGGCGCTGGCCGACCTGGACACGCTGTCCAAGGCGATCACGCGCCTGACCCGGGCAGCCAAGTCGCAGGACAAGGAGGCGATCGCGCGGCTGGAGGTGGCCGAACGGGTCGCCGCCGGGCTGGACAAGGGGACGCCGGTCCGGGCGCAGGCGCTGTCGAACGAGACGCTGGCGCTGTTGCGGGATCTGCATCTGCTGACGGCCAAGCCGCTGCTCTACATCGCCAACGTCGCCGAGGACGGTTTTCGCGACAACCCCCTGCTCGCCCAGGTCGAGGCCCATGCCAGTACCGAAGGGGCTCAGGTGGTGCCGGTCTGCGCGTCGATCGAAGCCGAGATCGCGCAGCTCGAGGCGGAAGAACGCGCCGAATTCCTCGCGGAACTCGGGCTCGAGGAGCCCGGGCTCGATCGCGTGATTCGGGCCACCTACCGGCTGCTGGATTTGCAGACCTACTTCACCTGCGGGCCGAAGGAGGTGCGGGCGTGGACCGTGCGCCGCGGCTCGACCGCGCCGCAGGCGGCCGGCGTGATCCACACGGATTTCGAGAAGGGCTTCATCCGTGCCGAGGTCGTTGCCTACCAGGATTTCGTCGCCCACGGCGGCGAGCAGGGAGCGAAGGACGCCGGCAAATGGCGTCTGGAAGGAAAGGAATACGTCATGAACGAAGGGGACGTTGTACATTTCCGCTTCAACGTCTGATTCTTCGCGGCGCCTCGGTGCCTCATGCGCCGGGTCCGCTGCAGGCGGGTAACCACTACGCTCGAGCGGCACGGCCAAGGGCGCGATGTCGCCGGCAAAACCGAGTCATCAGGAGGCTCCCATGGATGTCATGGATCGGATTCGTCAGCAGGTCGAAGAGAACCCCGTGGTGATCTTCATGAAGGGCACGCCGCAGTTCCCGATGTGCGGCTTTTCCAGCAGGGCCGCGGAGGCGCTGAAGCGTTGCGAGCGCGAATTCGCGTACGTGAACGTGCTGGCCGACCCGGAAGTCTTCGAGAATCTGCCGCGCTTTGCGGACTGGCCGACCTTCCCGCAGATCTACATCGACGGCGAACTGGTCGGTGGCTGTGATATCACCCTGGAGCTGTTCGAGAACGGCGAACTGAAGAAGATGGTCGACGAGGCGCACACTCGAAGCGCCTCCTGAAGCGCGGCCGCGCGGTCATCGCGGCGCTGCAGAGGCCGGCTCAGGTCGGTGCGGCGGGAAGCAGCGCCGCCGCTTCCGGAATGCCGGCGGCGTCCTGCCAGCGGTTGGCGATCGCGCAAAACAGGTCGGCCGTCATCTCGGCATCGTAGGCCGCGCTGTGCGCGGCCTCGCTGTCCCAGTCGAACCCGGCGGCCTCGGCGGCCTTGGCCAGCACCGTCTGGCCGTAGGCCAATGCGGCCAGCGAGACCGTATCCAGGCTGCTGAACGGGTGGAACGGGTTGCGCCGGATCCCGCAGCGTTCCGCAGCGGAGTGCACGAAGCCCAGGTCGAAATGGGCGTTGTGCCCGACCAGGATCGCGCGCTTGCACTGGTTGATCTTCACCTCGCGCCGCACCTCGCTGAACAACCGGCCGAGCGCCTGGTCTTCCGGATGCGCGATGCGCAGGGGGTGGAACGGGTCGATTCCGTTGACTTCCAGCGATTTCGGGTCCAGCAGCGCTCCCTCGAACGGACGCACATGCAGGCTCACCGTCCGGTCTCTGCGCAGGTGATCGTCCGCGCCCCGGCGCAGGAAGACCGCGGCGACCTGGAGCAGGGCATGCCGGTGGCAGTCGAAACCCCCGGTCTCGACGTCGACCACCACCGGGAGAAAGCCGCGGAAGCGGTTCGCCATCGGCCGGGCATCTGGGGGGAGTGTCTGGGCTTCGGTCATCGGTCCTGATCGCTGTGGTCTCGGAGTTGCTCGGTGTTGCGCTGCGCGGCCGGGTCGGTTGACCCGCGCAGCCCACCCAGCGCGGCAACATGGTGCCACAGCCGGATGCGGTTCGGGGGATCAGCGACAAATAGCTTCGTTTTGCCTGTTTTCGCCGACGTTCCCGGCAAGAACGGGTCCTTGCTTGACCTCCGCGGGTATCAGTCCGGATACTTGCACCCTTCTCAGCGCCCGCGTCGCATGCCTGCCGATGGTAGCAGAAAGGGCAATCGGCCCTGGCCCGGCGGGCGCCGCCGGGCTGCCTCTGTAAAGGGATCACTATGAACCGGAATGCCGACTCGCACGACATCGATCCGCAGGAGACCCAGGAGTGGATCGATGCCCTGGAAGCCGTTCTCGAGGCCGATGGCGCCGAGCGGGCCCACCAGCTGCTCGAGTCCCTGATCGACAAGGCCCGGCGCAGCGGCGCGTACCTGCCGTACTCGGCCAATACTGCGTATGTGAACACCATCCCGCGGCACCTGGAGCCGGTGTTTCCGGGTGACAGTGCGCTGGAACACCGGATCCGCTCGTACATCCGCTGGAACGCAATGGCGATGGTGGTCAAGGCGAACCGGATTTCGGCCGAACTCGGCGGCCACATCGCCACCTTCGCGTCGGCGGCCACGCTGTACGACGTCGGCTTCAATCACTTCTGGCGCGCGCCGTCGCACGAGCATGGCGGCGACCTGCTGTTCGTCCAGGGGCACTCCGCGCCCGGCATGTACGCGCGCTCGTTCCTGGAGGGACGGCTGACCGAGGAGCAGCTCGATCACTTCCGCCGCGAAGTGGACGGCAAGGGGCTGTCGTCCTACCCGCACCCCTGGCTGATGTCCGACTACTGGCAGTTCCCGACGGTGTCGATGGGCCTCGGGCCGATCATGAGCATCTTCCAGGCCCGCTTCATGAAATATCTGCAGGATCGGGGCCTGGCCAAGACCGATGATCGGCGCGTCTGGAGCTTTGTCGGCGACGGCGAGGTGGACGAACCCGAGACCCTCGGGGCGATCACGCTGGCGTCACGCGAGCGCCTCGACAATCTGACCTGGGTCGTGAACTGCAACCTGCAGCGGCTCGACGGACCGGTGCGCGGCAACGGCAAGATCGTGCAGGAACTCGAGGCGATTTTCCGCGGCGCGGGTTGGAACGTGATCAAGGTCCTCTGGGGCCGGTACTGGGATCCATTGCTCGCGCGCGACAAGAGTGGCCTGCTGCAGCGGCGGATGATGGAAGCGGTCGACGGCGACTACCAGAACTACAAGTCGCGCGACGGTGCCTACGTACGCGAGCACTTCTTCGGGAAGTACCCGGAATTGAAAGCGATGGTCGCGAACATGTCCGACGAGGATATCTGGCGCCTGAACCGCGGCGGCCACGACCCGGTGAAGGTGTATGCCGCGTACAAGGCGGCAGTGGAGCACGTCGGGCAGCCGACCGTGATCCTGGCCCACACCGTGAAAGGCTACGGCATGGGCGCAGCCGGCGAGGCGCAGAACCGCACGCACAGCCAGAAGAAGCTGGACGTCGACGACATGAAGGCGTTCCGCAACCGCTTCGACATTCCGCTCACCGATCAGCAGGTCGAGGCTGCCGAATACGTCCGGCCGAAGGCGGACGCTCCGGAGATGCAGTACATGCTCGAGCGGCGGCAGGCGTTGGGCGGATTTTTGCCGGTGCGCCGGCCGCTGGCCGCGCCGCTGGAGGTGCCGGGGCTCGACGTGTTCGGCGCGCTGCTCGAATCCAGCGGCGAACGCGAGATGTCGACGACGATGGCGTTCGTGCGCCTGCTGACGCTATTGGCGCGCGACAAGAAGATCGGCCGCTATGTGGTGCCGATCGTGCCCGACGAGGCGCGCACCTTCGGGATGGAGGGCCTGTTCCGCCAGCTCGGCATCTACTCCTCCGTTGGTCAGCTCTACGAGCCGCAGGATCGCGAGCAGGTGATGTATTACAAGGAGGACAAGAAGGGCCAGATTCTCGAGGAAGGCATCAACGAGGCTGGCGCGATGTCGTCCTGGATCGCGGCCGCAACCTCCTATTCCACGCACGGCGTCGCGACGGTTCCGTTCTACATCTATTACTCGATGTTCGGATTCCAGCGGGTCGGTGACCTGATCTGGGCCGCGGGGGACATGCAGGCGCGCGGTTTCCTGATCGGCGGTACCGCCGGGCGCACCACGCTGGCCGGCGAGGGCCTGCAGCATCAGGACGGCCACAGCCTGATGATGGCGGCGAACGTGCCCAATTGCATCTCCTACGACCCGACCTTTGCCTACGAGCTTGCGGTGATCGTGCACAGCGGGCTGCAACGGATGTTCGTCGAGCAGCAGAGCGTGTTCTATTACATCACCGCGATGAACGAGAACTACCCGCAGCCGGCGATGCCGGAGGGAGCCGAAGAGGGGATCGTGCGCGGTCTGTACCGCTTCGCCGCCGCGGGCCGGCGCAAGAAGCGGGTACGGCTGCTCGGCTCGGGGACGATCCTGCGCGAGGTGATCGCGGCGGCCGAACTGCTGGAACAGGATTTCGGCGTTTCCTCCGAGATCTGGAGCGCGACCAGTTTGAACGAGCTGGCGCGGGACGGCCGCGCCTGTGACCGCGAAGCACTGCTGAGGCCCAAGGCGAAAGCGCCGGTGCCCTGGATCACGCAATGCCTGTCGGGTTCCTCGGCACCGGTGATTGCGGCGACCGACTACGTGAAAGCCTACGCTGACCAGATCCGCGCCTGGGTGCCGGCGCCCTACCGGGTGCTGGGCACCGATGGCTTCGGGCGTTCCGATACCCGCGCTGCACTACGCCGGCATTTCGAGGTGAACTGCCATTACATCGTGCTGGCTGCACTGCGGTCGCTGGCGGAGGCGGGCGAGATCGACACGTCCGTGGTCGCGGACGCGATCGCCCGGTACGGGATCGACACCGGTCGACCCAACCCGCTGCAGGCCTGATGCGGCGGCTGCCGTTTTCCCGAGCCAGGAGCTGAAATGAGCGAGATCGTTACCGTGGATGTCCCGGACATCGGCGATTTCAAGGATGTCGAGATCATCGAAGTATTGGTCGGGGTCGGCGACCAGGTGGCGCCCGAGGATCCGTTGATCGCGCTGGAATCGGACAAGGCGTCGATGGAAATCCCGTCACCGCAGGGCGGCGTGGTCAAGGCCCTGAAGGTGAAGGTGGGCGACCGCGTCTCGGAAGGCGACCCGATCCTCGACCTGGAGGCCGAGGCGGCCGCGACCGACGCCGCGGGCGGCGGCGACGAGCCGCAGGCCGAGGTGGTGCCGCCGGAGCGGGCCGAGCCGAAGCCGGAACCGAAAGCCGGTGCTGCGGCGCGTGGCGCCAGCCCGCGCCCGTCGCCCACTGCACATATCGCCGACGACAAGGCGTTCCGCAAGGCCCATGCCTCGCCCGCGGTACGGCGGTTCGCCCGGGAGCTGGGAGTCGACCTGGCCAAGGTCGAGGGCAGCGGGCGCAAGAAACGGATCCTGCGCGAGGATGTGCAGGGCTTCGTGAAGCGTGCGCTGAGCCAGGGCGCGGGGGCCGGGCTGGGTGTCGAGCCGATGCCCGAGATCGACTTCAGCGAGTTCGGTCCGATCGAGGCCCAGCCGCTGACCAAGATCAACAAGCTGACCGGCAAGAACCTGCACCGCAATTGGGTGAGCGTTCCGCATGTGACGCAGTTCGACGAGGCGGACATCACCGAACTCGAAGACTTTCGCAAGTCGCTGAAGGCCGAGTACGAGAAAAAGGGGCTGAAAGTCACCTTCCTTCCGTTTCTGATGAAGGCGGTGGTGTCGGCGCTGAAGCAGTATCCGCGCTTCAATGCGTCGCTGGACGCGACCGGAGAGAACCTGATCCTGAAGCAGTACTATCATCTCGGGGTCGCGGTCGATACCCCGGAAGGTCTGGTCGTGCCGGTGGTGCGCGATGTCGACCGCAAGAGCCTGGTCGATCTGGCCCGGGAACTGATGGATCTCTCCGAGCGGGCCCGGGCGCGCAGGCTGAAAACCGCCGACATGCAGGGCGGGTGCCTGACCATCTCCAGTCTGGGCGGAATCGGCGGCACGCAGTTCACGCCGATCGTGAACGCCCCGGAGGTCGCGATTCTCGGCATCTCGCGTTCGTCGATCCGGCCGGTCTGGAACGGCGAGACCTTCGAGCCGCGCCTGATTCTGCCGATCGCGCTGTCCTACGATCACCGGGTGATCGACGGGGCGCTTGGCGCCCGATTCACGACTGCGCTCTCGGGCCTGCTGTCCGACATGCGCCGCATGCTGCTGTAGCGTCCACTCCGAACGGGAGACCGCGGATGAGCAACACGACGACCATCAAGGTCCCGGACATCGGCGATTTCGACGATGTCGAGATCATCGAGGTGCTGGTGCACCCGGGGGACACGATCGCTCCGGAAGACCCGATGATCACGCTGGAGTCCGACAAGGCCAGCATGGACATCCCGGCGCCGCAGGCCGGGGTGGTCAAGGCCCTGAAGGTGAAGGTGGGCGACCGGGTGGCGCAAGGCGACCCGATTCTGGATCTCGAGGTTTCCGGCGAGGCTCCCGCAGGTGCCGGCGAGTCGGCCCCGGGAGACGACGACGGGCGTGCCGGTGCGGCCCAGGCGGCGTCGTCGGAGCAGTCCGGCGAATCGGGAAGTAAGCCGGCACCCGCTCCGAAGGCCGATTCCGGCCACACCGACCTGCAGTGCCAGGTGCTGGTGCTGGGGTCCGGCCCGGGCGGCTACACCGCAGCCTTCCGCGCCGCGGATCTGGGGCTCGACGTGATCATGGTCGAGCGTTACCCCGAGATCGGCGGCGTCTGCCTGAACGTCGGCTGCATCCCGTCGAAGGCCTTGCTGCACGCGGCCGAGGTCATCGACGAGGCCGAGCGCTTCGCCGATTTCGGCATCGCATTCGGCAAGCCGAAGATCGACCTCGACGGGCTGCGCAAGTACAAGGCCGGCACCGTCGGCAAGCTGACGCAGGGCCTGAAAGGCCTCGCGAAGCAGCGCAAGGTCCGGGTGGTGCAGGGCGTCGGGCAGTTCGCGTCGGCCCACGAGCTCGCGGTCGAAGGCCCCGACGGCCGGCAGGTGATCGGCTTCGAACACGCGATCATCGCCGCAGGTTCGCGCGCGGTACGCCTGCCCGGCTTCCCCTGGGACGACCCGCGAGTGATGGATTCGACCGGGGCGCTGGAACTGGCCGACATCCCGAAGCGCCTGCTGGTCGTCGGTGGCGGCATCATCGGGCTCGAGATGGCCTGCGTCTACGACGCGCTCGGCAGCAAGGTCACTGTGATCGAACTCGCCGACAGCCTGATGCTCGGTGCCGACCGCGACCTGGTGCGCCCGCTCGAGAAGCGGATCCGCAAGCGTTACGAGAACATCTTCCTGAAGAGCAAGGTCGCCGAGGCCAAGGCCACCAAGGCCGGAATCGAGGTCCGTTTCGAGGGCGAGGCCAAAAATCTGCCGGAGAAGGACGTGTTCGATCGGGTGCTAGTCGCGGTCGGGCGCAGCCCGAACGGCCTGCAGATCGGCGCCGAGGCCGCGGGCGTGCAGGTGACCGACCGCGGCTTCATCGAAGTCGACAGCCAGCAGCGCAGCAACGTCGAGCACATTTTCGCGATCGGCGACATCGTCGGCCAGCCGATGCTCGCGCACAAGGCGACCCACGAGGGCAAGGTGGCCGCCGAGGTGATCGCCGGGCACAACAAGGTGCACTTCGACGCCCGCGCGATCCCATCGGTGGCCTACACGCACCCCGAGGTCGCCTGGATGGGCGTGACCGAGGACGACGCGAAGCGCGACGGCGTCGAGTACACGAAGGGTACGTTCCCCTGGGCCGCGTCCGGGCGGGCGCTGGCGCTCGGTGCCGACGACGGCATGACCAAGCTGCTGTTCGACGCCGACGGCCGGGTGATCGGCGCCGGCATCGTCGGGCCGAACGCCGGCGACCTGATCGGCGAGGCCATGCTTGCGCTCGAGATGGGCGCCGACATGGAAGACATCGGCCTGACCGTGCATCCGCACCCGACGCTGTCCGAGACGGTCGCGTTCGCCGCCGAGGTCGCGCACGGCTCGATCACCGACATCATGCCGCCGCGCAAGCGTTGAGCCCGGCACGTTGTGCCAGGCCGGGAGCCGGTTGGGAGCGGCGCGGTAGGGCGGAAGAGGCCGCAGGCCGTCATCCGCCGCGCCGTGCCGGGGCCCCGCAGACGGGCTGGATGCCACCCGGACGCCCTTCGGTGGAGGGCGCTGCGCGCTTCCGCGCTACCGTCCCGTGGCGGGCATTTGCATGCCGCCGCAGGCAGTGGGACAGTAGGCAGCCGGTGCCGCATGGCGGGCGGTTCGAAGGGCTGGAACGGGCAGTGCGTGCGCCATCCAGCGGCGGAAGATTCCGGCGGCGCCTGCCCGCGTGGTGGAGACAGGACCGATGTCGTTGACGATTTACCGATAAGGAATCGATAGATGAGCACGAATGTTTCCCGGGTGGTGTTGGCCTACTCGGGTGGATTGGACACCTCGGTGATCCTGAAGTGGCTGCAGGAAACCTACGGCTGCGAGGTGATCACCTTCACTGCCGACCTCGGCCAGGGCGAGGAAGTCGAGCCGGCGCGGGCGAAGGCCGAGGCGATGGGGGTCGAGCGGATCTTCATCGAGGATCTGCGCGAGGAATTCGTGCGCGACTACGTGTTCCCGATGTTCCGGGCCAACACGCTGTACGAGGGTGAGTACCTGCTCGGCACCTCGATCGCCCGGCCGCTGATCGCGCGCCGGATGGTCGAGATCGCGAACGAAACCGGCGCCGACGCGATCGCGCACGGTGCGACCGGCAAGGGCAACGACCAGGTCCGTTTCGAGCTGGGCGCCTACGCGTTGAAGCCGGGGATCCAGGTGATCGCACCCTGGCGCGAGTGGGACCTGACCTCGCGCGAGCGGCTGATGGCCTACGCCGAGCGGCACGGCATTCCGGTGGACTTCGCGAAGCAGGGCAAGAAGTCGCCGTACTCGATGGACGCGAACCTGCTGCACATTTCCTACGAAGGCGGTCCGCTCGAGGACCCCTGGACCGAGGCCGAGGAAGACATGTGGCGCTGGACGGTGTCGCCCGAGAATGCGCCGGACGCGTCGACGTTGCTCGAAATCGGGTTCGAACGCGGCGATCCGGTCACGCTGAACGGTGCTCCGCTGACCCCGGCACAGCTGCTGGCGGAACTGAACCGGGTCGGCGGCGAGAACGGTGTCGGGCGCTTGGATCTGGTCGAGAACCGCTACGTGGGCATGAAGTCGCGCGGCTGCTACGAAACCCCGGGCGGAACGATCCTGCTGAAGGCCCGCCGGGCACTGGAATCGCTGACGCTGGACCGCGAGGTCGCGCATCTGAAGGACGAGCTGATGCCGCGCTACGCGAGTCTGATCTACAACGGCTACTGGTGGAGCCCGGAGCGGCGGATGCTGCAGGCAGCGATCGACCAGACCCAGTCGGTTGTGAACGGCAGCGTGCGCCTGCGCCTGTACAAGGGCAACGTGATCGTGGCGGGCCGGCGCTCCGAGAGCGACAGCCTGTTCGACGACGCGATCGCGACCTTCGAGGACGACGCCGGCGCGTTCGACCAGAAAGACGCCGCGGGCTTCATCAAGCTCAACGCGTTGCGCTTGCGCATCGCCGCCGGCCGGAACCGCAGCCCGCTTTGATCCACTGATGAACCAGGGTTCACGGCGCCGCCGAGTGGCCGGCGGACCCGGCCGGCAGCCCGGAACCCATCGAAGGCACCCATGAAGCCAGTATTGCACCGTTCTCCCGTTCTCGCTGCGGCGGTGCTGCTCGGCGCGGCGCTGGCCGGCTGTGCCAGCGTCCCGGCCGAGGACCGGCATCCTTCCGATCCGTTCGAACGCTACAACCGCGCGATGTTTGCGTTCAATGACGGTTTCGACCGGACCGTGCTGAAGCCAGCCGCGGAGACCTACCAGGAACTACCCCAGCCGGTGCGCAGCGGCGTCGGAAACTTTTTCTCGAATCTCGGCGACGTGGTGGTGCTGTTCAACAGCCTGCTGCAGGGCAAGTTTCACAATGCCGCGTCCGATGCGTCGCGCCTGATGTTCAACACCACGTTCGGGGTGTTCGGGGTGTTCGATGTCGCCAGCCCGATGGGCCTGGCCAAGAACAACGAGGACTTCGGCCAGACGCTGGGGCACTGGGGGGTGCCCGCGGGTCCCTATCTGCAGATTCCGTTCCTGGGGCCCAGCACCGTTCGCGACGCACCGGCGCGGGTGGTCGACGTTTACACGCACCCTGCCCGGTTTGTGTATTCGGATCATCCGGACACGGTGCTCGCGCTCGCAGCGCTCGACCTGGTGCATGTGCGGGCAGGGCTGCTTTCCACCGAGGCGGTGCTGGCGACGATCTCCGACGACCGTTACGTGGCGTTGCGCGACTTCTGGCTGCAGCGCCGGGAATTCCTGGTCCGCGACGGCGAGATCGACAACGACGACGCCTGGCTCGATGAACTCGACGCCCTCGAGGAACTGGAAATGCTGGAGGCACTGGAACGGGAGCATCCCACGCAATGAGCCTGGCAACCCTGGCGCCGATGCTGGACATCCTGCGCCTGCGCGGCGGCCCGCAGAACCTGCCGTCAGACCATGGGGTGCTGGTGTTCTGGATGGGGGCCTCGATCGTCTCCGGTATCCTCGTCGCGGCGCCGCTGCATGGCTTCCCCGCCAGCGTGTTTCTGAGCGCGCTGGATCTCGCACTGCTCTACCTGTTCGTGCTGACCGTGCTGGGCCTCCAGGGTCTTACCGGCCGCTGGCTGCAGACCTATACCGCGATGGTGGGCGTCAGCGCGCTGCTGGGGCTGGTGATGAGTGGCCTGCTCTGGCTGTTTCCCCCCGATTTCGAGGCCGAGCAGGTATCGCCCGCGGGGATGGTGGCCTACCTGGCGCTGGTGGTCTGGCTGTTGCTGGTTTTCGGCCACATCCTGCAGCAGGCGTTGAACCTGGGGTCGCGCATGACCGGGGTCGCGATCGCGCTTGGTTTCCTGATTCTCTCCAGCGTGGTCACCCAGTTTGCGCTCGGGATCGCCAGCGCATGAGTGGCCCGATTCATGTGTTGGGGATCGGCGGCACGTTCATGGGCGGGTTGGCCCAACTGGCGGCGGCCGCGGGGATACCGGTATCCGGGGTCGACGAGAATCTGTACCCGCCGATGGATGGCCAGTTGCGGCAGGCCGGCATCCCGTTTCGCGAGGGCTATCGGCCCGAGGACCTCCCCGGCGATACCCGGATCGTCGTGGGGAACGTGATGCGGCGGGGGATGCCCGTCGTCGAGGCGATGCTGGATCGCGGGCTGGCGTACACGTCGGGGCCGCAGTGGCTGGCCGAACGGATTCTGCAGGGCCGCTGGGTGCTGGCGGTTGCGGGCACGCACGGGAAGACGACGACGTCGAGCATGCTCGCCTTCCTGCTCGACCGGGCCGGCTTCGACCCGGGCTTCCTGATCGGCGGGGTGCCCCGAGATTTCGGGGTGTCCGCGCGGCTGGGTTCCGGCCCGTTCTTCGTGATCGAAGCCGACGAGTACGACTGCGCGTTCTTCGACAAACGCGCGAAGTTCGTGCACTACCGTCCGCGGACGCTGGTGCTGAACAACCTGGAGTACGATCACGCGGACATCTACCCCGATCTGGCGGCGATCCAGCGCCAGTTCCACCATCTGTTGCGCACCGTCCCGGGTCAGGGCCTGGTCCTGGCCAACGCCGGCGACCCGGCGCTCGAGCAGGTGCTCGAGCAGGGCTGCTGGACGCCGGTGCAGCGCTTCGGCGGCGGCTCCGCGCCGGATCTGGGTGCCCGTCCGCTCGATGCGCAGGCGTCGTCGTTCGAGGTGCTGGAGCGCGGGCGCCCGGTGGGCGAGGTGCGCTGGGCGCTTTCCGGGGAACACAACGTCGCGAATGCGCTGGCCGCGTTGGGGGCGGCCCGGCACGCCGGCGTCGCGCTGGAGCAGGGCGTGGCGCTGCTCGCCGGTTTCACCGGGGTGCGGCGGCGGCAGGAACTGCGCGGCGAGGTCGCCGGGATCCGCGTGATCGACGACTTCGCCCATCACCCGACCGCGATCCGGCTGACGCTGGCCGGGCTGCGGGCAGCGGGCGGAGGCGGGCGGCTGCTGGTTGCGCTGGAACCCCGGTCCAATACCATGCGCATGGGCGTGCATGCGGATACGCTGGGCGCCTCGCTGGCGCAGGCCGACGGGGTGTACCTGCTGTGGCCGGAGACGCTCGACTGGTCGCCGCGGCGGCTGCGCGGCGAACTGGGCGAGCGCCTGGTGATCGGCGCGCGGGTTCCGGAACTCGTGGCGGCGGTGGCGGCCGGGGCGCGCCCGGGCGATTCGGTGGTGGTCATGAGCAACGGGGGCTTCGGTGGATTCCACGACGCCCTGCTGCAGCAGCTGCGGGAGAAATGGGATGGCGGCCGATGAAGTCGCGCTGGCGCTGACCGGGGCCTCGGGCGCCCAGTACGGGATCCGCCTGCTGGAGTGTCTGGTGCAGGCGGGAACCGGCGTGCACCTGATGCTGTCGCGGCCCGCGCAGGTGGTGCTGGGTCTGGAGACCGACCTCTCGGTCCCTGGCCGACCGGCGGAGATCGCGCGCTATTTCCAGGACCGCTTCGGCGCCACGGACGGGCAGATCCGCTGTTACGGCCCGGAGCAGTGGACGGCTCCGGTCGCCAGCGGATCGGCGGTACCGAGAGCGATGGTCGTCTGCCCCTGTTCCACCGCGACGCTGTCGGCGGTGGCGACCGGCGCGTCGCGCAGCCTGATCGAGCGCGCTGCCGACGTGGTGCTGAAGGAACGCCGGCAGCTCGTGCTGGTGGTGCGCGAGACGCCCTTTTCCGAGGTGCATCTGCGCAACATGCTGCAGTTGGCCCGGATGGGCGCGGTGATCATGCCCGCCAATCCCGCCTTTTATCATCGTCCACGGACGCTGGATGACCTCGTGGACTTCATGGTGGCCCGGATCCTGGACCATCTCGGCGTTGCCCACGATCTCGTGCCGCGTTGGGGCGGACCGCCACCGGCGGCGGAGGACGCATGAAGACCCTGCCCGTTTTCCCGCTCAATACCGTGCTGTTTCCCGATGGGCTGCTGCCGCTGCGCATTTTCGAGACACGCTATATCGACATGGTGCGGGAGTGTATGCGCGGCGACGGTGGCGGCTTCGTGGTGGTTCGGATCGGGCAGGGCAGCGAGACGTCGCCGGCCGTGGAGTTCGCGGCCCTCGGTACCCGTGCCGAGATCATCGACTGGGAGCAGCGTCCGGACGGATTGCTCGGCATTCTCGCCTGTGGTCGCGAGCGGGTGCGGATCCTGGATTACCAGCGGCGGCCCGACGGGCTGATCGTCGGCGACATCGAACCGGTCCCCGAATGGCCTGCGCTGGATCTGCCGCTCGAGTACGCGTCGCTGGCGGGCTTGCTCGAGCGGCTGCTCGATCAGCTCGGAACACCCTGGTCTCACCTCGAACGCCGGCTGCAGGATTCGGCCTGGGTGGCCGGACGCCTGATCGAGCTGTTGCCGCTGGGACTCGACACCAAGCAGTCGCTGCTGGAACAGGACGATCCGCTCGAGCGCCTGCGGCGGCTGCGCGCAGCCATGCTCGCAGCACCGGATCCCTGACATCGCGGGTGTCTGCTGGTATCGTCCGCACTAACTTCAACAGGAGCTTCGCATGGCCGTCCAGGAACTCACCCAGGAAAACTTCGAATCCACCGTAACCGGGAACGATATCGTCATCGTCGATTTCTGGGCGCCGTGGTGTGCCCCCTGCCGTTCGTTCGCGCCGATCTTCGAGGCGGCCTCGGACAACTACCCGGACGTCGTGTTCGCGAAGGTCAATACCGAGGAGCAACAGGCGCTGGCCGGCGCGTTCCAGATCCGCTCGATTCCGACGCTGATGATCTTCCGCGAACAGGTGATCATCTTCTCGCAGCCCGGAATGCTCAGCGCAACCCAGCTCGAAGATGTGCTCGGCAAGGCACGCGAGCTGGATATGGCGCAGGTGCACGAGGACATCCGGCGGCAGCAGCAGGCGGCCGGCAACGGGGGTGCCTGACTTCCGGTAGCCCCCGAAGGCGATAGCAGGCGCCCCCATCATGCTCGGCGTGATGACGCAGATGGGGGCGCTGATCGCCTGTGGTGTTGCCTGGCGCCAGATCCGGCCAGGAGGGCTCCACGCGGACGAGACCCGGCGTGTCCTCACCACGCTGGTCTACTACCTGTTGCTCCCCGCGCTGGTCCTGAAGGTTCTCTGGACTGCGCCGCTGGGGCTGGTTTCACTGAAGATCGCCGCGGTCGCGGGCCTGACGGTGATCGCCGCACTCGGGCTGACCGCGCTCGCCTGCCGGCTGTGTGCGCCGAGCCGGGCGACGCTCGGCGCGATGTTGCTCGCGGCCGCGTGGCCGAATGCGGTCTATCTCGGCTTGCCGATCCTCGACCGTCTGTTCGGCGAGGCCGGCAGGGCCGTCGCGATCCAGTACGACCTGTTCGGCGCGCTGCCGCTGTTGCTGACCGTCGGTGTGCTGATCGCGCGCCACTTCGGAACCCAAGGCGACGAGCCGGTGGTCGGCCCGCTGCGCGGGCTGTTCGCGGTGCCCTCGATCTGGGCCGCGATCCTGGCGGTTACGTTCAACGTCGGGGGCGTTCCGATGCCCGACTGGCTCGATGGCTGGCTCGGGTTTCTCGGGCATGCGGTCACCCCGCTGATGCTGTTCTCGCTCGGGCTGGCGCTGGTCTTCGATCGTTTCCGGGCGAGCGCCGGGCGGGCGTTGGCCGTGGTCGCGGTGATCCAGTTGCTGGCGGCACCGCTGGTCGCGCTCGGCCTGGTCCTCGCGCTGGGAATGCAGGGGGTGCCGGGGGTCGGCACGGTACTCGAGGCGGCGATGCCGGCGATGGTGCTCGGCATCGTGTTCTGTGACCGTTTCGGTCTCGATACGGGGCTTTATGCGGCCGCGGTGACGTTGACCACCGCGCTTTCGCTGGTCAGCCTGCCGCTGTGGTATGCATTGTTGCAGACGCTTCCGGCGCTGCAGTAGCCGCCCGTCGCCCCCGGCAGACGCCGTGCCCGTGCCGGCACCCGTCGTGTCGCCGCGGCCGTCCCGACTCGACGCGCCCCCGCCGCCATCGCGGTGGCAGTACCGGCGTATCCGCGTGATCGGTGGCATCCCTGGGTTCCCGGACTTCGTCCGGCCAGGGTGCGTCGCGCGGTTCCAGTGCCGCGCCGGGCTGGGGTACCCCCTGCAGTGCCTGGCGTTCGGAAATCTCGCGCGCCGGTTCGGCCCCATCGCCCCCGCGGACCGGCGCCGGCGTTTCGGCTTGCGCGGCGACGCCGCTGGCCGCGATCACGCGCAGGTCATCGAAATACAGCGTGCCTTGGCGAGCGGTGCCGGCTTCGTCGCGGGTAACCAGGATGCTGTCGAAATGGAAATGCTGGCCGTCGAGCACCCCGTCGCCGTTCACCCAGCCGATCACCGGCCCGCGGTCGAGATCCCAGATGATTCTGCGCCAGCCGGTCCAGTGCACCGTAATCCACGGCGAGCCCTCGAGCTCGGCGTTACCGTCGCGCACCACGATGCGAAAGCGGTTGCCTGAGCCGTCGCCATGGACGAGCACCTCGAGGGCCTGGCCGGGTCCGAACCTTCGGGACGGGGTGTTGGCCTTCTCCGGCGGCAGGTGTAGCCGTACCAGATGGCTGGCGGCACCACCCGGGGCCGGTTCCGTGAACCGAATGGCCGGATCCCACTGGAACGAAAGGCGCAGCGCGCCGGTACGGCCGCTCCGCGGATTTTCCAGCGAGCGGTCATGGTCGCGCCAGGCCGCGGGCCGGCCTTCGGCGTCGCGAAGCACGCCGGCAAGGTTGCCGGTGTGTGCCGGTGGCCACCAGTCGTTGACGCCGGTTTCGAAGTCGTCGATCACCGTGACGACCGGAGCCGTTCCGGTTGCCGGCCGTTCCAGTACCTGCGCAAGCGCTGGCTGCGGCAACACCCACAGCAAGGTCAGGCACAGCATGCGGCACCGCAGACCGGCCCGCGCGCGGGTTGCCGTGGCCATGGTTCGCTTCATCCAGGGCATCGAATCTACTCGGACCACGGGCACCGGCGCGGCTAGCTGTCCTCGCCGAAGCGGTTGGCGACGAGTTCGCTGAGCGCATCCAGCGCCGCGTCGGCGTCGGATGCGCCGCCGGTGCGGATCTCGATCTCGCTGCCCTGTGCGGCGGCCAGCATCATCACCCCCATGATGCTCTTGCCGTTCACCTCGCGGTCGTTGCGGGATACGAACACGTCGGCCTCGTAGCGGCTGGCGAGGCCGACGAACTTCGCCGCGGCGCGCGCGTGCATGCCGAGACGGTTAACGATGGGAACCGCGCGCCGCGGCATCCGAGCATTCCTGGTCGCAGAGGAGAATACCGTCGTGGCCCCCGCTGATCGCCTTGTTCACGAGTTCGGTCAGCGGCAGGCTGCGGTAATTGAGCACTCGCACCAGCATCGGCAGGTTGACGCCCGCGATCACCCGCCGGTTGGGCTCGCGGGCCAATCGGCCGGCGATGTTTGCAGGGGTCGAGCCGAACATGTCGGTCATGATCAGCACGCCGTCGCCATGATCCAGGCCGCGCAGCCGCGCCCGGGCGCGTTCCTCGATCATGTCCGGGTCGTCGTTCTGGGACATCGCGAGCGCCTCGCAGGCCCGGGGCAACTCTCCGAGCATGCTGCGCGCGGTCTGCAGCAGTGTGTCTCCGAGATGCTGGTGCGTGATCAACATCAGGCCAACGGCCATCGCGTTACTCCGCGTCCGTAAGGGGTGCGTCGAGCTCCCGGTGACGGGTGCTCACCGTGACATTGTCGGCGCTTTGCCACGCCTTGGCCAGTCGGTCGACCAGATAGACCGACCGGTGCCGGCCACCGGTGCAGCCGATCGACACGGTCAGGTAGTTCCGGTGGTCGTCAAGAAAACGAGGGAGCCACTGCTGCAGGTGCGACTGAATGCTGTCGAACATCGCGTCGACCTCCGGATGCGCCTGCAGAAACCCGGCCACCGGCGCCTCGAGACCGGTGAACTCGCGCAGGCCCGGCTCGTAGTAGGGATTGGGCAGGCAGCGCACGTCGAACACGAAATCGGAATCCACCGGAGATCCGTTCTTGAAGCCGAAGGACTGGAATAGCAGCGACAGTCGCTCGCGGCGCTCGGAGGCCACACGGTTGCGCACAGTCCGCGCGAGGTCGTGCATCGACATCCGGCTGCTGTCGATCGTCAGGTCCGCCAGCGCCGCGATATGCCCGAGCCAGTTGCGCTCCATTGCGATTGCCTCGACCAGCGGCAGGCCCTTGCGCGCCAGCGGGTGCCGCCTGCGCGTATGGTGATAGCGTCGTAGCAGTACCTCGTCGGAGGATTGCAGGAACACGACTTCGACCTGTACCCCGGCGGTGCGCAGGCGGTCCAGCGTTGCCGCCAGCCCGCCCAGGGCATGCAGGCCGCTGCGCACGTCCACGCCCACCGCGATGCAGCCTTCGTTGCGGTGGGTGCTGTCGCGCAGTTCCTGAATCAAGGCGTCCAGCAAAGCCAGCGGCAGGTTGTCGACGCAGAAGAAGCCGGCGTCCTCGAGCGTATTCAGCGCGACGGTTTTCCCGGAACCCGAGAGTCCGCTGACGAGCAGCAGGCGCATGTTCATCGCGCCGGCTCCGACCGTGCGTTCTGCATCTGCAGACGCTGCCGGTTGCGCAGGTCGTCGCCGGCGACGTAGCCCTGCAGGTGCAGCAGGTGCGCGCGCACCGCGGCCTCGATCATCACCGCAATATTGCGCCCGGGTGCGATCGGAAGGCTGACCAGCGGGATGCGCAGGCCCAGCACCTCGACCTCGCCGCGGCAGCCGGTCAGGCGGTCGTCGGGAACCGGTGGGGGGCGGTCGCGATCGCGCAGGTCGATGATCAGGCGCAGGTACTTGCCGCGCTTGATCGAGGAGTCACCGTACATCGCGCGGATGTTCAGCACGCCCAGGCCGCGCACCTCGAGCAGATCGCGCAGCAGCGGCGGGCAGGTGCCCCGAATGATGTCCGGAGCGATGCGCGCAAACTCGGGGGCATCGTCGGCGATCAAGCGGTGCCCGCGGCTGACCAGTTCCAGCGCGACCTCGCTCTTGCCCACGCTGGAATCCCCGGAGATCAGCACACCGGCTCCCAGGATTTCCATGAACACGCCGTGGCGCACCGCGGAGCGGGCGAGGCGCTGCTGCAGGAAATAGCGCAGCAGCCCGATCACTTCATGGCTGCCCGAACCCGTGCACAGGATCACCGGCAGTGGGTGCGGGCATTGCGCGGGCAGCTGCTCGAACGGACAGGTGCCCTCGGCAAAGATGACCGCGGCAGTGCCGGTCGCCGCGAGATCCTGGATCAGCTTCTCGTGCTCGGTGGGCCCCAGGGTTTCGATGTAGGCGGCCTCGCGGTCGCCGATGACCTGGATCCGGTTGGGCCGGATCAGGTTCAGGTGGCCCGCCAGCGGCAGGTCGCTGTCGGTCGTGCCGGGCAGGACGCGATTCGCCGCTTCCTTCTCCCCGTGCACGTAGGTGAGCCCCATCCGCGGTCCGAGAGACGCGACCAGGTCGGCCAGGGTGAGCCTGTCAGGCATCATGGAAGGCTGCGGTCGCAGCCTGCTGGAGTCCGGGAGGATCGACCGCGCGGCGCATCGCGGCGATGTTGTCGGGCTGGGACAGCGCCCGCGCAAGCTGGGCCAGCAGTTCGAGGTGATCGCTGGTCGACGCTTCCGGGACGACCAGCGCAATCAGGATGTCGACGGGTTCATGATCGATCGCGTCGAAGTCCACTCCCTGGTCGACCCGCAGCACCGCGACCCGGGGGGTGTCGAGTTGCGCCATCCGGCCATGGGGGATGGCTACCCCATGGCCGAGGCCAGTGGACCCGAGCCGTTCCCTCGCCGACAAAGCATCGAACACGAGGTGAGGGGCCGGCCCGGCAGCCGACTCGCCGTCAGCCCCGGCCAGCAGTTCGCCCAGGGTCTCCAACGCCCGTTTCTTGCTCGAGACCGTCGGCTCGATCTGGACGCGCTCCAGGGTCACGAGGTCGGCGAGCCGCATCGCTCAGGCGGTTTGCTGGCGGTTGCGCAACGCGCCTTCGGCGCGATGGTGGTCCTTTAGCTTCTCCTTGTGCTTGATCAGCTGCCGGTCGGTCTTGTCGATCAGGCCATCGATCGCCGCGTACATGTCGTCATGCGTCGCATCGGCATGGATCTGGTTGCCGCTGACCTGAAGATTCGCCTCGGCCTTGTTGTGATTCTTCTCCACGGTGAGCACGACATGGATGTCGATGACCTGATCGAAATGGCGCTCGAGGCGCTGGAACTTGTCCTCGACGTAGTCACGCAGGGCGTTCGTGATGTCGACGTGATGACCGGTCAGGTTGATTTGCATACTCACACTCCTTTCATGGGTGGAACGCGAGTGCTAGACGAGCTGCCGCCGTTCACTCGACGGCGGCAGGTTCATTGCCTCGCGGTACTTGGCCACGGTACGCCGGGCCACGTTGATGCCCCGGTCCGACAGGACCTGGGCCAGTCTCGAATCGCTCATCGGGCGATCGGGGGGTTCCTCGCTGATCAGTTTACGGATCATCGCACGGATCGCGGTGGCCGAACATTCGCCGCCATCGCGGGTGCCGACGTGGCTCGAGAAGAAGTACTTGAATTCGAACACTCCGCGCGGTGTATGCATGTACTTCTGCGTGGTGACCCGGGAGATCGTCGATTCATGCATCCCCAGCGCCTCGGCGATGTCGCGCAGAATCAGCGGCTGCATCGCCACGTCGCCCTGTTCCAGGAACCCGGTCTGGCGCTCGACAATCGCACGGGCCACTCGCAGCAGTGTGTCGTTGCGGCTGTGCAGGCTTTTCAGGAACCAGCGCGCCTCCTGCAGCTGGTTGCGCATGAACGCGCTATCGCGCGCGTCGCTGACCCGGCGCACCATCCCGGCGTACAGGCTGTTGATCCGGATCCGGGGCGCGATCTCGGGGTTCAGGTCCACGCGCCAGCCGCCACTGTCCCGGCGCACGTAGACATCGGGCGTCACGTATTCCGGGGGCTGGTCGCTGATCTGGCTGCCGGGCCGCGGATTCAGCGTGCGGATCCGTTCCAGGGCCCGGGCCAACTCCGCCTCGGTCAGACCGAGTTCGCGTTGCAAGCCCTTGAAGTCGTGCCGGGCCAAGTGGTCCATTCCGTGTTCTGCCACCCGCAGCGCGGCGTCGCGTTCGGGAGTTTCCGGCGGGAGGCTGTGCAGCTGAATCAGCAGGCATTCGCGCAGGTTGCGGGCACCGACGCCGAGCGGGTCGCATTGCTGGATCCAATGCAGGACAGCCTCGATCTCGTCGATGCCGACCTCGGTTTCGCCTCCCAGCGTTTCCTGCAGGCTCTCGAGGTCGGTCTCGAGGTAGCCGTCGGCGTTGATGCTGTCGATCAGCGCCGCGCCGATTCTGCGGTCGGCATCGTTCAGCGGGCTCAGGTGCAGCTGCCACAGCAGATGTTCGTGCAGGCCGCCGCCCGCGCCCGCCTGGTTCTCGAACGGATCCCGATCGTCGGGGTCATTTCGCTGTCCGGAGTTGCCTCCGTAGTCGGCGCTGTCCCAGGACTCGTGTTCGCCGGCCTGGTCCGGCGCGGGTGCCTCGGTCTCGGGGCCGGGGGCGGTCTCGGTCTCCGGCGCGCCGTCGCCGGTGGTGGCGTCCTCGGCAAGCTCCAGCATCGGATTGCTTTCCAGTGCCTGTTGCACCTCCAGTTGCAGTTCCAGCGTCGAGAGTTGCAGCAGCCGGATCGCCTGTTGCAGCTGGGGCGTCATGGTCAGGGTCTGACCCAGCTGGAGGTTCAGCGATGACTTCAGCATGCGGCGGTGTGGCAGGGTGTTTCGGTGTTCATGGCTTCATGGTACTGCCTGTGCCCGCGCTTTTGCAGCCTCCTGCCGCCGGCACGGGTCCGCACGGGTCGTGCGTGCCGGCCTAACTGTCATGCCATCGGGGGTGAGGCACCCCCGATGATGAAAGAGGCGTAGGGCGGAAGAGGCCGAAGGCCGTCATCCGCCATCCGGCGCCCGGATTGCCGCGGGCGCCTGGGCACTGCGAACGCCGAGTGGCGGATGACGCTGCGCTTTTCCGCCCTACGGGTCGCCCGGGACACGAGACAGGCCGTGACTTTCACGCTAACGCGGGCCGCGGGCCGCGGGCCGCGGGCCGCGGGCCGGGAATCCTGCTGGCGTCCACGCCCCGGGGTGCCGCTACAGGCGAAAGTGTTCGCCCAGGTAGACGGTGCGCACCCGGTGGTCGGCGAGGAGTTCGGCGGGGGTGCCCTCGCTGAGCAGGCGCCCCTCGCTGAGGATGTAGGCGCGGTCGCAGATTCCCAGCGTCTCGCGGACGTTGTGATCCGAGATCAGCACCCCGATGCCCCGCTGTTTCAGGTGTCCGATCACGTCCTGGATTTCGACTACGGAGATCGGATCCACGCCGGCAAACGGCTCGTCGAGGCAGACGAACTGCGGGTTGCCGGCCAGAGCCCGGGCAATTTCGGCGCGCCGGCGTTCGCCGCCCGACAACGCGATGCCGGGGCTGTCGCGGACCGTTTCGAGCTGGAATTCCTCGATCAGCGCATCGCCGGTCTCGCGCCGGCCGGCCCGGTCCAGATCGCGGCGCAGTTCGAGCACCGCCTGCAGGTTCTGCCAGACCGTCAGGCGCCGGAATATGGACGCCTCCTGCGGCAGGTAGCCGAGGCCGAGCCGGGCGCGCAGGTGCACCGGGGCCCGGGTCACGTCACGCCCCGCAAGTTCGATCCGGCCCGCATCCGGCTGGATCAGTCCGACCAGGATATAGAAACAGGTGGTCTTGCCGGCACCGTTCGGCCCCAGCAGCCCGACCACCTCGCCATGACGCAGGTGCACGTCCACCTCGGACAGCACCGTGCGCTTGCCGTAGCGCTTGGTCAGGCCGCTGCCGGTCAGGCAGGCGTCGGCCGCGCTCGCCGGGCAGGGGGGCGTTCGGGGCGCGGCGGTCCCAGTCGCTGCATTCATTCCGGACGCGGGAGAATCGTGATGTGTACCCTGCGCGCCTCGCTGCCCTCGATCCCGATGATGTCCTGGGCGAGGTCGTAGGTGATGCGCTCGCCGGTGGCGTCCTCGGTCGCGGTCTGCACCCGCGCGTCGTCCCGAAGCACCAGAATCTGGTCGTCGAAGGTGTATTCCATCCGGTTGGCGGTGGCCACCCGCGGCTGCCCGGCGGGGTCGGGCGATTCGGCGCGGACCGGTTTGCCCTCGGCTTCCATCCGTACCGGGCGCCGCTCGGGTGCATGGATCACGATGCGGTCGGCGTGCAGTGTCAGATTGCCGCGGATGACCTCGACGTTGCCGCTGTAGGTGCCGACGCCGCGCCGGTCATCCATCTCCGCGCGGTCGGCACTGATCCGGACCGGCAGGTCTTCCAGCGTCTGGGCGGCCAGGGTTGCCGGGGTGGCGCCCAGCGCCAGGCCCAGCAGGGCGATTGCGGCGCCGGCAACGGGCCGGGGTGCAGTGCGGGTGTTGTTCATCGTCGCATGTTCTAGGGGTTTTCCGGAGCATAGACCGTTTCGACCTCGCTCCGCAGTTCGATCAGATCGGCCGCGACGTCGGCGTGCATCCCGACGCCGGTCATGACCAGGCCCGGACGGACCAGTGTCGCCCGCGCATCGGTGAACACCTCGCGGGTGTCGGTCACGATGGTTACATCGGCGCTGGTGATCTCGGTTTGCGGCTGCTCCGGACTCGGCAACCGGACACCCTCCGTGGTACCGAGCAATACCAGCCGGTGCGCGGCCGGGTAGTGTACCGCGGCGGGCGCGGTCCAGACCCAGTCGATATGGCCGTCGGTCAGGAATTCCAGGCGCGGATCCTCGGCGCGCTGCAGACCCAGCTCGTCGAATTGCTGCAGGCGCTCGCCTTCCAGTACGTGGGTGATCTCGCCGCGTTCGTCGGTGACCCGCAGCACGAAACCGGAGATCTCCAGCTGCACGCCGGGTTCCAGCGCCAGCGGGGCGGGGGCTGCGGCCAGCAGCGCCAGCGCCGCGGCACCGGGGATCCAGACGCGGAAACCCCGACGCGGCTCAGTGCCGGAGGTAGGCATCGAGGATCGTCTCCAGGCTGCCCCTGGCGGCCAGCAGTTGTTCGCAGATCTCGCGTACCGCGCCGCGCCCGCCTGGTGCAGTGGTGACCCAGTGGGCGCGTTCCAGCACCAACGGATGGGCGTCGGCGACCGCAATTCCGAGCGACACTCGCCGCATCGCCGGCAGGTCGACGACGTCGTCGCCCACAAAGGCGGCGTGTTCGGGCTGGTGCCCGCTCTGAGCGAGCAGTTCGGCCAGCGCCTCGCCCTTGTTCCGGCGACCCTGCAGGATGTGCTCCACGCCAAGATCCCGCATCCGGTGCAGCACGACCTCGGAGCTTCGGCCCGTCAGGATCGCGAGTTCGAGGCCGCCTTGTTGCGCCATGCGGATGCCGTGGCCGTCGCGGCTGTTGAACGCCTTGTACTCCTCGCCCGCATCACCGAGGAACAGGCTGCCGTCGGTCAGCACACCGTCCACGTCCAGGATCAGCAGGCGGATCCGGCGTTGATACTCCTTCAGGGTTTCCGGGGGCAGTGGCATCACGCCACCCCCGCGCGCAGCAGATCGTGCATGTTGATTGCTCCTACCAGGCGTTGCTGTTCGTGGTCGACCACTGGCAAGGCATTGATCCGGCGGCTCTCCATGAGCTGCAATGCCTCTGCCGCCAGCCATTCGGGACGGGCCGTGCAGCCGTTGTGCGTCATCACCTCGCCGACGGTCAGGCGGTGCAGGTCGAGGCCGCGGTCCAGCGTTCGGCGCAGGTCGCCGTCGGTGAATACGCCTTCGATGCGGCCGTCGTCGCTGCAGATCACGACCATTCCCAGGCCCTTGTGCGAGATCTCGAGCAGGGCGTCGCGCAGCAGCGCGCCCGCGTGAATGCGCGGGATCGCGTCGCCGGTGCGCATGATGTCCCCGACGTGGATCAGCAGCCGCCGCCCGAGTCGGCCCCCGGGATGGGAACGTGCGAAATCGTCGGCGGTGAAGCCGCGTGCGTCGAGTACCGCGACCGCCAGCGCATCGCCCATCGCCAGCGTCGCGGTGGTGCTGGAGGTCGGCGCCAGACCCAGCGGGCAGGCTTCGCGTTCGACGCTGATGTCCAGATGTACGGTCGCCTCGGTCGCCAGCCGCGACCTGGGGTTCCCGGTGAGCGCGATCAGCGGCACCCCGAGGCGCCGGATCAGCGGCAGGATGGTCAGGATCTCGTCGGTCTCGCCGGAGTGGGACAGCGCGATCACCGCGTCGTCCCGGGTGATCATGCCGAGGTCCCCGTGGCTGGCCTCTCCGGGATGTACGAAAAACGCGGGGGTGCCGGTGGAGGCGAAAGTGGCCGCGAGCTTGCCCCCGATGTGGCCCGACTTGCCCATTCCGGTGACCACCACGCGGCCGCGGCAGGCGAGGATGTGCTCGCAGGCGGCCAGGAAGGTCGCGTCGATGCGGTTGGCGAGGGCCGCCACGGCCCCGGCTTCCGTCTCGATCACGGCCAGTGCGAGCTTGCGCGTGTTTTCGGGGTCCAGCGTCATGTGACGGCACTCCAGCCGATCAGGATCAGGTAGCCGGCGAACAGCCCCAGCAGCAGCGCGCCTTCCCAGCGTTGCACGCGGTGCGGCCCGCGCAGGCTCACTGCCAGCAGCAGGAGCAGCACGGTCATCCCGAGCATCACGGGATAATCCCGCATCAGCACGCTCATTTCCACCGCCGACGGTGCCAGCAGCCCGGGAATCGCGAGCACGCACAGCAGATTGAACAGGTTGGAACCGATCACGTTCCCGATCGCCAGTTCCGTCTCGCCCTTCCAGGCCGCGACCACCGAGGTTGCGAGTTCGGGCAGGCTGGTACCGATGGCCACGATCGTCAGGCCGATCACCAGGTCGCTGACACCGAGCCCTGCGGCCAGCTCGACGGCGCCCCAGACCAGGGAGCGGCTGCCCGCGAGCAGCAGTACCAGGCCGACAGCCAGCCACGCGACGGCCCGGACCGGGCTCATCGGCGCCGGCATGGCCGCCTCGACATCGGCGCTCAGGCGGTCGGGATGCTTGCGTCCGCGCAGCCCCTCGGCGATCAGCCAGGCGGTGAGTGCGACCAGCCCGGCCAGCAGGATCAACCCGTCGATCCGCCCCAGAAAGCCGTCCAGCAGCAATGCCAGGCCGAGCAGGGTCACGCCCAGCAGGATCGGGAACTCCCGGCGCAGGATCCCCGACGCCACCACCAGCGGTGCGATCAGTGCGGTGGCGCCGAGTACCAGGCCGATGTTGGCGATATTCGAGCCGATTGCGTTGCCCACGGCCAGAGCCGGGTTGCCCTGCAGGGCGGCGACGATCGACACCACGACTTCGGGTGCGGAAGTGCCGAATGCGACGATGGTCAGGCCGATCAGCAGCGGGGTGACGCCCAGCCCGCGCGCCAGTGCCGACGCACCCAGGACCAGGCGGTCGGCGCCGAACGTCAGTGCCGCGAGACCCGCGGTAGCGGCGAGAGCGGCAAGCCACATCGCTTCGATGCTCCGTAGGGAACGTTGCCACGAGTGTACTGCCGGGCCCATGGACCCGTCCTGCCGCTGCGGCCGCGGTGGGGTTTCACGCGGGCAGCGGGATGGCTACCATCCCGCGACGGTGGCCGGTGACGGCCGAACACTGCAACCGGAAGCCGCTACTGATGCCCGACGCCGAACCCCGCCGCCTGCGCCTGGCCGCAGTTCTGGACGACACTGATGCTGCCTGGCAGGCATTCTATCCCGAGGGCCTGCCGGACGACTGGCGCTTCGCGTTCTACGGCCATTACTGGCCGGAGATCCTGATCCCGCAGGAGGAATGGCGCCGGTTTGCCACGAATGCCGGCTGGGTCTCGGAACTGCCGGAAGCCTTTCAGGTATATTTCGAAGTTCCTGCGGGTGCGACGCAGCATTGTGGGGAACTGCAGCGAACCCTCGGGGGATTCCTCGGTGGCTGCCTGCTCGAAGGCGAGGACGGCAACGGCGCGGGTCTGCCTGCCGGGGTGCCGGTGTATCTGCGCCAGCCAGACCCGGCGCTGGATCATGTGCAGTCGTGCCGGTACTACGCGGGGCCCCGCGGTGGGGTGCTGGTGCTGGAGCCGGAGCCGGGGTTCGCATTGCCGGGCTGGCGGCGGCTGCTCGAGTCGCTGCACGGACGCTTCGCGGAGCCTTCGCTGCTGGTGTTTCTGCGCGCCGGTCCGCAGGAACTGGAAAACGCCGAAACGATCCGCCGTCTGGCGGGTCTAGGCTAGAGGTCGATTTCCGGGCCGCCGGGACGGCGGCTCCCGGAACAGCGGGGAGAATCGCCGGTGCCACAGCAGTCCGCCGCAGACACGCCACATGTGATCATCGAGGATCTGGTCTTCCGCCACGGGCGCAAGACCGTGTTCGACGGGCTGTCGCTGACGGTGCCGCGCGGCCGGGTGACGACGGTGATGGGGCCGAGCGGTACCGGCAAGACGACCTTGCTGCGTCTGATCGGTGGCCAGTTGCGACCGGATTCCGGGCGCATCTGGGTCGACGGCGAGGAGGTCGCGCGGCTTTCCACCCGGCGGCTGTACGCGTTGCGCAAGCGCATCGGCATGCTGTTCCAGACCGGGGCACTGCTCAGCGACCTGAACGTGTTCGAGAACGTGGCGTTTCCACTGCGCGAGCACACCAACCTGCCGGAGGAACTGATCCGCACGCTGGTACTGATGAAGCTCGAGGCCGTCGGCCTGCGCGCGGCCCGCGACCTGAGCCCGTCCCAGCTCTCGGGCGGGATGGCGCGCCGGGTGGCGTTGGCGCGCGCGATCGCGCTCGACCCGGAAATGATCATGTACGACGAGCCCTTCGCCGGGCTCGATCCGATCACGATGGGGCAGATCGTGACCCTGGTTCAGCGCACCAGCCGGTCGCTGGGCCTGACCAGCGTGCTGGTCACGCACGACGTGACCGAGGCGATGGCGATCTCCGACCACGTCGTATTGATCGCCGAGGGCCGGGTGATGGATTCCGGAACGGTCGCGGAGGTCCGCGAACGGGCGTCCGACTGGACCGGCCAGTTTCTGGAGGGGCGCCCCGACGGCCCGGTTCCGTTCCATTACCCGGGCATGGACTACCGCGGCGATCTGCTGCGAACGCCGGAGCGCGAGCATGACTGAGATGCTCGTCCGCCTGGGCCGGGCGGGACTGGGCTGGCTGGCCGTGCTCGGGCGCGCGTCGGTATTCCTGGTGCGGGTACTGCGCAGCCAGGATGCGGCCCTGCGCCGGCCCGGGCTGACGCTGGCCGAAATCTACTCGGTCGGCGTTCGGTCGCTGTTGATCATCGTGGTGTCGGGACTGTTCGTCGGCATGGTGCTCGGGTACCAGGGGTACATCACGCTGGTGAACTTCGGCGCCGCCGAGGCCCTGGGCGGGGTGGTCGCGCTCTCGCTGGTCCGGGAACTCGGGCCGGTGGTCACCGCCTTGCTGTTCGCGGGTCGGGCCGGGTCGGCGCTGACCGCCGAGATTGGATTGATGAAGACCACCGAGCAGCTGTCGGCGATGGAAATGATGGCGGTGAATCCCTACCGGCGGGTTTTCGCGCCGCGCTTTTTTGCCGGGTTCCTGTCCATGCCGCTGCTTGCGGCGATGTTCAGCGCGGTGGGTGTGATCGGTGGGTATATCGTCGGCGTCGGTTTGCTCGGCGTCGACAGCGGATCCTATTTCTCCCAGATGCAGGCGGTCACGGACTGGCGCGAGGACGTGGTCTCGGGCGTGATCAAGAGCGTCGTGTTCGGGTTCGTGGTGACCTGGATCGCGGTGTTCCAGGGCTTCGATGCGCAACCGACCTCCGAAGGCATCTCCCGGGCGACGACCCAGACGGTCGTAATGTCCGCGCTGGCCGTACTCGGCCTGGATTTCATCCTGACCGGGCTGATGTTCGGTGAGGTCTGAGCAAGAGGAACCCTGATGAAGCTGCGCTATCTGGAAGTATCGGTCGGGCTGTTCGTGCTGCTGGGTATCGCGGCACTGTTCTACCTGGCGATACAGGTCAGCAACGTCGCCGAATACCGCGACCGCGACACCTACGACGTGATCGCGTATTTCGATCACATCGGCGGTCTGAAGGTGCGGGCGCCGGTGACTGTCTCCGGTGTCCGGATCGGTCGCGTCGCGTCGATCGAGTACGATCCCGAGCGCTTTCAGGCGCGGGTGATCCTGGCGATCCGGTCGGGACACGACTATCTGCCGGCGGACACGCAGGCCAGTATCTTCACCGCCGGACTGCTCGGCGAGCAGTACATCGCGCTCGATCCGGGCGGGGATTTCGAGATGCTCGGCGATGGCGACGAGGTGCTGTTCACCCAGTCCGCACTGGTGCTCGAAACCATGATCGGGCGGGTGCTGACCCAGATCTCCGGCAACTGATAAACCCCGGTGCGTGGCCATTCGCACTGGCTGGCGGTCCGGAAGGCCGCTCCCTGACATTCACGCCGACGAGGTGGTAGCAATGAAACGACCGATTTCCGGGATCCTGGCGGGGATGACCCTGCTGCTGACGCTGACCCTGGCCGCGTTGCCGGCACAGGCGACGACTGCGGTCGAGCTGGTCGACGGCGCGATCGAGCGCGTATTCGACACCTTGCGCGCGGACGAGGCGCGGGCCCAGGCGGAGCCCGAGTTCGTGCTGGAAGTCATCGAACGCGAGATCATCCCGCTGGTGGACATCGACGGCATGGCTCGCCTGATCCTGGCGCGCCACTGGCGTGACGCCACCGACGCACAGCGCAGCCGCTTCACCGAGGCGTTCCGCGATACGCTGCTCAATGCCTACGGCGTGCGTCTGGCCGAATACCTCGACCGCCGCGTGAACGTGATCGAGCGCCGCTCGCGCGAGGACGAGCGCATGGCCGTGGTCGCGACCGAGATCGTGGTGGGCAGCGGGCAGCCGAACATCACGGTCAACTATCGCCTGCGGCCGGTGGAAGGCGAGTGGCGTGTGTTCGATGTCGAGGCCGAGGGGCTGAGCTTCGTGGGCAACTTCCGGAACCATTTCAATACCGAGATCAATCGCAACGGACTCGACGCGCTGATCGAACGTCTGGAGGCGGGGGACCGGTCGCTGGTCGAGGAGACGCTCGACAATGCCGCCTCCGGCGGGAGCGCATCGGGTGGCTGACGCGTCCCTGGTGCTGGAGGGCTCGACCCTGCGCTTCTCCGGCCCGCTGACGTTCGCCACGGTGGCCGCGCTGATGACCCGTGGTCAGGAACTGTTGCCGCGCCTGCCGGCGTCGGCGGAGCTGGATCTGTCCGGCGCGACCCGGGTCGACAGCGCCGGCGTGGCCCTGCTGGTCGAGTTCTGGCGCCAGCGCGAACGGGTGGGAGGGCGCCTGGTATGGACGGCGGTGCCGGAGGGGCTGCGGCCGCTGCTGGTGCTGTACCACCTCGAGTCGTTGCTGGAGCCGGATCGCCCGGCCTGAACGCATTCCTCCGCGCCGGCACCGGTAATCAGGGCGCTGGCGAGTCGATTTCGGTACCATAGCGGGTTCTTGTGCGCGTTCGTGCCCGCGCTGCGGGGCGGACACCAAACCGGATCCCGAATGGACAAGCTGATAGTCACCGGAGGCCGGCCGCTGGAAGGGCAGGTCTGGACCTCTGGCGCGAAGAACGCGGTTCTGCCGATTCTTGCCGCCACTTTGCTCGCCGATCGCCCGATGGTGATCGGCAACGTGCCGCATTTGCAGGACGTGACCACGACGATGGAATTGCTCGGCCGGATGGGCGTGACCCTCACGGTCAACGAGCGCATGCGCATCGAGGTGGACCCGACCACGCTCACCCGCTGCGTGGCGCCGTATGACCTGGTGAAGACGATGCGCGCGTCGATCCTGGTGCTGGGGCCGTTGCTGGCCCGGTTTGGCGAAGCCGAGGTGTCGCTGCCCGGCGGCTGTGCGATCGGGAGCCGGCCGGTGAATCTGCATCTGACGGGCCTGGAAGCGATGGGCGCGCAGATCGAGGTCGAAGCCGGCTACATTCACGCACGTGCGGCCCGCCTGAAAGGGGCGCGGATCGTGTTCGACCAGGTCACCGTGACCGGTACCGAGAACCTGCTGATGGCGGCGACGCTGGCCGAGGGGGAAACCCTGATCGAGAACGCCGCGCGCGAGCCGGAGGTGGTCGATCTCGCCAACTGCCTGACGCGCATGGGTGCGAAGATCCAGGGCGCCGGCACCGACACCATCCATGTGACCGGAGTCGAGACCCTGTCGGGCTGCGAGTACGACGTGATGCCGGACCGGATCGAGACCGGCACCTTCCTGGTGGCTGCGGCGGTCACGCGCGGGCATGTGCGGGTCAAGAATACCCGCCCGGAACTGCTCGACGCGGTGCTGCTGAAGCTGGCGGAAGCCGGCGCCAGGATCGCGACCGGCGACGACTGGGTCGAACTGGACATGCGCGGGCGCCGGCCGAAGGCCGTGAACCTGCGCACCGCGCCGTTTCCGGCGTTTCCCACCGACATGCAGGCGCAAATGATGACGCTGAACACCGTGGGCACCGGTACCGGGTCGGTCATCGAGACGGTATTCGAGAACCGCTTCATGCATGCGCAGGAGCTGCAGCGCATGGGTGCGGACATCCGCATCGAGGGCAACACCGCGATCGTGACCGGAGTCGAGAGCCTGCGCGGGGCGCCGGTGATGGCGACCGACCTGCGCGCGTCGGCCAGCCTGATCCTGGCCGGCCTGGTCGCCGAAGGCGAGACCGCGGTGGACCGGATCTACCATATCGACCGGGGGTACGAATGCATCGAGGAGAAACTGAGCCAGATCGGCGCGACCATCCGCCGGGAGCCTGCCTGACATGAACGCGACCCAGGCCTTGACCATCGCCCTGTCCAAGGGGCGGATCCTGGACGAGACACTGCCGCTATTGGAACGTGCCGGAGTGGTGCCGCTGGAAGACCCGGCCAAGACCCGCAAGCTGATCCTGGAGACGACCCGTGCGGACGTGAACATCGTGGTCGTTCGTGCCACCGATGTGCCGACCTATGTGCAACACGGTGCCGCGGCGCTGGGCGTCGCCGGCAAGGACGTGCTGATGGAGCACGGCGCTGCCGGTCTCTACGAGCCGCTCGATCTCGGGATCGCGCGCTGCCGGCTGATGCTCGCCGGGCGGCCGGAGCATCGGCCGGGTGAGGAGCGGCTGCGGATCGCGACCAAGTTCGTGAACATCGCCCAGCGCTACTTTGCCGCGCAGGGGCGGCAGGTCGAGATCATCAAGCTGTATGGCTCGATGGAACTGGCGCCGCTGGTCGGGCTGGCCGACTACATCGTCGACCTCGTCGATACCGGCAACACGCTGAAGGCCAACGGGCTGGCGCCGCTGGAACTGATCGCCGATATCAGCTCGCGGCTGGTGGTCAACAAGGCGGCGATGAAAATGCAGCACGCGCGAATTCAACAACTGATCGAGGCGCTGCGGCCGGCAGTCGCGCCCGCGCCCTAGCCGGACTGGAAACATGACGCATCAAACCGACGACCTGAGAATCAAGGGAATCCAGGAGGTCTCCGCACCGGACGCCGTGCGCGACGAGATCCCGCTGACCGATGCCGCGGCCGAAACCGTGTTCGCCTCGCGCCAGGCGATCCACCGGATCCTCCATCGCGAGGACGACCGCCTGCTGGTGATCGTCGGGCCCTGCTCGATCCACGACGTCGACGCGGCGATGGATTACGCGGGCCGGCTGGTTCGGCTGCGCGGCGAACTCAGCGACGCGCTGGAAGTGGTGATGCGCGTCTACTTCGAGAAGCCGCGGACCACGGTCGGCTGGAAGGGCCTGATCAACGACCCCGACCTCGACGGCAGCTTCCATATCAACAAGGGCCTGCGTGTTGCGCGCGGCCTGCTGCGCGACCTCGCGGTGCTCGGCATGCCGGCGGCCACCGAGTACCTGGACCTGATCAGCCCGCAGTATGTGGCCGACCTGGTCGCCTGGGGCGCGATCGGCGCGCGCACCACCGAAAGCCAGGTGCACCGGGAGCTGGCGTCCGGGCTGTCCTGCCCGGTCGGCTTCAAGAACTCGACCGATGGCAGCCTGCAGGTCGCGATCGACGCGATCCGCTCGGCCTCTCGCCCGCATCATTTCCTGTCGGTGACCAAGGCCGGGCGCTCGGCGATCTTCTCGACCTCCGGGAACGAGGACTGCCATATCATCCTGCGCGGCGGGCGGCAGCCGAACTACGATGCCGAAAGCATCGAGCAGGCCTGCCAGCAGCTGCGCGCAGCGGAACTGCCCGAGGTGGTGATGGTGGACTGCAGCCATGCCAACAGCCGCAAGGATCCGGCACGGCAGATCGACGTCGCCCGTTCGCTCGCCGAGCAGGTCGGCGGCGGCGACTCGCGTGTCGTCGGCGTGATGCTGGAGAGCCACCTGAAGCCCGGCCGCCAGGACATCGTGCCCGGCAGGCCGCTGGTCTATGGTCAGAGTATCACCGATGCCTGCATGGGCTGGGACGATTCCGAGGCCGCGCTGCAGCTGCTGGCGGAGGCAGTGCGCCGGCGGCGGCAGGGTCGGTGACCCGCGCGTTGCTCGGGCCGGGCGGCGCATCGTGCGGGGTGTCATTACCAGATAGCCATCACCGGGGAGCCATCACCGATGCCTGAGATTCAGCGACTCGACAGCCGGTACACCACGTTCTGGGACGAACTCGACCGGCTGCTGGCCTGGGAGTCGGTCGCCGATCACGACGTGCGCGCGATCGTCGACGAGATTCTCGCGGCCGTGCGCAGCGAGGGGGATGCGGCGCTGCTGCGCTATACCGCGCGCTTCGACCGGCTGACGGTGGCGCAACCGTCGGAACTGGAAGTTCCGGCCGCACGCCTGCAGGCGGCGCTGGACGGCCTGCCGGCGGCGCAGCGCGACGCGCTGCAGACCGCCGCGGGGCGCATCCGCCGCTACGCGGAACGCCAGCGGCTGCAGGATTGGCAGATCGAGGATCCCGACGGTACCGTGCTCGGCCAGCGCGTCACGCCGCTGGACTCGGTGGGCCTGTATGTTCCCGGCGGCAAGGCGGCCTATCCGTCGTCGGTGCTGATGAACGCGATCCCCGCCAAGGTCGCCGGCGTTCGGCTGCTGGTGATGGTGGTGCCCGCCCCGGGCGGCGAGCTGAACGAGCTGGTGCTGGCGGCGGCTGCGGTGGCCGGCGTCGATCGGGTGTTCACGATCGGCGGTGCGCAGGCCGTTGCGGCGCTGGCCCACGGCACCGCGACGATTCCCGCGGTGGACAAGATCGTCGGTCCGGGCAACATCTACGTGGCCGCCGCCAAGCGCGAGGTCTTCGGCACCGTTGGCATCGACATGATCGCCGGGCCGTCCGAGATCCTGGTGGTCTGCGATGGCCAGACCGATCCGGACTGGATTGCTGCCGACCTGTTCTCGCAGGCCGAACACGACGAGCAGGCGCAGGCGATTCTGGTGTCGCCCGATTCCGCGTTCCTGGACCGCGTGCAGCAGGCGATGGAACGCCTGCTGGAAGAAATGCCGCGTGCGGAGATCATCCGGACCAGCCTGGACCGGCGCGGGGCGCTGATCCGCGTGCACGATCTGGACGAGGCGGTCCGCGTCGCCAACCATATTGCCCCGGAGCACCTGGAACTGTCGGTGGCCGAGCCGCAGGCGCTGCTCGACGCCGGCCTGCGCCATGCCGGCGCCATCTTCATGGGGCGATACACCTCCGAGGCGGTGGGGGATTACTGCGCCGGGCCCAACCATGTGCTGCCGACGTCGCGGACCGCGCGCTTCTCGTCGCCGCTCGGCGTTTATGATTTCCAGAAGCGTTCCAGCATCATCGCCTGCTCGCCCGAGGGGGCGGCCGCGCTTGCGCGCACCGCGTCGGTGCTGGCACGTGGGGAAGGGCTGGTGGCCCACGCGCGCTCCGCGGAGATGCGCGGTGAGTAGCCTCGGCGTAGTCGTCCGGCGGCAGTCGGCATGACGCTGCCCGCCGACCTGATGCGGCCGGAGGTGCTCGTGCAGCCGGCCTATGCCGTTGCCGATGCGACCGGGCTGGTCAAGCTGGATGCGATGGAGAACCCCTACGCCTGGCCCGGCGAACTCGAAACGGCCTGGCTCGAGGCACTGCGCGGGGTGGAGCTCAACCGCTACCCCGATGCCGGCGGCCGAGCGGTCGTGGCGGCGATCCGGGGCGCGCACGGCGTTCCGGATACCGCGGGCTGCCTGCTCGGAAACGGTTCCGACGAGCTGATCCAGATCCTGATCGCCGCGGTCCAGGGCAGCGGGCGGCCGGTGCTGGCGCCGGTGCCGACCTTCGTGATGTACGAGGTGCTGGCGCGCGCGGCCGGGGTGCCCTTCGTCGGTGTGCCGCTGACGTCCGATTTCGACCTCGACGGGCCGGCGCTGCTGAACGCCGTCGAGGTGCACCGCCCGGCCCTGGTGTTCCTGGCCTGTCCGAACAATCCGACCGGCCGGCAATACGATCCGGATCTGGTCGACGCCGTGGCGCTCGCGAACCCGGGCGTCACGGTAATCGACGAGGCCTATGCACCCTTCGCCAGCCACACCTTCCTGCCCCGGGCGGGCGCCCCCGCGGGACTGATGGTGATGCGCACGCTGTCCAAATTGGGGCTGGCTGGGCTGCGGCTGGGGTATCTGGCGGCGGCGCCGGAGTGGATCGACGCGCTGGATCGGCTACGGCTGCCGTACAACATCAATTCCCTGACCCAGCGCTCCGCGTTGTTTGCGCTGGCGCATGGCTCGGTGCTCGATGCGCAGGCAGCCGTGCTCAGGGAACAGCGCGGCGTGGTATCGCGGGCGCTGGATGCGCTGCCCGGGGTGCTCCGCGTGATTCCGAGCGACGCCAACTTCATCCTGTTCCAGGTCGGGGCGGGGCGCGGCCAAGGGGTCTTCAACGCACTGCGCGCGTCCGGCATCCTGATCAAGAACGTCGGCGCCTCGGGCGGGGTGCTTCGCGATCACCTGCGGGTCACAGTCGGCACGCCGGAACAGAACCGGGCCTTTCTGGCTGCGCTGGAGCAGGCGCTGGACGCCGCGGGTTAGCGTGAAAGTCACGGCCTGTCTCGTGTCCCGGGCGACCCGTAGGGCGGAAGAGCGCAGCGTCATCCGCCGCTCGGCGTTCGCGCCTCCCCGGTGCCTGCGGCAACCCCGGGCGCCGGTTGGCGGATGACGGCCTTCGGCCTTTTCCGCCCTACGCCTCTTTCATCATCGGGGGTGGCCATATAGGCCATGGAAGTTAGTTGCGCCCGGGCGCCATTGGCTGGACGCGGCTCAGATCGGCCGCTGGTCGACGGTTGCCTCGAGGTGCAGGGGCTCGCCATCGCGCCGTGCCTCGATCGCGAGGCTTTCGCCTGGACGCTTGCGGGCGATGATGTTCAGCGCCTCCCGCGTGGTCAGGACCCGCTGCTCGTCCAGGCGCACGATCACGTCGCCCGGGCGCAGCCCGGCGCGGGCGGCAGGCCCCTGGCTCAGGATGCCTGCGATCAGCACGCCACGAGTGTCGCTGAGCCCGAAGGACTCCGCCAGGGCCCGGTCGAGGGCCTGGACCTCGATGCCCAGCCAGCCGCGCGCCACGTAACCCTTCTCGATGATCTCGCTCATCACGTCGAGCGCCAGATCTACCGGGATCGCGAAGCCGATCCCGTGCGATCCTCCGGAGCGGGTGAAGATCGCGGTGCTGATACCGATCAGGTCGCCGGCGGCGTTGATCAGTGCCCCGCCCGAGTTGCCGGGGTTGATCGCGGCGTCGGTCTGGATGAAGTCCTCGAACAGGTTGATACCGAGTTCAGTGCGCCCGGTCGCCGAGACGATGCCCTGGGTCACGGTCTGGCCGACGCCGAAGGGGTTGCCGATCGCGAGCACCACGTCGCCTACCGCGAGCTTGGACGAGCGGCCGATGCTGGCCGCGGTCAGTTCCTCGGCCGCAATGCGCAGCACGGCGAGGTCGGTGTCCGGGTCGATGCCGATGATCTCGGCGGGATGGGCGGAGCCGTTTGCCAGCACGACCGCGATCGCCTCGGCTTCCTCGATTACGTGATGGTTGGTCAGGATGTGTCCCGTCGGGCTAACGATCACGCCCGAGCCCAGGCTCGCCTGCTCGCGGTCGTCGGGCCCGTCTTCAAACGGGTGTTCGCGCGGGCTGGGGACGCCCGTCAGCGGACGCGGGCTTTCGACCGTGCGCGAGGTCATGATGTTCACGACTGCCGGCGCAGCGCGCGCGACGCCGGTTGCGTACGACACCGGCCCCTGGACCGGTACGCCAGGTGCCTGCAATGCGGCCGGGGAACCGTTGCGGTCCGGGTCCAGCAGGCCCGGGAAGAACACGGCCACGACGACGGCCACCGCGATTCCCGCCAAAGCGGCTTGCACGAGGAAACGGGAAAGATTCACCATTGCATCACTATACCATTGCCGATTCCACCCTTGGGCGTGCCAATGCGCTCGGCCCGTGAATTCCGGAGGGGCTCAGCATGCCCGACTGTGTCGATCGCGATGCCCTGTTGCGGGCGCTGGACGTGGAACTGGAACCGCAGCGTTTCCAGGATTACTGCCCGAACGGACTCCAGGTCGAGGGGCGGGCCGAGATCCGGCGGATCGTCAGCGGGGTTACGGCTTCCCTGGCCCTGATCGAGGCCGCGGTCGCGCTCGAGGCGGACCTGCTGCTGGTGCACCATGGGTACTTCTGGCGGGGCGAACCGCAGCCGGTGACCGGAATGAAGCGCCGCCGCCTGCAGGCCCTGCTGCGGCACGAGATCAACCTGGTGGCCTATCACCTGCCGCTGGACGCGCACCCGCGCCTCGGGAACAACGCGCAGCTGGCGCTGCGGCTCGGGCTCGAGACCAAAGACGTGCTGCGTGCGGACGGGGTCGGGTCGGTGGGGCATCTGCCCGAGCCGCTCCCGGCCCGGGAGTTCGCGGCCCGAATCGAGTCCGCGCTCGGGCGCGCGCCGCTGTGGATCGACAGCGGTGCGGACCTGGTGCGGCGTGTGGCCTGGTGCACTGGCGCGGCGCAGTCCTTGCTCGCCGACGCGGCCGCAGCCGGGGCCGATGCGTATGTCAGCGGCGAGATCTCCGAGCAGACCACGCACGAGGCCCGCGAGCTTGGCATCCACTATTTCGCTGCCGGGCACCACGCGACCGAGCGGTACGGGGCGCAAGCGCTGGGCGATTGGTGCGCCGAGCGCTTCGGTGTCGAGCACCGGTTCGTCGACCTGCCGAATCCCGTCTAGCGCCTCCCGCGAAGGTCGGGATCCTGCCCAGGAACAATGGCTTGTTGCCCGTCGGTGATTTTTGCGCAGGGCCTTTGTCGGCGCGGCGCAGCGCGCGCGTTGCCGGCAGGCGGCTTGACCCCATTAGCGTGTTAGTGAATTCTATCGGATTTTATCGGCCCCGAACGGGCCCGCGATCCCCTGTGCGGCCAATGCCGGGTGGCCCCGGCGCGTGGCGGTCCGGGCATCGCGAACGCATCCGAAACCTCAGCTGGAGATAGCAAGATGGCAGACCAAGGCGTGGACCGAAGGCGGCGCCGGTTTCTGGTGGCGGCGACCACGGTGGTCGGCGGTGCGGGGGTGGCGGCGCTGGCCGTTCCCTTCGTCGCTTCCTTGCAGCCGAGCGCGCGTGCTCAGGCGGCTGGCGCACCGGTAGAGGTCAATGTCACGCAGATCGAGCCGGGGCAGCGCATCAGCGTGGCCTGGCGCGGTCGGCCCGTATGGGTGGTCCGGCGCACCCCGGAGATGCTCGAGTTGCTGCCGCAGATCCATGACCGGTTGCGCGATCCCGAATCCGAAGTCGAGGCCCAGCAGCCCGAATATGCCCAGAACCCGCACCGCTCGATCAAGCCGGAGATCCTGGTGCTGATCGGCCTGTGCACCCATCTGGGGTGCTCGCCCGCGTTTCGTCCGGAGATCGGCGCCGCCGAACTGGGCAGCGACTGGCCGGGCGGCTGGTTCTGCGGCTGCCACGGTTCCCGCTTCGACATGGCGGGCCGCGTGTACCGCAACATGCCTGCTGCGCTGAACCTGGAAGTGCCTCCGCACCGTTATCTCAGCGATGACGTGATCCTCGTGGGTGAGCATGCCGAAGGAGGCGCCGCATAATGGCCGGGAATTCCGCTGACAAGATCCAGGGCGGGCTGCTGGGCTGGGTCGACGCCCGCTTCCCGCTGTCGCAACTCTGGAACGATCACCTCGCGCGCTACTACGCGCCGAAGAACTTCAACTTCTGGTATTACTTCGGTTCGCTCGCGCTGCTCGTGCTGGTGATCCAGATCGTCACCGGCATTTTTCTGACGATGTTCTTCAAGCCCGACGCCGAACTCGCGTTCGCGTCGGTCGAGTACATCATGCGTGACGTCGAGTGGGGCTGGCTGATCCGCTACATGCACTCCACCGGCGCATCGTTCTTCTTTGTCGTCGTGTATCTGCACATGTTCCGCGCGTTGCTCTACGGATCCTACAAGAAGCCGCGGGAACTGATCTGGATCTTCGGCGTGCTGATCTACATCGTGCTGATGGCCGAGGCCTTCGCCGGCTACCTGCTGCCCTGGGGCCAGATGTCCTACTGGGGCGCACAGGTCATCGTGAACCTGTTCGCGACCATCCCCTACATCGGTCCCGAACTCGTGACCTGGATCCGCGGCGACTTCCTGCTCTCCGACGCGACGCTGAATCGTTTCTTCGCGCTGCATGTGATCGCGCTGCCGCTGGTGCTGCTGCTGCTGATCGTCGCGCACGTGATCGCGCTGCACGAGGTCGGCTCGAACAACCCCGACGGCGTCGAGATCAAGGCCAACAAGGACGAGAACGGCGTTCCCCGCGACGGCATCCCGTTCCACCCGTACTACACGGTGAAGGATCTGGTCGGTGTCGGCGTATTCCTGATCGCCTTCTTCGCGGTCGTGTTCTTCGCGCCGGAAATGGGCGGGCTGTTCCTGAAACCCGCGAACATGATTCCGGCCGATCCGCTGGTCACGCCCGACCTGATTCCACCGGTCTGGTACTTCACCTCGTTCTACTCGATCCTGCGCGCGGTGCCGGACCCGTTCCTGGGTGTGGTTGCAATGGGGGCTGCGGTCACGATCCTGTTCTTCGTGCCCTGGATCGACCGCAACCCGGTGAAGTCCGTTCGTTACCGCTCGTTCGCGCACAAGCTGAACCTTGCCGTGTTCGTGGTGACCTTCGTGGTGCTCGGCTACCTCGGTCTGCAGCAGGTGACCACGCTGTACGGTGAACTGACGTTGCGTTTCGGCGTGATGTACTTCCTGTTCTTCTGGCTGCTCTGGTTCCATAGCCGCGAGCGGTCGGCGGTCTTCAGTCTGCTGTCCTTCGTGGTCTTGGTCGGGATCTATTCGCTGTACGACTACACCCGCTTCGACCCGGCCAACGCGCAGCTGCTGTTCACTGCCTGGCTGCTGCCCACGACCTACCTGTTCGTCACCATGATCGTGCCCATGTTCGCACGCAAGCTGGGTCGAGACCGTCCCGTTCCGGAAAGGGTGACTGCCTGATGAAATCGCTGATTGCCGTTCTGGCCCTGGCCGCGCTGGCGCTGGGCCCCGCATCCCTCCAGGCTGCCGGTCCCTCGGTGCCGCTGGACCGAGTGAAGGTGGACGTGGCCAACCAGGCCTCGCTGCAGCGTGGCGCCCAACTTTTCTTCAATTACTGTGTGGGATGCCACTCCGCGCAGTACATGCGCTACAGCCGTGTTGGCGACGACCTCGGACTGACCGAAAACCAGCTCATCCAGTCGATGATCTTTGCCACCGATGAGGAGGGCGAGTTGGTGGCGCCCGGATCGCTGATTACCAACGCGATGAGCGCCGCCTACGGCGAAGAGGCCTTTGGTATCGCGCCGCCCGACCTGACACTGGTCGCCCGGGTGCGGGGCGAAGACTGGCTGTACAGTTTCCTGCGCAGCTTCTACGTGGACGAGTCGCGGCCGCTGGGCGTGAACAACGCGGTGTTCGAGAACGTCGCGATGCCGCATCCCCTGTGGGAACTGCAGGGCTGGCAGGAGAAGCAGGTCAACCGCGACGGCCAGGTGCGGCTGCAGGTCGCGGAAGCCGGGATGATGACCGGGCCAGAGTACGACCGCGCGATCCGTGACTTGGTGACCTTCCTCTCCTACCTGGCCGAACCGATGCAACTCGAACGGCAGCGGATCGGCATGTACGTGATGCTGTTTCTGGTGGTCTTTCTGGGGCTCGCCTACCTGTTGAAAAAGGAATACTGGAAAGACGTACACTAGAAAGCGGCGGGGCTGCGGGAAACCGTCGCCCCGGCATCCGCTGGTGTTTGCCGCATTGACCCGCGCAACTCGCGGGACCGGGAGAAAGCCATGGCGCTGGTCGCCAACAGACGTTCCGTGATGACTCTTTTTTCCGCGCACAACTGCGTGCGCTGCCATCGTATCCGCATCATTCTGGCCGAGAAGGACATCGCGGTCGATGTGGTCAACCTGGCGCCGGACGACCTGCCCGAGGATCTCTCGGATCTGAATCCCTACAACGAGGTGCCGACGCTGGTCGATCGGGATCTCGCGCTGTACGGGACGCATGTGATCACCGAGTATCTCGACGAGCGCTTTCCCCATCCCCCGCTGATGCCGGTCGACCCGGTGTCGCGCGCGGCCGCACGGCTGGCACTGTATCGGGTGGAGCGCGACTGGTATGCGGGCCTGGACCTGATCGCGCAGTCCAGTGGCGCGGCGCTGACCCGGGCGCGGAAGGTGCTACGCGAGAGTCTTATGAATACCACCGAGATCTTCGAATTGAAGCCGTATTTCCTCAGCGACGAGTTCAGTATCGTCGATGCAGCGATCGCGCCGGTGATGTGGCGTCTGCCGTGGGCGGGCATTGCGATCGATGGCCTGCCCAAGGCGATCCAGGTCTATTCCGACCGGGTCTGCCAGCGCGCTTCGTTTCAGTCGAGCCTGACCGAGGCCGAGCGGGAACTCCGGGAATGACCCCCTCGCGTCCCTATCTGGTTCGCGCCCTGCTCGACTGGATCATCGACAATGAGATGACCCCGCACCTGCTGGTCGACGCCACCTGGCCGGGCGTGACGGTGCCGGAGGCGTTCGTGCAGGAGGGCAAGATCACGCTGAATATCGGGCCGGCGGCGGTCGAGAAGCTGGAACTGGACAATCAGGCCATTTCCTTCGCGGCGCGTTTCGCGGGTCGGCCCATGCAGGTGTACCTGCCGATGGGGTCCGTGCTCGCGATCTTCGCGCGCGAGAACGGGCAGGGGATGATGTTCGGCAACGAGCCCGGATCCGACCTGCAGCCGCAAACCGAATCCGCCGACGATGCCGGGACGGGAGAGGCCGCCGACGGCAAGCCCGGGTCGACCCGGCCCAGAAAGGGGCCGAGTCTGAAGGTCGTCAAGTAGCGCCGGGTTCGGGCAGCGCCTTGCCCGGATTCAGGATTCCGTCGGGGTCGAAGACCCTGCGCAGATCGTGCATCAGCGCCAGTGCCCCGGGGTCGAGCTCCCGGCGGATGAACTCGCGCTTGACCAGCCCGACGCCGTGCTCTCCCGACAAGGTGCCACGCAGGCGCAGCACCAGGCCGAAGACCTCGTCCAGGCACTGTTCGGCGGCCTGCATCTGCACCGGATCATCGGGATCCACCAGCAGGTTCACATGGATGTTGCCGTTGCCCGCGTGCCCGAAGTTGACGATCCGGATTCCGTGGCGGCGACCGAGTTCCCCCAGGCCGTCGATCAGTTCGGGGATGCGCGACACCGGCACCACCACGTCTTCGTTGATTTTTTTCGGCGCGATGTTGCGCAGTGCCGGCGACAGCGCCTTGCGGGTGCGCCAAAGGCGCTCCGCGTCGGCGTCGCTGGTCGCGACCTCGACCCCCAGGCAGCCGTCCCCGCGTGCCGCGGAGCCGACTGCCTGGGCAGCAAAGTCGATCTGGCTGGCCGCGCCATCGACCTCGATCATCAGCAAGGCGCCAGCCTGGGCCGGAAGCTCGCTATCGGCATAGCCGCGGATCATGTCGATCGCCGCTGCGTCCATGAACTCCAGCGCGCAGGGGGTCACCGGCTGCGCCATGATTCGCGCCACGGCGGCAGCCGCTGCGTGCATGTCCCGATACACGGCCTGGAGCAGCCGCCGGGTCTCGGGCAGCGGGGTCAGGCGCAGGCTGGCCTCGGTGATCACCGCCAGCGTCCCTTCGGAACCGATCAAGAGCCGGGTCAGGTCGTATCCGACGACGCCCTTGGTCGTGTACACGCCGGTGCGCAGCGCAGCGCCGGTGCCTGCGACTGCGGCGAGGCCCAGCGTGTTCTCCCGCGGTGTTCCGTACTTGACCGCGCGGGGACCGGCCGAGTTGTAGGCCAGGTTGCCGCCGACGGTGCAATAGGCGCTGCTGGTCGGGTCGGGCGGCCAGAAGAATCCATGCCGGCCCGCTGCCTCCTGGACCTCGGCGTTGGTCGCCCCGGGTTCGGCTACCAGCCAGCGATTGTCCGGGTCGACTTCGACGATCCGGTTCATGCGTTCCGTCGACAGCACCAGCCCGCCCTGCAGTGGAACGACGGCGCCGGTGGTTCCGGTCCCCCGTCCGCGCACGATCAGCGGCGCGCGCAGCCGCCGGCACAGCTGTACCAGTTCGACGATGCCCCGGGAATCGCGGGCGAACGCGACCGCATCCGGCGGGGCATGCAGGCGCGAGTTGTCGGCGCCGTAGGCCCAGCAGTCGGCCGGATCGAGCAGCCGGTCCTGCTCCGGAAGCAGCCGTTCGAGTTCGCGCTGCAGCGGAGTCACCAGGAATCCTCCTGGATCGCATCCTGCAGCCACTCGATGCGGTTGCCGGCATCGAGCACCAATACGTCGAAACGCACCGGCCCGGGCCAGCGCGTCTGCTGCAGGTAGGCGGCGGCGGTGCGCCGCAGGCGCTGGCATTTGCGCCGATCGATGCTTTCGGCGCCGTCGGCGAAGCGACGGTGACTGCGTTTGCGCACCTCGACGAACACCAGCACGCCGTCTTCGCGGGCGATCAGGTCGATCTCGCCGAACGGCTTGCGGTAGTTGCGTGCGACGATGTCGAGGCCGTGGCGCTCGAGAAAACGTTCGGCCTCGCGCTCAGCCGCCTGCCCGCGCAACGCCGGGAGTGCCATCAGCCGTCGTTCCCGGGTTCCGGTGCCGCGCGCACGGCAACCGGCCGGCCGTTGCGGAACTCGAACCAGCCGGGCTCGCGCACCCAGCTGCGGATCAGCGGCTGCCAGGCCCAGTTACCTGCCGCACCCCGGGCCTGGAGCTGCGGGGCGCGCCGATACCGTTCGAGTTCGGTCACGAGCCCGGCGGCATCGACTCCCAGCGCGGCGAAGCGCGGCAGCCGCGCGGCGGCGGTTTCGGTCTCGACGTCGGCCTCCAGTTCGAGATCGACGGTGACCTCGACGACGACATCGTCGATCTTGGCCTCGAGTTGCTGCCGCAGTTCCGGTTCCGGATTCCGTTCGGGGAACAGCCAGGGCGCGTCGGGGAAGCGCAATCCGCTCAGGTCTTCATCGAGCGCGGGCTGCGGCCGCCCTTCGTAGGCATGCGCGGTCGCCAGCATCGGCAGCCGGTGTGCGCGGTGATAATGCAGATGCGGCACGACCATGCGCAGGTCGCGCGCGGGCCCGGCGATGAAGATCCCGTCGACATCGGCGCGAATCTGCGGGTCGCCCTGCAGGCGCAGCCCGAGTTGGCGTCCCAGACGGCCGATGCGGGCCTCGGATTCGTCGACCGCGAGCACCGCGCCGATCTGTGCGTTCAGGTCCGGGGAGCGTGCCTGGAAGCGGTATTCGGCCGCCACCCGGGAATCGCCGGACTCGAACGCCTCCCGAAACGCGTCCGCGACGCGCTCGCCGAACGTCCCTTCGGGTACCAGCACCAGTGCGTTGCGCCAACCGGCGGTACTGGCCTTGGCCGCTGCCGCCCGGGCGTCGGCTTCGGGCGCCAGCGACAGTACCGAGAACGACTCGGGCAGGGGCTGGGTGGGCTGGTTCAGCAGCAGCGTCGGTGGTCCGGATCCGATCGCCGCCACCCGGTCGACTTCGTCTCGCGTGAGGGGGCCAATGATGCGGTCGGCGCCCTCTGCGATCGCATTGCGGTAGTGTGCCTCGGCGAGATCCGGTTCGCCTTCGGTGTCGAGCACCCGCAGCGGGGCTCCGGGGCCATGATCCCGGGCGTGGCGTGCGCTGATTCCGTCGAGTACGGCGTTGCCCAGATCGGCGAGCGAGCCCGACAGCGGCAGCAGTACCGCGACACGCCGGGGCGGGGCGTCGGATCTGAGCGTGGCGTCGCGCAGATCGGGCAGATAAATGCGCGCGTTGTGATCCGGATGCCCCGCTGTCCATTCCTCCACCGCGCGATCGAAGGCCTGCGGATCGGCACCGGCTGCACGCAGCGCGACGAACAGTTCGGCCCAGCCGCGTTCGGCGTCGCTTGCGTCCGGAGCGAACAGCTGCTGCCGCTGGATCGCGTCGACGGTGGCCAGCAGCTCCCAGATGAACTGCTGATTCTCGTGCTGCCGGGCCGGATCCTCGAGTAGCCCCGGATCCAGCGCGATGCGGGAACGCAGCGCTTCGTGCCAGGCCGAGGTCTCGGTCAGCAGTTCGGCACGGAGGACAAGGGCGCCGAAATACAGTGCCGGATCGCGATCGTCGTCGACCTGCGGCAGGCGATCGAGTGCGGCTTCGGAATCGTTCTGCAGCCAGGCCAGCCGCGCGCCCCGGTAGCGGTCCGCCAAATCCCGGCGCCCTTCTTCCGGCAACCGGGTCCAGAGGCGTTCTGCTCGCAGCAGCAAGCCGCCGTCCGGGGCATCCAGCGCCAGCACTGCGTCGATCGCCTGGCGGGATGCAGCGGCCGACGGGGTGGCTTCGGCTGTGATCAGCAGGGCCCGGGTTTTCTCCAGCGGCGTTACTTCGATCTCGTCCGGCGGTGGTGCCGCCGGGGCGGGCGGGGCGGGTGGCGGCGGTACCGCGCAGGCCGCGAGCATCGCGGCGAGGAACGGGAGTGTCAGGAGGCGCCGGGCAGTGGCCCCGCGCGCGGTTGCGGTCGTCTGCGTTAGAGTCACGGGGAGTTCGCGTGCCAGGGTAGGGGGCCAGTATTGGAAGACCGTCAGACGCTGTCAACGCGGCCCGGAACGCTCTGGGTGATCGCGACACCGATCGGGAACCTCGAGGATCTGAGTCCACGGGCCCTGCGGACCCTGGGGGAGGCCGATCTGGTCGTGGCGGAAGACACCCGCCGCAGCGGACGCCTGCTGGCCCATCTGGGACTGTCGAAGCCGCTGCTCAGCCTGCACGAGCACAACGAGGCCGCGCGCGTTCCGCAGCTGCTACAGCGCCTGCGCCAGGGCATGCAGCTCGCGCTGATCTCCGATGCCGGCACGCCGCTGGTCTCCGACCCCGGCTACCGGCTGGTGCGGGCCGTCCGGGAGGCCGATCTGCCCGTGTTCCCGGTTCCCGGGCCGAGCGCGGTGATCGCGGCACTGTCGGTGGCCGGGCTGCCCTCCGACCGCTTCTGGTTCGAGGGGTTTCTGCCCGCCACCGCATCGGCACGCCGGCAGCGCTTCGAGACGCTGTTGAACCTGCCGGTGACGGTCTGCTGTTTCGAGTCCGCACACCGCATCCGCGCGAGCGCGGAGGATCTGGCGGAGCTGGCGCCGCAGCGCGAGGTGGTGCTGGCCCGCGAGATCACCAAGCAGTTCGAGGAACACTTTTTCGGTTCCGCCACTGCGTTGCCGGGATGGCTGGGCGCAGACCCGAATCGGGGCCGTGGCGAATTCGTGCTGATCATCGCCGGTGCGCAGGAAATGGGCCCGGCAGGCGACGGCGGTGTCAGCGCCGAGGAGGCGCGCGTGCTCGACGTGTTGCTGGAGACGCTGCCGCTGAAGCAGGCGGTGAAACTGGCAGTGCAGCTGACCGGCGCCCCGCGCAATCTGCTCTATGCCCGTGCGCTGGCCCGGGGCCGCTGATGCGCGCACCGCGGACCGACTTGCGCCCGAGGGCGCAGGAGCGTACAAGACTCGACGGGAGTCGGCCGGGCTGTCGCTGCGCTTATCGCGTGGAGGAAAGTCCGGGCTCCGCAGGGCAGGACGCCAGGTAACGCCTGGGCGGCGCGAGCCGACGGAAAGTGCCACAGAAAAGACACCGCCGATGGGGCCGGTTCTTCCGGTCCACAGGTAAGGGTGAAATGGTGCGGTAAGAGCGCACCGCGCGCCTGGCAACAGTGCGTGGCAGGGTAAACCCCGTCCGGAGCAAGGCCAAATAGGGGTGCGATGGTGTGGCCCGCACTGCACCCGGGTAGGCTGCTAGAGGCGCCTGGCGACAGGCGTCCCAGAGGAATGACAGCCCTCGACAGAACCCGGCTTACAGGCCGACTCCCACTTTTCTCCACAGCGTGCCCCTGCGGTTGCTGAGACTGCCGGATGTTCGCGCCATTATTTCAAGTGTTCTCTTAACTACCTCCCCCAACGCCTCGCTTTTCATAGCTTTTCTTCGGCTTTTCCCTGACGTCAGCGAGTGCGTGTAAGTATTTGTGAATCAACGCTTATTCTTTTTTCGGTGAGCGATTTTTTCCTTGACTCCCGCGGATTCGCGTACCTATAGTGTTTCAAAGTGGGGCGCGGTGGGGATCAGTGGGGCCCCTTCGAGGCAAAGCATGTTCCGAGGGCTCAGCCAACTCAGTCTGGATGCCAAGGGCCGCATTGCGATCCCGGCACGCTATCGCGAGGCGCTGGTGGAACGCTGCCAGGGCCGGATGGTGGTGACCGTGGACCGCGACGGATGCCTGCTGCTGTACCCGTCGCCTGAGTGGGAGCGCATCGAGCAGACGTTGATGTCCCGGCCGAACATGAACCCGCAGGTTCGGCGCCTGCAGCGACTGCTGGTGGGGCACGCCACCGAATGCGAACTCGATGGACAGGGCCGGCTGCTGGTGCCGCCGCCGCTGCGCGAATTCGCCGGACTGGAGAAGCGGGTGATGCTGGTCGGTCAGGGAAGCAAGTTCGAAATCTGGGATGAGGACACCTGGTCCCGCAATCGCGAACTCTGGTTCGGGGAGGATGCGGATGGCTCGCTCAGTGACGCGCTCGAATCCATCGCGCTGTAGCCACCATGGAAACCTCGCTGCATACGCCCGTACTGCTGGCGCCGGCGGTACGGGGGCTGGCGATCCGTCCGGCGGGCCGGTACGTGGATGGCACCTTCGGCCGTGGCGGCCACAGCCGTGCGATCCTCGACGCGCTCGACCCGCAGGGACAGCTGCTGGCGCTGGACCGCGATCCGGCGGCCGCGCAGGCGGCGGCTGCCTTGCTGCAGGATCCACGCTTTGCGTTCCGTCAGGGGTGTTTTTCGAGCATGGCTGACCGGGTCCGGCAACACTGGCCCGGGGACGGCCGGGTCGACGGGGTGCTGCTGGACCTCGGGGTCTCGTCACCGCAGCTCGATGCGCCGGAGCGGGGCTTCAGCTTCCAGCACGACGGCCCTCTGGACATGCGCATGGATCCCGGCACGGGGATCCCGGCGTCGGAATGGCTGAATCAGGCGCCGGAGCAGGCGATCGCCGACGTGATCCACCGCTATGGCGAAGAGCGCTTCTCGCGGCGCATCGCGCGTGCCATCGTTGCCGCCCGGCAGGTCGAGCCGCTGACGCGCACGCGCCAGCTCGCCGAACTGGTGCGGCGAGCGGTGCCGCGAGTGGAACCGGGCAAGCATCCGGCCACGCGTACGTTTCAGGCCCTGCGCATCCATGTAAACGATGAACTGGGGGAATTGCGGACCTGGCTGGAAACCGTTCCGGCGATCCTCCGGGCGGGTGCACGGCTGGTCGTGATCAGCTTCCATTCCCTGGAGGACCGCCTGGTCAAGCGGGCTTTCCAGGGGCGTTCGGACCGGCCCCGTCTGCCACGCGGTCTCCCGGTGCTCACAGAACCCCGTTCCGCACCGTTTCGGATGATCGGCAAGGCGCTGCGCGCCGACGCCGACGAATGCCGCCGGAACCCCCGGGCGCGGTCGGCCGTCCTGCGCATCGCCGAGTATCAGCCATGAGCCGGGTGCTGATCCTGCAGATCCTGTTGGCCGCGCTGGTGTTCGCGTCGGCGGTCGGGGTGGTGGTCGCCCGGCACGAGGCGCGCCAGGTGTTCATCGAGCACCAGGCGGCCTTGTCCGAGCGCGACGCGTTGAATCTGGAATGGACCCAGCTGCAGCTGGAGCAGGCGACCTGGGCCACCCAGGCACGGATCGAAACCGCAGCGCGGGAACGCCTGGGCATGATCAAGCCGGGCCCCGAACACATCGTCTACGTCGGGGAAGCGTCGTGGGAGCGCTGAAGCGACAGGTCAGCCATTTACGGCTGAAGGTCGTGGCGGCGGGACTGCTGGTGGTCGTCGCGGTCCTGCTGCTGCGGGCGCTGGACCTCCAGGTGCTCAGTCGCGACTTTCTCCAGAGCGAGGGCGAGGCCCGGCAGGTCCGCACCGTGGTCGAGCCGGCGCACCGCGGCCTGATCACCGACCGCCACGGCGAGCCGCTCGCGATCTCCGGGCCGGTGAAGACTGCCTGGGCCCATCCGGGCGAGTTATGGGCCGAGGCGGAGCGGCTGCCGGAACTGGCGCGCGTGCTGCAGCTCGACCCGGCGGCGCTGCGCGCCCGCGTGGAGTCCCGGGCCGACCGGGAGTTCATCTACCTCCGGCGCCACCTTCCGCCGGAACAGGCGCAGCAGGTCGCTGCGCTTCAGATTCCCGGCGTGGCGCTGATGCGCGAGTTCCGGCGCTACTACCCGCACGGTGAAACAACCGCGCACATCGTCGGCTTCACCAATATCGACGAGCAGGGACAGGAGGGGATGGAGCTGGCCTTCGACGGCTGGCTGTCCGGGCAGCCCGGAGCCAAGCGGGTGCTCAGGGACCGTCACGGCCGGAGCATCCGCGACGTGGCGAGCATCCGTCCGGCCCGCGACGGCGAAAACCTGCGCCTGACCATCGACCAGCGCCTGCAGTATCTCGCCTACCGCGAACTGAAGGCGGCGGTGCAGGCGCACGATGCGCGCGGCGGTTCGGCGGTGCTCGTCGACGCCCGCTCCGGCGACATTCTCGCATTGGTCAACCAGCCGGGGTTCAATCCCAACAATCGCGCGCAGATGGACCTGAGCCTGACCCGCAACCGGGCCGCGACCGACAGCCTCGAGCCGGGTTCGGTGATCAAGCCGTTCACCGTCGCCGCAGCGCTGGAGACGGGCACCGTGGATCCCGACGTGGTGCTGGACACCACGCCCGGCACGATGCGGGTCGGCCGCCACACCGTGCGCGACATTCGCAACTTCGGGCGCATCGACCTGGCCACGCTGATTTCGCGCTCCTCGAACGTAGGCTCCACCCAGCTTGCGCTGGAGATGCCGCCCGGCGATTTCTGGCGGATGCTGCACCAGGCCGGTTTCGGCCGATCGCTGGGCACGGGGCTGCCCGGCGAGGTCACCGGGCTGCTGCGCGACTACCCGACCTGGCGGCGTGTGGAGGTTGCGACGCTCGGATACGGCTACGGGCTCTCGGTGACCCCGCTGCATCTGGCGGCCGCGTACACCGCGTTCGCGAACGATGGCCACCGGGTGCCGCTGCGACTGGTCGAGACCGCCGGCGATCTGCGCCATCCCGAGCCCGTGATGCGCGCCGACACCGCGCGCGCGGTACTGGCGATGATGGAACGCGTGACCGGCAGCGAGGGCACCGCGCGCCAGGCAGCGATCTCCGGCTATCGGGTGGCCGGCAAGACCGGCACCAGCCGCAAGGCAGTCGCGGGCGGATACTCGGCAGACACCTATGTCTCCGCGTTTGTCGGCCTGGCGCCGGTGTCGGACCCGCGTTTCGTAATGGCCGTGGTCGTCGACGAACCGAGCGCCGGCGTCTATTACGGGGGCGCGGTAGCGGCCCCGGTGTTCGCGCGGGTGGTCGAGGCCGCGCTTCGGCTGTTCCACGTGCCTCCCGACAACCTGTCCGAGCCGCCGCTGCGGATGGCGCGCGAACGCGGAGGGCCGCGGTCGTGACGCCTCCCCCGAGCCCGATGCCATTGCGCCGCCTCCTCCCGGATCGGGATGGGCTGCCCGATGTCGCGGTCCACGATCTGAGTCAGCGCAGCCAGGTACTGAGCCCCGGCAGCGCGTTCGTCGCGCTGCGGGGAACCCGGGCGCACGGCCTGGCCTGGGCGCCGGAAGCGTTGGAGCGGGGCGCCGCGGTCGTGCTCTGGGACGAGGATGGCACGATCCCCGCCGGAGATCCGCGCTACGTCCGCGTGCCCGGGTTGCGGCGCCGTCTTCCTGAACTCGCGGAACGGCTTTTCGGGGCCTGGCCTGCCGATCGGCCGCTGGTCGCGATCACCGGTACCGATGGCAAGACTTCGGTCAGCCACCAGGTCGCGGTTGCGCTCAGCGGCCTGGGGTTGCGCTGCGCGGTGATCGGAACCCTTGGGGTCGGCGCCCCGGGCGCGCTCGCGCCCACCGGCCTGACGACGCCGGACGTGCTGGATCTGCACCGGCACCTGGCCAGGCTGGCGCGGGAGGGATTCGCCGCGGTGGCATTGGAGGCGTCGTCGCACGCGCTGGAGCAGCAGCGGCTGGACGGTCTGCGCCCGACGGTGGCGGTGCTGACCCAGCTCGGGCGCGATCATCTCGATTACCACGGGTCGCTGGCGGCCTATGCCGACGCGAAGGCCCGACTGTTCCGGATGCCAGGTCTGCAGGCGCTGGTGCTGAACCTCGATGACGCGTTCGGGCGCCGACTGTATCGCGAGCACTGCGGTGGGCATCGGGGCCCGCGTTGCTGGACTTACGGCCTGCGCGACGCGGCGGGATCCGGGGAACGGCATGTGTTCGCCCGCGATCTGCGCGCGACCGAGAACGGTCTGGAGTTCGAGGCGGTGATTGGTGCGCGGCACGGGCGCGTGGCCGTGCCGCTGTTCGGTGGGTTTCAGGCTTCCAACCTGCTGGCCACGCTGGCGACGCTGCTGGCCCTGGGGCATCCGGCCGAGCGGGCGCTGGCCGCCCTGGGCGCGATCCGTGGCGTGCCGGGCCGGATGGAACGGTTCGCGCGGCCGGACGGGCCGGCGCTGGTGGTCGACTATGCCCATACTCCGTCGGCGCTGGAGGCCGCGCTGAACGCGTTGCGGCCGCATGTGCAGGGACGGCTCTGGACGGTGTTCGGTTGCGGCGGCAACCGCGACCCCGGCAAGCGCCCGGCGATGGGCCAGGTGGCAAGCCGGCTCGCCGACGTGGTGGTGGTCACCGATGACAATCCGCGCGACGAGCCGCCGGAGGCGATCCGCCGGGCCGTGCTGGATGGATGCGACGGCGCTGCGCGGGTTCTCGAAATCGGCGATCGAGGCACGGCGATCGAGGCGGCCGCGACCGAGGCTGGCCCCGGGGACGTCGTGCTGATCGCCGGCAAGGGCCACGAGACCGAGCAGGTGATCGCCGGGCGAGCGCATCCGTTCAGCGACCGGGAACTCGCCGCGACACTGGCGGCCCGGGCGCCGGAGGGGAACGCATGATCGCGCTGACCGCGGCGGAGCTGGCCGGGGCGGTGGCCGGGCGCCTGCACGGCGACGGGATGCGATCGTTCCGCGGCGTCAGCCGGGATTCGCGAGCCTCGTCGCCCGATGCGCTGTTCGTGGCTCTGCGCGGCGAGCGTTTCGATGGCCACGATTTCGTGCGGCCGGAGCTCAACGCCGCGGTGCTGCTGGTCGAGCGCCGTCTGGACGATCCCCGGCCGCAGGTGGTGGTCGACGACACCACCGGCGCCCTCGCCAGACTGGGCACGTTCTGGCGTGCCCGCTGCACGGCACGCGTGGTCGCGCTGACCGGGTCCAACGGCAAGACCACGACCAAGGAAATGCTGCGGTCGATTCTCTCACGAGTCGGATCGGTACATGCGACCGCGGGCAACCTGAACAACCATATCGGCGTGCCGCTGACGCTGCTGGCGATGCCGCCGTCGGTGGATTACGCGGTGATCGAGATGGGCGCCAACCATGCCGGCGAGATCGCGTTCCTGACCCGGCTGACACGTCCGGACGTCGCGCTGATCACCAACGCCGGCCGCGCCCACCTGGACGGTTTCGGGAGCCTGGAGGGAGTGGCGCGCGCCAAGGCCGAGATCTACGAAGGACTGCCCGCGGGCGGCGGCACTGCGGTGATCAACCTCGATGACCGTTTCGCTCCCGACTGGCTGGCGTTGAACCGCGACCGGCGCTGCCTGGGCTTCTCGCTAGAGGGCCGGGGGGAGGTCCAGGGCGCCTGGAATCCGCCCGACGCGCTGGTGCTGAAACTGCACGGCGTGCAGCGCGAATTGGAACTCGCATCGCCGGGCCGGCATGTGGCCCAGAACGCGTTGGCGGCCGCGGCTGCGGCCGCGGCACTGGGCTGCGAAGTCGATGCGATCGCGCAGGGGCTCCAGGCATGGCAGCCGGTGGCCGGGCGCCTGCGCGCGTTCCGGCACCGTTCCGGAGCCGTGATCTGGGACGACACCTACAACGCGAACCCGGACAGCCTGGCGGCGGCGCTGGAGGTGCTGGCCGCACACCGGGGCACGCGCGTGCTGGTGCTCGGCGACATGAACGAACTGGGCGCCGAGGCGCGCAGCCTGCATGCCGAGATGGGTCGGCAGGCGCGTGAACTCGGTGTGCACCGGTTGCTCGCGTCAGGCGAGCTGACGCCGGCGGCGGCCGAAGCTTTCGGGCGCGGCGCGCGCTGGTTTCCCGCGCACGCGGAACTCGCCAGGACCCTCGGGGAGCTGTTGGAAACCCCGGAAGGCGCCGATGCCGCGGTGCTGATCAAGGGCTCTCGCGATCAGCACATGGAAGACATCCTCGCGGGCCTGGAGCTGCAGCCGGCCGAAACAACGGGGGAGGTGGCCGATGCTGCTGGCGCTCGCTGAATTCCTCTCCCAGTATCACCGCGGATTCACGGTCTTCCAGTACCTGACGCTGCGCTCGATTCTGGGTGTGGTCACCGCCCTGGTCATCGCGTTGGTGGTCGGTCCGGCGATGATCCGCCGGCTCACGGTCCAGAAGATCGGGCAGCAGATCCGGGCCGATGGCCCGGAATCGCATCTGTCCAAGGCCGGCACACCGACGATGGGCGGTGCCTTGATCCTGGTCGCCGTCACGGTGGCGACGCTGCTCTGGAGCGATCTCGGTAACCGCTTCGTCTGGATCGTATTGCTGACGACGCTGGCCTTCGGCGCCGTCGGCGGCTGGGACGACTACCTGAAGCTGCGCTACGGCAACAGCCGCGGACTGAGCGCGCGGTCGAAGCTGGCCTGGCAGAGCCTGTTCGCGCTGATCGCCGGGGTGGTGATCGTGGTGACCGCGCAGTCACCGGTGGAGACGACCTTCTACGTCCCGGTGTTCAAGGACGTGGCGATCCACCTGGGCTGGTGGCTGTTCATCCCGCTGGTCTGGCTGGTGGTCGTCGGCGCGTCGAACGCGGTCAATCTGACCGATGGCCTCGACGGCCTGGCAATCATGCCCGCGGTACTGGTGGCCGGGGCCCTCGGAGTCTTTGCCTACGCTGCCGGGCATGCGGTGTTCGCGGACTACCTGGGTATCCCGGCGGTGCCCGGCGTTGGCGAACTCGTCGTGTTCTCCGCGGCGCTGGTCGGGGCCGGCCTGGGCTTCCTCTGGTTCAACGCGTATCCCGCACAGGTCTTCATGGGCGACGTCGGCGCTCTTGCGCTCGGGGCCGCGCTCGGCATGCTGGCGATCCTGACCCGGCAGGAAATGGTGCTGCTGATCATGGGCGGGATCTTCGTGATCGAGACGGTATCGGTGATCCTGCAGGTCGCGTCGTACAAGCTCACGGGCCGGCGCATGTTCCGCATGGCGCCGATTCATCATCACTTCGAACTCAAGGGCTGGCCCGAACCGCGCGTGATCGTGCGCTTCTGGATCCTGACCGTGGTGTTCGTGCTGATCGGTCTCGCGACCCTGAAGATCCGATGACCCCCACCGACCTCCATTCGCGGCAGGACATCCTGGTCGTCGGGCTGGGCGCAACCGGCCTGTCCGTTGCCCGCTACCTGGCCGGCCAGCAGCTGGATTTCGAGGTCACGGACACGCGCCCGGCCCCGCCGGGGCTGCAACAGCTGCAGCGGGTCTCGGGCGGGCGCGGCCGCTGGGCCGGTCCGCTGGACTCGGTCGATACCGTGTCGCGGCGCCGCATCGTCGTCTCGCCGGGCGTGCCGCTGGCCCGGCTCGAACTGCAGCGCGCCGCCGCGGCCGGGGTCGAGATCGTCGGCGACGTCGAACTCTTCCTGCGCGACGCGCGCCATCCCGTGGTCGGGATCACCGGCTCCAACGGCAAGAGCACCGTGGCCGCGCTGACCGCGGAGCTGCTGCGGGCACTCGGGCAACCCGTGGCCATCGGCGGCAATTTCGGTCCCCCGGCATTGGACCTGCTGGCACAGGACGTGGAGCTCTACGTGCTGGAGCTCTCGAGTTTCCAGCTGGAGACGGTCCGCAGCCCGGGTCTGGCAAGCGCCGCGATCCTGAACATCAGCGCCGACCATCTGGACCGGTATTCGGACATGGACGCCTATGTCGCCGCGAAGTCCCGGATCCTCGAGGGGGCGGCCCACGCCGTCCTGAACCGCGACGATCCGGCACTGCAGGGGCTTGCAGCCGGCCGGGAAACGATCACTTTCGGTCTCGACCGGCCGCCGGGGCCCGCGGACTTCGGCATCGTCGAGACCGACTCCGGCACCTGGCTGGCTCGGGGGGCGAGCCCGCTGATCGCGACCCGCGAGCTGGCGCTGCAAGGCCGGCACAACTGGCTCAATGCCCTGGCCGCCCTGGCACTGGTCTGGCCGTGGGTCGTGCATGCCGAGCCGCTGCTTCCGGCGCTGCGCGATTTCACCGGCCTGCCGCACCGTTCCCAGCGGGTGGGGCGGCAGGCAGGGGTCGACTATGTCGACGATTCGAAGGGCACGAACGTGGGCGCGACGCTGGCCGCCATTCAGGGCGTATCGGGTCCGCTGATCCTGATCGCCGGCGGACAGGGCAAGGGCCAGGACTTCGGGCCGCTGGCCGATGCGCTGGCCGGCAAGGCACGCGGTGTGCTGCTGCTCGGCGTCGATGCGCCGCGGATCGAGCAGGCGCTGCGCGGCGTGGTGCCGGTGCGCCGTGTCGGCACGATGCAGGAGGCGGTGGCCGCGGCTGCACAGTGGGCGCAGCCGGGGGATACGGTGCTGCTGTCCCCGGCCTGCGCAAGCCTCGACATGTTCGCGAACTACGCCGAGCGCGGCGAATGCTTCGCGCAGGCAGTACGGGGGCTGGCGTGATGCTGCCGCCGATCTCCCTCCCCGACCTGCGGACGGCGCGTTTCGCGACCGGTATCGACTGGCCGCTGCTGCTGGCCGTAGCGCTGTTGCTGGGTCTGGGTCTGGTGATGGTGGCGTCCGCATCGATCGACCTGGCCGGCCGCCACTACGGCAATCCCTACCACTTCTTCCACCGCCAACTGCTGTTCGCGGCGATCGGGCTGGCGGCGGCGCTGTTCTTCTGGAGCGTTCCGCTGCGCCGCTGGGAGAGCGCAGGGCCGCTGTTGCTGCTGCTGATCATGGTGCTGCTGATCGTGGTACTGCTGCCCGGAGTCGGGCGCACCGTGAACGGGGCGACGCGGTGGATTCCGCTCGGAGCGTTCAACCTGCAGGTTTCCGAGCCGGTAAAGCTGCTGGTCGTGCTGTACCTGTCCGGGTATATCGTCCGGCATTACTCGACGCTATGCCTGCATTTCCTCGGGTTCGTACGCCCGCTGGTCGTGCTCGGCCTGGGCACCGTACTGCTGCTGCTGCAGCCGGATTTCGGCGGCGCGGCGATCATGCTGGCGATCGGGATGGGGATGCTGTTCCTCGCGGGCGCGAAGCTGTGGCAGTTCCTTGCGCTGGGCGCGACCATCGTCGCCGCGATGGGGGTGCTGGCGGTCGCTACGCCGTACCGGATGGTGCGCCTGACTGCGTTCCTCGATCCCTGGCAGGACCCGTTCGCGACCGGCTTCCAGTTGACCCAGTCGCTGATTGCGATCGGCTCGGGATCCTGGTTCGGCGCCGGTCTCGGCGGGAGCGTGCAGAAGCTGTTCTATCTGCCCGAGGCGCACAACGACTTCCTGTTCGCGGTGTTTGCCGAGGAGTTCGGCTTCGTCGGTGTCGCGGTGCTGGTGGCGCTGTTCGCGCTGCTGGTCTGGCGCTGTTTCGTGATCGGGGTGCTCGCGGAACGCGGCGGGCATGCGTTCGGTTCCCACGTCGCGTTTGGTGTCGGGATCTGGATCGGTCTGCAGGCCGCGGTCAATCTGGGCGTGAACATGGGGCTGCTGCCGACCAAGGGGCTGACGCTGCCGTTTTTGAGCTATGGGGGCAGTTCGCTGATCGTCACGCTGGCGGCCATCGGCCTGGTGCTGCGGGTGTACCGGGAGGCGCAGGTGCCGGTTCCCAAGACGCGGAGGCGGCGCGGATGAACGCGACTGCGCCACAGGTGCTGGTGATGGCGGGAGGCACCGGCGGGCATGTGTTCCCGGGGCTTGCGCTGGCCGGCGCGCTGCGCGAACGGGGCTGGCGCGTGTCCTGGCTCGGCACCGCCCGCGGGATCGAGGCGACCCTGGTGCCGCAGGCGGGATTCGAGCTGCACACGTTGCCGATCGCGGGGCTGCGCGGCAAGGGCCTCGCGAGCCGGATGCTCGCGCCGTGGCGCCTCGGCGTGTCGCTGTGGGCGGCACTGGCGCTGATGCTGCGCCTGCGCCCGCAAGTGGTGGTGGGCTTCGGCGGATTCGCCAGCGGTCCCGGGGGCTTGATGGCGGCGGCGCTGGGACGGCCGCTTCTGGTCCACGAGCAGAACGCGGTTGCCGGCATGACCAACCGCTGGCTCGCGCGGGTCGCCGACCGGGTCTTCGCCGGCTTTCCCGAGAGCTTCCCGGAACGATTCGCGGCCCAGACCGTCGGCAATCCGGTGCGCCGCGCAATCGTGGACCTTGCACCCCCGGAGCAGCGCTGGGCGGGACGCTCGGGCCCGTTGCGGCTGCTGGTGCTCGGCGGCAGCCTCGGCGCCCGGACACTGAACCGCGTGGTGCCGGCGGCACTGGCCCTGCTGCCGCCGGCGGCGCGCCCGCAGGTGCGTCACCAGGCCGGGGAGCGGACGCTGGACGAGGCGCTGGCGGGATACCGTGACGCGGCGGTGGAGGCCGAAGTGACCGCGTTCATCGACGACATGGCGCAGGCCTACGGCTGGGCCGATCTGGTCATCTGCCGCGCCGGTGCCCTGACGGTGGCCGAGATCGCGGCCGCGGGCGTGCCCGCGGTGTTCGTGCCCTACCCGCACGCGGTGGACGACCACCAGACCGCGAATGCCGCGTACCTCGTGGCGGCGGGTGCGGCCTGGTGCCTGGCCGACGCCAATCTGACCCCGGAGGTGCTGGCGGACCGCTTGCGGGACCTGGGGCGCGAGGAGCTGCTGGAGCGGGCCGTGAAGGCGCGCGGATCCGCCCGCACGGACGCCACCGAGCGCCTGGTCGACGCCTGTCTGGAGATGGCCCGGCAAACGCCCCGGAGGAAAGCGCGATGACCGCACCGCTGACCCAGCAGCAGGCGATGCGCCGAATTCGCCGGATCCACTGCGTCGGCATCGGCGGTTCCGGGATGGGCGGCATCGCCGAGGTGCTGCACCAGCTCGGCTATCGGATCTCGGGCTCCGATCTCCATGAATCCGGAATGACCCGCCGGCTGTCGGGGCTCGGGATCCCGATCAGCCGTGCCCACCTGGCGTCCAACGTGGCCGATGCCGATGTGCTGGTCGTGTCCAGCGCGATCGACCCGACCAACCCCGAGGTGCGCGCGGCCCGCGAGCGCGGCATCCCGGTGGTTCGGCGCGCGGAGATGCTGGCCGAACTGATGCGCTTCCGTTTCGGGATCGCGGTCGCCGGTACGCACGGCAAGACCACGACCACGAGCCTGATCGCGAGCATCCTCGGCGAGGCCGGGCTCGATCCGACCTTCGTGATCGGGGGGCGGCTCAACAGTACCGCGAGCCATTCCAGCCTGGGGCAGGGAGCCTACCTGGTCGCGGAAGCGGACGAGAGCGATGCCTCGTTCCTGCACCTGCAGCCGATGATCAGCGTGGTCACGAACATCGATGCCGATCACCTGGCGACCTACCAGGGCGACTTCGGCCGTCTGCGTGCGACTTTCCTCGAGTTCCTGCATCACCTGCCGTTCTATGGTCTGGCGGTGCTGTGTGCCGACGACCCCGAGCTGCGGTCGCTGCTCGACCGGCTGGAGCGGCCGCGCCTGACCTATGGCATCGACATGCCGGCGGACGTGCGTGCGGTGAACCTCCGGCAGACGGGGATCCGGACCCATTTCGAGCTGTGCCTGCCGGAGCAAACCGCGTTTCCGGTCACGCTGAACCTGCCCGGGCGGCACAACGTGCTGAACGCGCTGGCCGCGGCCGCGGTCGCGCATGAATTGGAAGTGCCGCCGGATGCGCTGCAGCGCGCACTGGAGGGTTTCGCGGGAATCGGCCGCCGTTTCCAGGTGCAGGAATGCCGGCTTCCGGGGGGCACCGTGACGCTGGTCGACGATTACGGCCACCATCCCCGCGAGATCGCGGCCACGCTGGAGGCGGCTCGTGCCGCGTGGCCGGACCGGCGCATCCTGCTGGTGTTTCAGCCGCATCGCTACACGCGGACGCGGGATCTGTTCGAGGATTTCGCCGAGGTGCTGTCCGGTCCGGACGGGCTGGTGCTGCTGGAAGTCTACCGCGCCGGCGAAACCCCGGTGCCGAGCGCGGACGGGCGCAGCCTGGCCCGGGCGATCCGGCTGCGCGGCCGGGTCGAGCCGGTGTTCGTCGAGTCGGTCGACGACGTTCCGGGCGTGCTGCGCGGGATGCTGGAAACCGGCGATGTGGTGATTACCCAGGGGGCCGGCGACATCGGCCAGTTGGCCGCGCAACTTCCCGGGCTGCTCGACTCGGAGGGCACATGCTGAGCCACCTCGCTCATCTGCGCGTGCGGGGGCGGCTCGAACGCGACGTTCCGTTGGCCGCGCTGACCTCCTGGCGGGTCGGCGGACCGGCTGACTGGCTGTTCGTGCCCGAGGACATCGACGATCTCGCCCATTTCCTGGCGTCGGTTCCCGAGACCTTGCCGCGGACGGTGCTGGGGCTGGGTAGCAACGTGCTGATTCGGGACGGCGGCGTCGACGGCGTGGTGATCCACCTCGCGGGAACGCTGAATCAACGCCTGCGCCTGGACGACGAACGTGTCGAGCTGGGGGCCGGGCTGGCCGCGGCGCAAGCGGCCCGTTTCTGCGCCGCGGAGGGGCTGACCGGCGCCGAGTTCCTGGCCGGAATTCCCGGCACCGTGGGCGGGGCGCTGGCGATGAATGCCGGTGCCTGGGGCGGTGAGATCTGGCCACTGGTCGAATGGGCGGAAGCGATCGATTGCCGGGGTCTGCGCCATGTGCGCACACCGGCGGACTACGAGATCGCCTATCGCAGCGTTCGCGGCTGCGAGGGCGAATTCTTCCTGCGCGCCGTGCTCCGGCTGCAACCCGGCGACACCGGTGCGGCACGCGAACGCATTCAGGCGCTGCTCCGGGAACGGGCCGAGCGGCAGCCGCTCGGGCTGCCGTCCTGCGGCTCGGTGTTCCGCAACCCCCCAGGGGCCTATGCGGCAGCGCTGATCGAGCAGGCAGGCCTGAAGGGCCTGCGCCGCGGTGGCGCCGAGGTTTCGCACAAGCACGCCAATTTCATTACCCATGACGGTTCGGCCACCGCGGCCGACATCGAGTGGCTGATCGACGAAGTTCGGGAACGGGTCGAGGCACGGTTCGGTATCCGCCTGGACCCGGAAGTGCGGATCCTGGGACGCAAGGAGATGCAGGTATGACGCAAGCCGCAACACGGGCTGCCCGCTACGGGCGGGTGGCGGTCCTGATGGGGGGCTGGTCGGACGAACGCGAGATTTCGCTCGCCAGTGGCAATGCAGTGTTGCAGGCACTGCTGCGCCAGGGCGTCGATGCGACCCCGATCGACCTGACCATCGAGCGAGCCCGCAACCTCGACCTGCTCGGCTACGACCGGGCGTTCATCGCGTTGCACGGCACCGGGGGGGAGGACGGCACAATGCAGGGTTGCCTGGACATCGCCGGCGTGCCCTACACGGGTTCGGGGGTGCTCGGGTCGGCGCTGGGCATGGACAAGCTCGCCTGCAAGCGGCTCTGGGCCGGGACCAACCTGCCGAGCGCACCGTACCGGCTGCTGTCGGCCGACTCGGACTTGGAAGCAGTGGCCGATGCGCTGGGGCTCCCGCTGATCGTGAAGCCGTCGCGCGGCGGTTCCAGCCTCGGCCTGACCCGGGTGCAGTCGACCGCCGAATTGCCGGCCGCCTACGAGGAGGCCTGCCGGCATGCCGGTGCGGTTTTTGCGGAGCAGTGGATCGTCGGCAAGGAGTACACGGTGGCGATCGTCGGCAATGAGCCACTCCCGGTGATCCAGATCGAGACGCCCGGAAGCTTTTACGACTATCACGCCAAATACGAAGCGGACACGACCCGCTATCTGTGCCCGCCGCCGCTGGATTCGGCCGCGCTGATCGAGCTGCAGACGCTTGCTCTCAGCGCCTTCGCAGCGATCGACGGCCAGGGCTGGGGCCGGGTCGACCTGCTGCAGGACGTACACGGCGAGAACTACCTGATCGAGGTCAATACCGTGCCAGGGATGACCGACCACAGCCTGGTTCCGAAGGCCGCCGCGCAAGCCGGCATCGGCTTCGATGAACTGTGCCTGCGCATCCTCGATACCAGCTTCGGTGCCGAGGGCGGCGACTGATGCGCAATCGCCGCCGCCAGTCCCGCCAGTCCCGGCCTTTCTGGCTGCAGCGCGCTCGACCGGTGTTGGGGGCGGGTGCCCGGGTCGTGGTTGGCATGGCGCTGGCGGGCGTGCTGGTGCTGGGGGTTGCCGCGATGGCGCAGGTCGATCTGGACCGTCTTCGGCAACTGGAGCGGGTCGAGCTCCAGGGCGAGCCGCGGCAGGTCGACCGGGCCCAGATCGAGGCGGTGGTGGCAGCGCACCCGCGTGGGTTCCTCGCGCTGGATCTCGATGCGCTGCGCGGTGATCTGGTCGCGCTCCCCTGGGTGGAGTCCGTGCAGCTGCGCAAGCGCTGGCCCGACACCCTCGAGGTGCAAGTGATCGAACCGCTCCCCGTCGCGCGCTGGGGCGGCGACCGGCTGGTCGACCGGCATGGCGAGATCTTCGGCCCGGTCGACCTCGACGAGTGGCAGTTTCTGCCCGCGCTCGAGGGCGAGGCGGGGCGCCAGGTCAGCCTGATGCATCGCTATCTCGCGGCTGCGGCGCGGCTGGCCGACGCCGAACTCGAGGTGTCCGGCGTGCGCGAGAGTGCGCGCCGGGCGTGGATCATTCAACTGGAAGGAGGGGGTGAAGTGCTGATGGGGCGGGATGATGATCTGGCGCGCCTGGACCAGCTGGTAGCGCTGATGCCGATCCTGCGCGAGCGCAACCCGGAGCCGCTGGCTCGGGTCGATCTGCGGTATCCGCGCGGCGTCGCGGTGGCCTGGCAGGAGGCGCCGGCGGAAAGTGCGGCAGAAGCGAAGACGGTGATCCGATGAGACGCAAGACGGGGCGCAACGTGATGGCCAGGAAGTCGGAACAGGGCCTGATCGTGGGGCTGGACATCGGCACATCCAAGATCGAGGCGGTCGTCGGCGAAGCCAACGAGGAGGGCGTGATCGAGATCATCGGTATCGGTTCGTCGCCTTCGCATGGCTTGAAGAAGGGGGTCGTGGTCAACATCGAGTCGACGGTGCAGTCGATCCAGCGGGCGGTCGAGGAGGCAGAGCTGATGGCCGGCTGCGAGATCCACTCGGTATACACCGGCATCGCGGGCAGTCATATCAAGAGCTACAACTCGACCGGGGTGGTCGCGATCCGGGTTCAGGAGGTCAGTGCCGGCGATGTCGAACGGGTGATCGACGCGGCGCGTGCGATCGCGATTCCGGCTGACCAGCGCATCCTCCACGTACTGCCGCAGGAGTACATCATCGACGGCCAGGAGGGCATCCGCGACCCGATCGGCATGTCCGGGGTGCGCCTGGAGGCGCGCGTACACCTGGTCACCGGCGCGGTATCGGCGGCCCAGAACGCGGTGAAGTGCATCGAGCGCTGCGGTCTTCGCGTCGACGACATCATCCTGGAACAGCTGGCGTCCAGCTACGCGGTGCTGACCGAAGACGAGAAGGATCTCGGCGTGTGCCTGGTCGACATCGGCGGCGGCACGACCGACATCGCCGTGTTCGCCAACGGCGCGATCGCGCACACCGCGGTGATTCCGATCGCCGGCGACCAGGTCACCAACGACATCGCGGTGGCGCTGCGCACGCCCACGCAGTACGCCGAGGAAATCAAGGTCAAGTACGCCTGCGCGCTGCGCCAGCTCGCCGACCCCGGGGAGACGATCGAAGTGCCGGGGGTGGGCGACCGGCCGGCCCGCCGACTCTCCCGGCAGACGCTCGCGTCGGTGGTCGAGCCGCGCTACGAGGAGTTGCTGCAGCTGGTCCAGGCGGAACTGCGGCGTTCCGGATCGGAAGAGCTGATCGCCGCCGGCGTGGTGCTGACCGGGGGGTCGTCGCGCATGGAGGGCGTGGTGGACCTGGCCGAAGAGGTGTTTCACATGCCGGTACGCCTCGGGATGCCGCACAGCGTCAGCGGCTTGATCGACGTGGTGCGCAATCCCGTTCATTCCACCGGTGTCGGCCTGCTGTTGTATGCGCAGCAGGCCCGGCTCGAGCAGGAAACCCGCCCGCCGGGCGCCGGCCTTCCGGGGATCTGGGCGCGGGTGAAGAACTGGTTTTCGGGGCATTTCTGACCCTGGGAGGAGGACGGCCGGCCCGCTCGCCGGCCGGGTAGCTGCACGCTGATGTCAATCTGCAACAGGAGGACACAACCATGACGTTCGAATTGATGGACACCTTTACCCAGAGTGCGACGATCAAGGTGATCGGAGTTGGAGGAGGGGGCGGCAATGCCGTCCAGCACATGGTCTATTCCCAGCTCGAGGGCGTCGACTTCATTTGCGCGAACACCGATGCCCAGGCGCTGAAGAGCCTGGGCGCGAAGACGCTGCTGCAAATGGGCGGCGACATCACCAAGGGACTGGGCGCGGGAGCCGACCCGGCGGTCGGGCGTGAGGCAGCGCTGGAAGACCGGGAGCGCATCCAGGAGTTGTTGCAGGGCGCGGACATGATCTTCATCACTGCCGGCATGGGCGGTGGCACCGGAACCGGCGCGGCCCCGGTGGTCGCGCAGCTCGCAAAGGAGATGGGGATTCTGACCGTCGCGGTCGTCACCAAGCCGTTTCCGTTCGAGGGCAAGAAGCGTATGCAGGTGGCGATGTCCGGGATCAAGGCGCTGACCGAGCAGGTCGACTCGCTGATCACGATCCCGAACGAGAAGCTGCTCTCGGTGCTGGGCAAGAACACCAGTTTGCTGGACGCGTTCAAGGCCGCGAACGACGTGCTGTTCGGCGCGGTCCAGGGCATCTCCGAACTGATCACGCGCCCCGGCCTGATCAACGTCGACTTTGCCGACGTGCGCAACGTGATGCGCGAGATGGGCATGGCGATGATGGGGACCGGTGCCGGGCATGGCGAGGATCGCGCGCGCCAGGCGGCCGAAGCCGCGATTGCGAGCCCGCTGCTCGAGGACATCGACATCTCCGGCGCGCGCGGCATCCTGGTCAACGTGACCGGTGGGCTCGACGTCGGGATCGGCGAGTTCGAGGAGGTCGGCGAGGCGGTCAAGATGCTCGCATCCGAGGATGCAACCGTCGTTGTCGGCACGGTGATCGACCCCGAGATGCAGGACGAGCTGCGGGTGACGCTGGTCGCGACCGGTCTGGGCAGCCCGGTCAAGCCCGTGGAGCAGGAGCGGCCCAGCGTGCGGGTCGTCGACGCACCGCCGCGACGCGCCGTGGGTTCGGACCTGGACACCCTGGAACGCCCCACGGCGCTGCGCCGCGGCGAGGCCGAGGCGGTCGACTACGCGGGCCAGACCGGAATCGACGTGCTGGATATCCCGGCGTTTCTGCGCAAGCAGGCCGATTGAACGGAATCGGCGCAATCGTACGAATGAATCGAGGTCGTCTATGCAGGGTGAGCGGATTCCTGCAATAATGCCGTCATTGTTGTGTGCAGGCTTGGGCCCGGAACCTTTCCGGGCCCAGGGGCCGGCCCCTGCCCTGGAGTGATCGAGCGTTGATCAGACAGAGAACGCTGAAGAACAGTATTCGCGCGACGGGCGTCGGCCTGCACACCGGTGAAAAGGTGACCCTGACCCTGCGGCCCGCGGCACCGAACACCGGCGTCGTCTTCCATCGGACCGACCTCGCCCCTCCGGTCTCGATCCAGGCGACCGCCGACAACGTCGGCGATACGCGTCTTTCGACCACGCTGGTCAGCGGCAACGCCCGGGTATCCACGGTCGAGCATCTGCTGTCTGCGGTGGCCGGGCTCGGGATCGACAACCTGCACGTCGATGTCAGCGCCCCCGAAGTGCCGATCATGGACGGCAGCGCGGGTCCGTTCGTGTTCCTGCTCCAGTCAGCGGGTCTGGACGAGCAGGATGTGCCGAAGAAGTTCATCCGCATCAAACGCCCCGTCGAACTCCACGACGGCGACAAGTGGGTCCGGTTCGACGTCTACGATGGTTTCAAGGTCGGCTTCTGCATCGATTTCGAGCACCCGATGTTTACCAGCGGCAGCCAGCGGGCCGAACTCGATTTCTCCTCCACTTCGTTTGTGCGCGAAGTCTCGCGCGCCCGAACCTTCGGTTTCATGCGCGACATCGAGGCACTGCGGGCCAACCAGCTCGCACTGGGCGGAAGCCTGGACAACGCGATCGTGCTCGACGACTTCAAGATCCTGAACGAGGACGGGCTCCGCTACGAGAACGAGCTCGTGAAACACAAGATCCTGGATGTCGTCGGCGATCTCTATCTGCTGGGGCACAGCTTGATCGGGGCCTTTACCGGCCACAAGTCGGGCCATGCGCTGAACAACCAGCTGATCCGGCGCCTGAAAAGGGATCCGGACGCCTGGGAACTGGTCACCTTCGAGGACGATTCCCAGCCCCTGCCGATCTCGTTCGGGCAGCTCACCCAGACGCTGACGGGCTAGTTCGCGCCCCTGCTTGCGCCAGCCTGCGCAGCGCTTCGGCGAGGCGACCATCCGCGATCCCGGCGGCGGCACTCTGGAGTGCCTGACGCGCAGCAGCCGGAATGGCCCGGTCGATCGTGCCGGACTCCCGGGGTGCCGCAGCGGCCTGGAACGGCGCCCCGGAGAATACGACGCGCACCGCCCCGATCGCGGGCCGTCCGGCGGCCGCGAGCGTCTTGCGGATGTCGCGCTGCAGGAAGCGCAGCTCGGTCGCGGTGCCGCGATCCCGGCAGGCCAGGATCAGCGTGCCCTCGTGCAGACTCACCCGGACCAGCCCGCTCGACAGCTGCGCTCCGAGCAGCCCCGTGAGATCCCGTTCCAGCCCGGCATCGACCTGTGAACGCCGGCGCCAGGCGGAGTCGATGTACCGGGCGAGCGGCTGGGGTGCCGACCGGCGTTCGCGGGGCTCGTCCAGGTTGCCAGGCATGGGCGTTTCCACTTCCGGGATAGGGAGTTGGGCCGGAACCGGCTCCGCGCGCCGCCGCAGCGGAAGCGGCGGGCAGCCGATCCCAGGATGGTTTATCCTATCCGGCTTTCACTGCATTGTCCCGCGGGTTCTCATGGTCACCAGTTTCGTACGCAAACTCTTCGGCAGTCGCAACGACCGCATCATCAAGCGCTACCAGAAAGTGGTGCAAAGGGTCAACGCGCTGGTCGAGGAAACCGAGAAGCTTTCCGATGCCGAGCTGCAGGCGAAGGCGGACGCGTTCCGTGCGCGCCTGGGGCAGGGCGCGACGCTCGAGAGCCTGTTGCCGGAGGCCTTCGCGGTCTGCCGTGCAGTCAGCGAGCGGGTGCTCGGGATGCGGCATTTCGACGTGCAGCTGATCGGCGGAATGGTGCTCAACGACGGCCGGATCGCCGAGATGCGCACCGGCGAGGGCAAGACGCTGGTGGCCACGCTGACGGCGTACCTGAACGCGCTGTCGGGCGAAGGCGTGCACGTGATCACGGTCAACGACTACCTGGCCCGGCGCGATGCGGTCTGGATGGGCAAGCTCTACCATGCGCTGGGGTTGTCGGTCGGCGTGATCAACAGTTCCGGCGGTCAGGGCGTCGACGCGTCCTCGTATCGTTACGACCCCGATTATCAACCCGAGGGCGAGGGTTTCCCGCGGCTGCGGCCGGCGACCCGGCGCGAGGCCTACGCCGCCGATATCACCTACGGCACCAACAACGAGTTCGGCTTCGATTATCTGCGCGACAACATGGCGTTCCGCGCCGAGGACCGCGTGCAGCGCCCGCTCAACTATGCGATCGTCGACGAAGTCGACTCGATCCTGATCGACGAAGCGCGTACCCCGCTGATCATCTCCGGCCCGAGCGGCGACAGCTCGGAAATGTACGTGCGCATGAACGGGGTCGTCCCGCAGCTGACGCCTCAGGAGGACGAGGAATCCGAGGGCGACTACTTCGTCGACGAGAAGGCGAAGCAGGTGTTCCTGAGCGAAGAGGGCCAGGAAAAGGCCGAGCAGCTGCTGCACGAGGTCGGCCTGCTCGATTCCGGGCAGAGCCTGTACGATGCCGCGAGCATCCCGGTGCTGCACCATCTGAATGCCGCCCTGCGCGCGCACGCGCTGTTCAAGCGCGACGTCCAGTATCTGGTGCGCGACGGCAAGATCCTGATCATCGATGAATTCACGGGCCGCACCATGCCCGGCCGGCGCTGGTCCGAGGGCCTGCATCAGGCGATCGAGGCCAAGGAAGGCGTTCCGATCCAGCAGGAAAACCAGACGCTGGCCTCGATCACGTTCCAGAACTACTTCCGCCTGTACGACAAGCTCAGCGGGATGACCGGCACTGCCGATACCGAGGCCTACGAGTTCCAGACGATCTACGGGCTCGAGGTCGTCGTGATCCCCGGCAACAAGCCGTTGAACCGGAACGACATGCAGGATCTCGTCTACCTGACGCAGGACGAGAAATACGACGCGATCATCAAGGAAGTGAAGTGGTGCATCGAGCGCGACCAGCCGCTGCTGGTCGGCACCGCGTCGGTCGAGGCTTCCGAGCGCCTGGCGCAGGCCCTGACGAAGACCGGGATCCACTTCGAGGTGCTGAACGCAAAGCAGCACGAGCGCGAGGCGCACATCATCGCCCAGGCCGGTCGCCCCGGGGCGGTCACGATTGCCACCAACATGGCCGGCCGCGGCACCGATATCGTGCTCGGCGGCAGCCTCGACGCGGAACTCGAGGCCCTCGGTGCCAACCCCGACCCGGCCGAGGTCGAGCGCGTGAAGGGCGAGTGGCAGCAACGTCACGATGCGGTGGTCGCGGCGGGCGGACTGCATATCATCGGTTCCGAGCGCCACGAGTCACGGCGCATCGACAACCAGCTGCGCGGCCGATCCGGGCGCCAGGGCGATCCGGGTTCGAGCCGTTTCTTCCTGTCGCTGGAAGACAACCTGATGCGCATCTTCGCCTCCGAGCGGGTGCGTGGCCTGATGCAGCGTCTCGGGATGCAAGAAGGCGAAGCGATCGAGAACGCCTGGGTCAGCCGAGCGATCGAGAATGCCCAGCGCAAGGTCGAGGCGCACAACTTCGACATCCGCAAGCAGCTGCTCGAGTACGACGACGTCGCCAACGACCAGCGCCGCGTGATCTATGAGCAGCGCGCGGAGCTGCTGACCAGCGAAGATATTTCCGAAACCATCGATGCCCTGCTGCAGGACGTGGTGAATGCCACCATCAGTCAGCACTTACCCCCGGGCAGCGTCGAGGATGAATGGGAGATCCCGGCATTGACGACCGCGCTCAATTCGGAGTTCGGTCTGGATTTGCCGATCCAGGAGTGGCTGGATACCGAAAAGGATCTGCACGAAGAGCCGCTGCGCGAGCGCATCGTCGACAAGGCCCGTGCGGTGCTCGAGGAGAAACGCACGTCGCTCGGCGACGACATGATGAAGCGGCTGCAGCGCGACGTGATGCTGCAGGTGCTGGACAGCCAGTGGAAGGAACATCTGGCGGCGATGGATTATCTGCGTCAGGGCATCGGCCTGCGCGGGTATGCGCAGCGCAACCCGAAGCAGGAATACAAGCGCGAAGCGTTCGCGATGTTCGAGGCTCTGCTCGAGCGGATCAAGCACGACGTGATCAAGCTGCTGCTGCGGGTTCAGCTGCGCTCTGAAAGTGCGGCCGAGGAGTTCGGGCGTCGGTTCGCGCGCGCCCCGGAAGGCGTGCAGTTTCGCCACGAGGATCCGGGCAGCCCGCTGCAAGGGCCGCAGGGCCAGCAGCGGGGGGAGGCGGACGATTCCTCCCAGCCGTTCCGTCGCGAGGGCCCGAAGCTTGGGCGCAACGACCCGTGCTGGTGTGGGTCGGGGAAGAAATTCAAGCATTGCCACGGGCGCTTGAACTGAGGTCCGCGCATGGCTGTCGCACTGCAGGCGCCTGACCGACTCGCCCCGGTTCCCGGTATCCGTCTCGCCGCGGGGGCCGCTGGCATTCGCTACCCGGGGCGCGACGACCTGGTGCTGATCGATGCCGGTCCGCAGGCCGCGGTGGCGGCGCTGTTCACCACCAATGCGTTCAGTGCCGCGCCGGTTCGTGTCGCGAAGGAACACCTGGCCGGCGCGCGTGCGCGCTGGCTGCTGATCAATTCCGGCAACGCCAATGCCGGCACCGGTTCCGAAGGACTGGCCGCAGCCCGCCACTGCTGCCGCGCGGTGGCCCGCCAGACCCGGGGCGAGGCCTCGGCGGTGCTGCCGTTCTCGACCGGCGTGATCGGTGAGCCTCTGCCGGTACACCGGATCGAGGATGCGCTGCCTGGCCTCGTGGACGGGCTGCGCGAGGATGCCTGGCTCGACGCCGCGCGGGCGATCATGACCACCGATACCGTGCCGAAGGGTGGCAGCCGCAGCGTGGAACTCGCCGGGGGCACCGTGACGCTGACCGGGATCGCGAAGGGATCGGGGATGATTCACCCCGACATGGCGACGATGCTTGCGTTCATCGGCACCGACGCGGACATCCCTCCCGATCTGCTGCGCTGGATGCTGGTCCGTGCGGCTCGCGAAAGCTTCAACGCGATCACCGTCGATGGCGACACCTCGACCAACGATGCCCTGGTCTGTGTGGCCAGTGGCGCCAGCGGCGTGCAACCGGGCAGCGAAGCCGATCTGGATGCCTTTGCCGGCGCGCTGCAGTCGCTCTGTCTCGAGCTGGCCGAGGCGATCGTGCGCGACGGCGAGGGCGCGACCAAGTTCGTCCGCGTCACGGTGCGGGGCGGGCGCGACGCCGGCGAAGCCCGGCGCGTTGCGGAAACGGTGGCGCTGTCGCCGCTGGTGAAGACCGCGCTGTTCGCTTCGGACCCGAACTGGGGCCGGATCCTCGCCGCCGTGGGCCGCGCCGGCGTCCCGGATTTCGAGATCGACCGGGTCGGCATCGCGGTGAATGGCGTGAACATCGTCGCGGGCGGCCGCCGGGCCCCGGGCTATACCGAGGCAGCCGGCCAGCAGGCGTTTTCCGAGCCGGAACTGGAGATCGCGATCGACCTCGGCAGGGGCGCTGCCGGTTACCGCAAGTACACCTGTGACTTCTCCTACGACTACGTCCGGATCAACGCCGACTACCGTTCCTGATCTGCGCATAGCGGTGGGCCTGCTGCGTGATGCGGATGGCCGGGTGCTGGTTTCCCGGCGCCGCCGGGACGCGCATCTTGGGGGCCTCTGGGAGTTTCCCGGCGGCAAGTGTGGCGCCGGAGAGCCGGCACGCGCTGCGCTGGACCGGGAGCTGCAGGAAGAACTCGGGATACGCGTGCGCGACGCGGTGGAAACGCTCGTGATCCCCCATCGCTACCCTGATCGGCGGGTCGAACTGCGGGTGTTTCGGGTCGATCGCTGGGAACAGGCCGTGGTCGCCCGCGAGGGCCAGCCGTTGCGCTGGGTGGACCCGGAAGGGCTCGATGCCCTCGCGTTCCCGGCCGCGAGCCGGGCGATCGTGCATGCCGCCCGGCTTCCCGGAACCTACCTGGTTTCGCCGGAGCCGCCGTCGCCGGCGCAGATCGCAGAGTGGGTGGACTGGGTGGAACAGGGGATCATCGCGAACGGGGTCCGGCTGCTGCAGGTACGTGCCCCGGGCCTGGAGCGCGAAGCGTTCCTCGACTATGCGGGTCGGTTGCTGGAGGTCGCGGCACGGCATCGCGTGGAGGCCCTGGTGAATGCGCCCGAAAGCTGGCTGGACCGCCTGCCAGCGGCTGGCTGGCACCTGACCGAGCAACGCCTGCGATCGCTACGGGCGCGCCCCGACCGGGAGGGCTGGCTGGCGGCGTCGGTGCATGATCGCGACGGCCTGCTGCGGGCGATGGCGTTGCCGGTCGATTTCGTCGTCGTGGCGCCCGTTCGGCCGACCCGAACGCATCCCGGTGCCCGTGCCCTCGGGTTGCCGGCGTTCGCGACGCTGCGTGCCGAGGCGAGCTGCCCGGTGTTCGCGCTTGGGGGAATGACCCCGGACGATCTGCCCGCGGTGCGCGCGCTGGGGGCTCAGGGCATTGCCGCGATTCGGGGGCTGCTGCCCGCAGCCCGCGCCTGATCGCTGTCGCGATGTGACCGCAGCGGGCTCCGCCGGTCGGGGCGCTAGATCGCGCAGCAGCTCAGCTGGAACGGGATGTCGCGGCCAACGATCCGCGGGCGGTCGTGGAAGTCGCCCGGATCCAGGAAGCGGACGGTGAATCGCTGGCGCCCGGCGCTGATCTCCGGGTAGCACTGCAGGTCGGCGGTCACCGAGACCCGGATCAGCTGCCAGGCATAGTTCGTGTCCAGGGACTGCTCGTAGTAGCCGTCGTGCCCGATCACCTGGTGCGGGTGTCCGGCTGCGCGCATGAAGGTCAGCACCTGGGTGATGGCCTCGGCGACGGTCTCCAATGGCTGGAACCACTCGAGCAGCAGTTCTTCGCGGGCAGCTGCAGGCTGTGACAGCCAGTAGTGATAAATCGGCAGGTCGAAGTCGCAGGCGCCGCCGGGGAGTGCGGTCCGCTGCCGTATGCTGGTGAAGAACTCGTTGCCCTTGATGCGCTGGTCGAGTGCGCCGACCTGGTCCTCGAGCCGCCCGAGCAGCCGCCGTTGCCCCTGCATGGTCAGCGTGAGCCGTTCCTGGTCGACGCCGGACTGGGTCGATAGCCGGTTCAAATTCGCGATCTGGCGTTCGATTTCGCCCATCAGTTCGCGCTTCACGTCGACACGACCGGCCAGGGAATAGATATCGACCAGCACCATCAGCGCATGGTGGTGATCATAGTCCCGGCCTTCGAGGCTGGTCTGGCGGAACCGATCGATCAGCGTTTCCATGCGCAGCAGCAGGCGCACGCGCTCGTGCAACGGTTGCTCGAATGTCAGTATGGATTCGGTCAAAGCATCCAGTCCGGCGAATGGCTGCCCAGTATCGGGCATGTCCGCGGTGCATTTCCACCCGTCCCGGTCGAAGCTGCGACCTGCGTCAACGCCCTCAGCCGGATCCGTGCCGAGGAATCAGCCGGCCGTGCTCCGGTAGATTCGGTCGAGCTCCCGCACCCGGTTTTCGAGTGCCGCGAGCCCGTCGGTCTGGCTGTTGTCGATAAGGTCGTCGGCCACGCTCAGCCGTGCCTTTCGCGGGGCCTGGGTGCGGACCATCGTCCATGCGGCGCGCTCATCGACACGATCCCGCGTCATGATCCGCTGTACCTGCACCTCCTCGGGGCAGTCGACCACCAGGATGCGGTCGACCCGGTCCTGCCAGCCCGCCTCCAGCAGCAGCGGAATGACCAGCACGACGTACGCCGCCGATGGGTGTAGTCCGGCGATCCGTTCTTCCATGGACCGGCCGATCGCCGGATGGGTGATGGCCTCGAGCCGCGCGCGCAGCGATGGGTCGGCGAAGATGCGCCGGCGCAGTGCCGCCCGGTCGAGGCTGCCGTCGGCACGGCGCAGCCCGTGGCCGAACTCGCGGAAGATCCGTTCGAGCAGCGGCTGCCCGGGTGCGAGGAGTTCGCGGGAGAGGCGATCGGTGTCGATCACCGGTGCGCCGATTGCCTCGAAGAACTCGGCGACCCGGGTCTTGCCGCTGCCGATCCCTCCGGTCAGGCCGATCCGGAGGATGGTCACGGCGGCAGATACGCGGCGATCAGCGTGTCGCCCCAGATCAGCGCCAGCCATCCGGCCGCGGCCAGATAGGGACCGAACGGGATCGGCACGTTGCGGTCGCGCCCGCGCAGCAGGATCAGTGCGATGCCGACGATCGCCCCTGCCAGCGAGGCGAGCAGCAGGATCAGCGGCAGTGCCTGCCAGCCGAGCCAGGCGCCCAGTGCGGCGAGCAGCTTGAAATCGCCGAAGCCCATGCCTTCCTTGCCGGTCAGCAGCCGGAAGCCGTGGTAGACCGCCCAGAGCGCCAGGTAGCCGGCGACCGCTCCGATCACCGCGGATTCGAGGTCGGTGAACAGCCCGAACAGGTTCGCGACCAGGCCCAGCCAGAGCAGCGGCAACGTCAACTGGTCCGGGAGCAATGTGGTGCGCGCGTCGACCCCGGCCGCGGCGATCAGCACCCCGGTGAGGGCGAGGGCCGCGAGGCCGGCGATGCCGACACCGAGCTGCCAGACGGTGACCGCGAACAGCGCGGCGGTGAGCAGCTCCACCAGCGGGTATTGCCAGGAAATCCGGCCGCCGCAGCCCGGGCAGCGCGCCCGCAGCAGCAGGAAGCTGAGTACCGGGATGTTCTCCCGGGCGCGGATCGCGCGCCCGCAATGAGGGCACTGCGAGCGCGGCCACCAGAGGTCGTAGCGCGGCGATTCGGGGGCCTCGGGCTGTTCCAGGATTGCACGCGCCTCGTGTTCCCACTCGCGCTGCATCATCCGCGGAAGCCGGTGGATCACCACGTTCAGGAAGCTGCCGACGATCAGGCCGAGCACGGCCACCGCCGGAATCGCCCAGGCAGCGGGCACTTCAGTCCAGAGCATCATCGGCTGAGTGTCGCAACTGCAGCCCCGGCGTCCCCGGACCAGCGCCGGGCACGCGCCACTAGATCACCTGGCCCAGCATGAAGATCGGCAGGTACATCGCGATGACCAGGCCGCCGATCAGCACCCCGAGCACAACCATGATCAGCGGCTCGAGCAGGCTGGACAGGCTGTCCACTGCGTTGTCGACCTCCTCCTCGTAGAAATCGGCGACCTTCGCGAGCATCGAGTCGAGCGAGCCGGATTCTTCGCCGATCGCGACCATCTGCACGACCATGTTCGGGAAGACGTTGGTGTTGCGCATCGACCATTGCAGCTGGGCCCCGGCCGCGGTCTCCTCGCGCATCCGCTCGGTGGCCTCGGCGTAGAGGGCGTTGCCGGTCGCTCCGGCCACCGAGCGCAGCGCCTCGACCAGCGGCACGCCCGCCGCGAACATCGTCGACAGCGTCCGGGCGAACCGCGCCACCGCCGCCTTGCGCAGGATCGGCCCGATCGCGGGTATCCGCAGCACCGCGAGGTCGACGAAGCGGCTGAACCGGGGCGATCGCCGCCGCAGCTGAACGAAGACAAAGCCAATCGCGACCATTGCCGCGAGTATGGCCCACCACCATGCCTGCACGAATTCCGAGAGGTTCACGACCATGCGGGTGAACGCCGGCAGGTCCGCGCCGAAGCCGACGAACAGCGCCTCGAACTGAGGCACCACGAAGATCAGCAGGATTGCGGTCACGACGATCGCAACCACGATCACCGCGGCGGGATAGAACATCGCCTTCTTGATCTTGGCCTTGAGGCTTTCGGTCTTCTCCTTGTAGGTCGCGACCTTGTCGAGCAGGGTTTCCAGCGTGCCCGACTGTTCACCGGCCTCGACCAGGTTGGTCACCAGATCGTCGAAGTGTCGCGGATGCTTGGCCAGCGCCGCTGCGAAGGTCTCGCCCCCCTCGACCGAGGACTTCAGGTCCATGATCAGCGCCGACATCGTCGGGTTCTCGTGCCCGCGCCCGACGATGTCGAACGCCTGCACCAGCGGTACGCCGGAGCTGAGCATCGTCGTCATCTGACGCAGGAAATAGGCGATGTCGACCGGCTTGATCCGCTTCTTGGTCGAAAACAGCGACTTCGGCTTCTTGCGGATCTTCAGAACGTTGATGCCGTTACGGCGCAGCTCCGCTCGCGCGAGCATTTCGCTGTCGGCCGGGGTCTCGCCTTTCACGCGAGTCCCTTTCTTGTTCAGGCCCTCCCAGATAAAGATTGTCTCGGTCTCTGCCATGGGTGCGTCAGTCCGTGGTCACTCGGTTGATTTCCTCGAGGCTCGTCACCCCGGCCCGGGCCTTCAGCAGGCCTGCAAGGCGCAGGTCGTTTACACCCTCGCGCTCGGCCTGCTCCGCCATCTGCATGCTGTTGCCACCCTCGAGGATCAGCCGCTGCATGTTTTCCGAGATCGGCAGCACCTGATAGATGCCCACCCGCCCCTTATAGCCATCGGTGCACTGGTCGCAGCCGACCGGCCGGTAGAGCGTGATGCCCTCGGAGATGTCGCCAGGGCTGAAGCCCTCCTTGAGCAACACATCTTCGGGGAGCTGTTCGGGTTCCTTGCAGGCCGGGCACAGCCGCCGGGCCAGGCGTTGGGCGATGATCAACAGGATCGACGACGCGAGGTTGTAGGCCGGCACCCCCATGTTCGCGAGCCGCGTCAGCGTCTGCGGCGCGTCGTTGGTGTGCAGCGTCGACAATACGAGGTGACCCGTCTGGGCCGCCTTGATCGCGATTTCCGCGGTCTCGAGATCGCGTATTTCGCCGACCATGATCACGTCCGGATCCTGGCGCAGGAACGCGCGCAGAGCGTTGGCGAAGGTCAGCCCGATCTTCGGGTGAACGTTGACCTGGTTGATCCCCGGCATATTGATTTCGGCCGGATCCTCGGCGGTGGAGATGTTCCGGTCGTTGGTGTTCAGGATGCCGAGACCGGTGTACAGCGACACCGTCTTCCCCGAGCCGGTCGGGCCGGTGACGAGGATCATCCCGTACGGGCGGCTCAACGCGCGCAGGTACTGTTTCTTCTGTTCTTCGTCGAAGCCCAGCACATCGATGCTGAGCATGGCGGCGTCGGAGTCGAGGATGCGCATCACGATCTTCTCGCCGTACAGCGTCGGGCAGCTACTGACACGGAAGTCGATTGCCCGGCTGCGCGAGAGTTTCAGCTTGATCCGGCCGTCCTGGGGGATGCGCCGCTCGGCAATGTCCATCCGGGACATCACCTTCACGCGCGCGATAATTCGCGGCGCCAGGCTGATCGGGGGATGTCCGACATCGTAGAGCATGCCGTCGATGCGAAAGCGGACGCGGAAATCCTTTTCGTAGGGCTCCAGGTGGATATCGGAGGCCTTGCGCCGGATCGCGTCGAGCATCAGCTTGTTCACGAAGCGCACGACCGGGGCATCGTCGATGCCCTCGGTGGCGTCGTCGTCGTGGTCTTCCTCGCCGGCCGATACCGCCAGTTCGGCGAATCCGTCGTCGTCGAGATCGTCCATCATCGCCATCGCGGCGCTGATCGAGTCCTCGATCAGCCGGTCGAGCTTGTTGTGCTCGACCAGCACCGTCTCGATGCTCAGCCCGGTGGCAAACTTGAATTCATCGGTGGCGGAGAGGTTGGTGGGATCCGAGATCGCTACCGACAGCCG